>DASXEU010000146.1:0-64252 GCA_036489935.1 Acidimicrobiales bacterium
GCGCACTGCCACAAGGCCGCCGGGTTTGAGAACGCGGTGCATCTCCGCGAGTGCCTTAACCGGACGGCTCAGATGCTGGAGCACTTGGTGGGCGTAGACGACGTCGAACGTCTCATCTGCGAACTCGAGCGCGTAGACGTCAGCGACCTGAAATGAGAGATGCGCGCCGTTTGACGTCGGGTGTTGTTGGCGCGCGAGTGCAACCACCTCTTCGGCAAGATCGATGCCTATAACGGTCCCTTCGCCGAGGCGACCTGCCAGATCGGCAGTGATGGTGCCGGGCCCGCAGCCCACATCAAGCAGCGCCATGCCGGGCGCAAGATGACGGAGCAAGAATGAAGCGGAGTTTTCGGCCGTGCGCCACTGGTGACTGCGCAAGACCGACTCATGGTGTCCGTGGGAGTAGCGGTCGGTTGTCATCGAATTAGGTTATCGATGCTCGGATCGGTCTTTGTCAGAGGGCTATGTCGTACACCGGGAGTGTGCGCCCGGTCGAGGATGCGAGCGACGAACCGACGAGCACGGCACCAAAATGTTCGTAGAAGGGCACGGCGAAAGGATCGGCAGTGATCCGCAGCGTCAAGGCGCCGTCGCCGCGGGCAGCGCTCATCGCGTGGCGCATCAGCGCACCGCCTACGCCCGTACCAACGGATCGCGGTTCCACGAAGAGCATGTCGAGATCGACGCACGACTTGTCGAGGGGCAGCAGTTGATAGAAACCGAGGACTCGCTCGGCCTCGCGAGCAACGAGCACTCGATGGGTTGCGACGTCGGCTTCGCTCACCGTCAATTCGTCGCGGCAGCGTTCCATGAACGCATCGTCGTAACCCCAGTGGCGCTTTGAGTCGAGCGCGAGGTGCGTGAGAATGTCGGCGTCGCCGACTGCCGCCTCGTCGATCCTCACGAGTGAGATCGCGGGACGCTGTCGAGCTGATCGGCGATCAGCGCGCGATACTCGTCATCAGCGATTTGATCGGCGAGTTCGATGGCGGACGCGTACCACTCGTCTCGCGCCCGTGCGTCGCCGGCCGCTGCATAGGCACGCGCGAATCCTTCGTGCACCGACGCCACGAGCCAGTCGGGCACGTCCGCATCGTGGGCAAGGTCGAAGGCGAGTTGCGCGAAGTTCAGCGCGACTGTTCCCTCGCCGACCGCCGCTGCGGCACGAGAGATCATCCAGTTAGCGATGATCGTCTGGTCTTTGCCACCAACAATCGACCAGTGGTAGCGCGACGTGAACGCGAGGGTGAGGAGCGCCCGGTCTTCCTCGGGCGTGCGGTGCTCATTCTCCAGAAGCTCCCAGCAGGTGTTGTACGTCGATATCGCGATGTCTCGATGATTCAAATTCTCCACGCGAGGGATTTTACCAATCGCGACATTCACGAGACGCGGCTCAGCACTCCCCGGTCCAGGGACTAAGTGCGAGCATCGAACGCAAGAGCTTGTCCTCATTTTTGCTGGCGGCGAGGGTCGCCGCGGTCGCCGGCTCGCCAGTCACCTTCGTGGCATCGAACGACGTACCGCTTGCGCTGAGGTCGATTTCGAGGGCCTGGGTGTAGGCCGATGAGACGACGCCGTGATAACAACCGATCGAGGAGCGAGTCCCCTTTACGTTCTCGAGCACGTAGTGATACACGCCCTTGGGATAGCCCGGCACGGGAGAGAAGATCCCGTTGCACGCGTCAAGAGCCGAGACTGGCACCGTCGCGCCATTCATCGCCACATTGTCGTAGATGCCGTAGCCGTCGAACGCGAAGCCGAGGATGACTGGCTTCTTCGACGCCGCGTTATTCTCATCGACCGCACTTGTCATGGCACCACTCGTCGACGTGACGGACCGCACGACGGGGCTCGCACCGGTTGCGTAGGCGACAAGGCACTCGGGTAGCCCGTGATAGTGGTACTGGCCCCCGGGTCCGGGGTGTCCGTCACAGTCGTCGAGAAACGAGGCCGTGATGCCGCCTTGGGTCGCGACGAAGTTGTCGGCGGTCGCCACCGTGGAATGGTTCGCTTCGTATGGGTTGTAGAGCGCAGCGCCGTTCAGCATGATGCCGATCGGGCCTTGGTTGGTGTCGGTCACGGTCTTCGAGTACTTCGGAGTGAGTGGCAACGTGTAGTCGTAATGCTGGTCCTCAAGAATCGAGGCAGAAGGATGCACGCTTGCGCCCGCCGCGCTCACGTCAAAGGGATTGGAAGGCACCGCATAGTCGGGAGCCACAAAATTGGATGCCGGGATGCCCTCCGACGTGAAGGTCCAGGACCCGTCCGAGTACGCAACACGAACATTCGAGGTCCACTTCACACGTTTCACCGCGACAGCTTCGCTCTGTGGTGTGGTCTCGCGGGAGACACTTTCCTTCGTTGCAGCGCCCGCGAGCGTCACCGGCATCGCGGCGATCAACGCACCAAGTCCACACGCGATAGCGCTCCGTCGTCTCGTTGCCACCGCACCCCCGCTCTCTAGATCGTCACGGTACTCGGCGACTCTTACTTCCAAGTGGAGCTCGCCTAAGAATGCCCCGGGTGCTACCGGTTCGCATCGCAGCCCTCGAAGACTGTCACGTGTGCTCGGGACAGCCACCACGGACGGAGCTGTGGAACCGGCGTGCGGCGACATGGCAAACTACACGAATGGACGAACAACAGTGGTCAGACGTCGACCGGTATCTCGTGTCGCTACTCGCACCTTCCGACGACGCGCTCGACAGCGCGCTCCGCGATAGCGACGACGCAGGGCTTCCCCAAATCAACGTCGCACCGAATCAGGGCAAGCTCTTGACGCTGCTCGCGACCATCCAAGGAGCTCGCCGAATTCTCGAAATCGGCACGCTCGGCGGTTACAGCACCATCTGGCTCGCGCGCTCACTGCCCAACGACGGGCGTCTGATCTCTTTGGAGCTGGAGCCCCGTCACGCGGACGTCGCTCGCAAGAATCTTGAGCGCGCGGGACTTGCGTCGCAGGTGGAGATTCGCGTCGGACCGGCGCCCGCGTCAATGCGACAGCTGATCGACGAGGGTGGCGAGCCTTTCGACTTCATCTTCATTGACGCGGACAAGGAGGGCTACCCCGAGTATCTCGAGCTCGCGCTCCCCCTCTCACGTCCCGGCACCGTCATCGTCGCTGACAACGTGGTGCGAAAGGGTGAAGTCGCGAACCTCGAGAGCACCGACCCCCGCGTCCAGGGCGTGCGAACCTTCCTCGAGCGTGCTGCCGCCGATCGTCGACTGAAGGGAACGGCGGTCCAGACCGTAGGCAGCAAGGGTTACGACGGTTTCGCGCTGTTCGTGGTGATCGAGCCATAAGCGGTTCATAGTCGCGATGATTGAACTCGTCGAGAAGTCCGAAGCGAATCTCGCGACGTGGCTTTCGACAATGTGGAGTGAGTACCACGCGGATCTTCTCGCCGCAGGCGTGTCGGTCGACGAGGCAGATAGGAACGTCGAACGCAATCGCGCGAATCTCTTGGACGGCGAACGACCGTCAGTGGGCCAGTACATTCTCGACGTCGTCAGCGACGGCGACGTCGTGGGCACACTGTGGCTCGGTCACCAGCCGAGTCGAGCTCCGAACGAGTGGTTCATCTACGACATCGTGATCAATGAGGGACGCCGAGGGACCGGACTCGGTCGGGCAACGATGGTCGCCGCCGAGGAGTACGTGCGATCGAAGTCCGGCACGCGCCTCGGACTTAACGTCTTCGGCACCAACACCATCGCGCGAGGACTGTACGAGTCGCTCGACTACCAGACAACGTCGGTCGCGATGTACAAAGACCTGCCGTAAACGGCAACGGAGGCTCCACCTCCACCGAATAATCCAGTCCTCATTCGTCAACCGGAAAGCCATACATACCCCAATTGCGACGGGGCGTTTTCGTCAACACAATTTCCACGTCAGCGTCAAAACGGCAGGAAAAGACAATTTGATCAGCGAATGAGATGAGGATCGGTACGACCATGCGGTGGCACCGCCTTGCCAATCGGAGCGTTGTCATCCGGCCAACGCGCCGGATTGACACCGCTGCTGGTTGGTTGCATTAGCAAGGTCCATTGGTGGCCGCGAACCTTCGGCGGCTCAATGTAACTGATAACCAGGTCGTTCCTTGAGGCAAGGTTTTCGACCCATCCCCTGTCATAGAGCACCGCCGCCGTCGGGTCAACGTAGTCCACGTACAGCGCGTTATGAGTCTCGGGGAGAAACGGGAAGTTGCTCTTTTCGAAAAAGAACCAACTACTCAGCACCACGGCATCGGATCGAAGCACTCGAGCGACCTCTGAGAGATAGTGCTCCGTTTGCATCTGCGTGAGATGAGTAAACACGGACAACGCGTGCACCATCGTGAACTCATGATCACCAACAGGAAACACCATGACGGGCGGTTGCACGCCTGTGGGATTGAATCGGAGGTTGTACACGTCGTGGTGTATGAATTCGAATCCGTCGGTCGCGTCAGCGAGGTTACGTTGGCACCACTCGACCATTCCCTCGTGAAGATCCACCCCGACGTATCGCGTCGGGCGAACGTCCTGTAGTAGCAGCTGACGCGCCACGCGCCCGCATCCGCAACCGAAATCAAGGACCGACTCGTACTTTTCTGCAGAAATAAACGGGTAGATCAATTCGCCCGTCTGGTTGTCGTATGCACGCAGATCGGTTTGGCCGACCAGCTCCCTCATCTCTAACGGAGGAAAAGGAAGGCTCTCCCTGGCGTCATGTGGGTCCATGGCCTTACGAGTTTTCGATGGAAAAACGATAGACATTCGTCTCGCGATATTCGAACCCCAGCTTTTGGTAGAGCGCGTTCGCCGCTTCGCGCGTCGGACGGCTGGTGAGATCAACGGAGCGAACACCGCGTCGTCGCGCATCGTCGACCGCAGCCATGGTCATCTGTTCGCCGACGCCGAGTCCGCGTGCCGTCTCGTCGACCACGACGTCCTCGATCCACGCGCGCCATCCAGTCGGGATCGCGAAGATAGCAAGCGTCAACGTGCCGACAACGCGGCCCTCGTGGCGCGCAACGTAGAGCGTGACGACATCGGAGTTCACCATCCACTCGACATCGTTCAAGGTCAATGGCTCCGCGCTGGACGAGAGTTGTGGCAGCAGTCGATTGAGGCTTTCGACGAGATCGTTCGTCGCCTTCGCTGCTGCTTCAATTTCAACCTTCATTCGTCACCTCGCCAGACAGGACGACGGAGGTCGTCGTAGTACACGTCGCGGTGCTCGCCGGCGATCGCGGCAAAGACCGGATCAGCCCATCGGTCCGCGCCGATCGTCGGACTCGGAAATTCGTCGCGATAAAACCAGCCCGCATCGGCGACTTCGAGGGGATGCAGCACGAGCTCTCCGCCAATGGCTCGGCAGAAGAACAGCAATGAATAGAGAGGAATGCGCGACTCGCCAAGGCGCATCCCGTCGAGCACGCCGATGAGCCGAATCGGCTCGACGTCGATCCCCGTCTCTTCGAGGACCTCTTTGACGACGACTTCGGGTGCGGAATAGCCCACATCGCACCAGCCGGTCGGATACAGCCACACGCCGGAGTCTGCGCGTTTGATCAGGAGCAACTGACCTTTGTCGTTCGCGACCGCTGCTCCGACCGCGACCTTCGGCGTCTGGTAGCCGGGCACGCCGCGGCCAACTTCTTGCATCCACTGAGTGACGTAGCCCTGCGCGTCAGCAACGCCCTCGAGTCCGTCGTCGGCGGCCACCTTCATGTCGGAGGCGATCTTCAGCACTTCTTCAAAGCGCTCGCGCTCGTACTGGCTTTCGGTGAATCCGAGTCCCGTCTTCGCAATCCCCGCGAGGGACTCGGCCCAGCGGCGCAGCGTCTTTTCAGGAATCGACGGGTCCACGTCTCGACGCTACATCGACGCTCAGGCGACGATGGCGTCGAGCACGTCATCGACCGTGCCCACGAGCCCCGTGTAGAAGGGTCCGAACTCGGCGTAGACGGCAGAGGCTTCGTCGAATCGCATGGTGTAGACGCAGTCCTTCAGATCGTCGAGGTGCACGCCAAAGAGCGTGACGCCCCACTCCCAATCGTCAAGACCCGACGAACCTGTGATGAGCTGCAGCACCCGGCCCTTAAAGGTCCGACCGATGGCGCCATGTCCGCGCATCAGGGCCTCTCGGGCGTCGTAGTCGAGCTGATACCAGTTGTTCACCTCGCCGCGGCGCTTGGACATCGGATAGAAGCAGAACGCACTCATGCCTTCGGGCGGCAGAGTGGGATAGAGCCGGGCGTTCAGCATCTCTTCGGGCATCCCCGCCGCGTACTCGCTCACTTCGGTCACCGACACGTAACTCTCGGCGACGAAAACGCCCGCCGCTTGAATCTTCGACTGGAAGCGCCGTACGTCCCAAAGGTTCTTGCCGAGCGCCATGAAGCAGACGTCGGACTTCGCGCCGAGCATGGCGGTGGTCACGATCTGCAGTCCTTGCTCTGTTGCTTCGTCGACTGCCTTATGAACCGCGCCGGCGTCAATGTCGACTTCTGGGTGGCAAAAAAGGTGCACAACGTTGAGGCCGCGCGAGGGGCCGAGGGGTAAAGGTGTCGTCATGAGCACATGCTACGGGCAATTGCGCAAAGCGAAATGGCCCAGAACGCACAACACCGCGGGGACGAACCCCGCGGTGTTGTGTACGTAGGTGAAGACGGTTTAGTAGTCGTCCATCCCGCCGCCGGACATCGCAGACGCCTTCTCTTCGGGCTTGTCGACGATGACGCATTCGGTGGTGAGGAACAGTGCCGCGATCGAGGCTGCATTCTGGAGCGCCGAGCGTGTCACCTTGGCAGCGTCAATGACGCCCGCCACAAGGAGGTCCTCGTACTCACCGGTTGCAGCGTTCAGTCCTTCGGTCGGCTTCGCAAGATTGCGCACCTTGTCGACGATGACGCCACCCTCGAGGCCTGCGTTCACCGCGATCTGGTTCAGCGGAGCTTCGACAGCCTTGGCGACCATGCGCGCACCGGTTGCCTCGTCACCGCTCAACTTGTCCGCAGCTTCGAGGATGCGGCTCTGGCTGCGCAGCAAGGCCACGCCACCGCCGGGCACAACACCCTCTTCAATGGCAGCCTTCGTCGTCGAGACCGCGTCTTCGATACGGTGCTTCTTTTCCTTCAGCTCGACTTCCGTCGCGGCGCCCACCTTGATGACGGCAACGCCACCAGAAAGCTTTGCCAGACGCTCTTGGAGCTTCTCGCGGTCGTAGTCGGACTCGGTGTTGTCAATCTCGGCCTTGATCTGAGCGATACGGCCCTTGATGTCCTCTTCGGAGCCCGCACCTTCGACGATCGTGGTCTCGTCCTTCGTGACGATGACCTTGTGCGCGGAGCCGAGCAGCTCCAGCGTCGCGTTCTCAAGCTTGAGACCGATCTCTTCAGAGATGACCGTCGAGCCGGTCAGGATCGCGATGTCCTGGAGGATGGCCTTGCGACGTTCGCCAAACCCAGGCGCCTTGACGGCGACGGACTTGAACGTGCCGCGGATCTTGTTCACGACGAGCGTGGCGAGGGCCTCGCCCTCGACGTCCTCGGCGACGATGAGCAGCGGGCGGCCCGACTGCATGACCTTCTCGAGTACCGGAAGCACGTCACGGACTGAGGAGATCTTGCTTGAGACAAGCAGCACGTACGCGTCTTCGAGCACGGCCTCTTGACGCTCAAGGTCGGTCGCGAAGTATGGGGCGATGTAACCCTTGTCAAAGCGCATACCTTCGACGAGGTCCATGTCCATACCAAAGGACTGGCTCTCTTCGACGGTGATGACGCCGTCCTTGCCCACTTTGTCGATGGCGTCAGCGATCATCTGGCCGATCTCGTTGTCAGCGGCGGAGATAGACGCCACTTGGGCAATCTGCTCTTTGGTGTCGGCGGGCTTCGCGAGGTCGCGAATCGACGCAACGGCCGCTTCGACTGCCTCTTCGATGCCCTTCTTCAGCGACATCGGGTTCGCGCCGGCAGCCACGTTCTTCAGGCCCTCACGGACCATCGCCCAGGCGAGGACCGTCGCGGTCGTCGTGCCGTCACCGGCCACGTCGTCAGTCTTCTTCGCTACTTCTTTGACCAGCTCAGCGCCGATCTTTTCGTAGGGGTCTTCGAGGTCGATCTCCTTAGCGATCGAGACACCGTCGTTCGTAATCGTGGGAGCGCCCCACTTCTTGTCCAGTACGACGTTGCGGCCCTTAGGTCCGAGGGTGACGCGAACGGCGTCCGCCAACTTGTTCATTCCGCGCTCGAGGGCGCGTCGCGCCTCTTCGTCAAAAGCGATCAGTTTCGCCACGGGGGTTCCTCCTAGTGCGTATCCACCTTTTTGGTGCAAGGCAATATTAGCAGTCTCTCACCGAGAGTGCTAACGCCGGAATCAGCCGCCCGCGACGGCTGGCACCAGGGAGACGGTCTGGCCGGGCTCGACTTTGGTGTCGAGTCCGTCGAGGAACCGCACATCTTCGTCGGCCACAAATATATTGACGAATCGGCGAAGGCCGCCGTCGTCGTCGAGCACGCGGCCCGCGAGCCCGGGATGATTCTCCTCGACGGCCCAAATTGCCTCGCGTACGGTCGTCGCTTCGACGGAAATCTCCCCGACCCCGCCGACGAGGGTGCGCAGCTGGCTCGGAAGGCGAACGATGACGCTCACGATGCCGCCACCAGTTGGTGAAAGCGAATTGCTTCTTCGGCGGCTTCGAGCGATGGCGTAATCGTCGAGGACACGGTGGCCGTGTCGGCGATCGCGTCGAGAGTCTTTAGCCCGTGCCCCGAGATGATGGCGACGATGGACTTCTCGCGGTCGATGGATCCGCGCTCGATCAGTTGACGGAGCGACGCGATGGTCACGCCGCCAGCGGTCTCGGCGAAGATGCCCTCGGTCTCGGCGAGCAGTCCGATGCACTCGAGGATCTCATCGTCGAGCACGGAGCCGCAGTCACCGCCCTTCGAGCGAAGCTCTTCCAGCACGTAGGGCGCGTCCGCGGGATTGCCGATCGCGAGCGAGCGCGCAATCGTCTTCGGACGCTGGGGCGTGATGAATTCCGCCTTGTCCTCGAAGGCCGTCGCAATCGGCGAGCAGCCCTTCGCCTGGGCGCCGAAGAGCACGGGAGACGTGCCGTCGACGAGCCCGAGTTCGATGAACTGACGAAAGCCCTTCGCGACCTTCGTGAACTGGCTGCCCGAGGCGAGAGGCACAATAACTTGATCGGGCGTGCGCCAGCCGAGCTGTTCCGAGATCTCGAAGGCGAGCGTCTTCGAACCCTCGGAGTAGTAGGCGCGCATGTTGATGTTGGCGAAGGCCCAGTCAGGGTGCTCGGCGACGAGCTCGACGCAGAGTCGGTTCACGTCGTCGTAGTTGCCCTCGACCCCGAGGACCGTGCCACCGAAGATGGAGGCCATGGCGATCTTCGACTTCTCGAGGTCCGCGGGAATGATCGTGACGCTCGGCCAGCCGATCGATGCTGCGTGTGCTGCGACAGACGTGGCGAGGTTGCCGGTTGACGCGCAGGCGGCAGTGGTGAAGCCGAGCCGACGGGCGCTCGAGAGCGCGACCGAGACCACGCGATCCTTGAAGGAGCCGGTCGGGTTGCGCGTGTCGTCCTTCAACCACAGCTCTCGCACGCCGAGCACCTCGGCGAGACGCGTTGCACGTCGAAGCGGCGTCCACCCCGCACCGAGGTCGACGGGCGACTCGCCCGGATCGGGCAGCAGCGCGCCGTAACGCCAGATCGACGCGGGTCCTTCTTCGATCGACTTTCGGGTGACTGCACCTCGTGCGGCGGCGAGGTCGTAGTCGACCTCGAGCGGTCCGAAGCAGTAATCACAGACGTAGCGGGCCTCCGCGGGATAAGCGGTACCACACTCTCGACATTTGAGACCGGTTGCGTAACTCATAACTCCCTCTTCATCGGTCGGCCTTTGGCACCTGGTGTAAAGGGAAACTCCCTGGGTTCACACTGGTTGTCGCGACGTCTGCGGGGCCGTCCCTCAGTCGCTCTGGATGATGGTTCCGATTCTTACGTACGCCGTGGCGTGTTGTCAAGTGCGCGCCGTAACCTCTCTCCATGACGGACGTACCGTGGACTCTTCCTCGCGATCATTTCACGCTGGAACGGGTGGGCCAATTGAAGGGCGACACCACGGTGGCGGTCGTCATTCCCGCGAAGGATGAGGCCACGACGGTCGGGTCAGTGATCGATATGGTCCGAGTTCACGACCATTTATACGACGAGCTCATTGTCGTCAATGACCACTCGAGCGACGACACGGCGACCGTGGCTGACCACCACGGTGCGCGCGTCGTGCACGCCGAGGGGCCGAGCGGCAAGGGCGCCGCCATGCTCACGGGTGTTGAGGCGAGCACGTCGGACATTCTCGTCTTTTTGGACGCCGATGTCATCAATACAACGGCCGACTACGTCGCCCGGCTTATCCAGCCCCTGCTCGAGCGGACCGAAATTGAGCTGGTCAAGGCCTTTTACGTGCGCCCCTTGCACAACATGCCAACGGGCGGAGGACGGGTGAACGAGCTCGCCGCCCGACCCATCCTCTCGCTGCTCTACCCGGGTCTCGGCGAAATACGCCAACCTCTGGCGGGTGAAACGGCGGTGCGCCGCAGCGCGCTCGACACCGTCACGCTCGAGCCTGACTACCGCGTCGAGATCGCGCTCCTCATCGATTGCGCCAAGCTTTTTGGCGTGCATGCGATCGCCCAAGTCGACCTTGGCATTCGTCGGCATCGCAATCGTCCACTCGAAGAGCTTCGACCGATGGCGGTGGACGTGCTGCGCGCGGCGCTGGAGCGCTACAAAGTCGACATGCCGAGCGCAACTTGAACGGGACTAGGCCGACTCGTCTTTCCCGATGATCACGATGACGTCATCGCCTGAAGCGCCCGAGACCGGCTTCAGTGCGCCGAGCGGGTGAACTGCGGACTGACTGACGTGAACAGTCGTGGCAACCTCTTGGGCCGCCTTCAGCTGTCCCGTCGTGTAGTAGATGACGGTCTTCTTCTCCAACGGCCCGTTTACGGGCGGCAGGGTGTCCCAATCCTGGGTCTGGAGCTCCTGGGTGTACTTGGCAGCCAGCTGACTCACGGTCGTGCCATTGGCAACCTGGACGCGCTCGTGCGACTTGATCACGCGGGCCGTCGCCGCTCCTGTGGTTGTCGTGGTTGAGGGCAGCGTCGTTGTGGTCGGGGTCGTTGGCGACGATGAAATGGTGGTCACCATGAGAAACGTGGCGCCGATAAAGAGGATCACGATGATAAAGACGACTGCGAGTGACGGCTGGTAGTGAGACCCAGAAGCGTGCGGGTCCCCGTGCGAAGGTCGTGAGTCGCTCATTAACTCCAACTCTATGACGATCGAAGGCGAGTAACTAACCTTGGTACTTCCAGCCGGTGTGGCGCAGTCTGGTAGCGCAGGCGATTTGTAATCGTCAGGTCGTGGGTTCGAATCCCTCCACCGGCTCTGATTCGCCGAAAACGTTCGACAGTTCTCCGTCGACACCGTTTCGGGTGATCCTTCACACAACTCCCGTTGATGCGTGACGCGGTATCACGAGTTGCTTGACACCTCACGGTTGATCCATGACGACTTCACCCCCCGCCAAGAAGGTTGAGACGGCGACGCATGTTCAAGGAGATTAAAACGACAGGAAGCGACCGTATAAGCCGCTGGTACCCGGCTCATCGGCGGCCGCGAAACGCGAGCACCGATGAGCCAGGAATACCGACGTAATCAGTGCCTACGGCGAATTAGTCGATCACGATGACGGTGCGACTCGCTGAGGCCGTCGTACCATTACGGCGAATTCCTTTGCCGACGATGTTGATCTTTGTAGTGCGATCACCATGTCGGGACAACAGTTCGCGCAAGTACACGCCTGTCGCAGCAGCACGTTGGGCACTCAGCACCTCGTTGAAAGAAACCGAACCCACCGAATCGGTGTAGCCCTCCAAGGTCACTCGCTTAATCTTGGCGTCGAGAATCTTGGTCGCTACTCGTTCGACCATGTGTCGATCACCCGCGCTCAACGAACTGGAGTCAAACGCAAAGCCGATGCTCCCGAGGACGCTGCTCGCCGATGCGACTTTCGTCGTCGCCGACGCCGGCGTCGATGTTCCCACGCTGCTGATCGCGACCACGCTGACGTGGTAACGCACACGTGACGACAGGCCGGAGACGGTGCATGACTTCGCTCCCGTCGTCGTACAGGTTTTCCCGCCGGGCGAGATCGTCACGCGATATTCAGTGATGGTCGAGTTGCCCGGCGCCGAAGGGGTTGTCCATGACACCGTGAGATCTGATCCACTCTGAGTTGTTTCAACGTCCTTCGGCGCCGACGGAGTACCCGCAGGGGTCGCCCCTCCTGAACCCGTACCCGTACCCGTACCCGTACCCGTACCCGTACCTGAAGTGCCGGTCGTAGAGCCGGAAGCATTCAGCGTGAACGAGCCCGCGGGCGAGGTTCCGGCATTGTTCCTCGCGACGACGGAAATGGCGTACGACGAGGAGTTTGAGAGACCCGAGAGCGTGCACGTCGTCGCTCCCGTTGTCGTGCATGCGGCGCCGCCCGGGGACGCCGTCACCGTGTAGCCCTCGACGGAAGAACTTCCTTGGTAGATGGGCGACGACCAGGTCACCCCGACGCCTGATGCGCCGAAGGTGGCACTGACGTCGATGGGTGACGTCGGGACTCGCGACGCACTCGAGTGAACGGTGACTGATTGTTGTATCTGCGCGGCGGCGGCGTAGTCCGCGTCACCGGGCTGGTTGGCGTCCACGATGCATTGGCCGGCCGCGATAAATGTGACCCTGCCACTACTGATCGAACACACCGACGAGCTTGACGAGTCGACCGTAATGACCGGCGTCAATCCGGCACTCGAGGACGCCACCGGGGAGTACGTTTCGCCCACTGTTGCTGCGGACGAACTGGTCGTGAACGTAAGAACATTCGATGACGAAGGGCTGACGTCATAGTCGAGCGTCGCGCTCGTGGAGGTGACGTCATTGACGTCGCCTGAGTAGACGGCGCTCAACATATCGTCGACATTTGCCGACAGCGCAGTGGTGGCGCATTCTGCTTCACCCGATGAGACTGTCACCGCGCCGCAGGTCGCGATCGAGACTCCTCCGACCTCGAAATCCACCGTGCCCGTCGAGGCGGGGGTCACGGTTGCCGTAAGGGTCACCAACGTGCCGAAGTCCGACGAAGCCGGCGTCGCTCCCAATGTGATGCTCGTATTCATCTGCTGAACGACGAAGGGCGTGTCGGCACTTGAGACCGAGTTGTAGTCGGCGTTGCCCACCATCGTCGCTGTTATTGAGCAGGTACCCGCAGACGTGTACTCCACGATGTCTCCGTTGATTGAGCATCCCGCGGTGTTGCCCGACGAGTCGACTTGGTAGGTCACGGCACCCCCTGTGGTTCCACCGCTTGTACTCAACGTCGCGGTGTTTGCCGGACTCGGCGCGTACGTCGTTGCCGTCGTCGCTAACTCCAGGTCGCTTTGACCCAGTGCGTTGATCTGATACAACATCGCGGCACTTGCCGACGACGCGTACGTTGAATTGCCCGAATACGCGGCCGTCAATGAATCATCGCCGCCTGGCAGCGCGCTCGTGACGCATTGGGCTTCACTCGATGAGATCGTCTCCGATCCACAGGAAGCGATGGAGACTCCACCGACTTCGAAATCGACGGTGCCGGACGCGCCGGACGTCACTGCCGCGGTGAGGGTCACGGAGTTTCCGAAATTCGCCGACGTCGAGGGCGATGCGCTCAGCAACGTGGTCGAGGGGGAACCCGGCACTACCGGGATGAGCGGAGACGAGCGCAAGCTGTACTGCGAATAGACGTTGACCGACTGGATGGAGATGTAATACGTCGTCCCATTCCCGAGACCCGACAGCGAGCAGGTCAGCGTCGCCGTCGTGCACGTGGAGACTTGTGTCCCGCCAATGAGTGCCGAGAACGCGGTAACCGTATAGGTGGAAATCGCGGCGCCGTTGTCGTTCGGTGCAGCCCACGACACGGTCACGTCGCCGCTGCCCGCTACGTACGTGGTGCTCGCGTTACTCGTCGCGTCGGGCGCTGCGTACGGCATAGCGCTCTCGCTGTTGGACGCGGCGCCCGGCCCCGCTGCGCTGACTGCGCGTAGTTCGACCGTGTAGTTCGTGCCATCCGCAAGACCAGAGATGGTGATCGGCGAGGTCGAACCGAGGGAGTTCTGCCACGTCAGGCCACCATCGGTGGAGTACTGATAGCCAGTGATCGGGTTACTCGTATCGAATGAGCCAGCGGCGAACGGCACCGACACGTACGCGTCGCCCTCCGACAGCGCGGATATCGTGGGGGCCCCCGGCAACGCGACCGTTGACGCCGTGACACGCGGACTCGTCAATGGCCCCGGACCTACGGCGTTGGTTGCGTTCATTCCGACGTAATACGTGACGTCGGTGGCGAGCCCGGAGATCGAGCAACTGAGTGTCGATGAGGTACATGACGCGACCGCCGCACCGCCGCTCGCCGCGCTGTACGCGCTTACCGTGTAGGTCGTTATTGCGGAACCGCCATTACTCAGCGGTGGCTGCCACGCGACAGACACCGATCCGGGCCCGCCGACGGCCGTCACATCGAGTGGCAAACCGGGAGACGTCGCGGGCATCGCAGTCGACGGCGCGGACGGGGCACTCGTGCCAACGCCGTTGACCGTTTCGAGCTCCACGTTGTAGAGCGTGCCGTTCGTAAGTCCGCTAATTATGAAGGGATCTGCCAACGTCCCCGCGCTGGTCCACGTCGTGCCGCCATCAAGGGAGTACTGGACATCCGAGAGAGCTGAGCCACCGTCACTGGTGCCGTCGTAAGGCGTGTAGCTGACGGCAATTGTCGCGTCACCCGGCGTGAGGGACGCAATGATGGGCGCGTTGGGCACGGTGAGCGTAACGCCGACTTGGTAGACGGACGCAGGTCCGCTCCCGCCGTTGTTCACCGCGCGTAGCTCCACCGAATAGGTGGTCCCGTTGCTGAGACCCGTAATGGTGATGGGCGACGATGTCCCCGATGCGGCCGTCCATGAACCAAAGTTCGTGGTACCGGCTCCGACGCTGACCGCATACTGGTAACCAATAATCGTTGAACCGCCGCTGTAACCGGGAACAAACGAAACGCCAAGCGACGTCCCGTCTTCACCCGGGGAGATACTCGTGATCGTTGGCGCACCGGGCAGCGCCGAGGGCGTTCCACTCGCGGGCGTCGATGCATCACCGTCACCCACTGAGTTCTCGGCGCGGAGTTCCACCGAGTACGTCGTTCCGTTGGTGAGACCACTGATAACTGCAGGCGAGACAGTTGTGCCAGTTGAAGTCCAGCTGATGCCACCATCGAGCGAATACTCGTAGTCGAGGATCGGTTGCGACGAACTCGCGGGAGTGAACGCCAGCGACAATGACCCGTCTGAGGGCGTCACGCCGGTAATGGCAGGAGCACTCGGCGGACCGGAAGGCGTCACCACGTCCGACGCCGCAGAGTACGCGCCCTGACCTTCGCTGTTAACTGCGGCGACCTCAAATTCGTATCCCGTACCGTTCGTCAAACCGGTCACGTCGCACGAGATCGACGTTCCAGTGCACTCGCTTGCGGGCGCCCACGTCGTGTAGGGGCTCGTCGCGTACCGCACGACGTAGTTCGAGACAGCAGAAGAACCGGAAAGCGTCGGCGCAGCCCAGTACAGCGCCACGCTTGAGTCGTCTGGCATTCCGTCGACGACGACCGGAGCGCCCGGAGAACCGGATGAATAGGAGAAGACGACCGAGCCGTTGTCGTTGTCGTCCGCGTAGTAGCTGTATTCGGTGTTGAGGCCGCTGAGGCCGCCCGTCGAGTTCGCGCCGGGATAGGCACCCAGGCCAAACCACTCGTCTGACGTGCCTGAGCCGAACTCGACGAAGCCTTTCGCGCCGCCTTGCGCACCGCCACCGCCGCCAGCACCGCCACCGCCGTCGCACTGTTCGCCGCTCACCTGGTGACATGCCGTGTACACCGACTCGCCATCTTCTCCCGAGGTCGAGTTTTCGTCAGCTCGCGCGATGAAGGTCGGGAGGGAAATCTGGCCCAACGTGGGCGAAAACTGACCACTTCCACCCGAACCGCCCGAACCGCCGGCAACGATCGTGGCAACACTCGTCGGGTTGCCGGACGTGCCAAGTTCGATCACGGACGCTGCACCACCCGAACCGCCGTACCCTGAGCAGCCCGAGGGTCCCGGAGCGCCGCCGCCACCACCGGAGTAGCCACCAAGAGGATTTGTGCCGCCAATAGCGTCATTTGGGTCGCCTGTCGCGTAGTCCGCGCCGGGCGTGCATGCGTCCCAGTCAGGGGAATTGGTGCCACCTTGGCCGACGCCAATGGAAAGAACTTCTTCCGGCGTGACGCTGATGGTACCCGTCACGACCCCTTGATAACCCCCCGGCGGCGCGGTACCCGCAGAGTCGCGACCGCCCTCGGCGCCTTCGGCGCCGGTCACGGTTACTGACAACGATGTCACGTTGTCGGGAACCGTGAACGTCTCCACCGAGCCCGTATAGCTATAGGTGTCCGTGACGGTGGTTCCCGACGTTGTCGTCGTTACCGCGCCCGCTTCTTGGGGCAGGACGGTGGCGACAAGAACTAGGGGAAGCACGCCGGCGACGAGGAACACGGGGACGGTACTTGCAAGAAGGCGACGTGCGCGCGCGAGTCCAGAAACCCCTGAATGGTTCAATAATTGCTGGCCCTTGCGACACGACGCCTTTAGAAATGAGGAACATTCATTAGGCATCAGCCGTCAACCTTAGGCGCGTCAAGTGCATAAACCGGGCATTTGACGAGACTTTGGCCCTCAGTTTGGGATTTTCAACTTCTCAGCGACCGACATGTGCGCACCCTCAGACGTTGGCCTTCGATCCGCTCACGAACACCTCAACCCGTGAATAGAGCGACGACGTCTTCCCATCCAGCGAGCCCTCACCCGCTGCCTCGACCGAAACGCCCGTCACCTTCATAGAGCGAAGCTCAACGCGCAGATAGCTCGCGACCTTTGAGGCTCGCGCGTCGCTCAATGAACGGTCGAGGGTTGAAAGCCCGGTAGCAGCGGTGTAGCCATACAGTTTCACTTTGGAGTAGTGCTTTGCCTTCACGACCGACGCGAGATCGCGCACCTCATGCTCAAGTGACGCAGAGAGCGTCGTCGAATTCTTCGCGAAGTCTCCGATGGCGCCGTACAACACAGGCGCTGACCCGGTCGACGTCCATTGCGCGTAGAGCGTAACTGACGACGACATTCCGACGCTCGTCCCCGGCTTGTACGACGCTCCCTTGCCGTTCGCTTCGGTGTTCCACGACGTCAACGTATATCCGAGGCGTACGACACTCGATGACGACGGGAGCGTGACATTCGTTCCCGTCACCTCGTTGATCGAAACCAACGAGCCGCTCCCTCCGTTTGCGACAAAGTTGACGGTCACTCCCGACGTCGAGGTTGAAGTCAAATTGGATGGCGGGGCGGGAGAGGAGGGGGAACTGGAATTCGAACTCGAATTTGATCCGGAGTTTGATCCGGAACTCGAACCGGAGTTTGAACCCGATCCCGGACTTACGGGCGTCCACTGCGCATACAGAGTCTCGTTCGAAGAGATGACAAGGGATTGTCCGGCCGAATATTCAGTGCCCGAGCCGCTCTCATCCGTATTCCAGCCCGCAAATGTGTAACCGCTGAAGGAGAGTCCCATTCCCGACGGTAACGAAACAGAGATTCCGGACGGATCAGGAAGCGGCGCATCGCCTCCGATGCCACCGTTGTCGTCGAAAGTGATTGTTGGCGGCGCAGTCCATTGCGCCCACAACACCATCGGCTCGGAGAAGGAGTAATCCTCCCCGTTCGAATAGGAGGTCCCGCCTCCGTTTTGTTGGGAGTTCCATCCGGTGAAGGTGTATCCGAGATTCGAGAACTGAGGGCTCAAGCTCGAAAATGACGTGAGAGCCGTCGTAGTGTCTTCCGTTTGAGTCGCCTCAATAGAGTCGGAGAGGCTGTCATTTTCGGCAAATGTGACCGTTTGGTCAGCGCTTGACCAGATTGCGAATAACTCAGTGGCGTTGTCGAAACTGTACATTTCACCGTTCGAATACGAAGTGCCCGTTCCATCAGCAAGGGTATTCCAGTCAACAAATGTGTGACCGGAATTGGAAAAAACTGGAGATAGATCAGCAAAGAGCGTGAGCGCGGTCGGTCCGTTTGCTGTCTGACTTGCCCACACCGAATCCGAGGGACTGTCGTTCTGAGCAAACGTCACGGTCTCAAAGGGCGCCGCAGATGCAGAGTCAACTAGGAAAAAGGGAACGGATGCAGTCAACAGCGAAATGACAATCACGAATTGAACAACCGCTCTTGTCTTGTCTCGTTGAGATCGAAAGAATGAACTGATCTGACCTTTGAGCATGAATAATCCATTTCGAGACGTTCGGGTGCCTGAGCCTCAGACACCAGTTACCACGACGTCCGTTTCGACATCGCCCTTCATGATCGAAATTGACGACAACAAATCGAGAATGCTCGAATTGCTTCAACGTTTTTAATTGGTGACGTTCGAGGTTGATTTATTTTTGTATTTAGGTCGATGAGAATTTGATCGTCACCGCAGTGACGCAAGAGCTACGAAGCGGAGCGTCGTTGCCGAGCGATCTCGAAAGCTGCGATCGACACTGCGACACCCGCATTCAGCGAGCTGATACGACCGACCTGCGGTATCGACACAACGGTCGCGCACCGCTTGCGCGTGAGCGAAGAAAGACCTTTTTCTTCGCCACCCACGACGACGGCGACGGGACCTGATCCGAGGTCGAGTTCGTAGAGCGAATCATTCGACTCTCCCGCGAGGCCCACCGTCAACACACCCGCGCGGTTGAGCTGGTCGATTGCGGCGGGCACACCGCCGACGTCGCAGAAGTTCAGATACTCGATCGCGCCCGCAGCCGTCTTGGTCACGGAGGGCGAGATTCGAGCGGAGCGATGCCGTGGCACGATCACGCCGGTCACGCCCGCGCCCTCGGCACTACGCAGCATGGCTCCGAGGTTGCGTGGGTCCGTGACGCCATCGCAGACCAGGAGAAACGGCTTGGGTACCCGCAAGAGATCTTCGAGCATCACAGTATTGAGCTGTTGCGCGAGCGCCATCACGCCCTGATGCCCCTCAGTCTTCGCCTCGCGGTCGAGACGAGACATCGAGATGATGCTCACCGGGATGCGCTGGCGCTGCGCCTCGAGCTCAATCGCGTCCAGCACGTCAGACGCATCTTGATTCTCCGCAATATAAATCTTCCTCACGTTGCGACGCTTCGCGCGCAACAGCTCGAGCACTGCGTGGCGTCCCTCGACTTGATCGCCACCGACACCCTCGCGTTCGCGCGGGGCCCGCCTCGGCGCATTCGCGGGCTTGTAAGGAGTGTTCGGGCGCGACGAGCGTTTCGGACCGCGCGAGGAAGGGGGACGGGGACTCATGCCTGCTCCTCGATGAGGACGACGGCACTCGCCGCCATTCCCTCGCCGCGACCGAGCGCGCCGAGACCTTCGCTCGTCGTCGCCTTTACGGAGATAAGCGCACCGACGGCGCTTGAGAGCTCGTGGGACATGGCGGGCATGTAGAGCGCCAGCTTCGGGCGTTCGGCGATGATGGTGACGTCGCCGGACACCACGCGAAACCGCTCCGATTGAAGGATTGTCATCGTCGCTTCGAGTAGTCGGCGCGACGACACGTTATGGAATGCGGGATCGTTGTCAGGAAAATGTCGCCCGAGGTCACCCTGATTAGCCGCACCGAGCAGCGCGTCACAGAGCGCGTGCGTGACCACGTCCGCGTCGGAATGCCCCACGAGACCGGGCGCGTTCGGCACGTGGACGAGACCGAGCCACAGCTCGCGCCCCGCCTCGTCGCTGAGGCGATGGACGTCAATGCCTTGGCCGATTCTCATGCTCGCCTCGCCAGTGCTTCGAGATCACCGGGCTGGGTGATCTTCACGTTCGTTGACTCTCCGGGGACGACGACCACGACAGCGCCAATCGCCTCGACGAGACCGGCGTCGTCCGTCGCTTCATCTCCCGATGCGTGGGCGCGCACTAACACGTCGCGCCGAAACGCCTGCGGTGTTTGCACGCCGACGAGCTCTTCTCGCGTGAGCGTCTCCGCCACGACGGTAACGTCGCCTTTCAGCGTGACGCGCTTGACGGTGTCCGTCAGGACGAGTCCAGGGATGGCGGCGTCCGCACCGTCTTCGATCGCGGCAATGACCGATGCGAACAGTGCGGGACTCGCGTTCGGGCGGGCGGCGTCGTGCACGATCACGACGTCAGCGTCTTCGCACTGGGCAAGACCACAACGCACGGAGTCAGCTCGCGAAGATCCGCCAGACACGACGACGTCGGCTCCTTCGCCAGTTCCGTCATACCCCTCCGGTACGACGAGGACCACGCGGTCCGCGACGCTGCGGCAGGCTTTGACGCTGCGCGCGGCAACGCTCTCACCATCGACGAGAGCGAACTGCTTGGCACCGCCGAAGCGAGTGCCACGGCCTGCGGCCACCACGACGGCCGCGACCGACATGCCTACGGCAGGACCGAGGCGAGCTTTTCTTCAGCCGCTTCCGTGTCCACGTTGAGGGCGAAGGTGAGCTCGGAGACGAGGATTTGGCGCGCGCGCGTGAGCATGCGCTTCTCACCCGCACTGAGGCCCTTGTCCTTGTCGCGAATCGACAGGTTTCGAACGACCTCCGCAACTTGGTAGATGTCACCAGAGCGAAGCTTCTCAGAGTGGTTCTTGAAGCGCCGCGACCAATTGGTCGGCATACGAGCTTCCTTCTTGCGAAGGACGGCAAAGACCTCTTCGACCTCTTCGTCATTGATGACGTCACGAAGTCCGACGGACTCGGCGTTGGCGACGGGCACCATGAGCACCAGGTCGGTGTAGGCAACCTTCAGTTTCAGGTAGTCCTGCTTGACGTCAAAAGCCGTCATTTTCTCGATTTTTTCCACAGTACAAGCGCCGTGGTGGGGGTACACAAGGCGATCGCCCTTTTTGTACTTACGCGCAGTCATTACTTCGCTTTCCTCAGACATTTCGCCCCACATGAGGGCGTTTGGGGGATTAACTATTTTAGCAGGTTTTTAGCAAACCGGTACGGGCGAAGAGGGCAGCACGACGCTGCAGTGGCGATCGCTCTACGACTTAGACGCGCGCCGCGCCGAGACGCTGGGCGACGTCTAGGGCTTCCGCGAGTGAGTGGCAGCGCCGTAGCCCGACGCCGTCGACGTCGGTCACTTCGCTCGACGCGGGCACGATGATCTCCTGGGCGCCGAGGCGCTGCGCCTCAAGAACCCGGCGCGACATTCCCGACACCGCTCGCAGCTCCCCAGCGAGCCCCACCTCCCCGATCGCGACGACGGTGGGAGGTACGGCAAAGCCAAGGGTGGCCGACGCGATGGCGAGCGCCAGGGCGACGTCGACACCCGGTTCATTCGCCGAGAGACCGCCCGCCGTTGCCGCAAAGACATCGAGCGCGCTCGTGTCAACCCCGCAGCGCGCCTCGAGGACGGCGAGCAGGAGCGAGAGCCGCTGAGAGGAGACCTGATACGCGACGCGTCGCGTCGAACCTGCTGCGTGGGCGACGAGCGCCTGAATCTCCACGAGAATCGACCTCGAGCCGTCGTTGGTCACGGTGAGGACGACGCCGGGCACGTCGAGCTGGGGACCACGAAGCGACACCGAGGCGTCGGCGATCTCGCGCAACCCCTCGCCCACCATCTCGAAGAGCCCCACTTCACCCGTGGCGCCAAAGCGGTGCTTCTGTGCGCGCACGATGCGCAGTGACCCGTGGCGATCGCCTTCGATGCGGATGACGGTGTCGACCAGGTGCTCGAGCGCACGCGGCCCCGCGAGCTCGCCGTCCTTCGTGACGTGTCCGATGAGGAGCAACGCGGTACCGGTCTCTTTCGCGACTGCGCAGAGCCGCTCGGCCGCAGCACGCACCTGGGGCACCGACCCGACGACGCTCGAGAGCGTCTCGTCGCTCATGGCCGAGATCGAGTCAACCACGCAGAGCGATCGAGCACCTTCGGCGATGAGCTCGATTGCGGCGTCGACGCTCGTCGTTGTCGCGACGTGAAGGCGCTCAGGAATCTCACCAAGTCGTCGAGCGCGCTGTGCCACCTGGGGCGCAGACTCTTCCGCGGCAATGAGCAACACATCGCGCTCGCGCGCGAGTTCGCTCAGCGTCATCAACGCAAGTGTCGACTTGCCCACCCCGGGCTCGCCGTAGAGGAGCGTGGTCGATCCCGCAACAAAGCCGCCGCCGAGGACTCGGTCGAGTTCACCGAGTCCCGACGAGAACACCGACGCGCCGTCACAGGGCACCGCGCGCAGAGAACCTGAAGGTACGCGCGCGACGTCGCGAGCGGCCGGCGCGGCCGTTACCTCGTCAATGGAGTTCCACTCTCCGCACGAACCACAGCGACCCTGCCACCGGGGCGCGACGGATCCACAGAGACGACAGACATAACGAACGCGGGACTTCACCCGTGAGACGCTAGGGAGTCGCTGTGACGTTAGGCGTTGGTGGTGTCTTCGAAGTCGACCGAGGGCGGAAGTCCCTCGACCCCTTCGAAGGTGAGTGACGGACCGTCAGGTCCCTCGATGGCGTCAACCACAATGGTCTGGCCCGCGTGAAACTCCTTGAAGAGAATCTTCTCGCTGAGGACGTCTTCGACGTACTGCTGGATCGCCCGACGGAGCGGTCGAGCGCCGAGCTCTGGGTCGTAGCCCTTTTCGGCCAAGTACTCCTGCGCTTTCGCCGACAGCTCGAGCCCAAGACCCTGTGCGCTCAACTGGTCACGCAGACGCGTGATGAAGAGATCCGCCACGGCCATGACTTCTGGCTTCGTCAGTTCGTGGAACACGATCGTGTCGTCGATGCGGTTCAAGAACTCGGGACGGAAGTGCGCCTTCAGGGCCTGGTTGACCTTTTCCTTCATCCGCTCGTGGGTAATCGAGTCTGAACCCTTGCCGAAGCCGATAGCGGCCTTGCGAAGGTCTGACGTACCGAGGTTCGAGGTCATGATCAAGATCGTGTTCTTGAAGTCAACGGCGCGACCCTGGGAGTCAGTGAGACGACCGTCTTCCAGAATCTGGAGCAGCGTGTTAAAGACATCCGGGTGCGCCTTTTCGACTTCGTCGAAGAGCACCACGGAGAACGGCTTGCGACGAACGGCCTCGGTCAGTTGACCGCCTTCGTCGTATCCCACGTAGCCCGGGGGCGAGCCAACGAGGCGCGACACCGAGTGCTTCTCCATGTACTCCGACATGTCGAGCTGAATCAGCGCGTCGGCGTCATCGAAGAGGAACTCGGCGAGTGTCTTCGCGAGCTCGGTCTTGCCGACGCCCGTCGGGCCAAGGAAGATGAACGAGCCACCGGGCCGCTTCGGGTCCTTTAGACCGGCTCGGGTGCGCCGAATTGCGCGGCTCAGTGAGGTGACCGCCTCATCCTGGCCAATGACGCGCTTGTGCAGCTCGTCTTCCATGCGCAGGAGTTTGGTCGTCTCTTCTTCGGTAAGCCGGTAGACGGGAATCCCCGTCCAGACGGCGAGCACTTCGGCGATCGTCTCTTCGTCAACCAGATCGAACGCTTCGCCACCAGGGGTGAGCACACTCGCATCAATCGCGTCGCGCTTGGCGAGAAGCTCTTGCTCCTGCTGGTCGAGGGCTTTCGCCTGGTCGAGCGCGCCCGAATCCATGGCGGACTCTTTGTCGCGACGCAGACGCAGAATGTCCTCGTCTATCTTCTTCGCGGCGGGAGGGGTGTCCATGCGGCGAATGCGCAGACGACTACCCGCTTCGTCGATCAGGTCGATCGCCTTGTCGGGCAAGAAGCGGTCCGAGATATAGCGGTCGGACATGTTGGCAGCAGCGATGAGCGCCTGGTCCGTGATCTTCACCGCGTGGAACTCCTCGTAGACCTCACGAAGACCCTTCAGAATCTCGATGGTCATCGCAACGGAGGGCTGTTCGACCTTGACGGGCTGGAAGCGACGCTCTAAAGCCGCGTCCTTTTCGATGTGCTTGCGGTACTCGTCGATCGTGGTTGCCCCGACGGTCTGGAGCTCTCCGCGAGCCAGCATCGGCTTCAAGATGGAGGCGGCATCGATCGCGCCTTCGGCGGCGCCGGCGCCCACGAGGGTGTGAATCTCGTCGATGAACAAGATGATGTCACCGCGCGTGCGGATTTCCTTCAGCACCTTCTTCAAACGCTCTTCGAAGTCGCCGCGGTAGCGAGAACCCGCTACGAGCGCGCCAAGGTCAAGCGTGTAGAGCTGCTTGTCAGCCAAGGTCACGGGCACCTGATTGGCGACGATGCGCTGAGCGAGGCCTTCGACGATGGCGGTCTTGCCGACGCCCGGCTCACCGATGAGGACCGGATTGTTCTTCGTTCGACGCGAGAGGACCTGCATCACGCGCTCGACTTCCTTCTCACGTCCAACGAGCGGGTCGAGCTTGCCCTCGCGAGCGAACTGCGTGAGGTTGCGACCGAACTGGTCGAGGACGGCAGAGCCGCCGGCGGCCTCGGGGTCGCTCTTGGAGGACCCGACGTTGCTCGTCGCTCCCGCTTCCTTGCCAGCCTGACCGGACATCATCTGGATGACTTGGGTGCGCACGCGGGCCATGTCCGCGCCGAGGTCGTTCAGGACTTGGGCGGCGACGCCCTCACCCTCGCGCACCAGGCCGAGGAGCATGTGCTCGGTGCCAATGTAGGAGTGCCCGAGCTGGAGAGCCTCGCGCAGCGAGAGCTCGAGAACCTTTTTGGCCCGGGGAGTAAAGGGGGGCGAGCCGGGAGAAGGATTGGTGTTCGCACCAATCGCCTCTTCGACCTTTTCGCGTACGACGTCGAAGGTCACACCGAGGGCGTCAAGGGCCTTCGCTGCGACGCCTTCGCCCTCGCGGATCAGGCCGAGCAGGATGTGCTCGGTGCCAATAAATGCGTGGTTAAGGTCGCGTGCTTCTTCCTGGGCTAGTACGAGGACTCGCCGGGCACGGTCTGTAAAACGCTCAAACAATGGTCGTCCTTTGTTTCTTTGTTTGCAGTGTACCGGTCACAATGCCGGAATTGATCGAGGCCCCCGGACCACCGAGAACGGCAATTCTGCACTCATCTAGTGTGGGGATGTGAATCCCCTCGAACAACTAGGGCTCGCTTCGGTAGAAGAGGACTTAGTTCGGCTCGAGGCGCTCCTCACCGAGTCGGTGGTCTTCGGTGACGCTTATCTCGACAAGGTCACTACCCACCTTATTGACGCGGGCGGCAAGCGCCTGCGGGCGCTGCTCGCGGTCGCGTCCGCGACGAGTGGAGAGCACCCGGCGACGGACAATGACCTCATGGGCGGGGTCTCGCTCGAACTCATGCACGTCGCCTCCCTCTACCACGATGACGTCATGGACGAGGCGCAGATCCGTCGCAACGTCGAGAGTGTGAACGCCCGCTACGGCAACCTCGTCGCGATCGTCGCCGGCGACTATCTCATGGCTCGATCCGCGGGGATCGCCGCCGACCTCGGTGCCGAGGCGGCGAGCCTCATGGCTCACACCCTCGCGTGGCTCACCCGCGGCCAGGTCTCCGAAGTGCGCACCTCCTACTCACTCGAGCGCACGGAGAACGATTACTTCGAAGCGATCGAGGGTAAGACCGCAACGCTCATGTCCTCGAGCTGTCGGATGGGCGCGATGACGGCGGGCCTGCCCGCCGAAGAGCGTGACGCTCTCGCCGAGTTCGGCCGATGCTTTGGCATGGTCTATCAACTGCGCGACGACATCTTGGATCTCACCGCCACCGACGGACAGCTCGGCAAGCCCGCGGGCCAGGACCTCGCCGAGGGGATCTACAGCTTGCCCACGCTCTTTGCAATACGTGACTCGCGCGTCGCCGATGAGCTGCGCGCGGTGCTTGGGCGTCCGCTCGACGACGACGACCGTGAACGCGCCCGCAAGCTCGTCGTGGCGACTGATGGCATTGATCGAACGGTGCTCGCGGCGAACCGCTTTCTCGTTGACGCGCACCGCGCGATTGCGGTGCTGCCGAGCGCGAGTCTGCGCGTCGGCTTCACCTCACTCATCACGTCGCTCTTGGAAGATCTTCCCCGCTACTAGTCGCGTATTGGCTTGAGCGTCGGGAAGGCGATCACCTCTTTGATGTTCGGTTCGTCGGCGATGAGCATCGCCAGTCGGTCCATCCCGAGGCCAAGCCCGGCCGTTGGCGGGAGGCCCCACTCGAGCGCCATGATGAAGTCCTCGTCGATGGGTATCGTCTCATCGACGCCCGCCGCGGCGAGTCGAGCCTGGTCCTCAAAGCGTGCGCGCTGCTCGATGGGATCGTTGAGCTCACTGAATCCGTTCGAAAGCTCACGACCCGCGGCGTAGGACTCGAATCGCTCGGTGACCTCGGGATCGCGACGTGAGCGACGCGAGAGTGGCGACACTTCAACGGGGTGTTCAGTGACGAACGTCGCGTTCCAGAGCGACGATTCGGCGAGGTTCTCGAACAGCTCCGCGAGCAAGCGCCCCGAGCCCCACGAAGGGTGCACCTCGACGCCGCGGTCGCGAAGGTAGCCCGCGAGTTCATCCCGCGGCGTATGCACCGAGACGTCGATGCCGAGCGCTTCGCTCGCAAGCTCGGCCATCGGGCGACGCGGCCAGGGCGCGGTGAAGGAGAGCTTCTGTCCCTGGTAGTCGATCTCGGTCGTGCCGAGCACGTCGCTCACAACGCCCGAGACGAACTCTTCGACGAAGGACATCATGTCCTCGTAGTCCCAGTAGGCGGCGTAGAGCTCGAGCATGGTGAACTCAGGATTGTGCCGCGGGCTCACGCCCTCGTTGCGAAAGACGCGACCGAGTTCGAAGACCCGCTCAAAGCCACCCACCACCAGCCGCTTCAGCCACAGTTCCGGTGCGACGCGCAGGTAGAAGTCGCTGTCGAGGGCGTTGTGACGAGTCACGAAGGGTCGCGCCGACGCGCCGGAGGGAATGGCGTTCAGAATCGGCGTCTCCACCTCCATGAAACCAGCCGCCCAGCAGCGCTCGCGCGCCGAGCGAACCATGTCGCTGCGACGTTGGAGCGATCGCCGAGATGTTTCATTTGCCCAGAGGTCCGCTTCGCGATGCCGGTAGCGCAGGTCGAAGTCGGCGATGCCGGCCCACTTGTCGCCGAAGTTGCGCTGGGCCTCGGCGAGGCGCTCCCAGTTGGCGACTTTGATCGAGAGCTCGCCGCGCTTCGTGCGCACGACCTCTCCGGTCACGCCCACCCAGTCGCCCAGATGCAGCTTCGTGAACTCGTCGAAGTTATCGGCGATACCGTCCAGACCAAAGAGCTGAATCTCACCCGTCGAATCACGCATCGTCGCAAAAGCGAGCTTGCCCTGTCGACGCATCAGCATGAGACGCCCGGCCACGCGCCTGATCTCGCCAGACTCCTCGCCGTCGCTCAAGTGGGCAAACGCTTGTTGCAGCGGCGCCGCGAAGGCGTCGTGGGCGAACTGGTACGGCGTGGTCACAGGCTCTCTTTCGAATGATTCCTTTCATGAACGATACGCAATCCGTGAAGGGTCAACCACGGCTCGATGATGCGCACGTGGCGCGTATGGGTTGCGATGAGACTTGCGAGACCGCCGGTGCCAATGACCGTCGCCTCGCCGATCTCCTCCAAGATGCGGTCAACGACGCCGTCCACTTGCGCGGCGAACCCGTAGAGGACCCCGCTTTGGATCGATTCGACAGTCGAGCGACCGATTACTGAGCGCGGTCGTACGAGCTCGACCGAACGGAGCGCGGCGGCGTGGGTGTAGAGCGCTTCCAGGGAGATGGCGACGCCCGGCGCAATGGCCCCGCCCAGGTACTCGCCGCGAGCGCTGATGACATCGAACACCGTCGCGGTACCCATGTCCACCACGATCGACGGGCCGGGATACAGGTCGAAGGCGCCCACGGCGTCAGCGATGCGGTCCGCACCGACTTCGCGCGGGTTTTCGTAGAGGATCGGCATGCCCGACTTCGTCCCCGGCCCGAGCACGGTGATGTCGAGATCGGAGAACCACCGGTTCGCCATTCGACGTAGCTGCGTCGTCACTGACGGGGCCGACGAACAGATCGCGATCTCGGTGACCGCGTTCTTGAGGTCAAGACCTTCGAGGTCGAGGAGCTGGGTCAGCATGATCGCGTGTTCATCGGGCGTGCGCTCGAGCATCGTCGAGGTGCGCCAGTGATAGGCGAGCCCGTGCTCGCCGCTGGCGCGCGCAAAGCCCATCGCCTCCGGCGCGTCCAGATCGGCCTCTCCAAAGAGTCCGATCAGCGTTTCCGTGTTGCCCACATCCATCGCCAACAGCACAGCTAGCTCCCCACCACGTGCACGGGTCCATTGTCGATGAGCCGCACGCCCTCAACGTATCCCGCGATGAGCGCACGGCGCTCACCCGTCTCGCCATCGCCACTTGGCGCAAGCGTCCCGGGATCGACCACGTCCGCATAGGCAATGTCGACACCGGCGTCGTCGAGAATGGTTCGCATCGTGGCGCGCAGCGAGCTTGCTCGCGCGCTCGTCGTCGCAACGTAGCTAAGCGCACGTGAGAGTCCTAGTGCTCGACGTCGACCCTCAACGCTCAGGCGAATATTTCGGCTCGACTGAGCGAGGCCGTCGGGGTCACGAATGACCGGACATCCGACGACTTCGACATCGAAGCCGAGATCGCGCACCATCTGCCCGATGACGGCAAGCTGCTGGAAGTCCTTCTCTCCGAAGAAGGCGCGACAACGCCCGGTCACGGCAAAGAGCTTCGCCACGACACTCGCCACGCCGTCAAAGTGACCAGGGCGATCAGCACCTTCGTAGACGTCACCGAGTCCACGCACCGACACCGTCGTCGGCGTGCACTGGGGATAGTCGGGCCACATTTCTTCGAGCGTGGGTGTGATCAGACAGTCGACGCCGCACTCACGCGCGAGCGCTCGATCGGCCTCGAGCGTGCGAGGGTAGTGCGCGAGGTCGTCCCCATCGCCAAACTGGCGCGGGTTGACAAAGATGGTCGCAATCACCACATCACTCGCTGTTTTGGCCGCACGAAACAGCGAGACGTGACCTTCGTGCAGGGCGCCCATGGTCGGTACTAAACCGACGAGTCGTCCCGCTTCACGCTCGGCGTTTGCGTACGAGCGCCACGCGGCGAGGTCCGTGAGTTCGAGCACTAGGCGTGTGAGGTAAGGCGACGCTGCTCGGCCAGCTCGAACGCGGCGTTCGACATGGCGACGTAGGTCGAGCGCTCGGACTCGGGAATCGCGTCGAGGTGCGCGTCAATGGTGGCCATGTCGGCTCGCGACGCAGGTCCGGTCAACGCGCGCGACGCGCCGACCTCACGCACGTCATGGAGCGCTTGCTCGACCAACGGGAGAAAGTCGTCGAGCGAGAGACCAGCCGCTTCGGCGAGCACCTCAACGTGTCCGAGCAGCGCCACGAGGTGGTTCGCCGCAACGGCCGCGGTGGCGTGATACAGCACGCGCTGCTCGTCGGGCAAGCACAACACGGAACCGCCGAGCGAGTGGACGAGGTCGACCACCAGCTCGTCGCCGCCAACGCTGAAGCGCGCGCCGAGGAGGCGTTCGCCTCCGAGCTCCGCGCTCGACAGTACGGCGAGCGGGTGGAGAAAGCCTCTGCGCGCGTGCGCGGCGAGTTCGTCCAGGCCTCTTGAACCCGCCACGTGTGCGACGACGTATTCACCACGCGGCAATTGATTGGAGACCGTCTCGAGTGCATCGTCGGGCACACAGAGAAGGATGAGATCGACGTCGGCCACGTTCGTCACGTCGTCGTGATGGAAGGTACGGACGTCGTGACCGACCCGACGAAGGGCGACGGCGAACGACGTTCCGGCTCGCCCAAGGCCAATGATGGCAATCTTCATGATGGCTCCATTCCCGTTCCGGCCCCATCGGGTGCCGTTCGGTTAGTGCAGTGATTGCAGTGTACCGAGTTCTCGCACCGCACCACCGGCGCGAGCGCGCTGCTCGTCGCTCACCAGTTCGGGTGCTAGTTCTGCCAGCGGAACCAGGACAAATGCCCGCTCGTAGAGACGAGGATGCGGGACTGTCAGCTCTGGGTCGTCGAGCACCTCGTCCCCGACGAGCAGGATGTCCACGTCGAGGGTTCGAGGACCCCAGCGAACCTCGCGCGTGCGCCCGGCCGCAACTTCCGCCGTGCGGGCGCGCTCGAGCAGCTCGTACGCGCTCGCCGAGGTCGTGAGCTCGACGACGAGGTTCCAGAAATCGTCCTGAGCGACGCCGCCCACGGGCTCGGTCTCGTACACCCGAGAGAGTCGATACTCGTCGGATTCGACCACGAGCGGAAGTGCTGACGTGAGGTGCTCGTATCGGTCACCGATATTCGTGCCGAGCGAGAGGTACGCGCGGCGCACGACTAGGGCCGCGACACCGTGCAGCGAACTCCGACGGTGGCGACGTCTTCGGCGACGGGCGGGTGGAGCTTTCGCACGGCGACAGTCACCGAGGCGATGCCGTCATCGAAGGCGAGCAACTCGCGGGCCACGCGATAGGCCAGCGTCTCGAGCAGCAAGAACGCGCCCTCGCGAGCGACGGTCGTGGTGATGCTCAGCAACTCGGCGTAGTTGGTGGTTTCAGTGAGATCGTCATTCATTGCCGCTACTTCCATCGGACGTTCGATGTCGATATCGAACGCGAGCGGCTGCGGTCGATCTCGCTCCTCGCTTAAGACACCCACGACTGCGCTCACGCGCAGCTCGCGTAACTCGATAACGTCACTCACGGGCGTTTTCGGGCACATCTGGCAACTCGAACAGCACCGAGCGACCATCGGGTCCGATCGATCGCTTGAACAGCCGCTCGACGAGAGCGATCGAGGCCGGCACCGTGACGACCTTCTGGCTCCAGACGAGATAGCCCGCAACGACGCCGAGGAGGCGATCCGAGACCTCGTCGCTGTGCAACAGCACCGTGGTGCCGTTCGTCATGCAGTGCGCCACGTCCACGTAGCAAGCTTCGAGCACTTCGCGCTGCTGAGGACCGCCGCGGAGCGCGTAATGGCCCGCCGTAAGTCCGTGTTCGAAGTACGAGCTCATGTTCTGCATGATCGGCAGGATGGAGATCACGCGACCGAAGCCTTGGTGCTTCAGCCAGAGAAGCTCTTCGTCACGACGCACCTGACGGTGTACCGTCGTCGATCCGCCGGGCCGTTCTGACACGGCGAGGATGCCCTTGTAAACCCACGTGAATCCGCGCGGTTCGATGCCCGCCGCCCACTTGCCCTTCATGAGCCCACCGCTTCGAGCGGCATCGTCAGCAAGTCACGCAACTGGACCGTCTCTCGCACGTCGTGCACTCGCACCATACTGACGCCTTGAATCATGGCCCACGCTTCTGTCGCGAGCGACGCTTCGAGTCGATCATCTACACCAAGGCGCTCGCGCCCAAGCTGACCGAGAAAACTTTTTCGACTTGTGCCGATCAAGACACCAGCGCCGACCTCGCGAGCAAGCTCGACGAAGTGATCGCAATGAGCGAGCAACGTCAGATTGTGCTCGGACGTCTTGCCAAAACCAATGCCCGGATCGAACCAGAGCTTCGTCACACCGGCGCGTCGCGCACGCTGGCCGACCTCCAGTAGAAACTCGCTGATCTCACCCACAACGTCACCGTAGGTCGGGTTTGCTTGCATCGTACGAGAATCTCCCTGACGATGCATCGCGACGTATCCGACCTTGAGTTCTCCGGCGACCTCGTCAAGCGTTCCCGAGACATCGTTGACGATGCTCGCGCCCGCCTCGACGGCGGCGCGTGCCACGTTGGGCTTTTGCGTATCGATCGACACCGGTCCATAGGGCGCGAGCGCCGCCACGACAGGTACGACGCGGGCGAGTTCGTCCGTCTCCTCGACGGGCTCCGCGCCGGGACGTGTTGACTCTCCCCCGACATCGACGACGTCGGCGCCGAGTGAGAAGAAGTGGCGTCCACGCTCGATCGCCTCATCGAGGGCGAGCGTGCGTGACGCGGGAAAGAATGAGTCGGGCGTCACGTTGAGGACGCCCATTACTGCGGGGCTCAGCGCCACGTGGACCTTCGTTGGTGGATGTACTGGAGCGCCTCGGCGCGATACGCGGCGTCGTCCCTGAATGCTCCTCGGACGGCTGATGTCACGGTGGTCATGCCTTCTTTCTTCACGCCACGCATCGACATACAGAAGTGTTCCGCCTCGACGACGACGATCGAGCCGCGCGGCGAAAGCTCCTTCTCCATCGCCTCGACAATTTGAGTCGTCATGCGCTCTTGGACCTGAAGGCGCCGCGCGAATCCCTCAACGAGGCGCGCGAGCTTGGAAAGACCCGTGATTCGTCCGTCAGTTGCGGGCAGGTACGCGACATGTGCGAATCCGACGAAAGGTACGAGGTGATGTTCGCATAGCGAGGTAAAGGGAATGTCGCGCACCATCACCATCTCGTCGTGCCCGATCTCGAAGGTGACGCGTAGGTGCTCGCCGGGATCGCTCTCGATGCCCTCGAACAACTCGACGTACATGTCGGCCACTCGACGAGGGGTCTCACGCAGGCCCTCCCGGTCCGGATCCTCGCCAATGGCTTCCAGCAGCTCACGTACGAGCTGTTGTACTCGAGGTTGGTCAACCACCTCTACGCCTCGCCGATGTAGGTGTAGATACCGTCAAGATTGCGGTAGCGCTCATTTACGTCGAGCCCGTAGCCAACGACGAAGTCTGGCGGAATCGTAAAACCCACGTACTTGAGCGACTGCTCGACTCGCTGCTCGCCCTCTTTGAGCAGCAGCGCACAGACCTCGAGGCTCGCCGGGCTGCGCGCGCCAAGGTACTGACGCAGATAGTTGAGCGTCAGTCCCGAATCGACAACGTCTTCGACAATGAGCACGTCACGGCCGAGCAGATCGACGTCCAGGTCCTTCACGATGCGTACGACGCCGCTCGTCTTGGTCGCGGCGCCGTAGGACGACACAGCCATGAAATCGACCTCGACCGGAAGCTCAATGGCTCGCATGAGGTCGGCCATGAAGTTGATGGCGCCCTTGAGAACGCACACCAAGAGGGGCGGATTCGTCGCATAATCCGAGGTGATCTGCGTGCCGAGTTCGGCCACACGATCGTGAACCTCTTTCGCCGACACAACGACGTCGCCGAGGACTCCCGTGGCCCACTTCGCGGTGAAATCGTGGGGTTCGTGTCTATCCATGCTTGGTCAGCGTAGTGGAGGCGTCCTCGAGAGCGAGTCGCTGCGCGCGCCGCGAGAGCCGTCGACCTCCCTGGAGTTCGGTCGCGACCACGTCGCCCGCGATCACCTCGTCCGCCCGATCGAGCTCCGCCGCGCTCGGAGGATGCGCATCGCCGAACTCGTCGACCACGAACAGTTTCGAGCGCAGCCAACGGCGTCGTCGCGCGATCGGCCACTCGCGAAGTTCGCGACAATCGACCTCACCGAGAGCGACGAGCGCGTCGGGTTCGGCGACCAGGTCGAGCCAGGTGCGGTCCTCGTAGACGACGTCCGCCTGACGAGCGAGAAGCGGCACGACGTCGCGCTGTGCGATGTCGCACATGAGCGGCAGCAGCTGGTGGCGAACCTGATTGCGTCGGAATGAAAGGTCGTCGTTCGACTCGTCGTGCCGGGCCTTGATGCTCGCCTCGGCGACGAGTGCAGCGACGTCACTGCGGCGAATCTTTATGAGCGGTTTCGTCGGATCATCCACCAGGGGCGACAAGCCGTCGAGGCCCGCGCCACGCATGATGTTGAGCAGCACCGTCTCCGCCAGATCGTCCATCGTGTGTCCCGTCAGCGTTCCTTTGGGCAGCACACGACGGCGCTCGCTTCGAGCGCGGGCTTCAAAGTTTGGACCCGGATCCACTTGCACATCGTGGACGACACAGGGAACGCCGAGCTCTCGGCACTGCTCTCGCACGAACAGCGCATCATCGCCGCTCGCAGCTCGCGCGTGGTGATTCACGTGGTGGACCGTGACGGGCAGGTTCGCTTCGCGCGCCAACAGCAGCAGTCCCAGGGAGTCAGGACCGCCCGAGACCGCCAGGTCAACCTCGCTGCCCGTCGGGGGGAAGGTGCAGGCGAGAAGCAGTCGCGCAGCGTTCACACGCTTAGGTTACGCACCGGTGCCACACCACCATTAAGTCAGGCGGCGAGCGAAAGCTCATTCGCCCGACGAAACTGTCGCGACCCGCGAGTCCTACGCAACGCGGCGTAGAGGCGTCCGGCCACGAACCACGCCGCGCTGAATGATCCGACGTAGAAGCCCACTGGCCAGTTGGTCGTAAACGAGCACGCGAGTGCGGCCCAAATCGTGATGAGCGCGATCACGACCGAGAGCGCAAGTGCGACGAGTGCGCGGTCGCTAAAGCTGCGCGCGGCGGCGGGTGGTCCGATCATCAGTGTGAAGATGAGCAGCGCCCCAACGACCGGCACCGTCATCGTCGTCGCGCAGGCGAGCACGACGAGAAAAATCATCTCAATGCGCTCGGGTCGAAGTCCTTGCGCAGCAGCCATGTCCGGCGCGATCGCGGTCAAGAGCAGCTGGCGATAGAGCACGGTAACGGCGAGGATGCAGATTGCGCCGAGCGCCGCGACCGGCCAGATCTGGCTCGTGCTGACCCCGAGAATCTCTCCAAACAGCAAAGAGAAGATTTGCGGCTCGTACTCAGTGCTCTGGCTGAGAAACGCGGCGCCCAAGGCGAGCATCAACATGAGGGCGAGCGCCGTGACCGCGTCAGCGCGTCCGCGACGCGACAGCTTCCCGATGCCGAGTGCCGCAGCAAGCGAGAACGCGCCGAGACCGACGAGCGCGTTGATGCCCAATAGATTTGCGGCGGCGGCGCCCGCGAATGCGCCGTTCGGAATTGCGTGAGCGGGAAAGGCGGCTCCGCGCATCACCACGAAGAAGCCCACGACCCCCGCGACAATCGCGACGATGGAGCCGATAATCCACGCGTGTTCCATGAACCCCGAGAACATCAGATGACCTCCGCCGGCGCGACTTCGGCCGAGGGGACGGCGAGTTCGCGCCGATCAGGCCCGCGACGAAGCCCCGGCACTCCTGAGAGGAGGTACGCCACGAAGATGAGTGCGACGATGAAGAAGCTCACCGGTAATCCCTGACTCGAGGGGAACCAGTAGTAACTGTTGTAGGCGAGCAGAATTCCCAACCAGGTCGTCACGACGCCCATCACGCTGGACCAGACGAGAGCGTTGCACAAACTCTTGGTCAAGCGAAGTGACGTCGCGGCGGGGCCGATGAGCAAAGCCGTCGAAAGTATCGAGCCGATCGCGATCGATGAGAGCCCGACCGCGATCGCCATTGCGAGCATGAACAAGATGCCGACGAGCCGAGTACGTATGCCGCGGGCGGCCGCGAGGTCGGGACTGATCGAGCTCAACAGCAACGGGCGATAGATCGCGAACACGACCGCGAGGGTGAGCACACTCATCACCACGACGAGCGGGATCGTCGACGCGTCGAGTGTAAAGATCGAGCCGAAGAGAATCTGCTGGGAGACGCCGGTCGTTGCGCTCTTCGTCGTATCCAAGTACAGAAACAACGCCGAAAGTCCCGTCGCGAAGCCGAGCACAATACCCGTTGCGACGTCACGTCCTCGAAGCCGCTCTACCCCGGCGAGATCCATGGCCCCCGCCCCGAGCACCCCCGCGCCGAGGAAGCCGACCAGCGGACTGATGTTGAGATAAAACGCTCCCGATCCACCGGTTGTCGCAACATCGGTGAGGGCGTGGCCCGCGAACGACTGGCCACGCACGACAGTGAAGACGCCGACAATGGCGGAGACGATCGCCGTGACGCCGCCAACGACGAAGGCAATGTGCACCGGTTCACTCGAAAAGAACCCGGGTTCGAAGATGAAGTGCACGCTCAGTTGACGGTCAACGTGGAGTGCTCTGGAATCTCGTGATCCTCCTGGCCGGGCTCCGCAACCACGAGGACGCGTCCGTGCAGCTTCAGGACGTCGACGTGATGACCGTAGAGAGCGCTCAACACGTCAGACTGCACCACCTCGTCCGTCGTACCGCTCGCGGCGCGTCCGTTGGTCAGGTAGACAATGCGATCCATAACGGGCAACAGCGCGTTCATCTCGTGCGCCGAGAGCAGCACTGCGACCTGATGATCGCTCGCCACGCGGTGTAGCAAGGAGACAATCTCCTGCACACTGCGCGGATCGAGGTTCGCGAGTGGTTCGTCGAGCAAGAGCAGCGAGGGTTCGCTCGCCAGGGCGTGCGCGATGAGAATGCGCTGTTGCTCGCCTCCGGACAGACTTCCCACGCGGTGAGAGGCGAAGCGCTCGGCGTCCACGTCGGCGAGCAGCGCTTCGACCCGATCGCGCTCTTCCTTCGTGTGGCGCTTGAACCCATAGCGCTGGGCGTCGAGACCGAGCGCAACGAAATCGCGAGCGCGAATGGGGATATCTGGGTCGAGCAGCACCTTTTGAGGCACGTACCCGAGCGAACGGCTATGACGCGACAGCGGTGTCCCGTTCACTCGAATCTCACCCGCGTCCGGACGCTGGAGCCCAAGGATCGTTCGAAGCAACGTCGTCTTGCCGACGCCGTTCGAGCCGATCAGTCCCGTGAACTCTCCCTCGCTGACCTCGAAGCTGACGTCGTTCAGGATCTTTCGGCCCGAGAACGAGACGCTGACGTGGTCGACTGCGAGGACGGGCGACGTGCTCACAGCTTCTGGGTGGACGTGCCCGACGTGACCGCCGCCTGGATGGAAGCAACTTCAGCTTCCATCCACGTCTGGTAGTCGTAGTCCGGCGTCGGCATCGTCTCGTACACTCCCACGACCGGCACCTTATTCTTCAGCGCGGTTTGGCGAATCGATGCGGTCAGCGCATCGACGACCTGCTCGTTGTAGCAAAAGACCTTGACCTGGTGCTTCGTGAAGTACCCGTCTTCCAGCGTGATGTCTTCGGGGGCCGGATCGACGCCATTCATGATGTCCGCCTGAAACACCCATGGAGTGAGGATCTTCGCGCCCATGGCGTCAAGCAGGTAGTCGGCAACCGGCTCGGTCACCGCGATCTTCGTACCGGCGTACTTCTTCTTGAAGTTGGCGATGGCGCTCAACCAGGGCTGGAGCGACGCTTGGAACTTCGCAAGGTTCGCTTCGAAGTACGCCTTATGGCTGGGCTCGATCTTTTCGAGGTCCTTCGCCATCACCTTTGACACGGCGGGCATGGTCTTCGGGCTGTACCAGAGGTGGGGGTTTCTCGTGTCCGTCGGAAGACTGAGGACGTTTTGGACGACAATGACCTTGCGGCTCGCGCTCGGCGAAGCCGCTTCGATGCTGTTCATGAAGCCGTCGTAGCCAACACCGTTTTGAACGATCAATTGCGCCTTTGCGACGACCTCGGCGACGCTCGCGCTCGCTTCAAACGTGTGGGGGTCGGTGTTGGGGTTGTTGAGAATCGACGAGACCTTCACGTATTTTCCGCCAATCTGACTGAGCACGTTGGCGTATTCGTTTTCGGCACCCACGGCGATGATGGGTCCGGACTTGTTCGTGCTCGCTGACGCCGATCCTGCCGCGAGACCAGCGACGGCAAGTGCGGAGGCGGCGAGCGCTCCGCAGAGAGCGAGCTTCGCGGCGAGGCCCGCAGACCGGGCCGCCCGAGGGGGCTGCGTGGAACGGAGGGACGTTGTCATGCTTCAACCGTAGACTTAGACTGAGTCTCAAAACAATTGAGACGGAGGAGGAACGTGGCTTCAGGAGAACACACCAGCGCTCCGGTACTTCGGCCGGGACACCACGAGTCGGCACCCGCGACCTCGGAGCTCCACGAACTGGTCGAGATCCACCTTCGCCGTATTGACCAGCGCTACACGACCGGCCGACAAGCCGTGGTGACGCTGCTCGCCACCTTCGGACGCCCGATGAGCATCTCGGATATCTCGAACGCTCTACCGGACGTGCCACGTAGCTCCGCTTATCGCCACCTCTCTGACCTGCAGCTTGCGGGAGTTGTTCGGCGCATCGCCGCCAACGACGAGTTCGCCCGATTTGAGCTCGCCGAAGATCTCACCCACCACCATCACCACTTGCTGTGCACACTCTGCGGCAAAGTGATCGACGTGACGCCGAGCCCCCGCTTCGAACGCACCGTTGCCGCAATGGTCGCGGATCTCACCTCCCAGCAAGGCTTCCAGGCGACCTCGCACGCCCTCGACGTCATCGGACACTGCGCCACGTGCCAGTCGAAGTAGCACTCACCTCCGAGGTGCGCGGACCGCTCACCGTCCACCCCGTCGCGTCCGTGCGCGAGTTTGGCGTCGAAGCATTCGTCACCGATCGATTCCACGGCGCCAGCGAAGCACCCTACGACTCGCTCAATCTGGGCGACCACGTCGGCGACGACCCCGAACACGTGCGTGAGAATCGGCGCGTGGTGGCGCGTGCCATTGGAGCCGATCGCCTCGTGATCGTGCGTCAAGTTCACGGTGCTCGCGTCATCGATGCGCGAGACGCGACACCCGACAGCGAAGCGGACGCACTATTCAGCGACGGCAGTGACCTCGCGCTCGCCATTCTCGTCGCCGACTGCGTGCCACTCCTGTTGGTGGAATCGACCTCATCGCGCTTCTGTCTCGTGCACGCGGGGTGGCGCGGACTCCGCGCGGGCATCATCGCAGAGGCGCTTGGGCAGTTTTGTGCGGCCGAGGTGCACGCGTTCCTCGGACCTTCGATCTCCCCTGCGCGTTATCAAGTGGGACCTGACGTCGCCGCCCACTTCGACGATGTGCCCAACGCGCTCACGCCCGATGGCGCCGACCGCTCACGTCTCGATCTTCGACTCGTGGCGACGACACAGCTACGAGCCGCGGGGGTCAATGAAGAACACATCTCGCTCAGCGCGCAAGTGACCGACGGAGGCGACGTCTTCTTCAGTGACCGCGCGCATCGACCGTGTGGACGCTTCGGGCTCGTCGCGAAACGGGTCTCGTAGCATGAGTGGCGTTATGAGCGAAGCCAGCACGAAGCAGCGCAGCGAGCTGTTTCGCTACGTGGGCCTCGAGGTGACGACAACCACGCTGCGTGGCATCTACGAGCTTGATGGACGTCGGTTTGAAGAGTCGGTCGTCTTCGAAGGCGTGGACTCGCTCGACTCGCCACCGGTTCGATCGATCGCAGAGCTGTGGTTCCTCCTCGCAGGACTCTCGTACTACAAGTCGGGAGCGGCTCGGCGCGTCGACGTCGGCACCACTCCCCTCGGCAACGCGGGACGCGCACTGCTCGAAGCCGCGCTGCTTGAGGGTCTCGGCGAGTTCGCCTTCCGCAATGAGCTCTTCCTTGATGACGTGGTCATCGTCGGTGGGAGTGCCGTCGACCCGCGATCGATTGAGTTCGACGCTGAGCGAGTGGTCGTTCCGTTCGGCGGTGGCATTGATTCGGTCGTCACGACGTCGCGGCTCGCGAGCAATCTCGACCAGTCCCTTTTCATCGTCTCCCCCGCGAGCGGTCGCTTTGCGCCGCTCGAGGAGACGGCTCACGTGACGGGTCTTACCGTCATTCGGGCTCGTCGTTCACTCGACCCGCAACTCTTGAGTCACGACGACTCGTTCTTCCACGGGCACGTTCCCGTGACCGCAATGGTGACGCTCCTCGCCGCGGTCGCGGCGGTTGCGTCGGGCCGCGGCGGCGTCGTCATGAGCAACGAGCATTCGGCATCAGCTCCCAATGTGCGCCGCGGCACGCTCGACGTGAATCACCAGTGGAGCAAGTCGCTCTCGGCTGAGCGTCTGATCGCAGACGCGATCAGCGAGCGCGTGGGGAGTGAGCTCGTCGTTGCGAGCTTCTTGCGCGACCGCAGCGAGGTCTGGGTGGCAGAAGCCTTCAGTCGTCTCGGCCAGTACCACCACGTGTTCCGCAGTTGCAATCGCGCGTTCACCCAGTCGCTCGAGCAGCGTCTCGACACGTGGTGCGGCGAGTGCGACAAATGCCTCTTCATCAACCTCATGCTCGCGCCCTTTCTCTCGCGTGCGACGTTGGGCGAGATCTTCCGCCACGAGCCCTTAAGTGACCCCGCTCGTGACGCGCAACTGCGCATCCTCGTTGGAGTCGGTGTCGACGCGAAGCCCTTCGAGTGCGTGGGTGATCCTGACGAAAGTGCCGTCGCACTTGCGCGCGTGAGCGCGCTCGACGAGTGGCACGACGTCGAGCGCCTCAGCGAGATCGCACGCGAAGCGAGCCCCGATCGAACGTTTGACGAGCTCCTCCTGCCCGAAGGACCCAGCCGTGTTCCGGCCCACTGGCTTCGCTGACCTCGCCGGTCGGCGCGTCGGCATCTTCGGCTTTGGTCTCGAGGGGCGCGCCGCGGCAGCACTCCTGCGCGATCAATGCGAACTCGTCATCGTCGACGACGTCGAAGGTCTCGGCGACGAGGTGCTTGTTACCGACCAGGGTGGCATCGAAGCACTTCGCACCTGTGATGTCGTCCTGAAGAGCCCTGGGATTCCCCGTCGCCGCGAGGACGTGCTCGACCTCGAACGACGCGGCGTCGCGGTGACCTCTGCGCTCAACCTTTGGCTGCACGATACTGACCTCGATCGCGTGGTTGCGGTCACCGGCACGAAGGGAAAATCCACCACCACGTCGCTCGTGGCGTTCTTCCTCTCCTGTTTGGGCGAACGCGCGCAGCGACTTGGCAATATCGGCCAGCCTCCCTACGATCCCTCCGTCGATACGTCAACGGGCTGGCTGGTGCTCGAAGTCTCGAGCTTTCAAGTCGTCGATCTCGATCTCGCGCCAAGCGTGGTTGTCGTGACGTCCCTTGGTGAAGACCACATCGACTGGCACGGCTCGCTTGAGCAGTACCGAAGCGACAAGCTCTCACTCACCAGAGCGAACGGTCCACACCAAACGCTCGTTGCCGACACGGTCACGCTCCACCAGCACGAACGCGAAATCGGCGGGGATCTCACCTACGTGAAGAGCGATGAGTCCCACCTCGCGACCTCGCTTGGTCTCCTTGGAGATCACAATGACTCGAATGTCGCTCTCGCCCTCGCCGCTGTCGAATCCCTGACGGGGATTGAGGAATCTGCGCTGCGTGCTGCCGTGCGGGCCCACGCCGAAGAGTTCCAGCCGCTCCAGGGGCGCCTCACGCTCGTGGCTCGCGAATCCATCAATGGAGCGAGCCTGCGCTACGTCGACGACGGGCTCGCGACCTCGGTTCTGCCCGCGCTCGCCGCGCTGGAGGTCTTTCGTGACGAGGCGGTCTCGCTCATCGCCGGAGGATTCGATCGCGGCGTTGACTACGAAGAGCTCGCCGACGCGCTCAGCGCACGCGTGCCCTTCACGTCGCTCGTCACCATCGGCAATGCCGGTTTGAGGATTGGCGCAGCGGTACATCAGCGAAGCCCGCATTTGCTGCAACGAACCGCCAGCACGATGCGAGAGGCTGTCGATCTCGCACGCGCGTCACTCGATTTCGGCGGCGTCGTCTTGCTCTCTCCCGCCGCGCCAAGCTTCGATCTGTATCACAACTGGGAAGAGCGCTCGGCGGATTTCACGCGCATCGTGCGCTCACTCACACTTCCAAACCCAACTTCCTAGAAAGTTTCTCAGCGTCGCGACAGAGACGTAGAGAAGGTGATTGCGTAGGCGTCACCCGGCACTGACGACAACGTCCGTGACTACGAAGGAGACAGCGTGAGCGATCACCTCGACCAGGCAGCGACAACCCATGACCACCACGGCTCGCCGCAGAGGAAGTCTTCGGCATTTGCGGGGCGAATGGTGTTCTTGATCGTCTTTGCCGTCGTGATCGCAGCCATTGCGTTCCTCGGCGAAACGCTCGGTCATTCGGGCTCTTCTGGGGCGTCCACGATCACGGTCACGGGTTCGGGGACGGTCACAGGTACGCCCAACACCATGAGTTTCCAGATGGGCGTACAGACCATCGCTGCAAGCGCCGCCAGCGCGCTAAGCGAGAACAACGTGAAGACGGCGGCCCTCGAGGCGTCGCTGCTGAACAACGGCGTCACGAAGAGGAATTTGCAGACGTCCGACCTCAACATCTACGCCAATACCAATTCGAACGGCACCGTCACCGGATTTACCGCGAGCGACGAGCTCAATGTGACGACCCACCAGCTCAGTAAAGCCGGTGCCGCGATCGACGCAGCCGCAAAGTCTGCGGGTAACGGAGTCCAGCTGAGCGGTGTGACCTTTTCAATATCCAATCAGTCGAAGTATCTTGCGGCCGCTCGGTCGCGCGCCATCCAGAATGCTCACTCGGAAGCGAGCCAGATCGCGAAGGGCGGCGGCACGACTGTCGGATCGATCGTGAAGGTCACTGACGAGGAGAACACGGGATCATCGGGGATCGTCTACCCGTTCACACAGTTCGCGAGCGCTGCCGCTAAGAGTGTTCCCGTTCAAGCGGGCTCGCAATCGATCAGCGTCCAAGTGAAGGTCGTCTATTCCCTCGGCAGTTAGTTGCACGTCGAACGCGCGACCCACTTAGGCCTCGATAGGATTCGTGCAGCACGAGGGGAGGTGCAGCGTTGGACAAGTCGCCAGGAACACCCGACATCGAGAACGGTCGGGGGGCGGGAAGCGCTGCGGTGCGGCTCGTTGGTGTGACCAAGCAGTTCAAGCAGATGGTCGCCGTTGACAACCTGACACTGGAACTCGCACAAGGCGAGTTCTTCGCGCTGCTCGGTCCTTCGGGATGCGGCAAGACGACGACATTGCGGATGGTCGGCGGATTCGAACAGCCGACCAGCGGACAGATCTTCCTCGGCGGCGACGACATCACGTGGACTCCCCCGTATCGCCGCGACGTCAATACCGTCTTTCAGTCCTACGCGCTCTTTCCCCACCTCAACGTCTTTGAGAACGTGGCGTTTGGACTGCGCCGAAAGAACGTCAACAAGAGTGACATCGCCTCGCTAGTAAACGAGCATCTCGCCCTCGTTGGTCTCGAAGCGTTCGGGTCCCGACCGGCAACTCAGCTTTCGGGCGGTCAGCAGCAGCGCGTTGCGTTGGCCCGCGCACTCGTCAATCGTCCCCGCGTGTTATTGCTTGATGAGCCAATGGGCGCACTCGACGCGAAAATTCGAAAGACCATGCAGCTGGAGTTGAAGCGAATCCAGCGCGAAGTCGGCATCACGTTCCTCTACGTCACCCACGATCAAGACGAAGCCATGGCGCTGGGCGATCGGCTCGCCGTGATGCACAGGGGCAAGTACGAGGATCTCGGAGAACCCCAACGGGTCTACGATCAGCCCGCCACACAGTTTGTCGCCGAGTTTCTGGGTGCCTGCAACCTTCTTCCCGTGACCTCAGATCACGACGTGCTGCGCTTACCCGACGGAGTTGCCGTTGTTGGCTCGCGACTCGGGGCGATGGCGGCAACGCCGAATGACGTGCGAAATATCGGCGTTCGCCCCGAGAAGCTGCAGCTGCATCGTAGCGACGCTCCTGGGACCCACGAGGGCGCCGTGAGAAACAGTGTGAGCGCAACCGTCGATTCCGTCGTCTATCTCGGCGCCACGTCGGAGTACGAGCTCACCACGTCGTGGGGCGGCCACTTGCATGCGCTGGCCCAGAACATTCACAGCGCCGATTTTCTCCGACCGGGCGACACTGTCGTAGCGACCTGGCACGCCGAGCACGGTTTCGCGCTGGCCGACGTCGACGCTGACGCTGCTGCGCCAGAGGAGGATCTCGCGAGCGAGGCGCTGGGCGACTCTCGTGTCCCCTGAACTGCCGCTCGGGTCATCTCCCAACAGCACGACGCCGCCGGGTCTTAGCTCACGCCGGATTCCTCGTCGCGCGGTCCTGCGAGCGGGCGGCATTGGAGCCGGCCTCGCGGGTCTGTCAGCGCTGCTTTCCGCCTGCGGCATTGCCGGTTCCTCCAGTCGAGACCACAACAACGTCGACTGGGCTTCCTACTGGCACGAACAGAAGAGAACGGGCGTGCTCGATTTCGCCAACTGGCCGCTCTACATCGACTCCGAACACGGCAAATCCCAGTCGCTCGACCTCTTCACGAAGGCGACGGGCATCAAGGTGAACTACGAGTCGGTCATTCAAGGCGATGCGCCCTTCTACGCCACGGTCGAGCCTCTCCTCGCCGCCCAGGAGGCGACGGGCTACGACATCATCGTGATCACGAGCGGCTGGTATCTCACGCAGCTCATCAATAGCAATTTCTTGGTGGCGTTGGACCACGCGAAGCTCGGAAACTTCTCCAAGTACGCCAGCTCGCTCGTGAAGAACCCTAACTACGATCCCGGCAACCGGTTTTCAGTGACGTGGCAAACGGGGTTCACCGGGATCGCCTACAACACGAAAATCATTAAGCGTCCGATTACGAGCTTCGACGACCTCTCCGATCCCGCCTTTAAGGGTCATGTCGGCATGATGAACGACAACACCGAAGTCGGCAGCGCCGCGTTGTTGCACATGGGGGTTTCGCCCGCGACTTCCACTCACAAGCAATGGCAGGCCTCGACCGAGTGGCTGAAGAGGCAGCGCGAACTCGTGCTCGGTTACTACGACCAGAGCTACATTCAGTACCTCGAAAACGAGGACACCTGGATCACCCAAGCGTGGTCCGGCGACGTCTTTCAAGCCAACCTCTCGGGATATCCACATTTGAAATACGTGGTGCCCAAAGAGGGTCAAATGGTCTGGCACGACAACATGTTGATCCCGCGCCAGGCCCAAGACCCACTAAGCGCGCTCGACTGGATGAACTTCTACTACACGCCAAAGATCGCTGGCATCGTCGCAGACTGGGTGAACTACGTCTGTCCCGTTCCCCTCGCGAAGTCCTACATCGCCAACACGCTGAAGGACGCTCCGGTGGCCAACAGCCCTCTGGTGTTTCCGCCAGCGTCGATCGTTGCTAAATCGCACGACTTCTATGTCTACAAGGACTACGACGATTACGAGGCGTGGAACGACATCTACAACCCCATCATCGAATGACGACCATCGACACCCGAAGCGCTTCGAGCGCGCGCAACAAACGCCCCAGTTGGCTACGCCGACACAGTCCGCCGTACTGGCTGAGCCTCGTGGGCGGCGGTTGGATGCTCGCGTTCTTTCTCATCCCGCTGGTCTCGGGACTCATCGTCTCGCTGGAGACCGGCAACCCGCTGTCGGGCTACACGCTCACGTGGAACTGGAGTATCTACAAGCAGCTCTTCGTGCACTCGCAGATCCCCTACACGACCTTCATGCTGCGTTCGCTCTACTACGGCGCCGCGACCACCATCCTGTCGATCATCATCGCCTACCCGATGGCGTACTACATCGCCTTCAAGGTCAAGGATCGTTGGAAGAGCCCACTGCTGTTCCTCGTTCTGCTTTCGTTTTTTGTGTCGTTCGTCATCCGCACCGACATGTGGTCGTTCATCCTTTCCAATCAGGGGATCGTGATCACCGCGCTACGCAAACTGCATCTTGTATCGAAGAACTTCCACATTCTGGGCACGTCAGATGCCGTCATCGGTGGCGACGTCTACAACAACTTGGCCTTCATGGTCTTGCCCATCTACGTCGCGCTCGAGCGCATTGACGGACGTATCCTCGAGGCCGCCCGCGATCTCTACTCCAACGGACGACAGGTCTTCCTCCGCGTGGTCCTGCCGCTCTCGCGCGCGGGCATCTTCGCGGGCGTGCTCCTCGTGTTCATCACGACCGTCGGTGACCCCGTCGTCTCGTCACTGCTCGGTGGCGTCGGGACATACACCATTGGTCAGGCGATCCAAGACTCGTACCTCACTAACCAGCAGTTCAACGTAGCGGCGGCGCTCTCGACCGCCTTGATGGTCGTGTTGGGCATCATTATGTTCGTCTACGCAAAGGTGTTCGGCACCCAAAACATCGAGAATCTGGTCTAGCGTGGCGAACCGCGAACTTCGACACGATCAACGGCGCCGCAATCCATGGCTGGCGGTCTTCTATTGGCTGATCATCTTCATCACGTTCGTGCCGATCATCGTGATGATCCTCTACAGCTTCAACAACGCGCCCACAAGTCGCATCACCTTTGCGTGGAACGGCTTTACGACGTATTGGTACCGAAACCTCACGCAGGTGGATGGACTCACGCACGCCTTCGTCGCCTCGCTCGAAGTGGCGGTCATCTCCGCGGTCGTTTCCGTCATCATTGGCACGCCGCTGTCGCTGGCGCTCGGCCGCTATCGATTCTGGGCCAAGGGAATCATCAGTTCGATGGTCTTCGCCGACATCGCGGCGCCCGCCGTCGTCGTCGGCGCCGCTTCGCTGTCATTCTTCCTCTCGATACGACTCGACACCGGACTGCTCACCATTCTGATCGCTCACATTGCCTTCAACGTCGCTTATGTCGTGGTTGTCGTGCGCGCACGCTTGTCGGGCATGGACTCATCGATCGAAGACGCTGCTCGCGACCTCGGGGCGAATCCCTTGACGACCTTCACTCGAGTCACACTGCCGTTGCTCTGGCCCGCTCTTCTCGCTGCCGGTCTCCTCGCCTTCGCCATGTCGATCGACGACTACGTCATCACGAGCTTCGTCGCCGGCTCGACGGTGACCTTTCCATTGTTCGTCTACGGAGCGGCAAAGGTGGGCTTGCCGCCGCAGGTTCTCTGCTTCGGCACGATCATCTTCTTGGTTGGACTCCTACTCGCTTTCGCGAACGGCGCACTCAACCGTCGTCACCTCGCAGCGCGAGCGTCAACCGAGGACTCCCTGAGCAATCTCGTTGCGGAGACGAACATTCTCACGCCCGTGGCCGCCAGCGTTGATATTCCAATTGATCCGTCGTTGGCCTAATCGCGAGCACAACAACTTGCTCGACTCCTCACCATGCTGCCCAACGGAGGGAGCTAAAAGCTCACGGTGCGCCAGTGCCGGCCGCCGTCACGAGTCATGATCATGTTCGTGGGCTGTCCACTATTGCCGACGCGGACGAGACCAACACCTTCGCTGGAGTCGACAAAGCTGAGATAGCTCACCGACCCCGAGTACACCACGTTCCAATGCGCGCCCTTGTCGTAACTCACGACGAGCTGCGCAACGCCGCCTACGTTGCGGCCGAGGACGACCTCTCCCGGAGTGGGGAATGCAAGAACGCCGGCAAACTGACCGAAGCCCATGTTTTCCTTGACCGGCTGGATCTCGCCGCCCGCGGTAAACGAGGCACCTCCGTTCGTTGAGAAGTACAGCCAGCTCGATCCGATCGTCGCGCCGCGCGGCGCGGACTTCGGCATTGGATAGGCGAACCCGCCCATTCCGCACACCGCGACGAGGTCCCGCGCGTTCGCCGCAGCCGGAACCGCGTAGCCGTGGCCCAGCGCGACACATGGTGAGCGCCACGCGACCCACGTGTCGTGCGCGGAGAGCTGAGCGCTCCCCATCGTGCCGCGGTCGTTGCCATAGATGAGCCAGCCGGTCGAACCCGCAAGCACCATCGCGCCGCTCGGCTGTGCGCCACCTCCCGGTCCGTTCAAGGCAATGTGGTTGGCCCGTGTCCACTGGTTCGTCCCGACGGGCGAGCTCTCCACTTCCGCCGCAACGCCCTTCGCCGGCGCCAGCACGTACACCGTCGTTCGTGAGGTCTCGACGTCATAGACGCTTCCCTGGGCGTCTATACCAGGCAAACTCTGAAGCTTCCAGAGCGTTCCTCCGTCATGCGTAGCCCACAGCACGGTCTTGAAGCCCGAATAGGTCTGGTCACCCTGGTGGAACGTGGCGGGTTCTTCTCCGTAGACCCAGCCATCTTCGGGGTTCGCGAAGCGAACACCGAGGCCCGACGTGTCGTTGTCCGAGTGGTTTATGACCTTGACGAACGGCGCGGGAAGTTGCACTTCGAACCAGGACTGCCCCGCGTTGACAGTCTCGAGCAAGGTGAGACAGCGACGATGCTGTGCGCAGGCAAGCGCGCCGAGTACCCATCCCTGTTGAGGAGTTGAAAAGGACACCGAGACTGGCTCGAACGGGGCAACCTTGGATGTCGCTCCGGAGTCGACGGCCCCAAAAACCGGCGACGTCGCCGTTGCAAGAACGGCGAGTGACGCAACAAGAAGCCGGGCTCGCATCCGCTCACGATAGACCTCGCCGAGCGAGCCCCTCATTACGATGCGAGCGCGGCCTGCGGTGGCCCGGAAGAGTCGACGGTGGTGGCACCCCGATGGCTCTTTCGCGCGCGAATGCGCATCCAGCCAAGCATGGCGGTCCTCGAGGCCAAGCAGTTCGACATCGGAATCGGAGCCTACGGGAGCCACGCACGATCGACGTGTACGCGTCATCTCAAGGGCATCGACGCGGTGGCCGCAATCCCCATCGCCTGTCTAAATCAGGACTCGGTTCGAGTCTCGCCCCGCCATGACCGAAAGACCTGCAATGGAGCCTGGGAAGAGATTCGAACTCTTGACCTGCGCATTACGAATGCGCTGCTCTACCGACTGAGCTACCCAGGCGCAGAGAGCAACTTTATCTCACCGGAGGGGCACCTCTCCCCCAAGGTCAGAAATCCATCAAGGAAAACATGAGATCGTGCAACAGCAACGATTCGTCAAGGTTCGTTTCGAGGCGTCGATTGGCCTCTGCGACGGCCTCGATGGCGCGAAGCGACGCTCCGACGCGGTATTCGCTGCGCGCGTCACCCTCGGCCCCGGCCTCCAGATTCTCGACGAGACGCTCTCGATAGACGTCAGTGAGGGCGCTCAGACCGAAGCGCAACTCATCGAGTCGAAAGCGGCGTTGTTCGCGCTTGAACTGCGCTTCGACATCGCGACGATTGCCGACCCGCATGCCGAACTCCCGAGCGTCGCTCGCTCGCCGGTCGAGCTCTTCTTGTTGGACCTGCTGCAAAGGGGTGATCGCCTCGTCGAGGGACGCCACGATCTCCTTGGCAAGTGATGACGAGTTGGCCGGCGTGCCCGTGAGACGCTCCGGCACACTGCGCCAGCGTTCCACGCGGCCGGCGAGCTCGTGGTCGCGAACCAGCACGCGAGCGCGTCGAAGATTCCCATTCGCCGCGGCAGCTGCGGTCGTTGCCGCGAGGGCGCTCGAACCTTCGGCGACGAGTACCGCCTCGAGGTCGCCCGCGCTCAAGGCACGAAGGCGAACTTCCACGCAGCGCGAGATGATCGTGTCGAGTGCCGGGGAAAGCTCTTCGGCACTCAAGAGAAATATGGTGCGCGACGGTGGCTCTTCCAAGGACTTCAAGAGCGCCGACGCAGTGGGCGACGCACCCGTCGTCGTCAGTTCGACGTCTTCGATGACGATGATCTGATAGCCATTGCCGAGCGGGCGTCGACGAGAGATGCGTTCTGCCTCTCGAATCTCCTCCATGCGCCACGACACACCTGAGCGTTCAGCGAAATAGATATCCGCGTCTTGCTCCGCGAGTACCAAGCGACAGACGTCGCACTCACCACATCCGTGGCGTGGACACTGGAGCGCCGCCGCGAAGGCGACGAGTGAATCGCGCACGCTGGCCCCCGCCGGACCCGTGAAGAGGTACGCGTGCACGGGATTGAGTGCGTATTGGCGCATCGGGGCAACCGCCCGATCCTGGCCCACGAGGCGGGTGAAGACGTCGGTCATCTCACCAGGGTAGGTGCGCCACTCGCTCGTCGATCTCGCGAGCAACCTCATTGACGTTGCTCGTTCCGTCAATGACGATCCACTGATGGGCACGTGCGAGCTCGAGGTAGCCCTCGCGCACACGCTCGTGAAAGCTGAGATCGGCGGATTCGAAACGGTCCTTCTGATCGTGGGCGCGCCGTTCGTTGACGACCTCCAACGGTATGTCCAGCAGAATGGTGGCGTCTGGCGCGCACGCCCCGATCGCGAGCTCACTCGCGGACCGGAGCAGCGAAAGATCAACGCCACGCCCGTAACCCTGGTACGCGAGCGTCGAGGCGTAGTAACGGTCACTGACCACTGCGCGGCCGCTCACGAGCGTTGGCTCGATCACGCTATGCACGTGGTGGGCTCGGTCGGCGAGCATGAGCAGCGCCTCTGTTGCGGGATTCATCGGCGTCGCCGCGTCGAGGACCCAGTGGCGAAGGTCGACGCCGAGGGGGGTGTCGCCGGGCTCGAAGGTAAAGAGTGCGTCGCGCAGTTCTGCGACTCGTCGAGCCTGGGTGCTCTTGCCGCTGACGTCGATGCCTTCAAAGACGAGAAACGCGCCCCGCTCGCTCAACCCTCGTCCTCCCGGGCGGTTTGGCGAAGGAGCGCCGCATTCGCCTCGGCGCCCTGGGCGACTTTGGCGCGTTTCGCGGCGCCGGTTGTTTTCGTCACGGCCGCCTTTTTCGTGGACTTGGCCGCTTTCCTCGTCGTGCTCGCTCTTTTCGTGGCCGAGCCCGACTTGGTGGACTTGGTCGCCTTCACGGACTTCGTCGCCTTTTTCGTCGCCTTGCGCACACGCGTTGAGGGTTCCGCGTTGCGCCGTTCGGCGAGGAGCTCGCACGCTCGGTCGAGCGTGATCGTCTCGGGCGTGTCGCCAATGCGGAGCGTCGCATTCGTTTCGCCGTCCGTGACGTACAGACCAAAGCGTCCGCTTCGAACAACGACGTCGCGCTTGGTGACCGGGTCTTCGCCGAGCTCCGCGAGTGGCTTTGCGGCGGCGCGACGTCCGCGCTGCTTGGGTTCTGCGAACAGTGCGAGAGACCGATCGAGATCGACGCTGAAGATCTGGCTCTCATCTTCCAGTGAGCGGGTCTCCTTGCCCCACGTGAGATATGGACCGTAGCGACCGTTCTGCGCGAGAATCTCGCCGCCTTCGGGGTGTTCGCCGACGTGACGTGGCAGCGAGAGGAGACGCAGCGCGTCCTCGAGCGTAACCGTCTCGGGCACCATCGTCGAAAACAGCGACGCGGTTTTCGGCTTCTCCTTCGGGTCGGTCAACTCGCCGACCTGCACGTAGGGGCCGTAGCGTCCCGCTTTGAGAAAGATCGTGTCGCCGTGCTCGTCGAGGCCAAGCTCGCGGTCGTTGCTCGGTGCGGCGAGGAGCTCGAGCGCGTGCCCCACCGTCAACGAATCCGGCTCCGTCGCTTCGGGAATGGAGACCCGTTCCTCGCCGTGCACCAAATACGGTCCGTATCGACCTGAGCGCACCGAGACGGGAAGTCCGTCAGGCGCCTCGCCGAGGGTGAGCGAGTTGATCGCAGCGAAGTCGAACTCGTGGGGTTCGTGCGTCATGTGCTGAAGTCCGAGTCGGGCGAACTCGCTCTCCGCTGACTTGTCACCGAAGTAGAACTTGCGCAACCACGGCTCGAGGTCCTGGCGACCTTGGGCAATCTCGTCGAGCTGATCTTCCATGGCGGCGGTGAACTGGTAGTCGACAAGGTCTGCGAAGTAGTGCTGCAGGAGGTTCACGACCGCGAAGGCTCGGAACGTGGGCACGAGGGACTTGCCCTTCTTCCAGACGTATCCGCGTCGATCGATGGTCTTCATCACCGACGCGTAGGTCGAAGGGCGTCCGATACCAAGGTCCTCGAGCTTCTTGATAAGCGTTGCTTCCGAAAAGCGGTCGGGTGGCTGGGTGTCGTGCGACTTGGCTTCGGCACTGGCGACCGGTACCGTCTCGCCCTCGCGCAATGTCGGCAACAAGCGCTCTTGGTCGGCGAGCTCCGCTTCAGGGTCGTCGGTGCCTTCGACGTACGCACGACGGAAACCGGCGAACTCAATGCGCAGGCCGCTCGCGGCGAGCCCCACCTCGACGTCGCCGTCGTAGCCCTCGACACCCGAGAGCGCGCCCGACAGGCGAACACGATTTTGAGTGAGGCGCGCGTCGACCATCTGGGACGCAATGGTGCGCTTCCACACCAAGTCGTAGATCGCGCGCTCGTCGCCACTCAGCTGCTGAGCTTCGTCGAGCGTGCGGAACGACTCACCCGCGGGACGGATCGCCTCGTGGGCCTCTTGGGCGTTCTTCACTTTGCGGTCGTAGCGACGCGGTTGATCGGAAACGTAGTCGTCACCGAACATCGAGGCAGCCTGGCTGCGGGCCGCGTTGATCGCCTCGCCGGAGAGCGTCGTCGAGTCGGTACGCATGTAGGTGATCCAGCCCTGCTCGTAGAGACGCTGGGCGGCGCGCATCGTGCGCTCAGGGTCGAAGCGAAGCTTGCGGCTGGCCTCGATCTGCAGCGACGAGGTCATAAATGGCGGCTGGGGACGCTGGGTGCGCGGTGTTGCCGTGATCGACGCGACGTGTAGCGCCGAACCCGGAAGTCGCTGCGCAATCGAGTTCGCCGCCGTTTCACTCAGGAGCTCGAGGGACTTCGCGTCGAGACTTCCGAGGGCGTCAAAGTTCTTCCCCGTCGCCAGTGGCGAACCGTTCACCGTCTCCAGCGTGGCTTCGAAGGCTGTCTCCGTCGAGGTCAGCGTCGCCGTGACGTCGAACCAGGTCGCGGAGCGAAACGCCATGCGCTCACGTTCACGCTCGCAAACGAGTCGGATGGCAACGGACTGGACTCGACCGGCCGAGCGGGCCTTGTCGACGGCTCGCCAGAGCACCGGTGAGACTTCGTAGCCCACGAGGCGGTCGAGGAATCGGCGTCCTTCTTGGGCGTCGACCAGGCGAAGGTCGAGGTCGCGGGTCTCACTGACGGCCTTTGAGATCGCGGCGGGTGTGATCTCGTGAAAGACCATCCGCTTCACGGGGATCTTCGGGTTGAGCACCTCTTGGAGGTGCCAGGCGATCGCTTCACCTTCGCGGTCTTCGTCGGTCGCGAGGTAGAGCTCGTCAACCTGCTTCAAGGCGGCTTTCAATTCCGAGACGATCTTCTTACGATCGTTCGAGATGACGTAGACCGGCTTGAAGTGATCGTCCACGTTGATACCAAGTCGTGCCCACTTCTCGCTCTTCACTGACGCGGGAATGTCCGCCGCGCTCTGGGGAAGATCGCGGATGTGTCCGATCGATGGTTTGACGATGTAGTCCGATCCGAGCATGCCCTGGATACGCGTCGCTTTCGCGATGGACTCAACGATGACGAGTGCTCGGGCCATGCTCACCACCTCTCTGTCGTCTCACGGCGAGACACGTTATCGCTACGGCCGACCGACGAAACAAAGTTAGGCAGGTATTGACCTCTCATCACGACATACTCAGGACAAACCAACAGTCGTCAGTTCATGAACTCTCGTTGAGTGCGATGCAGTTCCTTAATTATCGCCCTGTGGCGCAGCCACGATCTCGTACTGAGGATTTAGAATCACCGCTTCTCGACGCAGCGATGTAACGGTACCCTTCACCATGAGTCGCGTGCCGCGTTCGATGCCGGGCACGTTGGTGCGTCCTTGGAAGACGAGCGTGATCGATCCGCTGTTATCGGTGATAACACAACGCAGCTCGTTCACGCCGCTCTCACTACCGATCGCCATCGAACGAACTCGACCCGCGATCTCTACAAACTGGCGCTCGTGCAGCTCGCCGATCGGCGCAGATCCAACGGAACGTATCGCGAGCTTGAGGTCGGCCGCCAGGTGTGACGCTTCGCGAACTCCGCCGCGGGTCACTTCATCGCTCACCGGCTCTTCGGTGAGCTGGCCTTCGGAAAGCCGACGCAGTGCGCGGTACGGGATGATCGTTGCCGCCGTGCGCGGGACGTGCATGACCGCACTGGCCATCTCGTCAGCGGTGCGGTCGTGCAGCAAGCGCTGCAGGCGCGAGACGAATCCTCGCCTCGGCAGGATGACCATGCAAAACACGTCGGGGTCGCGCACGGCGTCCGCGACGAGCTCAAGCGCGGCGCGGTCGACGCGGCGGTCCTCGCACTCGACGATCTCCAAGCTGATACTGGCGGACGCGGTATCCGAGCGACCCCAACTTTCCTCGAGGTGCTTCGTGACGATTGGGTCAATGTCGAAGTGGACGGCTCGTATCGAATATGGGTTGAGCGAGTTGCAGTAGAGCAGCGCACGCTCGGTGGGCAGGTCGTAGTTGTCAACGAAGACGATGATCCGGTTCATCCGGATGTGCATGCCGGCCTTCGCGCTGTTCGCTTCAAAGGCGCGCTCTTCGCGATCGTACTGACGGTGAAAGCGCATGAGGCCGAAGTACATGATCGGTCCGACGAGGACAATAATCCACGCCCCTTCGGTGAACTTCGCAATGATAAAGACCAGCACGACGACGGCGGTGACGCAGGCAGAGAGTCCGTTGACGAAGACTCCCCGTCGCCAATGAAGCGCTTTCACTCGCATGTGGCGCGCGACCATGCCCGCCCCGGCGAGCGTGAATCCCGTGAACACGCCGATCGCATAGAGCGCGATCAGTGCGTTCACCGACGCGTCGAAGGCGATGATCAGCACGAGCGATACGACGCCAAGCACGATGATGCCATTTGAGAACGCGAGACGGTGACCACGCTTGGTGAGCTGGCGCGGCAAGTACTTGTCGTTCGCGACGTAGTTGGCAAGGAAGGGAAAGCCGTTGAACGATGTGTTGCCTCCGGTCCAGAGGATCAACACGGTCGCGATCTGCACCACGAAGAAGATCACGTGACCGATGCCGTGCGCCCCAAAGACGTCGGAGACTTCTTGCCCCACGACGGTGGGCGTACCTGCTTGGAAGGGCAGCGCATGAGTCCAGTGCGCGAGCAGCGTCGTGCCGATCAACAAGAACGCGAGTACCGAGGACATCACGACGAGCGTGCTGCGGGCGTTGTGCGATTCGGGACGGCGAAAGCTCGCGACGCCATTTGAGATCGCCTCGAGACCCGTGAGTGACGAGCCGCCATTTGCATAGGCGCGCAGCAATGTCAGGAATGCGAGTCCCATCAAAAGTCCACTGCCCTGGTGTCCAAGCTTCAGTCCAACGAGCTCGTGGACCGGCGGCTGTGGAATCATGCGCAGCGTGCCTGCGATCTTCTTGTAATAGCCAATGATGATCGTCGCCGAGAGCATGACAACGTAGAAGTAGGTCGGAAAGGCGAAGTAGCTGCCGGCCTCACGTAGGCCGCGCAGGTTGCCAAAGATGAGCATCAAGACGATGACCACCGTGATCACGAGCGTCCCGTTCCCGACAAGTGGGAAGTGCTTCGCGAGCGTCGGAAAGGCGGTCGTGAGCGCCGCGGTGCCGGCCGAACACTGCACCGCAACCGTCACGATGTAATCGATCAGCAACGCGACAGCCGCGATCTGGGCAATCTTCGGACCGAAGTTGTCGCGTGCCACGACGTACGACCCGCCAGCGGTCGTGTAGTACTTGATGACGTCGAGGTACGACGTCGTGACGAAGAACAGCACGCCGATGATGACGAACATGATCGGCACCACGAGTGCGAACGCCGCGAGGCCGATGACGGGCGTCATTTGGGTCAAAATCTGTTCGGTGCCGTACGCCGACGACGAGATGCAGTCGGGTGCGAGGACGCCCAGGGCGACGACTCGGTTCAGCCGCTCGCCGCTCAGCTGTTCGGACACCAGGGGTCGACCGAGCAGCACCCGTTTCAGTCGGTAATTCCAGGTCTCGGGGTAGAACTTCGCGAAATTTGCGTGCGAGGTCAGCAAAGGCGCGCGCGGTGGCGCTGGTATTTCCTCGTCTGACACGGAGAGAATACTAAGTCACGTATCTTCCTCGGAATTGCTCTCGGGCGTCCGATTACCTCGCTCTCGAGCCCGCAGTTGCGGATAAAACCCGCGGTGTGGTCTGATGAAACCGTGCATATCATCGTGGTCGGTTGTGGCCGAGTCGGCTCGGAACTGGCCATGGAGCTCTCGGAGGACGGTCATTCGGTGGTCGTAATCGACAAAAACCGAGACAGCCTTCGCCGTTTGACCCACTTTCACGGAAAGACAATCGTCGGTTCGGGCTTCGATCGAGACGTCCTGTTTCAGGCTGAAGCGACCACGGCCGACGCGCTCGCGGCCGTGACGAGCGGCGACAACACCAACATCCTTTGTGCGCGTATCGCGCGCGATCACTACAACATCAAGAACGTGGTCGCACGGATCTACGATCCTGCGCGTGCCGACATCTACATGAAACTTGGCATTCCGACCGTCGCGACGTCCTCGTGGACGACCGCGCAGGTAAAGCGCTGGATGTTGCCTGCGAACGATGCGATCGAATGGAGCGACACGGCTGACACCCTCCACCTCATTGAGCGTGTGGTGCCTGACGCGCTGGCGGGAAAGCCCGTGTCGAGCTTTCGACTCAACGAAAACGTCCGACTCGTCGGTATTGTGCGGGCCGGACAGGGACGGGTCAACGTAGAAGACCTCTTCGCGCAAGAGGGCGACATTCTGGAGTTTCTCGTAACGACTGACGGCCTTCGCGTCTTGCACGATCTACTGGAGGGTGCGCGATGAAAGTGGTGATCGCCGGCGGAGGGTCGGTGGGAACATCTATCGCACTTGACTTGACCGATCGTCACCACGACGTGACGCTCATGGAACAAAACAGCGATCGGGCAGAACGACTGAAGACGATGATGCCGGGCGTCGTGATCTTCGCCGCCGACGCCTGCGAGTACACGAGTCTCGCGCTGGCCGACGTACGCAGTGCCGACGTCATGATCGCCGCCACCGGTGACGATGAAGACAACCTCGTCATCAGCTGGCTCTCCAAGCAGGAGTTCGGTGTGCCGCGCGTCATCAGCCGGATCAACAATGCGCGCAACGAATGGCTCTTCAACGAGAGTTGGGGTGTTGACGTGTCGGTGTCGACACCCGCGCTCATTACCTCGCTCGTCGACGAAGCGGTCGAAGTCGGCGCCATCATCGAACTGATGACGCTCGCGCACGGCAAGATGCGTCTCATCGAAATCACGCTCGACGCGAACTCGCCCGCCGTCATGGATCGTCTCACGCTTGACGAATTGCGTCTCCCCGACTCACTGCGCGTCGTTGCCGTCGTGCGCAACGAGCAGCCTCTGATTCCATCAGCGACGATGCACTTCTTGGAAGAAGACCACGTGGTTTTGATGTCTCGGGTCGACTCGACTCAGGAGTGCACCGCTGCCTTCATCGGTTGACCGGTGTTATCGGCGAGGACTTCAGTCGTAGGCTGAGCGCGTGCGCGCGGCCTTTTTTGATCTAGATAAAACGGTCATTGCCAAGTCCTCACTGGTCGCTCTTGGACCCGAGCTCCACGCTCGAGGACTCCTCCATCGCCGCACCCTCATCCGAGCAGGGCTCGCTCAGCTCTGGTTCTTGAGATTTGGAGCGGACGATAAGCGCCTCGAGCGCGTGCGGGCATCGGTCTTGAAAGTCACACAAGGTTGGGACCGCGACGAGGTCCGCCAACTGGTGAAAGAGACGATAAACGAAGCGATCGAACCAATCATCTACGCAGAAGCGCTCGAGCTCATCGACTACCACCAAGCCCACGGCGAGGAGGTCTACCTCGTCTCGAGCGCACCGGCGGAGATAGTCGAGCCGTTCGCCGAGTTGCTCGGCATTACGGGCGCCATCGCATCGAGGTCGACCTTCGACCAGCACGGCAAGTTCACGGGTGAGATGGAGTTTTTCGCCCAAGGCCCCAACAAGGCTGTCGCCGTTCGCGAGCTCGCAGCCGAACGCGGCATTGACCTCGCCGAGTCCTACGCCTACTCCGACTCAGAAACTGACGTGCCCCTGCTGGAAGTGGTGGGGCATCCCTACGCGGTGAACCCCGACCGTCAGCTCGCACGCATCGCGCACGAGCGTCAGTGGCCGATTCTCACCTTCAGTCACCCCGTGACCGCGCTCTCACGCTCGCGGTCCCACACGCCGTTTCTCGTCAGTGCGATCATCGTGGGCGCCGCGGCGGTGCTCGGTGGCGCCGGCGCGCGGGGACTACAGAAGCGCTAAAGCGTCAGCAGGTCGCGTGCGCCGGTGTCCGACGACGGGTGGCGAAGCTTGCTCATGGCGCGCGCCTCGATCTGGCGAATGCGCTCACGCGTGAGGTTCATCTCCGCGCCCACGTCCTCGAGGGTGCGGATCTCGCCCGCGCCGTCCAGACCAAAACGCATCCGAAGGATCTTCTGCTCGCGCTCATCGAGTGGCTGAAGCAGCTTCTCGATCGCGGCCGGCATCATCTTCACCGCAGCGACGTCAAAGGGCGACTCCGCAGAGCGGTCCTCGACGACGTCACCGAGCTCGGCGTCGCCATCTTCGCGCAGCGGCTCGGAAAGCGAGATCGGCTCGGAACGGAAGCGCAATGCCTCGATGAGCTTGTCTTCGGGCATCTCGCACTCGTCACAGAGCTCTTTGATGGTCGGCGGACGGCCAAACTTGAGCTCGAGGCGCGACTGAGCCTTCTGCACTCGAGCGAGGGTGTCGCCTGCGTGCACAGGAAGACGGATGGTGCGGCCCGTATTCGCGATACCGCGGGTAATGGCCTGGCGGATCCACCACGTGGCGTAGGTCGAGAACTTAAAGCCTTTGCGCCAGTCGAACTTCTCGACGGCGTGCATCAGACCGAGGTTTCCCTCTTGAATGAGGTCGAGCAGCGGCAGACCGGAAGCCTGGTACTTCTTCGCGATCGAGACGACAAGACGAAGGTTCGACTGCACGAAGTCGCGTTCTGCCTGGTCACCGCGGTGAGCGGCCCGCTTGAGGGCCTGCTTGCGGCTCGGGGTCAACTTGACCTTCTTGTCGTTCTCAGCGGCCTCAAGCTCCGCTTTTGCTTCGCGGCCCTCTTCGATCGTCTGGGCGAGGTGGACTTCGTCGTCCTTCGTCAACAGGGTGTACTGACCAATGTCCGAAAGGTAGAGACGTACGAGGTCCTCGTCGTCGCGGTCTATACGGTCTTTCGCCATGGGTTCCCCTCGAATCAACGGAGTAGTTCACTCCGCTACCACTAGTTATACGGAGGTACGCAACCTACCGGGAAATACCGAAACTCTCAGCGTTTCCGGCGAGTTCCAGCCGATCAGTGAGTTCCCGTGCCCGGCGCTGCCAGTCTTCATCCTCGATAGGCCCGCGGCGCTGGGCCACTTCCCCCACGGCATACATCTGGGCGAGCAGTACCTGGGATGCGAGGTTCACAACCTCGAGTTCCTCCCCGCTCAGGTCCACATATTCTCTGGCGTCGCGAAGCGAGACCAGGACGCGGGGCCCCGCCACCATGGCCAGGCAGTAGAGGGACATCGCTCCCGTCGGGTCGTCCCCGGCGGCCTCGAGGAGCACGTCGGTGAGCGCGGGAACGGGCTCCGGGACGACCTCGCCAAGATATTCGCGAAATCGAAGTGCGACTTCGCCCAGTGCTCGAGCGGACTCGTACGTACACACGACGTAGGCGTCATCAGTGAAGTTCGGCGCGCTCACCCCAAGCACCCGGTACATGGTGTCGACGCACGCAAACAGATGCTCAAGAGTCTCGCGCGACGACATCAGGCTTCGGGGCGAAACGCGTTGGTGATCGGCATCCGCCGGTCACGTCCAAAGGCCTTCTTCGAGATGCGCACGCCCGGCGGTGTCTGGCGGCGCTTGTATTCGCTTCGGTCAATGAGACGAGTAATACGTGTCACGAGCGCGCGATCGTAACCAAGCGCAATGATCTCTTCCGCCGTGGCGTCGTCTTCCACATAGAGCTCGAGCAGTGGGTCGAGCACCTCATAGGGCGGCAGCGACTGATCGTCTCGCTGGTCGGCGCGCAACTCGGCCGATGGTGGCTTCTCCAGGACCGATGCAGGAATCGGCTCTGGGTCGCCATCGTTACGCGCCAACTCATTGCGATAGCGGCACAACTCGTAGACGAGGGTCTTGGGCACGTCCTTGATGACGGCAAATCCACCGGCGGTGTCGCCGTAGAGCGTGGAGTAGCCAACGGCCATCTCCGACTTGTTGCCGGTTGTGAGCACGATTGCTCCGGTGGCGTTGGAGATCGCCATCATCAGAACACCCCTGATGCGCGACTGGAGGTTCTCGTCGGTGAGTCCTTCGGGCTCGTCGCCGAGCACGTCGGCGAGGGAACGAGCAAAGGTCAGGTGCGCGTCTTCAATCGGAATCGTCGAGAGCTCGAAGTCGAGACGCTGGCTCAATTCCTCGGCGTCAGCGAGGGAGCCCTCCGACGAGAAGCGACTCGGCATGGCAAAGCCGCGCATCGCCCTTGCGCCGACCGCGTCAACAGCGATCGCCGCCACGAGGGACGAGTCGATGCCTCCCGAGAGCGCCACGATCGCCTCTCGAAAGCCGTTCTTTCTTAGGTAATCCCGCGTGCCCATGACGAGCGCTTCGTAGATTTCCCTTGTCTCGGATAGCGGCTCCTCGACGTGGTTGACGGGCGCGGCGCGCACCCGTGACTCATCGCGCACGTAGCGAGACTCGACCTTGACGCCAACATCGGATTCGGACGCGTCGAGTTCGCACAGCAATAATTCCTCGCTGAACGCACTCGCGCGCGCGATCACTTCGCCCTCTCGATTGACCGCCATGCTCTGTCCATCAAAGACGAGTTCGTCCTGACCACCGACCAGATTCACGTACGCAATCGCGCACCCGGTCTCGAGTGCGCGCTCACGCAGCATCGCCTCACGGTCTTCGCGACGACCGCGCGCGTAGGGCGACGCGTTCGACACCACGAGGAGCGTTGCCCCCGCCTCCGCCAGCTCCAGTGCCGGGCCGCCGCTCGTCCACATGTCTTCGCAGACCAAGAGACCGACCGCGATACCGCGCACATTGATGATCGTCTGGGGACCGACGCCGGGGTGAAAGTAACGTCGCTCGTCAAAGACGTCGTAATTGGGCAGGAGCCGCTTCGTGGCCGTCGCCACGACGCCGTCGTCAGCGAGCGCGACGAGCACGTTTGCGATGTGTCGACGCATCGCCGCGTCAAGATCGCGCGCCGTGTCGCGTCCGTCACTCGCGGGGGCGAGTTGCACCCCAAATGTTCCATCAGGGACGGCCGTGCCAACGAGAATCGGCGGCAAGTTTTCGGATTTCGCGAGATCGAAAAGGGCCTGGGCGCTCGCTTCGATGAACCCTTCCTTTAGGAGCAGGTCCTCGGGCGGATAGCCCAGCAGCGAGAGCTCCGGCGTCAGCACAAGATCAGCGCCGACGAGGGCCGCCTGGGCGCGAAAGCGTGCCAGGGTTTCGACGTTTTGGACAAACCCCCCCACCACCGCATTCATCTGAGCGAGGGCGATTCGCAGCGTGGCCACGATCGGAGCCTAATGGTCCTCGTTCTTCGCGCTCGAGGGATCTAGAACGCGCCCACGCCATTCGCCAACGAGGATTCACACGCCATTAACAGAACTGGGGGTACCGGACATTCGAGAGCCATCAGACTGGGAGCAGTCGCGAGCCCACGCGAATATTCATTGAAGGAGCACCGTTGTCGTATCAGGCTGAATACATCTGGATTGACGGAACCGAACCCACTCGCAAGCTACGCAGCAAGACCAAGATCGTCGCCGACGGGAAGAAGCCGCCAGTGTGGGGCTTCGACGGTTCAAGCACGAACCAGGCGACGGGCGATCATTCGGACTGCGTGCTCGAGCCGGTCTTCTCCTGCCCCAACCCGCTCCGCGGACCTAACGACATTCTCGTGATGTGCGAAGTCTTAAACCCCGACATGACGCCGCACGTGACGAACACCAGAGCGCGCGCCGTTGAGGTCGCGAAGAAATACGCCGCCTACGAGCCGATGTTCGGTATTGAGCAGGAGTACACGCTCTTTCAGGACGGCCGCCCGTACGGTTGGCCCGAAGACGGCTATCCAGCCCCGCAAGGTCCGTATTACTGCGGCGTCGGCGGCTCGAAGATGCCCGGACGCGACATCGTTGAAGCACACACGCTGGCCTGCATGCGCGCAGGTCTCGGCATCGAGGGCACCAACGCAGAAGTGATGATGGCTCAGTGGGAGTTCCAGGTCGGCGTGCTCGACACGGTGGCGGTCGGCGACCAGCTCTGGACCGCGCGCTGGTTGCTTGAGCGCATCGCCGAAGAGTTCGGCGTCGACGTCAGCTTCGACGCGAAGCCCATCAAGGGCGACTGGAACGGCGCGGGCGCGCACACCAACTTCTCGACCAAGCAGATGCGCGCGCCCGGTGGCTACGACGCGATCATCGCGGGCGCTGAGGCACTGGGCACCCGGGTGAAGGAGCACATCGCCGTGTACGGCGTCGGTATCGAGGATCGCTTGACCGGCGCGCACGAGACGGCGCCGTACACCAAGTTCTCCTACGGTGTCTCTGACCGCGGTGCGTCGGTTCGCATTCCCGCCGCCGTCGCTGCTGCCAAGCGCGGCTACCTCGAAGACCGGCGCCCGAACGCGAACATCGACCCCTACGCGGTCGCAGCGATGGTGACCGAGACGATCTGCGGCGCTGCCGCCGCGCAGAAGGCGCCCGTGAAGGCTGCGGCCAAGAAGGTTGCGACGAGAGTGATCTCGAAGAAGGCAATCGCAAAGAAGACGGTCGCAAAGAAGACTGGCGCGAAGTAATCCCCCCAACCTCGAACTAAAACGACCCGCCGCAGTTGTGGCGGGTCGTTTTAGTTCGAAATCGCGGTTTCTTAGAGAAAGTGCGAGAATGGCGAGCATGCAAAGCCAAGCGCAGTATGTCCTTCGCACGGTCGAAGAGCGCGGCGTGCGCTTTGTGCAGCTCTGGTTCACCGACGTCCTCGGTCGCCACAAGGCTTTCCACGTCACACCCGCCGAACTCGAAGACGCCCTCGACCAGGGAATGACGTTCGACGGCAGCGCGATCGATGGCTTCTCGCGCACGACGGAGTCCGATCTTCTCGCTCGCCCCGATCTCACGACGTTTCAATTGCTCCCCTGGTACACCAAGGGTGAGGCGATCGCTCGGGTCTTCTGTGACATCGTCAACATCGACGGCACACCCTTCGAAGGATGCCCGCGCCAGCAACTGCGCCGCGTGCTCGACGGCGCGCTCACGCAGGGATTTACCTTCTTCGTCGCACCCGAGATTGAGTACTTCTATTTCAATGAGCAGAGCGGCACCATGGCGCCCACGCCCATCGATCGAGGCAGTTACTTCGACCTCACCCCGGACGACACAGCGAGCCAGCTGCGTCGACGCACGGTCCTCGTACTCGAAGAGATGGGCATCGGCGTTGAGCACGCTCAGCACGAAGACGCGCCGGGCCAGCACGAAATCGACCTCCGCTACACCGACGCACTCACGATGGCCGACACGGTCATGTCCGTTCGCCACGTCGTCAAGGAACTCGCGCGTCAAGCGGGTGTCCTCGCGAGCTTCATGCCCAAGCCTCTCGCTGGCGTCCAGGGTTCTGGCATGCACACGCATCTCTCGCTCTGGCGCGATGAGCACAACGGTTTCATCGGCGAGCACACCTATGGGCTGAGCGATCTCGCAACAAAGTTCATTGCCGGACTCGTGCGCCACGCGCCCGAGATCACGGCGGTGACGAACCAGTGGGTGAACTCCTACAAACGCCTCGTACCGGGTGCTGAAGCACCGGTCGGGGTCGAGTGGGCTCGCTACGACGCGGCGGCCCTCGTGCGCGTGCCGTCGGTCAAGCCCGGTCGCATGGACTCGACGCGCATCGAGTATCGATCTCCCGATCCTGCAGCGAACCCCTACCTCGCCTTCGCCGTCATTCTCGCTGCGGGACTACGTGGCGTGAACGGCAACTACGAACTGCCCGCAGAGGGCGTGCGCACTGCGGCCCTCCCACAATCACTCGCCGACGCGGTCAACCTCATGGAGACGTCCTCACTCATGCACGAGACGTTGGGCAGCCACCTCGTTGAGTGGTTCCTGCGCAACAAGCGCGCCGAGTGGGATGCGTACCGAGGTCAGGTGACGCCATTCGAACTCGAAAGGTACTTGCCACTGCTGTGAGTATCGACGTCGTGCTCTGCGTCCCCTCGTGCGAAGGGCCTGTGCGCAAAGCCTTCGACGTGACCGGTGTGACGCCCGCCGTCGCGGCGTCGGCTCGAATGAACGAGATCGCGGCGATGGAGCCGGCTGATGGGTTCTCCGGCGCAGTCATCAACGCAGCCGCGCTCCCGTTCTCCGATGCGATGAGCCTGTGCCGCCAGCTTCGCCAGCGCGAGCGAGGCGTAGGTCCGATCATCTTGCTGCTCGATCACTACCAACTCGATGACCTCACATTTCGAGAAGACCTCTTCGATGACTTCGTCGTCGGCCCCTATGACGTGAGCGAGCTCGCGACCCGCCTGCGCCACCGCCTGCGTCGCGCGGG
>DASXEU010000125.1:0-29314 GCA_036489935.1 Acidimicrobiales bacterium
ACAACCGCGCCTCAGTTTCTCTCGCCGCGTGCCCGCAGGCGTCGTCGGGGTCATCGCGCCCTTCAATTTTCCCCTCATTCTTTCCATTCGATCGGTCGCGCCGGCCCTGGCACTCGGCAACGCCGTTATCTTGAAGCCCGATCCGCGCACGGTCGTTTCAGGCGGTGTCGTCCTCGCGAGAATCTTTGAAGAGGCGGGCGTTCCTGCGGGGGTGTTTGCGGTTCTTCCCGGCGGAGCCGACGTCGGCGAAGCGCTCGTGACCGATCCTCTCGTGCGAGTGATTGCCTTCACGGGGTCGACCGCAGCCGGCAGAAAGGTTGGCTCGCTCGCTGCGCAACATCTCAAGCGAGTGCATCTCGAGCTCGGCGGAAACTCCGCGCTCATCGTGATGGACGACGTTGACCTCGAAAAGGCCGCGTCCGTCGGAGCCTTCGGGTCCTTCATGCACCAAGGGCAGATCTGCATGACAACCGGGCGGCACATCGTTGACGCCAACATCGCCAGTGAGTACGCGACGCTTCTGGCCGAGCACGCAAATCACTTGCCCGTCGGCGATCCAATGAGTGGTCAGGTCGCGCTCGGCCCACTCATTGACGCGACGCAACGTGATCGCGTGCACGCCATGGTGAGCGAATCCATCGACGCCGGGGCGACGCTCCTCGCGGGCGGGACCTACGAAGAGCTCTTCTATCGCCCGACCGTACTCACCGACGTCGCTCCGTCCATGCGCGTCTACGCCGAGGAGGTGTTCGGACCCGTTGCCCCAGTGGTTTCGTATTCATCCCTCGACGAGGCGGTCGCGATGGCATCGTCCAGCCCCTACGGCCTCTCGCTCGGCATTCTCTCGCGTGACGGGCTGCGCGCGTTGGAGCTCGCGAGCCGGATTCCAAGTGGGGCGATTCACATCAATGATCAAACCGTGGCCGATGAAGCAGTAATCCCTTTCGGGGGGACGGGCAACTCGGGCAATGGATCGCGCATGGGCGGTCGCGCGAACCTCGACGCCTACACCGAGACCCAGTGGGTTACCGCCCAGAGCGAGCTGCCGGCGTATCCGTTCTAAAGACTGTTGAGGTCAACGTAGTTTCGCGCGAGCACGCTCGATGCTTCGCGCGACGTGACGGCTTGGCGAAGCCGCGCGCTCTGCACTCCATTCTCGAAGCCGTCCTCTGCCGGATGCAGCATTTGGGTCATGTAGTTCGAGAACTCCTCCGCTCGCCACACCCTTTCCAAGCATCGGTCTGAATAACTATCGAGCAGCGATTCATCGCGGTGGTGCACGGACGCGGCGAAGGCCTTCGCGAGTTCGCGCACGTCGGCGAGAGCGAGATTCATGCCCTTCGCGCCGGTGGGGGGAACAATGTGGGCCGCGTCACCGGCCAGGAAGAGTGACCCGTGGCGCATGGGATCGATGACGACGCTGCGCATCGCCGTGATACCGCGCTCAAGTATTGGCCCCTCGTTAATGGTGGGTTGCTCGTCGGTCGCGAGGCGCGCGTTGAGCTCGTGCCAGATTCGATCATCCGACCACTCATCGAGGGTTTCTGTCGTGCCAACCCCGAGGTACAGCCGACTTAAGGTCGGCGATCGCAGTGAGTACAGTGCGAATCCATTCTCGTGACGCGCGTAAATGAGCTCCTCCGTCGCAGGCTTCGCATCGGCGAGGATACCTAGCCACGAGAACGGAAAGTTTCTCTCGTAGCGTCGAGCCGATGACGGCATGGCCCGGTTCGCGACCCCGAAGCTTCCGTCGCAACCGGCCACGAATTGACACGTGACACGCACCGGACCGTCGGCACTCGTCGCGAGGACAGAAGATTCCCCACTCTCGAGTCCCGCGAGTTCTGTGACCTCGCAGTCGAAGAAGAGCGCCGCGCCGCTCTCGAGGCGCAGCGCTACGAGATCCTTCACGATCTCTTGTTGTCCGTAGACCGTGATGGGTTTGCCATCGGCGAGTTCACTGAGGGCAACGCGGTGGGCGCGGCGTTCGAAACGGATCTCGACGCCGTGGTGAACCAATCCGTCAGCGCGCATGCGCTCCCCCGCACCCGCCGACTCGAGCAAGTTGGCGATGCCGTACTCAACGACGCCTGCGCGTACTCGCTTCTCCACGTAATCGCGACTGCGACGTTCCAGCACGATGGAGTCAATGCCGTCTCGCGCGAGCAGCTGACCAAGCAGCATGCCTGCCGGTCCGGCACCAACGATCGCCACTTGCGTACGCAGTTCTTTCACGGATCTCCTCGCGCTCGTCCAACGAAAGTCTCCGGCCCTGCGCTGAAGATGTAGTGTACTGTTCAGTTAATTACGGCCTAGTGTACTTACGGTAGGAGTCGCGACTTCCACCGTAGGTCAAGGACTCCGGGAGATTGCATGGCGGTAGTGGTGACTTCGACGACTCGCACCGACATGGATCTTGTCGACGCGTTGGCCGAGTTTGGCGTCGCCACCATTCACGAAGCCCAAGGCCGCATCGGCCTATTGGCGCCGCGTCTTCGACCCATCTATCGACCCGTTCGCGTTGCGGGCAACGCGCTCACGTGCGAAGTCGCACCCGGTGACAATTGGTCGCTGCACGTCGCCGTCGAACAAGCGCAGCCTGGCGATCTCTTGGTGGTCACCCCGACGAGTCCGTGTGACGACGGCTATTTCGGTGAGCTCCTCGCGACGAGTCTCGTCGCCCACGGCGTTCGAGGACTCGTCATTGACGCGGGCGTTCGTGACGTGGCCGATCTGACGGTAATGGGCTTTCCCGTATGGTCGAAGACCATTAGCGCACAAGGCACCGTAAAGGAAACGCCAGGGAATGTGCAAACGCCGATCGTTATCGCGGGGGCATACGTTCGTCCCGGCGACGTAATCATCGCCGACGACGATGGCGTCGTCGTGGTGGCGCGCGAACGAGCGTCCGAAGTCCTCGCGGCGAGCCGCGCCCGTGAAGACAACGAGAAGGACAAGCGATCTCGGCTCGCGTCGGGAGAACTCGGACTTGACATGTACGACATGCGCACGAAGCTCGCCGGGCGCGGGCTTCGCTACGAGGACGGGTCGTGAGCGCACAGACCGCACTCGCGTGCTCGATCATTCGAGGAGGAACGTCCAAGGGCCTCTATTTTCACGAGCACGACCTGCCCACTGACGTCCCAACTCGCGATGCGGTGCTGCTCGCTGCCATGGGCTCGCCCGACGTGCGAGAGATCGATGGAATGGGCGGTGGGCACCCACTGACATCAAAGGTCGCGGTCGTGCGCCCATCGTCTCGATCCGACGCGGACGTGGACTACCTGTTCCTACAGGTGTGGCCCGATCGCGCCGAAGTCTCCGACAACCAAAACTGCGGCAACCTTCTCGCGGGCGTCGGTCCCTTCGCGATCGAGGAAGGCATCATCAGCGCGCACGACCCGACGACGGATGTTCGGATCTGGATGGAAAATACCCAGTCGCTCTGCGTGGCGCGAATCGAGACGCCCGGTGGTCGAGTGCGCTACGACGGTGACGCACACATCGATGGCGTTCCCGGAATTGCAGCAGCGATCCCGATCGAATTCTTGGACATCGCCGGTTCAACGTGCGGGTCACTTCTCCCGACGGGCAACGTCGTTGACGTACTCGAGGGTGTGAACGTCACATGCATTGATAATGGCATGCCCGTCGTCATACTGAACGCCTCTGACGTCGGCCTCTCGGGGTATGAAGAGCCGCACGACATCGAGGCGAACCGGGCCGTCACCGAAAAGGTAGAGCGGTTGCGCCTCGCCGCGGGACCCCTCATGAATTTGGGCAACGTCACCAATAAGACCGTGCCGAAGATGACGTTGCTCGCGCCGGCCAAAGATGGCGGCGTCGTGTCGACCCGCACATTTATTCCACTGCGCGTTCACGAAGCTATCGGCGTCTTTGGCGCCGTTTCGGTAGCGACCGCCTGCCTCGTGACGGGTTCGGTAGCGAATGTGCTCGCGGCGCTCCCCAGCTCGTCAAAGACCGTGTCGCTCGACATCGAGCACCCCACGGGGTACTTCACCGTCGACATGACCGTCAGCGGTGAGGGTTCGGAGACTCGCGTGGAGTCCGCTGCTCTCCTGCGCACCGCGCGACTTCTCATGCGCGGCGACGTCTTCATACCCTCGTCAGTCTGGTCTCGACAATGATCATCGACTGTCACGGCCACTACACGACCGCACCGGCGGCGCACAACACATGGCGTCAGGATCAGGTGGCGGCATTCGAGCGTGGTGCGCCCGCTCCCCCGTATCCAGAGATCTCCGACGACGAACTCGTCGAGTCGATTCATCTCAACCAACTACGCCTGCTGAATGAGCGCGGCGTTGACATGACCATCTTCTCGCCCCGAGCGTCGGCCATGGAGCACCACGTGGGCGACGAGCACGTGAGTGCCGCCTGGACGAGAGCGTGCAACGACCTCATCGCCCGGGTTGTCGCGCTGTTTCCCGACACGTTCGTTGGCGTCTGTCAGCTCCCCCAATCGCCGGGCGTCACGATTAAGGACTCGTTAGACGAGCTGGATCGCTGCGTGAACGAGCTCGGCTTTGTGGGCCTCAATCTCAACCCTGATCCGACGGGTGGTATGTGGACCGGTCCTCCGCTCACGGACCAGTACTGGTATCCAATGTACGAAAAGATGGCGGAGCTTGACGTCCCCGCAATGATCCACGTCTCGGGCAGCTGCAACGTGAACTTCCACGCGACCGGCGCGTACTACATCAACGCCGATACGACCGCCTTCATGCAACTGATCCAAGGAGACCTCTTCGGCGACTTCCCCGAGCTTCGGTTGATCATTCCCCACGGGGGCGGCGCAGTTCCCTACCATTGGGGGCGCTATCGCGGGCTCGCCGACATGTTGGAGAAGCCGCCTCTCGAGAGCCACGTTATGCAGAACGTCTACTTCGACACGTGCGTCTATCACCAGCCCGGCATTGACTTGCTCTTTGACGTCATCGAGCTCGACAACATTCTGTTTGGTTCCGAGATGATCGGCGCGGTGCGCGGCATCGACAGCGAAACGGGAAACTATTTTGACGATACGCGCCGCTACGTCGACGCCGCCGAGCTCTCGCCCGCAGAACGAGACCAGGTCTACTCCGCGAACGCGCGAAGGGTATACCCACGCCTCGACGCCGCCTTGAAAGCAAAGGGTCAGTAATGTCGGGCGTGTTCACCATGGATGCCGACTGGCTCGTCTTTGATCCGCATCCGACAAAGCCCACGTTTGTCTTGCCGGACGGCGCCATTGATGCGCACTGTCACGTCTTTGGGCCGGGCTCGAGCTTTCCCTACGTTCCCGAACGCAAATACACACCGTGTGACGCGAGCAAAGACCAGCTGTTCGACTTGCGCGATTTTCTGGGCGTCGAGAGAAACGTGATCGTCCAAGCGACCTGTCACGGCGCCGACAACTCCGCGATGCTGAACGCCGTCGCCTCGTCACACGGTCGCGCCCGGGGCGTCGCCACGGTGCAGCCCGACGTCAGTGACAGCGAACTCACAGAGATGCACGAGGTGGGCGTTCGCGGCGTTCGCTTCAACTACGTGCGTCGTCTCGTCGACCCCGAACCCGATGCCTACTATCAGCGCATCATCGAGAAGATCACGCCCCTGGGCTGGCATGTGGTGGTGTACTTCGAGGCCAGTGATCTCGAAGAGCGCTGGGACTTCTTCACGTCAATCGAGACGCGTGTCATAGTGGACCATATGGGTCGCCCCGACGTTTCGAAGCCCGTGGACGGACCTGAGTTTCAACGTTTCGCGCGTCTGTTGCGAGAGCATGAGAACGTGTGGTCAAAGGTCACGTGTCCCGAACGCCTCTCGCTCACGGGCCCGCCCTATGACGATGTGGTGCCCTTCGCGAGCTACATCGTGAACGAATTCCCCGATCGTGTCCTATGGGGCACCGACTGGCCGCACCCGAATCTCCGCGGCCACATGCCCGACGACGGTGCGCTCGTCGATTTCGTTCCACGGATTGCGCCCACCAGCGCACTGCAGCAGTCTCTTCTCGTGGACAACCCCACGCGCCTGTACTGGGAGGAGAGTCATGGTTGACAATTCTGATTTCGACGACATTCCGGGAACAATCGTCTTCACGGCTGAACGTTCACATGAAGGGTTCCACCTCAATCAGTTCTGCATGAGTCTCATGAAGCCAGAGAACCGACTGCGCTTCAGGGAGAACGAGCGGAGCTACCTCGACGAGTGGCCTATGACCGAAGAGCAAAAGGAGGCCGTCCTGCGCCGTGACTACAACGCGATGATTTCGTTGGGTGGCAACATCTACTTCCTCGCCAAGATCTTTTCCAGTGACGGCATCAGCTTCCAGGTGGCTGCTGCCTCGATGACCGGTATGAGCAACGAAGAGTACGCCGCGATGATGCTGCATGGGGGACGTTCGCCGGAGGGCGTTCGCTCGATCAAGGACCACCGGTAGATGGCACGAATCACTGCGGGAGTAACGACGAGTCACGTGCCCGCGATTGGGGCAGCTATCGATCTCGACAAGACCGAGACCGACTACTGGGCGCCACTCTTCGCTGGCTACAAATGGTCTAAGGAATGGATCAAGGAAGAAGCCCCCGACGTCATCGTCCTCGTCTACAACGACCACGCGTCCGCCTTCTCACTCGAGGTCATTCCCACGTTCGCGATCGGTTGCGCAGACGAGTACCCCATTGCCGATGAGGGTTTCGGGCCACGCCCGATCCCGATGGTGCAAGGACATCCCGACTTGGCGTGCCACCTCGCACAGACCCTGATTCTCGACGAGTTTGATATGACGGTGATCAACCAGATGGACGTCGACCATGGCTTGACCGTCCCGCTCTCGTTACTTTTCGGCCAACCGGCGACCTGGCCTGTGCGGGTAGTGCCGATCATGGTCAACGTCATTCAGTATCCGCCGCCGACCGGTGAGCGCTGCTTCAAGCTCGGTCAAGCGATTCGTCGAGCAGTTCAGTCCTTTGATGAGAATCTCAATGTGCAGGTGTGGGGCACGGGCGGCATGAGCCACCAACTCCAAGGACCTCGGGCGGGCCTCATTAACCAGCCCTTCGACAACGCGTTCCTCGACAACATGACCGCCGACGTCAACGCGTTGCGCAAGATCCCCCACATTGAGTACCTTCGCGAAACGGGTTCCGAAGGAATCGAGCTCGTCATGTGGCTCATCATGCGCGGAGCCCTCGGCGAGGACGTCGAAGAGCTCTACCGCTTTTACCACGTGCCCGCATCAAATACGGCGGTCGGACACCTGGTGCTTCGACCTATCGATACACCCCGGCCGTCGTGAGAGTTGCCGTCGCCGGCGCGGGCGCCTTCGGGATCAAACATCTTGACGCGCTTTCGCGTATCGAGGACGTCACGATTGCGGGCGTCGTAAGTCGGACACTCGAGCAGGCTCGACAGGTCGCCGACAAGTACGACGCGCCCATGGCGAGCACGAGCCTCCGCGAAATTCTCGATTCACCCGACGTTGACGCCGTCATCCTCAGCACACCGACGCAGCTACATGCAGCGCAGACATTCGAAACACTCGCAGCCGGAAAACACGTGCAGGTGGAGATCCCGGTCGCCGACACTCTGGCCGACGCATTGCGCGTCCGTGATGCAGCCCAGAGTTCGGGGCTTGTCTGCATGGTGGGTCACACGCGTCGGTTCAATCCTTCGCACCAATGGGTCCATCGAATGATTCAACACGGCGAGTTGACGATCCAGCAGATGGACGTTCAGACGTACTTCTTTCGCCGAACAAACACCAACGCGCTCGGCAATCCGCGAAGTTGGGTCGACAACCTTCTCTGGCACCACGCCGCGCACACCGTGGATCTTTTCGCGTACCAGTGCGGCGAGGCGATCACCGCCGCCAACGTGCTTGCCGGACCGACACATCCGTCACTCGGTATCCCCATGGACATGTCCATTCAGCTCCAAACGGCGTCAGGGCAACTGTGCACGCTCTCGCTCAGCTTCAACAACGAAGGGCCTTTCGGGACATTCTTCAGGTACATCTGCGACAACGGAACCTACATTGCCCGCTATGACGATCTCGTCACGGGCAACGAGGAGCGGGTCGACGTTTCCGAGGTCACCATCTCGAACGACGGCATCGAGCTCCAAGATCGAGAATTTGTTCGAGCCATTCGTGACCATGACGAACCGAACTCGTCAATCGATTCCGTCATTGGCTGTTACGAAGTGCTCGGAGCACTCCAACAATCGCTCGATCAGTCCTGAGCAGAGAAAAACTAGGGCGCGCTCGTGAGATATTGGACCACGACGTCGCCGATCATCTGGCGATAGTTTTCGCGACGGCGAGGTTCAACGAGATCGCGGCCGAAATTCGCAGCGAACGTGTAGTGATTGTTGATCCGAAAGAAACAAAATGAGCTGATCATCATGTGCAGGTCGAACTCGTCAATGTCTCGCTGAAAGAGACCCTCGGCTCGACCCCGAGCCAACACTTGGCGCAGGAGCTTGATGACTGGTCGGTCGAGTCCCGGAAATCCATCCGCCGCATCGATGAACTGCGCGCGCTGCATGTTTTCGTGGCTCACGAGGCGACTGAAGTTGGGGTTAGCTTCGTGACGATCAAAGGTGAGTTCGGCGAGTTTGCGGACCGCGCTAACCGGATCGAGATTGTCGACATCGACACTCTGCTCCGTAATTCGAATGTTGTCGTAGGCGAGTTCGAGCACAGCAATATACAGACGCTCTTTTGATCCGAAGTAGTAGTAAATCATGCGCTTGGTGGTTCGGGTTTGACTCGCTATCTCATCGACCCGCGCGCCCGCGAAACCTCGGTCTGCGAACTCTTGGGTGGCGACTGCGAGGATTTCCTGTTTCGTGCGCTCTGGGTCTCGACGCCGCGGCTCTCGCCCGTCTACTGCTACGGACTCCTCCGTCGCGCCGTGGTCCAGAGTCTTATTTGTCACGGCTCACTCCATCGGCATGTGGTCGAACACTCGGTGCGCGCAGCGGCGACCCGTTTGTCAGGCCCGAGAGGACGTTAAATGCTTTAATGATTCCAACCTAGTGCGTGATTGATGAATCTGTTTTCCTCGCCGTGAGCCGCGTAGTTCTTGGCACCACGTCGCCACGGCTTCACTCACGAACGACATGAGGAGGAGGGCAGATGAGTGAACCACCTGCGATTGGCACTCGGAAAGAGGAGCCGTACGCCGCAATCCACACAGCCGTCACGATGGACGGATTCGACGTCGTTGAAGGGCTCACCGACGAGGTGTTCTCATGGTTGCTTCGCAGGGGTCTTGTCCCGTCAGGACCGCCCTTCGTTCGAATACTGACGAGCGATATGTCGGCAGAGCTCGACATTGAAGTTGGCCTGCCCGTTGACGAGCCGATCACCGATGATGGTCGCATCATCGCGGGCTCGATTCCCGAAGGTGCGTACGTCACGCTCGTCTACAGTGCCAACGACCAGAACGACCACCTGCACGCGAACGTGGCGCTGCAGGCATGGGCCGCAGATCGTGCTCTCGAATGGCAGATGGACCGCAGTAGTGGTGTCGAGGTCTGGGGCGGCCGATTCGAGTTCTTCCACGCTGAGGAGTCGAGCGAGGGCAATCACATCTTTGAGCTCACGTACCAGATCACCGACGACTCGGCTGCAACAGCACACGACTGACCTCGCCGCTTCCGCAGTGAACGTCACACGTTCAATACGGAGTGCGTGCCTACATCCCCGTCTGCTGGAGGGCGAGGAGAAACGAGTTTGCCCAGTCGTACACGTCGCGTCGGTAGGTCTTTCGCCGCATGCGCGTCATGCGATCCTTCGCTTCCTTCGGGCCGGCGTTCACGGCCAGGCGGATGGCTTCCTTCACTCCCTCGAGGTCGTGTGGATTCACCATGAAGGCGCCGCGGAGTTCCGCAGCCGCTCCCGCGAACTCGCTCAGCACCAAGCGACCGGTGAGGTCGGTACGGCACATGACGTATTCCTTCGCGACAAGATTCATACCGTCTCGAAACGGCGTCACGAGCATGACGTCGGCCGTCAGATACAACGCGACGAGCTCGTCAAAAGGCAGATTCTGGTGCAGATAGTGGATGACGGGACTACCCACTTGGCCGTACTCCCCGTTCATCTCGCTGACGGCCTGCTCTAAGTTATGGCGTTCGCGCTCGTAGTGCGCGTCGGTCTCGCGGCTCGGCACCGCCACCTGGACCATGACGTGCTTACCCGGCGTCAGCGAGCCGTCCTGGAACATTTCGGAGACGGCCTTGATCCGTTGCTGGATGCCCTTCGTGTAGTCGAGTCGGTCAACACCGAGCAGGATCAGTTCCGGGTCCCCGAGATCCTTGCGAACCTCTTTCGCTCGCTCACGAATGATCGGGTCGTTGGCGAGCGTGATGATCTGTTCGCAGTCAACGGAGATGGGAAAGGCGCCCACGCGTATCGTGCGCCCGTTGTAGTCGAGTAACGAATCGGTGCCGGTCGCTGCTGACTGGCGTCTCGCCATACGCGAAAAGTTCGACGCGGCTTGGCTGACCTGAAAGCCAATAAGGTCGGCACCCAGCAATCCGGCGAGGATCTCCTTGCGCCACGGCAGCTGCATGAAGAGCTCAATGGGCGGAAACGGGATGTGCAGGAAGAAGCCGATGCGTACGTCCGGACGAAGTTGACGAAGCATCTGGGGCACGAGCTGGAGCTGATAGTCGTGCACCCATACCGTGCCGCCGGGGGCGACTTCTTCGGCGACCGAGACCGCGAAGCGCATGTTGACCTTCGTATAGGCCTGCCACCAATGGCGGTGGAACGCCGGAGCGCGGATGGCGTCGTGGTAGAGCGGCCAGAGCGTCGCGTTGGAGAAGCCGAGATAGAAGTCCTCGTACTCTTCCGCCGTGATATCGACGGCCTTCAGGCGAATGCCCTCGTAGTTCGTCGGTGATGGCGTTGCGGGTTGCTCGGTCGTCCCGGGCCAACCAATCCAGAGTCCATTGCGATTCTGCAATACGGCCGTCAGTGCCGAGACCAATCCCCCGGGACTCGGTCGCCACTCTTCGGTGCCGTTGGTCGCCATGTGACGTACCGGCAGCCGGTTCGCGACAACGACGAGATCCGCCTTCGCTCTTTGGCGATTTACAACTCGATCCTGTACCGCGCTGGGATCTTCCGGGCTTCTGTGCTCGACCATGGTGAGTACCTGATCAAGAGCCTAACGTTCTCAGACGTTGTTTGCGAGAGACCTCGCGGTTGCGGGGCTATGGCGGAATGCTGTTAACACATCACGTCATTGACGAGCCGCGATCGTCCTTTCCAGCAGCGTTCCACCAGCTTGGCGAGCCGGCCGGACCTATGTGATTTTCGCTCGCACGTTGGTCGGCTTCAATGACGTGAAGGACCGCGTTGATGAGCGAGAGATGCGTGAGTGCTTGAGGAAAGTTCCCTAGGTGACGAGCAGTCTTTGGATCAAGCTCTTCGCCGAAGAGGCCGAGGTTGCTCGCGGCTCCCACCAACTTCTCACAGTTCGTACGAGCACGGTCGAGCTCGCCGATCTCGACGAGTGCTGAGACCAGCCAGAACGAACACACCGTGAAGGTACCTTCGTCCTCACCATTGATGCCGTCGTCCGTCTTCGTGGCCCGGTAGCGATAGACGAAGGGTCCATCGCTCAACTCGTCCGCAATGGCGAGCACCGTGGAGCGAATTCGCTCGTCGTTGGACGGCAAGAAACCTAACATTGGGAGCAGCAGCAACGAGGCATCAAGCTCACTCGACCCGTAGTACTGGGTGAAGCGTCCTTGGTCGTCTACGGCCTTCGCGCACACTTCCTCATGAATCTCCTGGGCTGCCGTCCACCATTCGTCGGCACGAGCGCGTTCGCCACGTAGGGCCGCAAGTCGCGCACCACGATCGGCGGCCACCCAGCACATGACCTTCGAGAACGTGAAGTGCTGAGGCTCACCTCGCACCTCCCAAATGCCGCGATCAACGTCTCGCCAACCTCGTAGCGCCATCTCGACGGCCTGGACCACGATGCGCCAGGAGCGCTCGCTGAGCGAGTCGCGCGAACGCGTGTGCTCAAAGACGCAGTCGACAATGGCGCCCAAGATGTCAAACTGGATCTGGTTGTAGGCGGCGTTGCCGACCCGCACGGGACGACTGCCGGCGTAGCCGCTCAGATGATCGAGCTCGCTCTCAACCGGCGGATTCGCGTCGTCAACGGGATAGAGGACTTGCAAGTTGTTGCGCAAGCGCTTGGCGGCCATGATGCCACCTTGCGGCTCAAGCACGTCGCCGAGGAACGCGAGGAAGTCGTCGGCCTCAGTGTCGAATCCGAGTGCATGCAGTTCGCGAAGCGTGAACGCAGCGTCGCGAACCCACGTGTAGCGATAGTCCCAGTTCCGACTTCCGCCGAGCGTCTCAGGCAGCGACGTCGTCGGCGCTGCGAGGAGCGCGCCGGTCGGTGCGTACGTCAAACCCTTGAGGGTCAGCGCGCTGCGCTGAAGGAACTCACGCCACGGGTGATCGGGGAACCGGCCACCGTCGATCCAGTCACGCCAGAAACGACTCGTCTCGGCGCGACACGTGTCAACCTCCGCGCGACTCGACGGCGCGGGCGCGTCAGTCCAACTCAGCACGACAAACGACGTCTCGCCTTCGGTGAGACGGTGGCGCGCCCGCACGGCGCGACCCTCGATGCCAAATCGCATGTCGCCGTTCAGCGTCAATTGGGCGAAGTCAGGATTGGTCGTCTTCACGGCTTCGTACGACGACCCTTCGTACTCCCACTCCGCATCGACGCGGCCGTAATCAAATGAGGGCTCGCAGTTGAGCAAAATGTCCACGCTGCCGTGCAGGCACGTGGCCGTACGAATCAAGACGTGCTTCGCATCGAAGTCTCCGGGCGTGCGACGGTGGTGCGCGGAGCGCTCGCCCGTGCGGTACCACGGAGCGACGGCGAGAAAGTCGTTGACGATCAACCAGCCGCTACGTGTCTGCCACGTCGTTGCGAGCACCATCGTGCCCGGCACGTACTGGCGGTGCGCGGGTACTGCGCTGTCGACAGGGGCAAGTCGGAACGAGCCCGCGGCGCGATCGAGCAGCGTGCCAAAGATGCTCGGGTCATTGGGCTTAGGAATACAGAACCATTCGATGGCACCGGTAGGCGCCACGAGCAAGCTGTTCTCACAGTCCGAGAGAAACGCGTAGTCCGCGATCGGCGGAAAGAGCGCCTCGAGCGTCTCTTGGTTGGGGATATTGAACGTTGATTCTGAGATTCGAGATGGGCTTATGGGCTGAGGTCGTCGCGGCCAGAGTCCAACCCGGTCGTCCAAAGCTCGTAAGGAATGAGATCGCTCTCCCGCCACGTGGCCGTCCTTTTGCATAGGTACTACAAGTCACTAGCTACCGGCCAACACTGTCGGTAATACGAAATAATTTTAGTGGCGCAACTCGCGAATAATGAGCACCATCGCCATAAATTGCCATCTTCACGAAACTTTCATTTTCGGCCCCGTTCTTTCGAATCCTTTGAGATCAGCGCAAAGATCGACGAGGTAATCTCAACATCAACGCTCGAACACGTAGGAGACACGCCATGGACGACTCGAAGGCTGCAGCGCTGTTACTCGCAGAAAAGACTCGCATTATCGACCTTCTGCGCGAAGCCACTGTTGCGGGCGACGCCGACCGGGAGGGCGCCACCGAACTGGGCGACTGGGACGACCCCGCGACGTCGCTCACGTCAGAGGAAGTGGACAATGCGGTCACCGAGCAACTCCAAGAGCGTCTCGCCGCGATTGAACGAGCGGAGCAACGTCTGCTCGATGGCACCTACGGTCGCTCCGTGCGAAGTGGCACGACGATCCCCGACGAGCGCTTAGAAGCCGACCCGGCCGCAGACCTCACGGCCGATGAGGCACTCGAGGGTTAGCGCCCATTTCCGCCATCGACCAGCGATGACGAGTCCATCGTGCACTAGTTTCCACGACATGAACTTCGACGTGTCACCAGAGCCTCGAGCGTCAACCCAGGTCACGTTAAAGCGTACGAAGTCACCGGACACTCCATGAGCACGTGGATTCGGATTGTCTGCGGACTGGCTGGAATATTTCTTCAGGTCGTCGTTCTCGACGCCGCAATACGGACCTTCCTGCTGCCGAGGGTCGCCGACGTCACCTTGAGCCGCGTTGTCGCGCAATTCATCCGACGCCTCTTCAACCTCGTCGCGGGCCACAAGTCGTACCAGACGAAGGATCGCATTCTCTCCCTCTACGCCTCAATCACGCTGTTGGCGTATCAGACAATGTGGCTCGGTCTCAGCCTCGTTGCGTTTGCCTTCTTCTTTGTGGCTTCCGGTACGCCTTCTTTCTCACTGGCCTTCAACGTCTCGGGATCGTCACTCTTCAGCGCCGCCACCCATCGCGGAGCAGTGTCAGCGCTTGGCTACGTTGAGGCAGGCATTGGGCTCACCCTCCTCGCCCTCCTCATTTCTTTCATAGGACCGCTCTATCAGTCGTTCCAGCGCCGTGAGTACGCGGTGTCGCATCTCACAGTGCGCGCAGGCATCCCCGCGACGCCGTGGGGCGTGCTCGAAATCGCCCAAAGCGTCGAGTCCTACGATCGCCTCGATGAGCTCTGGCGCGAGTGGGAGGAGTGGTTCATCGACGTCGGCGAGACCCACACCACGCTGCCGATCTTGAACTTCTATCGTTCACCGCTTCCAACGCAGACATGGATCGGCTGCGCCGCGACAGTCCTTGACGCGGCGGCGCTCTTCAACGCGGCGGTCGACGCGGAGCCCTCTCCGACCGCTGGCCTGTGCATTCGCGCCGGTTGGCTCACGTTGCGGCGGATCGCCGACTACTTCCGGGTCCCCTACCCCACCACCCTGTCCAAGGAGATTCCGATCGCCATTACGCGCGAAGAGTTCGAGATCGTCCTCAAACGACTCGAGTCGGTTGGCGTCCCGATCCTCGCCGATCACGATGCCGCCTGGTCTGACTACGTTGGGTGGCGGGTTAACTATGACGCCATCATCGAGCGCTTTTACACCCTGTTCACGTGCCCAAGGACCGACTGGAACAGCGCCGCAATACAGCCGCTGTTCGGCCCCTCCAACAAGCGCGCGTAGGCGCTGCGAACCAGATGATGGGCGACCTCAGGTCGTTGTTCGACCTTCGCGGATCGGTCTAATCTAAAAGTGGTCTTTAGGGTCTCTCCCCGGGAGTGACCACGGGGGAACGACGACCTACTTCTCTGAGTGACACGATGGCGATCCGTTGGTCGGTGATCGTGTCCACCTAGACCAACAAGACACGTCACGGAATGGAGAAGTCATCAACGTCCTTCGCGCTCCACGCCGTGACCTCCGACTACGTCACGGCGGCGGCGTTGTCGAGATCTCCGTCCCCGATCTCGCGCTCCCACTTATCCGGTCGCGCTAACTCTCTCAATGCCGCAACGATCACTCCTTCATCCACTTGCGCGACTCGGTGTCGTTGGTCTCATCACGATCGCCTCACTTGCGGCCGCGCTCCCAAGCGCACCGAAGTCCGATGCAACGACCAGACCCCGATCCGTGACACCGGCGCACCCGTGCCCGTGGGTCGGCGAATCACGCAATCACACCGCAAGCCCCGCCGACCTCGCCGAACAGGTCGTCGCGAAAATGACGCTCGCTGAGAAAGCACAATTCGTGACGTTGTCCGAGGGCCATCACATCGAGAACTTCAATACCGGGATTCCCTCGCTCTGCATCCCCCAGCTCACTTTGTCCGACGGACCCGACGGACTCGCGGGACGAATCACGGGCGCCACGCAACTCCCCGCCGCCATCGGTGTCGCCGCAAGCTTTGACACCTCGCTCGCTGACGCCACCGGTCAACTCGTCGGACAAGAAGCGAAGGCGAAAGGGCTGGACGTGGTCCAAGGTCCTGAACTGAATCTGGCTCGTGTCCCCTTAGACGGACGAATCTTTGAATCGTTCGGAGAGGACCCATTCCTCACGAGCGCTCTCGGCGTCGCCAACATCGAAGGCATCCAGTCGACGGGCGCCATGGCGCTCGCGAAGCACTTGACGGCATACTCCCAGGAAACCGCGCGAGCACGGATCGACGACGACGTCACGCCGCGCGCGCTCGCCGAGCTCTACAACGCGCCCTTCGAGGCGGCGGTCAAGGACGCGCACGTGGCCGCGTTGATGTGTTCGTCTGGGCTCTTGAACGGCGTCGCGGCGTGTGCCAGCCCCTACGTGTACGACACGCTCAAGTCCTGGGGATTCACCGGGTTCGTGCGATCCGACCTGCGCGCCGCTCCGCATCCGGCGACCGCCTTCAAGGCTGGCCTCGACATCATCAAGCCCACGTCGGCCGCTTTCATCGAGAAGATCGTTCGCACACACGTGCTGGCCGTGAGCGATCTGAACCGCGCAGTGCGATTGATCCTTGGCGAGATGTTCACCTACGGTCTCATCGCACACCCGCGTGATCCAAACGTGGACACGCTGACGTCGAGCTCAGCGCACAACTCGGTTGCCCTGCGGGCAGCGGAAGAGTCCGTCGTGCTGTTGAAGAATACCAATGACGCACTGCCGCTTTCGTCGACATCCTCGTCTATTGCCGTCATTGGTGTCGACGCATCCACCTCCACGGTCAACACCGGATTTGGAAGTTCGAGAGTCGTGCCGCCCTTCCTCGTCACGCCGCTCAAAGGGATAGACGCCGCCGCGAGTAAGAAGACGAACGTCACGTACACCCCGGGAGGGCCCAACTCCGTCGCGGTTGGTCGGCTGGAGAATACGGGCGTCATCACCCAAACTCCTCAGCGTGTTCCGCCGGGTTCGGGCCTGAAGAGCCAGCTCAGCAACGATGATCTCTCCATCGAAGCAGCGTCCAACGTCACGAACGCTGTCATCACCGCTTCGCAGCCCGGAACGGGACGGGGGTGGAGTCACTGGTCGGCGGTCTTCCACGCCAAGATGACCGGCAGCTACGAAATCGCCGTCCGAGAGATTGGCGACACCTGGTTCTCGATGAACGGGCACGAAATCCTTGGTTCGTCGGGACTGCACGAACCGGTCACCATGACGACCGTCGTGCATCTGCAGCGTGGTCACCCCTACAAGTTCACCGGCACCTGGTTCACCGTCATCCACAAGGGCCCACCCGAGTTCGGCATCGCCGACGTGACGCCCGACATTGATGCGGCTGTCACGGCAGCGCGCCACGCCAACGTCGCGGTCGTCTTCGCCGGAAAAACGAGCACCGAGGGCGCTGACCAGGACAACTTGGTGCTGCCCGGCGACGAGAACGCGTTGATCAGCGCCGTCGCCGCAGCGAACCCGCACACCATCGTCGTGCTGAACACCGGCGGACCCGTCCTCATGCCGTGGCTCGATAGCGTCCGAGGCGTTCTCGAAGCGTGGTACCCAGGCCAAGAGGACGGCACCGCGATCGCCGCGATCCTCTTCGGCGCCGTCGATCCGTCGGGACGACTGCCCGTCACCTTCCCGACGAGTCTCGCGGCCCAGCCCGTCTCGATGCCCACGCAGTTCCCTGGCGTCAACGACATCGTCAGCTTTGGCACTGGCACAGCAGCACTGGATGTTGGATACCGCTGGTACGAGGCCCACGACGTCACCCCGCTCTTTCCTTTCGGGTACGGACTCGACTACACGTCGTTCTCGCTTTCGGACCTGCACTACAAAGTGAGCGGCGACAATATTGCCCTCACGCTCAACGTATCGAACACGGGCACGCGGAGCGGGGTCGATGTCCTCCAGACCTACGTGAAGGACCCCGCCAAGTTGGACGAACCTCCCGAGCAGCTGAAGGCGTTCGTCCGGGTCAATGTCGAGCCGGGGGCCTCACGGACGGTCGCTCTCTCGATACCGATCTCGAGTCTCAGCGTGTACGTAGACGGCGGCATGCGCACGCTCGCGGGAACCTATGGCGTCTCGATCGGACAGTCGTCTGCCAACTTGCCGCTCACCGTGCAGGTGAAGATTACCTCGGCGACCGCGGACAGTCTCAACGTCGCCGGTCTACGTCCAAGTTGAAGTAATCGTTCTCGGCCACGTGTTGCTCAGCTCGGAGGCAGCTTCAATCCGGGGACGGTCGTAGAAGGAACCGTGATGGGAGTGCCACCACCAGACGAGGTTGGCGCACCGGCGCTCGAAGGGCTGTTGCCCGCACCCGTCGTGGTGCTGAGCAAGACCTCGAGCGTCCCGCTCGTTGCCGTCGTTACAAACCCCGCAATGCTCGGGTTGTCAATTTTCCACGTACTAAAGGTGATTGGAATCTCTGCGAGCGCGTCGAGGCCGCTCGACGTTCGTTCAACGGAGACCTTGAACGTGATCGGCTGCGTCACTCCGTGCAAGGTGAGCTCACCAATGGCGCTCGCGCTCGTGATCACGCCTTCTTTGGGCGATGAACCAAGCTTGATAGGCGACGTCAAGGTGAACTTCGCCGTTGGGTACTGAGCGACGTCCATGATTCGACCGTCGAATTGAACGTTGCGCTCGCTCTGGTCGCTGACGACAGTCGCCATGTCCACACTGAACGTTGCCGACGTGATGGACGTTCCACTCAGGACCACCGAACCCCACACCTTCGTCGTGCGACCCACAGCAGTTGAGTTTTGGCCGAGCAACTTCTCGCTCACTCGGTAACCGACGACCGAGCCCTTTGAGACGTTCCACGTTCCATTGACCGCGGCTGATGACGCTCCGGACGTCGCGGAATTTGCGCTCGGCGTCGGAAGCGACAGCTTCTTCGGCGGAGGGCCCTCTATGAAGTGGATGTAGACGTAGGGTCCAGCGAGCGCTGCGATGACGACAATTCCGGCGCCGAGCACAATCGAGTTTCGGATCTTGTGACTCGCAAATCTATTTCGAATCGTCACTGACTTCCTTCACGCCTCGGTGTTCGTTCGTGAATCGTAGAAAGCAGACCTGGACATCGGCTAATAGCAACGTAAGAGAATGCGGCGAGATCCTTCGAAAGTCGACCTCCAAACGCTGAGGGGTCGTTGGCGCAGGAAAAGTAGATACATGATCGTTTGTCGGGGCGGCCACCCCCGACCACGAACTCGACTACGGCAGCGTCGTCGTCGTTGTCGACGTCGTGGTGGTTGTTGACGTGGTCGATGTGGTGGTCGTTGGTGACGTTGTGGTTGTTGTGGTCGTCGGCGACGTGGTTGAGGTCGTCGAAGTTGTCGTCGTCACTACGTCAGTGGACGGGCCAATCCAGCGCAGCTGAGGGCCCGATATGGTGCCAACGCGGGCCATGAGCGTGCGAATCGAATGCGAAAGCGTGAGTGCGTCGAGTCCCGCTGTGCCGAGCGGGTTATCGCTGTGTTCGCCGAGCACCACCGCATATGTCGTGATGAAAGCGTTGCCGATGCGATCGTCCATGGCCATGACGTCACAGCCTCCCGCGGCATTGGTGAAGCCGGACTTCACGCCGACGACGTTGGCTTGACCAACGTAGGGAGTAAAGGAACTTACGATGCCGGCAACTGGGAGCGACACTTCACTCAGGTCGACGATTGCCTGCACGACCGGCTCGTCGTTCATGAGCGCTGCAGCCATCGTCGCTTGATTCACCGCGGTCGAGGTGTCGCCCTGAGAAAGGCCCGTGACGTCGACGTAGTGAGTGCTGTTGAGTTTGAGTGACCGTGCGTCTTGATTCATCGCAGCGACGAACGTCGCCGGTCGCATTCCGGTAAGTCCCGCGAGCAGTTGCGCGTAGTCGCCCGCCGAGTGCACAAGCATTCCGCGCAGCAGCGTCCGCTCGCACAGTCGCTCGCCTAGAACGATCTTTACGACCGACAGATCCAACGCAACGTCATCGTTGTAGAGCTCAAGGTCGCTCTTGTTGATGACTTCGCACAGTCCCGTCGCCGTGCCGTTCAACGGCAAATGGTGGAGTACAACCCACGCCGTCATCATCTTGGTCAAGCTCGCAATGGGCTCAATGGGTTGGTTGGGCGACGATGTTTCGACGCCGAGCTCCGGCACAATAATTGCCGCACTTCCTCGTTGCGGCCAGACGAGCGTTGACGCAATGGTCGTCGAGGTGGAGGACGTGGGCGAACTCGTCGTCGTCACGATCGAGGACGTCGACGACGTGGAGGTCAGAAGCGTTGATGACGTCGTCGTTGTTGGGGAACCCGACGTTGGTGAGCTCGCACCAACGAGAAGACCAACGACGAGCGCGCCGAGTGCGAGGGGAATCAAAATGAAGCGCCCTAACTTCGACGGCAGCGACGCATTCACCTCGCTAATTTACATTGTCTTGCGGTGCACCTCCGGCACAGTGCGCGTACATAGAACGTTGTGTCGCAGTCGTTGGTAACTAGATGTTTGGTGAAACAAGAGTTGTCACGCGAATGCAATCAATGGCGCAGCTCCTCGGCCGTCACGCCGAGGAGCTGACCACTTCGTGTTAGTTGACGTCGCCAACGTTGTTGGTTTCGAACGCCGCTTTGGCAATTGCGGCGTCCGCCCTGACGACGTGACCCACTGCACTGCGAACCGTGGCGACAATGATCACGGCCACTGCAACCACGAAGACGAGCATTACGTCTTTGGTGGATGCGTAGGTTGTTGCGATACCGAGTCCGATCACCGGCACGGAGAGTCCCACATAGGCACCAAGGAAGAATCCAGCGAGGGTCTCACCTCGCGTTTCAATCGGTGATGCATTACCCGCCGCCACCATGGCCCCACGGAATACGAGACCCGCACCGGCCCCCGTGACGATGCCGCCGATAACGAAGATCGCCAAGCTGGGCATCCACATTCCGAGGGTGAACAACGTGAGACCGGCAAAGAGCACCGGCACGCTGACGCGCAACATGGAAGGTATCGAGAGTCGACTCAGCGCCATCTGGGCAAGTGCACCCGATGCGAATGCCGCAAACGCGACCGCACCGGCGATGAAGTGGGACGACTCGTGAAGGGTTCCAACGAGGAAGTTCGGCACTAACGAGTTGAAGACGCCGTACACCGCGAAGGATGCAAAGCCGGCACCCGTCGCGGCGAAGAACTGCGCACGAGCGTGCGCGGGGACGGCGATGCGCTGAGGACGCCACTTCGTTCCCTTGTTAATGCCCGACGCTGTCTCGGGAGCAGCAGCCACCAGGAGCGTGAGGATCACCAGTGCTCCTCCGACGACAACGTACGGAACAACCAGTGGCGCCGGCACGAACGCGGCAAGGATCCCCGCAACGAGCGGCCCCACGCCAATGCCACCCAAGTTCGCAGCGATAGCGACCATTTGTGCACGACGAGTGCTTGCCCCCGGGTGAGCCGCCGCGTGTAGTTCCGCCATCCACGCTGTCGCGGTAGCGGTCGTCACACCCACGGCGAAACCAGAGATGATGCGCGCGATGATCAAGCCAGTGAAGCTCGGCGCGGCGATGAAGACGAATGCGCTCAGCACATTCACGAGGAGACCAAACACCAACAGGCGCCGACGACCCATCCAGTCAGAGATGTGGCCAGCGAGAAAGAGGCTCGCGATCACGCCAACGGCGTACACGGCGTAGACAACGGTCCCGCCAATGTTGGAGAAGTGGTCGCGCTGCTGGTAGATGACGTACAGCGGCGTCGGAACGGCAGAGAACGCCATGTTGGTGAGGAGGGCGAGGGCCACAACCCAATAGCCCGCACCGTGACTGAGGCGATTCGCCCAGCGTCCGCGAACGCCCGCTCGGTCGGGCGTGGACGTAGTAAATCTCCCGCCGGGCGAATGGGAGGACTGCGGAAGTGAGGGAACTTGGGACAACTGCTCTGATGACATTGGGACTCCTGAGGTCTTTTCGTTTATCGATACGCTACGTTTCGTATCCTAACCACTAGTCTGGAAAACGTGACATCAACCTCAACACACCGACCGCGTCGGGGTCGCCCTCGCAACGATGAGCTCGACCTTGTCGTCGTGCAGGCAGCGGCACAGATCCTGGCCGAGCGCGGTTTCGACGCCATGACGATCGAAGAGGTCGCCACCCGCGCGGGTGTCGCCAAAACGACGATTTATCGTCGTTGGTCGACCAAGGGTGCACTGGCCCTCGACGCATTCCTCGGCGACTTCTTGTCTCGTCAGCCGACCGTCAACACCGGATCACTTGAGGGCGACCTCCGCGAGTCCCTCACCTTCTGGGCTCGGGCTGTCGTTGACACTCCCACGGGTCGCACGCTCGTTCGACTGGTCGCTGAAGCCCAGCTGGACGAGCAGCTTGCTCAAGCGTGGAGCGAACGCGTCATGGGTCCTTTGCGCAATCAGCATCGTCTGATGGTGGAGCGAGCAATCGAGCGAGGTGAAATACCCGACGGCTCAGACGTAGAAGCAGTCATGGACATGACCTATGGACCGGCATACCACCGACTCCTCCAGGGCCACCTCGACATCACGCCTCCATTCATTGCGCTCGTCGCGCGGACCGTTGCCGCGGGTGCGCGAGCGGGTGCCGCGGTGCCGGTGCCATTCGAAACGCAGACGTCGTGAAAAACTTTTCTCTCTAGATTGTGCACTTGCGATTTTGAGCATGCCTTGCACCAGTAAACTTGCACAATGAGACTCAGCCCCTCAGTCCCCTACCTGATCGCAGCGAGTGCGCTTGCGATCGGTTCATTTGGCTTGACCACTGCCGCACAAGCGGCGACGCCGCACACCGCGGCCGTGCACTATTCCATTCGCCTCGAGGACCAGTTTCTCGCCGACTTGCAGTATCTCCCGGTCAAGTTTGTTCCCACTACATCGGTAACACCGACCACGACGACTACCACCACCACCACCACCACCACATTGCCAACGTCGTCCACATCATCGACGACGACCACGACGCTGCCGACCACGACCACGACGCCAACCACGACGACCACGCTCCCGCCGAAAAAGAAGACGACGGCGACACCGACAACGATCGTCTCTGGCTCATTTGTCTGGCGCTTCACTTCGCTCCCGGGCGCAGTGAAGTCGCAGTGGCGAGTGGGTACGGACAATGTCGTCTTGGAAGGCGCGCTCATGCGCTTCCAAGACGTGCACGGTTTCGCGACGACCGGCTCGATGGACGGATCAACTTGGCAAGCACTGGTGAGCGCCGTGCGAGAGCATCACAACGATCCGACGGCTTATGACTACGTCTACGTGAGCAAGACGCAGCCCGAGTCAGTGAAGCTTTACGTCAACGGACGTGTCACCTTTAAGACGCTCGCCAACACCGGCGTCTCTGACGCGCCGACCGAAAACGGCACGTACCCCGTGTATCTTCGCTACACGGTGACCACGATGTCGGGAACGCTGCCGGACGGACAGACGTATCACGACACGGGCATTCCCTGGGTCTCCTACTTCCACGGCGGTGACGCGCTCCACGGGTTCATTCGTTCGTCGTACGGCTATCCGCAAAGTCTCGGGTGCGTTGAGATGCCCTTTGCCGACGCAGCCAAACTTTGGCCGCAGACTCCAATCGGAACGCTCGTCACCGTTCAATAGCGAGCGCGCGCCGTGCGCCAAAGATTGACGCGGCGATGATCGAATCTTTCTTAAACAAGAAGTAATCTCTCGAAAGTGGCGTCGGACAACTCAGTTGAAAATGCCGGCGAAACTGCCCCGGACGTAGGGTCCGTACTGCACCCTGAGCGGTTCGCCGCACTCGAGGAAGTGGGGCGATTCTCCGAGGACCTCATGCTCGTCGTCGACAACTCGGGCGTCGTCCAATACGCCAATCCCAAATCCCTCGAGACGTTTGGGCTCTCGTTAGAGGAGGGCCTTGGCTCGAGCGCCTTTGCCTACATACATCCCGACGATCTCGAGCACGTCATCACCCAGTTTCTTACACTGCTGGAGACGCCGAGCGGCACGATTCGCGACACGATACGAACCGTCGCGGCCGATGGTGAGACCCACGAGATCGACATCGTCTCGACGAACGCACTCGATAACGCCGTCGTTGCCGGCATCATCGTCAATGGCCGCGACGTAACGGATCACAACCGCTATATCCGCCAGCTCCAGGAATTGGAACAGCAGTTTCGCCTGGCGTTCGAAGACAACATGGCGCCGATGATCTTCACCGACCTCGACGACTGCGTCATTGCAGCAAACGATGCGTTCTGCCAAATGATTGGTTTCGAGCGCGACGAGATCATCGGTCGTGACTCAACACCTTTCACCTATCCCGAGGACGTCGGGATCACCGAAGACTCGCACCAACGAATAGTCAAGGGAGAGCTCCAGCAGTCGCGCTACGTGAAGCGCTACTTGCGTAAAGACGGTCGACTCATCTACGTCGAAGTCCTCCGCTCACCCGCCCGTGATGCCGATGGCAATATTCTCTACAACGTCATCTCCGAACGAGACATCACAGACGAGCGAGCGCTCGCAGCGCAACTGTCTCATCAAGCGCTCCATGACACCTTGACCGGGTTGTCGAACCGTGCGCTGTTCAACGATCGGCTCGACCAGGCCCGGGCGAAGATGATCCGCGACGGAGGGCTCTGTGCGGTGCTGCTCTTGGACCTTGACGATTTCAAGGGCGTCAATGACTCGCTCGGTCACCTTGCAGGGGACCAGCTCCTGATCTCGGTCGCTCGCCGCCTAGAGCAGGTGGTTCGTGATTCAGACACGCTATGTCGCTTCGGCGGTGACGAATTCCTCTACTTGGCAGAAGGGCTCAGCGCCGTGGGCGACGTGGAACTGGTCGCGCGGCGTCTGCTCGAAGCTTTGAGCGAGCCCTTCACCGTGTCGGGCACCAAATTCGGCCAAGGCGCGAGTATCGGCATCGTCGTTACGAAAGACCCCGGGGATGACACGACCGAGCTCCTCCAAAGAGCTGACGTCGCTCTCTACGAAGCAAAGCGCGTCGGTAAGGGGCGATACACGCTCTTCACGCCGAGCATGCACCAACAAGCGGTCAACCGGTTCACACTGGTCCAAGAGCTGCGCCAAGCGCTGCAGGCGGGTGAGCTCTCGATGCACTACCAGCCGATCGTGAAGCTCGACTCCGGTGAGCTCGTGGGCTTCGAGTCACTCATGCGTTGGCCGCACGCGACGAGAGGATGGGTGCCGCCGGACGTCTTCATTCCCGCCGCCGAACAGAGCGACCTCATCATCGACCTCGGCTACTTCGCGATCAGCGAATCGATCAAGGCCGCGAGCTCGTGGGGTGCAGACGACCTCTTCATTACGGTCAACCTCTCGGCGCGGCAATTCCACGATCCCGGTCTCATTGCCTTCCTCGAATCGACGTTGCTCGAGTCGAAGCTCGCCCACGGTCGGCTCATCATCGAGATCACCGAGAGCGTGACGCTCCACAACGTGAGCGAAACCATGAGCGTCATGGAGCAGCTCACCCACCTCGGAGTCTCGTTCGCCCTCGACGATTTCGGGACCGGGTTCTCCTCCCTCTCCTATCTCGCCCTCCTGCACCCGAAGATCATCAAAGTGGACCGCTCCTTCGTGAGCCCGAAGATCGAGCGATCGCGCAATCACGTCTTGCTTGAGGCGATCATCACCCTCGGGCACAAACTCGAGATGACGATGCTCGCAGAAGGAGTCGAAACCCCCGCGCAGCGCGAGCGGCTCCGGGGCCTCGACTGCGAGCTCGGCCAAGGCTTCTTGTGGTCTGCCGCGATCCCGTTGGGAGAAGTGAAAGCACTCCTCAAAGAACGCCGATCGCTTGAGGAACGTGCGACACCAGAGTCTCGCGACGATTAATCAGCCTTTACGCTGGCCCCGTTGACGCCGTACGCGTTGACCTTGACCAACGAGAGGAACACCATGACCTCAAAAACGTGGTTTATCACTGGCACATCACGGGGCTTCGGCCGTGAGTGGACGGAAGCAGCACTCGAACGCGGCGATCGCGTCGTCGCGACCGCACGTGACGTGCGAACGCTGGAAGACATTGCAACAAAATATGGCGACTCGGTCCTGACCCTCGCGCTCGACGTCACCGACCGAACGGCCGCGTTCGAGGCGGTCAAACGCGGACACGAACAGTTTGGTCAGCTCGATGTTGTCGTCAACAACGCTGGATACGGACAGTTCGGCATGGTCGAAGAGCTCAGCGAGCAAGAAGCGCGCGATCAGATCGAGACCAATCTCTTTGGCGCGCTCTGGGTCACGCAAGCCGCCCTCCCCTACCTGCGTGCGCAAGGTAGCGGCCACATCATTCAGGTCTCGTCGATCGGGGGTATATCGGCGTTCGCGAACATCGGCATGTATCACGCCTCCAAGTGGGCACTCGAAGGCATCAGTCAGTCGCTCGCACTGGAAGTGGCCGATTTCGGCATCAAGGTCACGACCATCGAACCCGGCGGATTTTCGACCGACTGGGGCGGTAGCTCTGCGCGCCACGCGACCCCAAGTCCTGCGTACGAGGCGGAGCGTGAGAAGTCCGCTCGCTTTCGATCGCAACGTGCGCGTCAGGTGGGCGATCCGACGGCGAGCAGCGCCGCGATCTTGAAGCTCGTCGATGCCTCCAACCCTCCGCTACGAGTCTTCTTCGGCGACGGGCCGCTCGAGATTGCAACGGCGGACTACGAGTCGCGAATGGCCGTGTGGCGCGAGTGGGAGTGGCTCTCAATTGAAGCGGGCGGGCACGCGAGCTAGGGCTTGACTCGTGGCGGACGAGATAAGAGATCCACGGCACCCATCGTGAAGCTAAAACTGGACCTTCACGACATCTACAACCGTGGCGGAGACATCGATCGCGCGCTGCGCGGGATTATCGATGAGGCCGTCGAAAAACGAGTTCGCCTCGTTGAGATCATTCCCGGCAAGGGAAGCGGACAGCTGAAGAAACGCGTCCTGCGCTTCCTTGACCAAAAGGAGATCAAGGCTCTCTACGACCGCGTGGAGAAGGACTCGCACAACTTCGGTCGAGTGTTCGTCCATTTTCGACCGAAGTAGTAAATGCTTTTTACGGATGTCAACTCGGCGACCGGCCCCAGGTGTCTCAACGACCACCCCATCTCAGCGCGACGCGCTTACGGGTGAGGCAGTGATGATTATGCGAAGCGCCGAAGAGTCAGTCGAAGAAGAGAACGACCTCAACGACATCCGGCGTCGATTCGATGCCGCGATGGCTTTGCTCGCCGGCGAGTCCGATACTCCGTGAGACGGTGGCGAGTCGCCGAAACGTCGCTTACAACTTGAATCCACCTTCGGGTGTGTCGGTGTCTGGCGCGGGCGATGCGCCCGGCGATGAAGGACCGTCGTCGTCACCGTCCTTTGAGACGATCGGACCGTTCTCCGCCTCGAACGCTTTGAGTTCTGCGACAATGCGGTCGACCTCGGCACTGTTATCCGCCCCGGCAGTCCCGGTGCGCTGCGCGTAGACCGCCGCGCCGAGCTGGCGGAGCATGCCGTCGGCCTTGCGCCGGGCCTGCACGTCTTCGATCTTCGCCTGACCGGCCTTGCCTGCCTCTTGAGCCTTTTGAGCAAGCTGCGACGCCTGCTCCTTTACCTTGTCAAATAACGCCATCTTCTCTGTACCTTTCCTAGAACCGTCCGAGCATGCCCGTGCGCGATGCGGCTTGATCCTGCTTGTCCTCGTCCTCGTACTCTCTGTGCAACGTCGACTGCAAGATCACGGTGCCGTCGCCCGTGAGCGAGATCTGATTGAGTCCGGATCCGCCAAAAACCGCGGTCATGGCGGTCTGAGCATTGAACGCGCCGACTCGCTCGACGTTGAAGTTCACGGTATCGGAGAACGCCACGAGTGCACCACCGTGTACTTGCAGCTTTCCGCCGTAGTCCTTGGGATTGAGCTCAATGAGACTTCCGCCGCCCGCGAGCACCAAGGTCCCCGTGCCGGTGAAGTTCTCGAAGATGTACCCGTCCTTCGCCCGATAACCGAGCGAGAGGCCCGCGAAGTTGATGTCGTAGTTGACCGTCGACTCAGCACACACGAACGCTCGGCTCTCCGCCGTCCAGCCTGACGATCCATCCAGCTCAACGATTTTCACCTGACCGGGTTGGTCACCGGAGAAGCCGACGAGTCCGGAGCCTCCGGTCGGCGTGAACCACTGAAAGGCGAGACTCTGACCCGAGAGGGCGCGCTTCGCGACTTCCGTCGCGGTCGCGAGCGCCGCTTTGAGGAAACTGCCACCGCCCTGTTGGTTCGCCTGATGGGCCTGATCCGCTTTGCCCCCGGGCGTCGTCAGACGAGTCTCGAGATTGACGTTTGCGGTCTTCCAGCGAAATTTGCTCGCGTCGGCGAACATTGTCTGGTCCGCGTCGAGCTGACACGTGATGATTTGAGCGAACTCGCCATTTACCTTGCACGTCACCGTCATTGGGTCACCTCGACTCGCAGACTAGCCCTGGTCCCAGTCGACATCAAACGAAATGTATGAATCGCGTCGTCACTCGAGCGTCGCTGCGTCAAAGGCGACAGCTGTGTCGTTGAGTGACACGACGGCGAGTGGTCGGACCGACTGATGAGCCTCTTTCTTGAGGCGCACCACGGTGCCCCACGCGGCAAAGCCCACCGCGTGAGCCGCGAACCGCATCGGGCCCTCGATGATCTTCACCTCGACAACGCCGGATCCCTTCAAGGCGATCGCCGACTCCTGCATGCGTTGCATCGCCGCCTCACGGGCCGAGTACATGGCTTCCGTATAGTTCTTTAGCTCGACGTTCTGGGACTGCTGCTGGAGGGCGGCACCCATGGTGCGTCGTGGGGCATAGACGAAGCTCGCGCCGTTCGCAAGACCGAGCGGCTCCCAGCCAGCGACCATCAAGAGCGTGAAGTCGCGGGCGGAGAGGTCAGAGACGAAGATGACATTCGGATCAACCTTGCCCGCCCCAACGGGACGAACGGCGGTCCCGATGAGCGAGACCTCGATGTGTGTCGAAAACACCTGGCGCTCAACGTGCACGCCGACGACTCCGTGACCGCCGGCGAAGGCAGCATCTTGGTGGATGCGATCGATCGCGTGCACGAAGGCCCGATTATGGGCTTCGGAGGCACCAGTGATCTCACCCTGTCCCCAGTTCCACATTCCCGCGGGCGCGGAGAACAGCGACACCCCGCTCACGAGCTCAACGGGCTCCCAGCCAATCGAATGAAGGTTCAGCTCTTCGTCGATCGAGAGGTCCGACGTCAGCGACGATGACGCGTGCGAGGTCGATGCGCCTTCGGGCGAGAACGCTCTGCGCACTTCGGCCTTTAGATCGAGGAACTGTTCGCTCACGAGAGCCTCACGGTCGGTTGGGGAACGGGCAGGGCCTCAAAGTCCTTGAACCGTCGAATGCGATTGCCCCGAAGGAGCGCTTGGAACTCGTAGTCACCGCGCTCGAACTCACGCTCGCGCGTGACCATGTC
>DASXEU010000147.1:0-4015 GCA_036489935.1 Acidimicrobiales bacterium
GCTTCGCAACAGAGTGGTCTTTCCAGCGCCGTTGTGCCCCATCACCGAGACCACCTCGTTTGATCGAACTTGGAGGTGAAGGTCTTCGATGACGGCTCTTGAGCCGTAACCGCACCGTTCTATACGGACGTCCAGAACAACGTCTTTCTTCTTAGTGCCGGACGTCATCACTCTCGATCCTTTGCAATGTCCGTAGCGACACCGCTGCCGCCGCCTCTGCCGAAGTAGACAGCAGCAAGATCATCACGACTGAGGATCTCATCCGTTGGTCCATCCGCGATGACGCGTCCGCCATCGAGGAACACCACACGCGAAGCCAGGTCGCGTACGGTGTCCAAGTTGTGTTCGACGAGGACCAGCGGAAGGTCGGTTCTGCGCTTCAACGCTGCCGCGAGCCGCTCATAGGACTGAATGTCCATGCCTGCTCCCGGCTCGTCGAGCAAGAGGACCTTCGGATCATGTATCAGCACTCGTGCGACGGTAAGCAGTTTGGCGGCGCCGTGCGCGAGGTCTCGCGCCCGTACCTTTTCGAATTGTGCCAGATCCAACTCTTCGAGCAGTGCGTCGACTTTTTCGATCGTGGACCTCTTTCGAAGGGTCCTACCAAGACCGACGCACACGTTTTCTCGCACCGAGAGACTCCGAAAGAGTCGCAGATCTTGAAACGTCCGATACACCCCGTGCCCCGCGATCGCTTCCGCAGACAGTCCCGAGAGCGTTTCGCCGAAAGAAGACACCTCCCCGTGGGTTGGTTTGAGCGCGCCGCAGATGACGTTGAACAGGGTCGTCTTGCCCGCCCCATTCGGACCGACGAGGGCGACGATGCCATCTCCGTCGATCGTAACGTCGACGTCCGTGAGGACCTTTACCCCACCAAAGCTCATGCTGGCGCCAACGACCTGGAGCGGCGGGTTGTTCTGAATCTCAGACACTATCGCCACCCCTTCTTCGACTGATTTCGAGCGGGCGCAACCTAGCTCGTACGCGACCGAGTCCTCCCATGATCCCTTCGGGGCGAACAACGATGATGATTACGATGATCAGTCCAAATGCGGTCTGCTCGATGAGTCCGAGGTACGCCGGATCGATCGTGACAAAAGTAAGACCGGCGGGAATAGCCGTCAGAAGGATTGCGCCAACAACGGGCCCGTAGAACGATCCGAGACCACCCAAGACGACCATGGCGGCGATGAGTTCGGATTCGCCAAGCGTGAAGCTTGACGGATCGACATAGCCAACCTGCGCCGCGTATAGAACACCCGCGAGAGCGGCCATGCCGCTCGCGACGACCGCCACCTGAATGCGTAGCCACGAGCCGCGTACGCCCAAGGAACTGGCGGCGCGCTCATCGTCTCTCGTGGCGCGAAGATCAAGTCCCCATGCTGAACGGGCCAGAAGCTCTTTGCCCGCGATGACGATCACCACAAGAATTACGCTCGCAATAACGAGCGGCAATCCGGGCGAGATCTGAATATTGAAGACGGTGGCGATCGGAAAGCCGTATAGACCGGTGTAGCCCCCCGTGACGCTGTTCCAACTCGCGAATACTTCTCCCACGATGGAGGCGAACGCCAGCGAGGCCACGACGAATGTAACGTCTTTTTTCGATCTCAGTGCTGGCACGACGAAAGGAATAGCGAGCAATCCTCCCGCTATGAACGCAGCGATAAGTGCGACCACTAAGTCCGATGTCCAATGCAGCCAAATGAGGGACGCAACGTACGCTCCCACGCCGTAGAAAACACCCACGGCCGCCGAGAAAAGCCCCGCAACACCAATCAGCAAGTCAAGTGACACGGCGAGAATGATGCTCGCGATTCCGAGCACGACGACAGTCTCAAAATAGGCCACGGTTACCTCGCACTTTCAAAGAGACCGTCAGGCCTTACGAGCAAGAGGATAAAGAACGCCACGAACGCGATTGCTTCGGACCAGGCGCCAGGGAACCAGTAGACCGCGATCCCGGATATAAGTCCGTATCCCAGAGCGACTAGCCCACTGCCGACCAGACTGCCCACTCCACCGGCGACGCAGGCGACAATCGCGATGGTGACGATGTCGGGGCCAGCCGCTGGCGAGAGACCCTGGGTGTACGCGTAGATGATTGCGCCCGGAACCGCAAGGATCGTGCCGAGCGTGTAGGCCAACAAGCGATACCTGTTGATGTCGAGTCCATAGTCTCGAACGAGTTCGGGATTATCCGAGAGGGCTCTCAATCTCGTGCCAGCGACGGTATAGCGCAGAAACCAGGCCATCAATACCGTAAGGACGACCGCCGACGCGACGCCGACCATGTCGCCGTATGTAATCTGCACGCCTCCTGCGTGAACTCCGTCGAGCAACGACGACGGGAACGGAACGGGCGCCACTCCGAACATCATGGAAATGACATTCTGAATGACCACCAAGACGCCGAAGGAGCCGATAAATAGAGAAAAGAACTCGCGGTTCGAATTCAGCATTCTGCGATAGACCAGGACGTAAATCAACAATCCAATTGCTATCGACGCGATGATCGAGGCAATGATCCCTACAACGATTGGCCTGTGATGGTCAATGGACACCCAATAGTAGGCATATCCCGCAACGAGAAAGACGCCGCCTTGAGAGACGTGGAAGATGCGCGTCATCCCGAAAATTAGGGAGAAGCCCACAGCGACGAGTGCATACAGGCACCCCGAAGCGAGACCACCCACCGCGAGGCTGAGAAATAGAGTCACGCAAGTCCCCAGAATCGTCGAGTCGGCTCAACGTGATCAACGCCCTTGTGGATCGTTCGTACGCAACTCGCACCACAACACGATTTTCCGGCGTTCTCACTTACTCGCGCGGCTCTTTCTTTCACGACAGTCACTTTCCGTACGTATCGAACTTCGACCTATAACTCAACGACCATTCGCCGACGGCGATGGGGTTACACGACGAAGCGCTGGTTACCCGCTCTTCTTCACTTCGGCGCCGCCCTCGGCGGGAGCACGCCGAATACTGACCGTGACCATCGCGACCGCGACAGCCCGGTGCTGCTCGTCAACGATCCTCGCGGTACCGACTGCGGTCGACTTGCCACAGTGCTCGACGTGCCCTCGCGACGTCAAAGTGGTCCCAGGCTCTGCCGCGCGCAGGTAATTGATCTTCAATTCCAGCGTTGTGATGGAATCGGACTCGCTCAGTAGCGTCCCGACCGATTGCATGACCGCTGAGTCCACCATTTGAGCAAGCGCTCCGCCAGCGGGATTACCACGACGGTTGGAAGCCTCTTTGCGTCCATCGTAGAAAATTTCGACCTCTCCTTCGGCCAACACCCTCAGTGTGAGGCCCAGAATGGAATGAATGTTCGATTGCGTGTACCGCTCTTCCATCTTCGCCCAGCGCGCTGGTCGTTCGGTCATTGATCGCTCGCTTCCGCGTTGGAGGAACGGTTTACGAATGCAGCTGCCTTGTCATGAGCACCGGGCTCACGACGCATCCTCTGCACAGCCCGGGCGCCCGAACGCAGTGCATCCTCGTAGGTCATTTCGATGGTGTCGAAGAATATTCGCTTCGTCGCATGGAGCGGCGCCCTACCAAAGCCGGACAGCATCCTGGCCATCTCGAGAGTTCGCGACTCCAGCTCCGACTCGGGGACAACCTCGTTCACCATGCCGAGCGCCAATGCTTCCTCGGCGAATACCTTGCGCCCGGTCACGAGCAGCTCCATGGCCCGACGCGGACCCACAATCTCGCGTAGACCGACGAGAGTCATACCCGCGACGAGATCGTGCACGATTTCTGGGTAGCCGAAGACCGCATTGTCCGCCGCAATCACAACGTCTGACGCCATTGCGAGGCCGCTCCCGAGTCCGAGCGCATATCCCTGAACTGCTGCGATGACGATCGCGGGACACGCGCGGAAGGACGTGAACAGTTGAGTACGAATTTCGACGCCCTTCTCGTCTTCGACGCCGCCTACTTCCTTCAGGTCGACGCCAGCACAGAACGCCGCACCGTTTCCTCGAAGTATCACGGCCTGAGCGTC
>DASXEU010000006.1:0-8124 GCA_036489935.1 Acidimicrobiales bacterium
CAAGTCTCCGCCGTTGTGGACGGGGTGACCAAGCTCGACCGCCTGGAATTCGACTCAAAAGAGGCCCAACAGGCTGCGACGATCCGCAAGATGTTCATTGCCATGGCCCAGGACTGGCGAGTCCTCCTGATTAAGCTGGCCGACCGGCTGCACAACATGCGCACCATCTCGGTGATGCCAATGCACCGTCAACGCGCCATTGCCCAAGAGACGCTCGACGTGTACGCCCCACTCGCGCACCGCCTCGGTGTCCAGCAGGTCAAGTGGCAGCTCGAAGACTTGAGCTTTGCGACTCTGCACCCCAAGCGCTACGCAGAGATCGAACAGATGGTGGCGGCGCGTCAGCCCGAGCGCGAGGCGTACCTCGGCGAAGTGATGGACACCCTGTCGAAGAAGCTGGCGGAGTTCGGCATCGCCGCGGAGGTGCGCGGGCGACCGAAGCACTTCTGGAGCATCTACGAGAAGATGGTCGTTGGCGGCAAAGAGTTCGACGAGATCTTCGACCTCGTGGGGCTGCGCCTCATCGTCGACGAAGAGCGTGACTGCTGGGCGGCGCTTGGGGCAATCCACGCCCTTTGGTCACCGGTCCAGGGCCGCTTCAAGGACTACATCAACTCTCCCAAGTTCAATCTCTATCAGTCGCTGCACACCACGGTCATCGGTCCTCGCGGCAAGTCGGTCGAGGTGCAGGTCCGCACCCAGGAGATGCACCGTCGCGCGGAGTTCGGCGTCGCGGCGCACTGGAGCTACAAAGAAGGTGCCACGGCGAACGAAGTCGCGTGGATGCAGCGGCTCGCTGACGTTGAAGAGGAGGAGAACGATCCGATCGCCTTCCTCGAGGCGTTAAAGCTCGACCTCGGTCAGGACGAGGTTTATATCTTCACCCCGAAGGGCCGCGTGATTGCGCTCATCGAGGGAGCGACCCCGATCGACTTTGCCTACGCGGTCCACACTGAAGTCGGTCACCGCTGCGTGGGGGCGAAGGTGAACAGCCGACTGGTGCCGCTCGACACGGTCCTCCGCTCGGCCGACGTCGTCGAGATCGTCACGAGCAAGAACGACAACGCTGGTCCGTCGCGCGACTGGTTGAACATCGCCAAATCCTCACGCGCGAAGTCAAAGATTCGCCAGTGGTTCCAGCGCGAGCGGCGCGACGACGCGATCGAAGGTGGTCGCGAAGAGCTCACGAAGGCGCTGCGCCGAGAAGGCCTGCCCATTGCGACGTCGCTGTCCTCGAGCGCGCTCGACGCGGTGATCAAGTCACTCGGCTTGGAAGACCGCGACGCGCTCTTCATGTCAATTGACAGCGACCAGATCTCTGCGCTCGCCGTTGTCCAGCGCCTTGACCGCGAGTTGCGCGGAGGCGATGCCGAGCAGATGCCGACGACGGTCACGAAGGCGCCACGACCCTCTCGCACCTCGCGTCGTTCCGCTGGCGTGTACGTCGAGGGACTTGATGACGTCATGATCCACCTCGCACGGTGCTGCTCGCCGGTGCCGGGGGACAACATCATGGGCTTCATCACCCAAGGCCGCGGCGTGTCGGTCCACCGCGACGACTGCTCCAACGCCGTCGCCCTTGCCCAACGCCTCGGTGAGCGCATCATCGATGTCGAATGGGACGGCTCGGCCGGCGGTCAGTATCGCGCCGTGCTCGAGATCATGGCCTTTGACCGCTCGCGTCTCTTGCTCGACGTATCCAAGGTCGTTGCCGAATACCACCTCAACATCATCTCGAGCAGTTCGACCACGTCAGGCTCTCGCATCGTGCGCATGGTCTTCGACGTGGAGCTGGCTGACCCGACGCACCTTTCGAGCCTGTTGGCAGCGTTAAAGGGTGTCGACGGAGTCTTTGACGCATTTCGACAGTTACCGGGTCAGAACAAGACCTCATGAGCGACTCTGTCGTGCCCTTCAAGGCACCCATTGGCACCCACGACGTCCTCGGACCGGAGTCCGCGCAGTGGGAGGGGCTCGTTGCTGTTTTTGCAGAGCTCGCGTACCGCTACGGCTTCTCGCTCGTCATGACGCCGATCTTCGAGGACGTCGGCGTCTTCCTTCGCGGCATCGGTGAGGAGAGCGACGTCTTTAAGAAAGAGATGTACGTCTTCACTGACCGTGGTGAACGACGCTACGCACTGCGCCCCGAAGGGACCGCGTCAGTCGTGCGAGCCTTCGTGCAACACCAGCCCACGACACCGTGGAAGGCGTGGTATGTGACACCCGCGTTTCGCTACGAGCGCCCCCAGAAAGGTCGCTACCGTCAGCACTACCAGCTCGGTGTCGAAGTGCTCGGCACCGACGATCCGGCTGTCGACGTTGAAGTGATCGCACTCGCGCACCGCGTCTATCGGGCAATTGGTCTGACGCAGGTCACGCTCCTCATCAACTCGATGGGCCACGCGGAGTGTCGCTCGGTCTACGTGAATCTCTTGACGCAGTATCTCGAAGAGCACCAGGACGAGCTCTGTGACGAGCACCGTGAGCTGTGGCGCCAAAACCCTCTGCGAGTGCTCGACTGCAAGCGCGAGGCCTGCATCAATGTCACAGAGAAGGGGCCGATGTTGATCGACCACCTCTGCGACGAGTGTCGGTCGCACTTCGATCGCGTGCTCGAAGGACTCGCGAGCATCGGCATCGAAGCGACGCTCGCTCCACGGCTCGTGCGTGGTTTTGACTACTACAACCGCACGACGTTCGAGTTCGTGGCTGACGCCTTTGAGAGCGCGCAGAACTCGATCGGTGGGGGCGGACGCTACGACCAACTCGCCGAAGAGCTCGGCGGCAAGCCCACCAGTGGCATTGGTTTCGGGAGCGGTATAGAGCGGATTCTGCTCGCCCGCGAAGCCGAGGGCGTCACCGCAGCGCTCCTCAAGCGCACCCTCGATGCGTTCGTGATTGATACGACCGGCGACGCCTGCGTCGCGACGCTCGTCGAAGAGCTTCGCAGCGCGGGAATCGCGACTGATCGCGCCTACGACCAGCGTTCGATGAAAGCCCAGATGAAGGCTGCCGACCGTTCTGGAGCTCGGTTTGCGCTGCTCATCGGACCAGAAGAGCTTGCGGCGGGCGAGGTTACGATTAGAGACCTGCGAAGCCAGGACTTCGATCAAACCCAGCATCGGGTCCCTCGCACAGAGACCGTGGCGACCATCGCCGACCTACAGAAAAAGTGAACATGCCCCAAGACGTTGAAGCCACCGCGATGCGCGACCTGCTGTGTGGGTCCGTGAACGACAACCACGTGGGCGAGCGAGTGAGCGTGTGCGGCTGGGTCGCCAAGCGACGCGAACACGGTGAGCATCTCGCCTTCTTGGACGTGCGCGATCGTTCGGGCGTGGTCCAGGCCGTCGTACCCGGCTCGGTCGACGTGCGTAGCGAATACGTGGTTCGCGTCACCGGCACAGTCGCCCCGCGACCCGAGGGTACGGTCAACGATCGTCTGGCGACGGGAAGCGTTGAATTGACCGAATGCGAGGTCGAGGTGCTCTCGATCGCAGAGCCGCCGCCCTTTCAGCTCGATGATCGCGTCGAGATCGATGAGGCGGTGCGCCTTCGCTACCGCTACCTCGACGTACGTCGCGACAAGATGCAGCGGAACTTGCGCCTGCGCGCAAAGGTCAACGCGGCGCTGCGTCACGCGATGGACGACCAGGGATTCTGCGAGGTGGAGACGCCGCTGCTCTGGGCACCGACGCCCGAAGGTGCGCGCGAGTTCGTCGTGCCCTCACGTCTGCACCCCGGCGAGTTCTACGTGCTGCCGCAAAGCCCCCAAATCGCAAAACAACTCCTCATGGTCGGTGGACTCGACCGCTACTACCAGATCGCGCGATGCTTGCGAGACGAGGACCTGCGCGCTGATCGCCAGTTCGAGTTCACCCAGCTAGACATCGAGGCGAGCTTCGTCACCCAAGACGACGTCTTGCGATTCGTCTCGAAGGCTGTCCTCGACGCTGCGGAAGTGGCGACCGGTGTCCGTCCGAGCGTGATGGACACCATGACCTGGGCGGAGGCGCTCGATCACTACGGCACCGACAAGCCGGACGTGCGCTTTGGAATGAAGCTCCAAGATCTCTCGGACGTCTTCGCCAAGAGCGAGGTAAAAGCGTTCTCGGCGCCTACGGTCAAGGCACTTCGTGTCGAAGAGGGCGCGAGCTTCTCGCGCGCGAAGCTCGACCAGTTGACCGAGCAGGCGAAGTCACTTGGTGCGAAGGGCCTCGCGTGGTTTCGGGTGACGCCAGAGGGCCTCGATTCGCCGCTCGCGCGCTTTTTGAGCGAGGACGAATCTGCGGCGCTCGCGAGCGTGGACGGTGCAAAGGTCGGCGACCTCGTGCTCGTCGTTGCCGACGAATACGCCCAAGCGTGCCACGTGCTTGGTGCGATTCGCGTCACGCTCGGCTCGCCGCCCGTCGGAGAAGGCCCGCACCGCTACGTGTGGGTGACGGAGTTCCCGCTCTTTGAGGGCATCGACGAGGACGGCAACCTTCAAGCCGCCCACCACCCCTTCACGATGCCCCACCCCGAGGATTTTGATCTGATCGAGAGCGATCCGTTGGCCGTGCGCTCCCAGGCGTACGACCTGGTGCTCAACGGCTGGGAGCTCGGCAGCGGTTCGGTGCGAATCCATCGCGCGGACATTCAGTCACGAGTCTTTCGCGCGCTCGGGATCACCGATGAAGAGGCGCAGAACCGCTTCGGTTTCCTGCTCGGGGCATTTCGCTACGGCGCACCGCCCCACGCGGGTTTCGCCGTCGGCATCGACCGGTTGGTCGCGATCTTTGCGGGCGAGGAGAGTATTCGCGAGGTGATCGCCTTTCCGAAGACCCAGTCGGGAGCGGACCTCATGACGGAGGCGCCAAAGAACATCACCGAGCGCCAGCAGCGCGAGCTGCACGTGCGCTTCACTCCTAAAGGCTCGTGATCTACGTCGCTCTTTGACGACGCCGTGAACGACCGCCTCCGCGAGGCGGCACCCCTCGCGGAGCTGCTGCGCCCAACGTCGCTCGATGAGATCGTCGGCCAAGACGACCTCGTCGGGCCTTCGGGACCGCTCCGTCGCTTTGTCGAGAATCGCCAACTGACGTCCATGATCCTGTGGGGTCCCGCGGGCACGGGCAAGACGACGATGGCCCGCATCCTCGCCGCCGCAGCGGGCTACGAGATGGAGAGCGTCTCGGCGGTCTCGAGCGGTGTGAAGGACGTGCGCGAGGCGATCGTTCGCGCGCGAGAGCGGCTCGGCGAGCGTGGCGTGCGCACCGTGCTCTTCATTGATGAGGTGCACCGGTTTAATAAGTCCCAACAGGACCTCCTCCTTCCTGCGACCGAGACCGGAGAAGTTGTCCTCATTGGCGCGACGACCGAGAATCCCTACTTCGAGGTGAACGCGGCACTCATGAGCCGCACGACGCTCTGGCGTTTGAAGCCACTCGGCGAGGACGATCTCGATATCCTCGTGCGTCGCGGACTCGCACTGCGCCAAGCGATGATCTCCGACGAAGCGCTCGAGGCGCTCGTCGCAACGGCGGACGGCGACGCACGCAGCGCGCTCACGACGCTCGACACGGCCATCGTGCTCGCCAAGATGAATGACGAGTCGAGCGTCCAGATAGAGGACGTCGCACGTGCGAGAAACGGTCGGCTATACCACCAGTCGGCCGACACCCACTACGACCAGATCAGCGCGTTCATCAAATCGGTCCGCGGATCGGATCCCGACGCCGCGCTTTATTGGATGGTGACCCTGCTCGAAAGCGGCGAAAGCGCGCGATTCATCGCTCGGCGACTCGTGATTCTGGCGAGCGAGGACATCGGACTCGCCGAACCACTGGGCCTGCTCGTCGCCGAGTCGGCCGCACGGGCCGTTGAGTTCGTGGGCCTGCCCGAGGCTCGCCTCACCCTCGCGCACGCGACCTTGACGCTCGCACTGATGCCCAAGAGCAATTCTACGACGCGCGCGCTGGCGGCGGCGACCGCCGCAGTGCAATCGGGCGGTCTGGTGGAAGTCCCCGCGCACCTGCGTGACGCGTCATATCGAAGCGCCGCGAAGCTCGGGCACGGCAACGACTATCGCTACGCCCACGACTATCCCGGCGGTTGGGTCGACCAGCAGTACCTGCCAGATCGCTACGTCGACACGACGTTCTTTGATCCATCGACGTACGGCAATGAAGGTCCGCTCGTCGAGCAGTGGCGCTCGCGAACGAGCCGCTCCCACCAGGATGAACCGCCTGCGCCAGTAGAGTGACTCTCAATGGAAGCCGCTCAACTTCGCTCAATTTTCCTCGACTACTTCGCTCGAAACGGTCATACGGTGGTGCCGTCGGCGAGTCTTATCCCACATGACCCGACGCTCCTCTTCACCGTGGCGGGCATGGTGCCCTTCAAGCCGTATTTTTCAGGCGAAGAGACCCCGCCCTTTTTGAGAGCCGTCTCGGTGCAGAAGTGCTTTCGTGCCGCGGATATCGAAAACATCGGCATCACCCAGCGCCACCTCACCTTCTTCGAGATGATGGGGAACTTTTCATTTGGCGACTACTTCAAAGAAGGGGCCATTACCTACGCATGGCAACTGGTTACCGAGGGATTTGGTATCGATCCTGACCGTCTCTGGGTCACGGTCCACGTCTCCGACAATGAGGCGTCGGACCTCTGGCGCGACCTCATCGGCATCCGTCCCGAGCGAATTCAGCGCCTTGACGAGGATAATTTCTGGGCCATGGGCGAGGTGGGCCCGTGCGGGCCAAGCTCGGAGATCTTCTTCGACAAAGGGCCGAGCTTCGGCGCCGACGGTGGTCCCGCCTTCGGCGGGGACGACCGCTTTGTCGAGATATGGAATCTCGTCTTCACCGAGTTCGACCGTGGCCTCGATGGCACTCTTGTGGAGCTGCCGAAAAAGAACATCGACACCGGGGCGGGTTTCGAGCGAATCCTTGCCACGCTGAACGGCGTGGAGTCGGTCTTTGCTTCCGACCTCTTTGCCCCCCTTCTCGCGACCGCGTCGCGCTCGCTCAACGTTCCCTACGGTGAGCACGACACGACGGACGTTGCCATCCGGCGGATCGCCGAGCACGGACGGGCCATGACGATGCTCGTCGGTGACGGCGTGTTGCCGTCGAACGAGGGACGTGGGTATGTGCTGCGGCGCATCATTCGCCGGGCGATTCTTGCGGCGCGCCGCGTGGGCTCGGACGCCGCACTCACGCATTCACTCGTCGACGCGACCATCGAGAAGATGGGCGTCGCATATCCGCATCTCGTCGAACAGCGGGACTTGATCGTCGAGATTCTCGAGCGCGAGGAAGCGGGCTTTGCGAGAACTCTTCGGACTGGTCTCACGCTCCTCGAAGAGGCCCAGCGCGACGTGGTGGCAGACGGTGGCCACGTCTTTCCTGGTGGCGTCGCATTTAAACTCCACGACACGCACGGCTTTCCGATTGAACTCACGAGTGAGCTCGTCGCCGAGGCGGGGCTCCTGGTTGAACGCGACGTCTTCGATAGCGCCATGGCCGAACAGCGCGAGCGCGCACGAAAGAGCGCGAAGACGCTTCGCATCGCCGACGACGCCCAGTACCGCGACCTACTTGAAAGCAATGGTGCGACGGAGTTCGTCGGGCGCGACGTCACGAGATACTCCCTCGAGACGACCGTCGTCGCCGTGCTCGCGGGGGAACACGGCGAAAGCGAAGTCTTCTTGGACACGACTCCCTTTTACGCCGAGTCCGGTGGCCAGGTCGGCGACACCGGCGCGATCGTCACCGAGACCGGTCGCCTCGATGTGCTCGACACGCAGAACGTGGCGGGCGGGCTTTTTGCCCATCGCGGCCGGCTGACCGGCGAGATCTTGCCAGGCCAAATCGCCGTGGCGACGATTGACGCCGAGCGCCGCGAAGCGACGCGTCGCAACCACACCGCGACTCACCTCCTGCACGCTGGGCTCCGTACGGTCCTCGGCGATCACGTACGCCAACAAGGCTCCTTCGTTGGACCCGAGCGTCTTCACTTTGACTTCTCGCACGACGGCGGACTGAAGCCCGAAGAGACGCGCGACGTCCTCACGCTCGTGAATACCGACGTGGTCTTAAACGAGCACGTCGATACGATCCAGACATCAAAGGCAGAGGCCGA
>DASXEU010000082.1:0-21963 GCA_036489935.1 Acidimicrobiales bacterium
GACAACACGATTATGAGCCGTGTGCTCTGACCACCTGAGCTACGCCGCCTGGCGAGCCCTCTGTCGGGGTTGAACCGACGACCCCTTCCTTACCATGGAAGTGCTCTACCACTGAGCTAAGAGGGCGATTGCGACAAAAAAAGTCGCGAGGGCAAAGTGTAGTGCCTCTAGGCCCCTTTATTCCAACCGTTCCCGCGATACCCTGGTCCTCTATGAGAACGCGCCTGGTCGAACTTGACGACGCCGCGGCACTCATGAACATCTTGAATCCAGAGGTTCTCGAGGTCTCGGTCTCCTTCGACCTCGTTCCGCGCACGCTCGAAGCTCAACGCGAGTGGATTGGCGAACATCAAGCGACGCACGTCTGTCTCGTCGCGGTCAACACCGAAGATGACGTCGGAGAAGTCGGCGCTGATGGGGAGCGCATCCTCGGATTTGCCTCCGTCTCCCCCTTTCGCCAACGCCCCGCCTACGCCACGACCGTTGAAAACTCGGTCTACGTCCACCGCGCAGCCCGTGGTCGAGGAGTCGGCGAATTACTCTTGAATGACCTGATAGCGATGGCAAAACGCTCCGGGTTTCACTCCCTCATCGCCCGCATCGTGGGCGAGAACGCGAGCTCGATCCGGCTTCACGAGAAATGCGGATTTACCCTGGTCGGAACGGAAATTGAAGTCGGGCGTAAACACGGGCGCTGGCTCGATGTCGTCGAATACCAATACGTGATGCCCGACGAAGCGATGTTCCCCGGCCACTAGGCCGCGAAACTACGCCGTCGCGTCGCTTAGGCCGCTTCCGCCCGTAGACACGGGACCAAGGGGATCGTGAAAGACAACGCCATCTTCAAGCGCCGGCTCCGTTTCGGGCCAGGACCATTGGGTCCAGCGACCCATCGGCGCGATGAGCACGCCGCCCAAAATGGCGACCGCGAGCGCAATGAGCAGCGGATTGGAGTGGACGAGTCCCGAGAGCAGCTGACGCCCCCCGGGCAGACCGATGAAGGGCCCGATGATGGAGAGCAGGAGCAACCAAAAGTGCTCGCGACCCTTGTAGCTCGCAGCGAGCACCACTAGTCCCCACGCGAGGTACCACGGCTGGACGACCGGTCCAAGAATGACGAACAAGAGCAGCGCAAGCCCGAGGGATCGGACCCAACCTCGTTCGGCGGAGTGCCAGAGCAGCCACAGCGCAAAGGCGGCGGCGATCACCACACCGAGAAATCTCGTGACCGAGAGCACCGACGCCAGTGATATCGAGTGGAGTCCGACCGCGTGAAAGATGTTGGTGAGCGCCATCCCCGCCCCAGTCGCGGGCGCCGCCCACGAGCGCACCGTGCCCTCGCTCATGAGATCTTTGACCCAGCCAAAGCCAAACCCAGCCATGACCGTGGTCACACCGAGCACCGCACCCGCGACCGCTCCGCCGATGAGGAATGGACGAGCACGTTGCTTAAGCGTCGCGTCAGGTCCGAGCCAGTTCCACGCGACGAAGGCGAGCCCGATGGCGGCGGGCGCCTTGATGGCGGTCGCAACGGACACGAAGAACAGCGCCCAGACCGGATGTCGTTGGACCGCGAGAGCGAGACCGATCACCAAGAAACCGGTCATGATGGCGTCGTTATGGGCGCCGCCGATGAGCGTCAAGAGAACGAGCGGGTTCATCGCAGCGAGCACGAACGCCTCGCCCGGGTCACGACCGAGCCCGCGCGCGAGCATGGCGACACCAAAGCCGATCATCACTACCGCGATGACCTCAAGGAACCTGAGACCCACGACCGTCCAGAGTTGGCTGCTTCCGCTGAGCTTGACAATCGTGCTGTCAGTGAAGAGAAAAAACGGCCCATAGGGCGCGGGGGTGTTGGCCCAGAGTTGGTCGACGGGAAGCGTCCACGCGCTGCTCTGCCATCCCAGAGTGGCCGGACCATACAGATACGGGCTGATATGAAGAGCCGTCATTTCGCCTTGGGCCGCGTAGCTGAAGACATCACGCGAGAACAGTGGCGGCGCCACGATCATCGGCACCGACCACAGCGCAAAGATCCACCAGAGCTTCTTTAAAGGTGCTCCGACGTGGAGTTTCATCACCTCGGACAGCCGCAGCCACACCCTCATCAAGAGCAACAGGCCGCCGTAGACGAGGACGACCGACAAGATGTACTTGGTCACGCTCGGCGTGCCTGCTGCGCTCGCCGAGGGCTCGCCGAAGAACCACGTTCCGGTCAGGTTGTACTTGAACGGAGAATTGGTGAAAGAAGAGCCCCCAACGATCGACACCATCGCGGCAAACCCGAGCATTGCTGGTTGCCAGAGAAACGACCAGCCCTCAAACGGTCCGGGAGAAAAACGTCCGAGTGGCGTGTACCGGCGTTCGAGGAGTTGCACGCCCGATTCGAAGCGTGACGCGACTCGCTCGTAGGTCGTTCTGACCCCGCTCGCCCACGAGTTCACTCGAACCACCAAACTCCTCTCGCCACTCAAAGTGACACGGTACTGCCAGCTCTCGCCGCGCGGCCAACCTCTTGCGAAGTTGACCTTGGTGGGCCAGGAGGGATTTGAACCCCCGTAGGCTAAGCCGTCTGGTTTACAGCCAGATCCCATTGGCCACTCGGGCACTGACCCGTCGAAAATTCTACTTCCCCCGCGCACTCACCACCAATGGGGCGCGGAGCATGAACGATTGATGGGCGAAATGTCGATCACTCACGGCGGCGAGGCGTCGCAGCGTTCTAGCATCTCTGCATGCCGAGTTTCGATGTTGTATCAGAGATCGACCTTCAAGAAGTTCGCAACGCCGTTGACCAAGCGAACCGCGAAGCGACGACCCGCTTCGACTTCAAGGGGACGAACGCCATCATCGAGTTCAGCGAGAAAGAGCTGGGCTTGAGTGCCACCACCGAAGACCGGTTGCGCGCCCTCTACCAACTCCTTGAGGAAAAGCTCGTTAAGCGATCGGTGTCGCTGAAGACGCTCGATCCTGGAAAGATCGAAGAAGCGAGTCACAACAGCGCTCGCCAAAAGGTGGCCTTGAAGGCGGGCGTCAGCCAGGATGTCGGCAAAAAGATCAACAAGATCGTGAAGGACATGGGCGTCAAAAGCCTCAGTTCTTCGATCCAGGGCGATCACGTGCGGGTCACGGGCAAGCAGCGCGACGACCTCCAACAAGCCATCGCGGTCTTCAAAGAAGCAGACCTCGATGTGCCGCTTCAGTTCACTAACTTCCGCGACTAAAGAGCGGTTTCCTCTTCGACGCGCAGGTGCTCGTCCATCTGCTCGAGGCGTTTCACCTGGAAAATTCGGTTGAAGACGATCAGCTTCAACACCCAAAAGACGCCGAAACAGAACAGGTTCGCACCGTCCACGAGACCGGTATTCGCGAGGTGGCTCCAATGGTGCGAGCGCACTTCATTTCGCGCCCACCACGCGCCGAGCTGGGAGAAGGCGATGCCCAGTGTTGACATGCACATGAACGGCAAGATTTCTCGCCGCACGTGGCTGCGTCCGCTCCTGCCCCACGTCCAACGACGGTTTAGCTGGTAGGCGGGAAACATGCCGACAACGTTGCCAGCGAGTGTCGCCCACACCGCGCTCGGAATGATGCGAAGTCCGTAGAAACCGGAAACCGCAGCGAGCGAGACCACGGTCGTGATCACCGATGCCGCTGCATAGCGAATAAATCGACGACCTTCGTGGGTGTGCGACCACTTGAGCAACGCCCGTGGGGAGAGAATCATCGAAATTAACCTACCGTTTCACACTGCGCGAGACCACCGAACGCACAGCTGTTTCACTTTCCATACGCTCAAGCACAGCCGAGCGCGAACTAGAGCGAAGGTCCCTTTTGCATTGAGACGGTCTCTTCCACCTTCTCGTCATGATGGGCAACGTGAAAGATTCGGTTGAACACCATCAACTTCAGGAGAAAAAACACTGCGAAGCACGCAACGTTCGCGCCCGCGACGAGACCGGTATTGAAAAGACGGCTCCAATGATGTTCGTGCACTTCGGAACGCGCCCAGAATGCGCCGAGTTGCGAGAACGCAATCCCGAGAAACGCCATCGACCAGTAGGGCACGATCTCATTACGAAAGTGACTACGTCCGCGCTTGCCCCACGCCCACGCGCGATTCCAGTAGTACGAAGGAACGACCGCCACAAGGTTGCCCGACAACGTGGCCCAGATAACGCCAGGGATGATCTTCAGTCCATAGACGATCAGGATCCAAAGAAAGGAGACGCCCGTCGTGACGATAGATCCCAAAAGATAGCGATAGAACTTTTTGCCCTCGCGAGTTCGCATCCACGCCCGTAACGAGCGGATCCGGGCCATCATTGACATCAGTCTACCGGTTGCCGACGATCGGTCCCGGCGCCCTCGGGTGCCACAATGGACCATGTCCGAAGCGCTCGACTTTCTCGTGCACCTGCTCGACCTCGAAACCATCGAAGTGGACGTGTATCGAGGCATCAACCCTAAAGAAGAGCGCCAGCGCACCTTTGGCGGTCAAGTCGCTGCTCAAGCCCTTATGGCAGCGGGTCGAACGGTCGATCGAGGCCGGGTGCATTCACTCCATTCATACTTTCTCCGCCCGGGCGATCCCACAACGCCGATCCTCTACGAGGTCGACCGGATCCGTGACGGCAAGAGCTTCTCGACTCGACGTGTCGTCGCGATTCAGCACGGCAAGGCGATCTACAACATGCAGGCGAGCTTTCACAGCGACGAGCTGAGCATCGAACACCAGATCGCGATGCCCGTCGTTCCCGGGCCTGAGGAGCTCCGCTCGCTGTCAGAGATTCTGAAGAGCGACTTCGCCGACAGCGGCGAATGGTTCATGCGCCAACATCCCATTGACCAGCGTTATCTCGGAGAAGTGCCGTGGAGCCCGACCCGCAACAAGGATCCCCACCAGCGACTCTGGATTCGCGCGGACGGCACGCTCCCCGACGATCCGCTGCTGCACGCGTGCGTGGTCACTTACGCGAGCGACATGTCGCTCATGGACTCCATCGTGAAGCCCCACTCCATCAATTGGGAAGACGGAACCTTCATGGGCGCGAGCCTTGACCACTGCATGTGGTTCCATCACGACCTACGTGCGGACGAATGGATGCTCTACGACGCGGAGTCGCCGATCGCCTTTGGCGGCAGAGGCCTCGCGCGAGGATTTCTGTTCTCGCGAGATGGCGAGCTCAAAGTCTCGATGGTCCAAGAAGGTCTGACGCGACTCCTCGCGAAGCGAGAGAGCGCGTAACGAAGCGACTTAGGCGCGCTGGTGCATCGGCACGAAATCGCGCTCGTCAGCTCCGACGTACAGCTGGCGGGGCCGCGCGATCTTGGTGTCCTGCTGGAGCAGTTCTTGATAGTGCGCAAGCCAACCTGAGGTGCGAGGAATCGCGAAGAGCACCGTGAACATCTCGACCGGAAAGCCCATTGCCTGATAGATGAGTCCCGAATAGAAGTCCACGTTCGGGTAGAGCCTGCGCGAGATGAAGTAGTCGTCCGCGAGCGCGACCTCTTCGAGCTTGAGCGCGATGTCGAGCAAGGGGTTCTTCCCGGTGACGCTGAACACGTCGTCCGCGGTCTTCTTGATGATGGTCGCGCGCGGGTCGAAGTTCTTGTACACGCGGTGGCCGAATCCGTCGAGGAGCGTCTTGCCTTGCTTGACCGTCTCGACGAACGCTGGTACGTTCTCGATGCTTCCGATCTTCGTCAACATCTTGAGGACTGCTTCGTTGGCGCCACCGTGTCGCGGTCCGTACAGCGCCGCGGTCGCCGCGGCGGTCGCAGAGTACGGGTCGGTGTGTGCCGAGCCGGCAACGCGCATGGCCGTCGTGCCGCAGTTCTGCTCGTGATCCGCATGCAAGATGAACAGGACGTCGAGGGCGTGCGCTAGGACCGGGTCGGGTTCGTAGCGAGGTTCGGCGACCTTCCACATCATCGACAGGAAGTTCTGTGCATAGCTCAGCGTGTTGTCGGGGTAGACGAAGGGCATGCCCACGCTGAAGCGGTGGGCGGCAGCGGCGAGTGTGGGCATCTTTGCGATCAGACGAACAATCTGCTTGTTCAGGATTTCGGGATCGTCAAGGATCTTGGCTTCTTTGTAGTACGTCGAAAGGGCAGCGACCGCAGAGACCAGCATGCCCATTGGGTGCGCGTCGTAGTTGAAACCTTCGAGGAAGCGCTTGCGCACGTTCTCGTGGATGAAAGTGTGATACGTGATCTCCTTCTCCCACGCAGCTGCTTGTTCGGCGTTCGGCAACTCACCGTGCAACAGCAAGTACGCGACTTCGACGTACGTCGACTTCTCGGCGAGCTGCTCGATCGGATAACCGCGGTAGCGCAGGATGCCGGCGTCTCCGTCGATGTAGGTGATCGCCGACTCGGACAACGCCGTCGTCATGAAGCCCGGATCGTAAAACCACACGCCGGGCAAGAGCTTCGACCACTCGTTTGCAGCGACCCCCCCGTTTCGAATCGGGATCTCTCGAGTCTCACCAGTGCGGTTGTCGGTCACGGTAATGGAGTCGGTCACGATTCCTCGATTCATTTTGGGGGCGGGAACATCGTAGGCCAACTGACCAGTAACGAAATCGCGCTAACCCGCTCCCGACGGCGACATCTCGAGTTGATAGTGCTCGATCGTGACCTTCCCGACCGCCGCCCGAGCGCCGGTGACAGAGATGACAACACGTGCTCGCTCGCTCGCCGCAGTGGTCAGATCACTGGGCACGAAGGCGTACGCCCGGAGCGGACCAAGTGTCGCGCGCATCCGCTCGAAGAATGGCTTGCCCCGGTGATTCAAAGGCGTGACGCGGATGCTCAAAGTGACCGGCTGCTCGTCGTAACTCGCGTTCAACACCGATACGCCAAGCTCGACGGACGTCACTGGCGGCAAAAGGAGAACGCCGTGCGAGGCGGGTAGCGGCGAGGGAATCACGCGAACCGCGACAATTGATATAGCTCGCACGAGCGCGAGTGAAGGAGCACTCGTCAGCTCACCGGTGCCCCGATGTTCAAAGTACGTGGCGCTGTGCGACGTGGTGGCGCTGAGGTGCACTCGACCGGGTTCCTTTATGAGTGCAAATCTGGCTACGTTCCAGCGGGTACTCGTGGCGACGAGGGTCGCCGCAGAATCCGCGAGTTCTTGTGGCGGAGTCGTGCTCCACGGCAGGGTTAGCGCGCGAGCGACATCGCCGAGCAAGGTCTGATAAGCCGCGACGCGCTCGAGCGTCAGTTGGTAGAGCGTCTCATTCACCTTGTGCGAGAGCGCCGGCTCGCGCAGCAGATTCGCGTCGGTGACCCACCCTGGCAGCACGTCGTTCAGCTGATAGAGGCGGGCAGCGAAGACGGTCCGACGGAGCGTTGAGCCCTGGTCGAGCAGTCGATCGAGGCGCGCGTCGAATTGGTTTTCCTGGTCGATCAGCCCGTTCGCGAGTGCCGCGAAGCTCTTGTTCTCGCTCCGTCGTTCGGTGATGGCACCGTGAGCAGATCGTGACACGTCGCGTGCGAACACCAGCACAATCAGGGTGATGACGAGCGCCAGCGTGATGAGCACCGTATGACGACGGCGTTGCGCGCGAGTACGGGCCACGCTGAAAGAACTTACTCGGCGCGGATTTTTACTCCGTGTCCTCGAATCCTTCGAGTTCGAGAATCTCTATCGCACCCTCGGGCAACGGTGACGAGGCATCGATGCCCCACTTGCTTTCATCGATGCGCGTTGCGAGGCGATCGACGTGACCGAGTTCGGGCAGCTCCTTCGCGTGCGCCGCGCCACCCAGCTTCTGTAGGTTTCTCGCACTGACAATGAGGCGGGTTTCGAAGGACGCGACCATTGCGTTGTACTCCTTCACCTGCGTGTCGAGGGCCTTACCCATCTTCGCGACAGGCTCTGCCACGTAGCGAATCCGCTCGAAGATGGTTTCGGCGACTTTGTAGATCTCTTCGGCATTCATCGCAAGGCGCTGCTGGCGCACGACCATGGCGACGGACCAGAGCATCGAGAGCAAGTTCGTCGGACCGACGATGATCACGCGATCCTTCGCTGCGTTCTTCAAGAGATCGGGATTGGCGTCAAAGGCGACACTGACCGCGACGTCACTCGGTACGAAACACGCCACGAACTCTGGTGCGGGAGCGATGGCCTCCCAATACGCCTTCTCACGCAGCGTCTTCACGTGCGCAAGCAAGTCCTTCGCGTGCTTCGCTTCGAGCACCGACCGCTCGGCGCTGTCGCTCGTCGCGAGCGACGCTTCGAATGCGTCGAAGGGAAACTTTGCGTCAATGGCGATACGAGAACCGTTCGGCATATTGACAACACAGTCAGGACGCTGCGAACGACCCGACTCGCTCGTCGAGGAGACCTGCAGCTGGTAGTCGATGTTCTGGCGCAGTCCCGATGCCTCAAGCACATTGGCGAGTTGCACCTCGCCCCATCGGCCGCGATGGTCGGCACGACCGAGCAGTTGGTTGAGTCGACGCGTTTCGTCCTGCGTGCGGCGCTGCTCAGCGAGTAGCTCGTCGGCACGGTTCTTCACTTCACCCAGCGCGCCCACGTGCTGCTTATCAAAGTCGGCCAGATTGCGCTTGTATTCGTCGAGCAAGTCGGCCAGGGGCTTCAGCGTGCGATCGAGCGTTGTCTCACGCTCTTTCATCACCGCCTCCTGAGAGTTATTGAACTGAGCGACGGTCTGTTGCAGGACTCGATTCGAGAGGCTCTCAAAGACTGGTCCGAGATTCGTGAGGGCCGCCTCGTGTTCACTGCGCAACTGTTCGAGATGCGTCTTGGAGTTCTCGAGCTCGCTTTCGCGCACTGCGAGCAGCGACGAGGTCTCCGACAGTGCCGCACGGTCGCGCTCGGCACGTCGACCAGCGAGCACCCACACGACGGCGGCACCGACGACGAGGCCGATGAGTCCACTCAGTACTGCAACCATTTTCACTCACCCTTCGCTTAAAACCACCCTAGAGAAGCGATGTAACGCCCACTAGCCTTTGGGAGATGAACCGGCTTTTTCGCTCCTCGAGGCCCGATGAGGAGAACGAGGAACCCCTGGTTCCTTTGGGCGACGACCTTCGGCCCCAGACCGTTCAGATTTTTGCGCTGGTGGGAGAAGCAATTGCCGGCGCGACGCATGCGCTGCTCGCGAACGATCGCGAGCTCGCCAAACGTATCGTCGAACAGGACATCATCATTGATGACCTGGTCAACCGGCTTGTCTCGACCGCCGAGGAGCGTTTGCTTGAAAGCGCGCCCCTCGATATCGAGGGGCGACGCGACATGCTCATCTTGCTGCGGATACTCCCCGAGATCGAGCGCAACGGTGATCTCGCCGAGCACGTCGCTCGCCGAGCGGCTCGTGGACTCGGCAGCGAGATGAGTCCTCGCTCGCGAGGACTCATCGAACGAATGGGCGAAGTGGCAACGACCATCTGGCGAGAAGCGACTGACATCATCATCGATGGCAAAAATCAAGCGGTCGGCGCGATCGAAGACATCGACGACGAGCTCGACGACCTACATGTGTCGCTCACGGCAGAACTGACCTCAGGGTCGATGAGTGTGCCCGTCGCCGTCGAAGTGGCGCTGATGGCTCGCTTCTACGAGCGTTTCGGCGACCACTGCGTGAATCTCGCCCGCCGACAAATCGGCAGAGATGGCGGCGACTAAGAGCGAAGCTCGAGTAGCGCTTCGGCGATCTGCACGGCGTTGAGCGCAGCGCCCTTGCGCAAATTGTCGCCGCTCACGAAGAGCGCGAGACCGTTTTCGAGTGCGTCCGAACGCCGGATCCGACCGACGTAACTCGAGTCTTTTCCCGTGGCCAGGCGCGGAGTCGGCATGTCGTGAACAACGACGCCGCGAGCCTTCGACAGAATCTCGGTTGCGCGCTCGGGAGACAGCGCGTTCTCGAAGCCCAACGTGAGTGCGAGCGAGTGGCCGGTGAAGACCGGCACGCGCACGCAGGTTGCGCTCACGCGCAAGTTGGCAATTTCGAGAATTTTTCGGCTCTCGTCGCGAAGCTTCTGCTCCTCGCCGGTCTCGAAGGATCCGTCATCCACGATGGAGCCAGCAATAGGGAGGACGTTGTGCGCAATGGTCGCCGGAAACTTGACGCCCTCGTCCAGCGGGAACGCGGCACCGTCAAAGGCAAGCACGCGCACGTCGTGATCGCGGTGCTTCTCGAGCTCGTCAGCGAGCTCCTCGACGCCATCGCGCCCCGCTCCACTGACGGCCTGATAGGTCGAGGCGATCATCGTTTCGAGATTGGCCGCGAGATGGAGCGGCTTCAACACTGGCATGGCGGCCATCGTCGTGCAGTTGGGGTTGGCGACGATGCCCTTCGGGATCGTGATCAGCGCGTGCACATTCACTTCGGGCACGACGAGCGGCACGTCAGGATCCATTCGGAATGCCGAGGAGTTATCGATGACGATCGCACCGGCTGCGGCAAGTCGCGGCGAGAGCATCTTCGACGACGCGGCGCCAGAGGACGAGAGTGCGATGTCGATCCCGGAAAAATCGGCTGTCTCCGCGTCTTCGACGACGATCTGGCGGCCACGCCATTCGATGGTTGAACCGGCGGAGCGTGCGGAGGCGAAGAACCTGATGTCGTCCAGGGGAAAATCCCGCTCGATCAGGATCGAACGGATGACGCCCCCCACCTGGCCGGTCGCTCCGACAATGGCTATACGCATAGCGGAAGTTTAGATTACTCGGCGTCGAGCCCGAACGCGTGGTGCAGCACTCGGACGGCGTCGGCCACCTTGTCGGCGTGGAGAACACACGAGATTCTGATCGAGCTCGTCGAGATCATCTCGATATTGATGCCGTTCTGATGCAGGGTTTCGAACATGAGCGCCGTGACGCCCGGGCTCGACTTCATCCCGGCCCCGACCAGACTCACTCGCCCAATACGATCGTCGCTCGTAACCGTCGCAGCGTCGATCTCCTTTTGGATCTTCTGACAGGCCTTCGTCGCCGCCTCGAGGTCGGTCTTGGCGACGGTGAAGGAAATGTCGGTCACGTTATGCAGTCCCGTGTTCTGCACGATCATGTCGACGTTGATGTTCTCGTTAGCGAGCTCGCGAAAGAGCGTCGCCGCGATGCCGGGGCGGTCCGGAACGCCCGCAACCGTGATCTTCGCCTCTGTCGTGTCGTCCGTAATCGCCGAAACAATGGCTTCTTCCATGGTGGGGTCCTCCTCTACGATCCACGTGCCTGGTTCCCAGGTAAAACTTGACCGAACGTGCAAAGGGACGCGGTGGCGTCTCGCCAGTTCGACCGACCGCAGCATGAGCACACGACCGCCGGTCGCGGCGATCTCCATCATCTCGTCAAACGAGACGGTCGAAAGGCGGCGCGCGGCGGGCACGACGCGAGGATCGGCGGAGTAGACGCCCGAGACGTCCGTATAGATCTCACAGACGTCGGCTTTCAACGCGGCCGCGAGCGCCACGGCCGTGACGTCCGAACCACCTCGGCCGAGCGTCGTGATGTCGCGATCGATCGAGACACCCTGGAATCCCGCCACGACCGGCACCAGACCATCGTCAAGCGCCTCGCGAATGCGATCAGGACGAATCTCAAGGATCTTGGCGCGAGTGTGGCTCGTATCCGTGATGATGCCCGCCTGAGAACCGGTAAACGATGCGGATCCGACGCCCACCGTGCCGAGCGCCATGCTCACGAGCGCCATGGAAATACGCTCGCCAGCCGTGAGCAGCATGTCCATCTCACGGTCTGGACGGTTTGGGGAGACCTCGTCGGCGAGGACTATCAGATCGTCGGTGAACTTTCCCATCGCCGAGACGACCACGACGACCTCGTGACCGTCGCGTCGAGTAGCTGCCACGTGTTGGGCGACCGCGCGAATCCGCTCCGCGTCACCAACCGACGTGCCGCCATACTTTTGCACGATGAGTGCCATACGCGTTAACGATAGTTGAGCGATCTAGAGCGTTTTGAAGGGCCTACTAATGTCGCATCCATGACATCTTCAAAACGGGAACGGCAAAAAGCGGGACGCCGCGAACGACTCGAGCGCATGGAACGGGCCGAAAAGAAACGTAAAAGCCTCCGCCGCGGCGTAATCGTTGCCGTGATTGCCGTGATTGTGGTCGGCACCGGTGCGTTCCTCTTCTCGGGGAACAGCAAGCCGACAACCACAATGACGACTCCGACGACGGCGGCCGCGACAACGACCACCACGGCAGCCGGCTCGGCAGCCACCATCCAGGACCTCCACGAACAGACGGCATCCAACGCGAAGGCCGTCGCCTACGGCTGCCCCGCGTCCACGAGCACTCGGGTCAACTCGCAGACGTACCCGAAGGCTCCCGCGATGACGATCAACACGAGCGGCACCTACGACGCCGACTTCGATACGACCGCCGGCAACTTCGTTGTTCAGCTCGACACCCAGACCGCTCCCATCACGACCAACAACTTTGTCTTCCTCGCGGAGCACAACTTCTACAAGTGTGTGGTCTTTCAGCGCGTCATCCCCGGCTTCATGATCCAGGGCGGTGACCCCACGGGCACCGGCTCAGGCGGACCGGGCTACACGATTCCTGACGAATATCCGAAAACCGGTAGTCCGACCTATCCGCTGTACTCGATTGCCATGGCCAACACCGGACAGCCTCACACGGGCGGAAGCCAGTTCTTCATCGTCACCGGAGCGTCCGGCGAGACCCTCCCCGCGACGTACTCTCTGTTCGGCAAGGTCGTGAGCGGCGACAGCGTCGTGATGAAGATCCAAGACGGCGGTAACTCGAACGCCGCTGCAAACGGCACCCCTCCGTTCGTCACATACCGCATCTTGAACATCACAATTAAGGAGTCGTAATGACCGACCTGCCCAACGCCGACGGATCGAGCCCGCAGCGCCAGAAGTTTGACGCCGCGCCTGAGATGATCATCGATCCCACGAAGACCTATACCGCAACCATGGTGACCTCGAAGGGCACGATGGAGCTTTTGCTCGACCCGCTCGGTGCGCCGACGACGGTCAACAGCTTCGTCTTTCTCGCACGCTGGCACTACTTCGACGGCATCGTCTTTCACCGCATCATTCCCGGCTTCGTCCTCCAGGGCGGCGATCCGACCGGCAGTGGCGCCGGCGGACCGGGTTACCGCTTCGACGACGAGCTGCCCAAGGCCGGGCGTTACGAGCTCGGTTCGCTCGCCATGGCGAACGCCGGTCCGAACACGAACGGTTCGCAGTTCTTCGTCATCTCCGGTCCCGACGGTGTGCGCCTTCCCCCGCTCTACGCCCACTTCGGCAAGGTCGTGAAGGGACTCGACGTCGTCGCTACCATCAACGATCTCGGGACTCCCTCGGGCAAGCCGCGCGAGAACGTCGTCATCGAATCCGTGACGATCACCGAGAGCTGAGCAGCACCACTAGAGCTCGACAAACTGCTCGCCGCGCGTCGTGACGACGTCGGGCGCGATCACGCGCCAGTCCAGCCCGTCGAAGTGAACAACACCACCGTGTCCGAGCACCGCAAGCGTCGCGCCCTCACCCAGCAGCAGCCTCGTGCGCGCGAGCTGTTCCTCGCTTGCATCGACCCCGATGACGAGTCCGCTCACGTACCCGAGCCCGTTCGTTGGTGCACCCCCACGTGGATCGACCATCACGTCGCCGAGCACCGACGCAACGGACCCGACGGCGGCGACGCGTTGGCTCTCACGAATCGCCTCGCCCACGAGCGTTCCGCGCCAGACGCTCTTCGCGTGGAGCGCCGATCCATCGCTTAAGACCACGAGATCCGCGTCGCGCGTGCGCTGTGCGAAGTGCGGCTCGTCGCTCGAGTCGCGGCTGACGTTCATGAGTGCTTCGACCCGTGCGCCCGCCTCCTCGAAGAGACTCGCGAGCTCAATCGCGGCGGCCTCCGCGCCGCGGAACGCAGACGCCGTCGGCAAGATGACAACATCCGCCCTCTCAGCGAGGGCAATTGGCGTGCCCTGACGCAGAACGTCTCGAAGGGCGTCAATCGAACCGGCAGCAGTCAACGTTTTCATGTTCTCAGTTTCTCACCGGTGATCTACTCGCCGGTAACGATATTCTTCGCAAATGAGATTCGAAAACGTCGGTGTCGTGGGGTCGGGCATCATGGGAAGCGGCGTGGCAGAAGCCGCGGCGTCGACGGGCGCCTCAGTCACCGTACGCGCCCGCACCGCTGCTGGCGCCGACGCCGTACTCGTCGCGGTCGATCTCTCGCTCGCCAAGCAGGTAGAGAAGGGTAAGCGCGACGTCGAAGCGGCGGCGGATGTGCGTCGTCGCATCACGGTGACGACCGACCTCAGCGATCTCGCGACGTGCGATCTCGTGATCGAAACCGTGGTGGAGGATCTCGGCGTCAAGATGGAAACCTTTCGCGCGCTCGACGTCGTCGTTGCTCCCACGACCATCATCGCCACCTGCACCTCAACGCTGCCCATCATCGACCTCGCGATGCAGGTCTCGAACCCCGAGCGAGTCTGCGGCGTGCACTTTTTCAATCCCGTATCCGCCATGGCGCTCGTCGAAATCGTTCGCCCACTGACGGCGAGCGATGAAACGATGCGCGCGGTCACCGAGTTCGTGATCGAGTGTCAAAAGGAGCCGGTTGAGGTAAAGGACCAGGCGGGCTTCATTGTCAACGCGCTGCTCTTTCCGTATCTCAACAACGCGATGCGGCTCTTCGAACAGGGCGTCGCCACAAAGGAAGGCATCGATGCGGCGATGAAGGGGGGCTGTGGTTTTCCGATGGGTCCATTCGCGCTCTTGGACCTCGTCGGACTCGACACGTCGCTCGCCATCCTTGAGGCGCTCTACGACGAGTACGGTGATGCCAATTACAAGCCGGTCCCGCTCCTTCGCCGCATGGTGAGCGCGGGTCAGCTCGGGCGAAAGTCCGGTAGTGGTTTCTACCAGTACGGCCGATAGGAGACGGGTGAGAGAGCACTCCAAGCCCTGGGTCATGAGGACGTACTCGGGTCACTCGAGCGCGCGCGCTTCGAACGAGCTCTACCGGAGCAACATGGCCAAGGGCCAAACGGGTCTCTCGATCGCCTTCGACCTGCCCACCCAGACGGGATACGACCCCGACGATCCGATCGCCGCGGGCGAGGTGGGCAAGGTCGGCGTACCCGTCGCCCACCTCGGGCACATGCGCCAGCTGCTCGCGGACATTCCCTTGGACGAGATGAACACGTCGATGACGATCAACGCGACCGCCGCGTGGGTGTGGGCGCTCTATCTAGCGTTGGCGGACGAAGAGGGCGTTCCGTACGGTTCGCTTTCGGGCACGACGCAAAACGACATCGTGAAGGAGTACTTGAGCCGCGGGACGTACATCTTCGCCCCCGAGCCCTCACGACGTCTCATTGCCGACATGATCGCCTTTGGCATCAACCACGTGCCCTCGTGGAATCCAATCAACGTGTGCAGCTACCACCTCCAAGAGGCGGGAGCGACGCCGGTCCAAGAGATCGCTTACGCACTCGCTACTGCGATCGACGTACTCGACGCTGTGCGCGACTCGGGAAAGGTTGCACCATCCCAGATGCCCGAAGTCGTCGGGCGAATCTCTTTCTTCGTGAACGCGGGTGTGCGCTTCATCGAAGAGGTCGCCAAGATGCGCACGTTCACGGCCATGTGGGACGAGATCTGTCGAACCCGTTACCACGTGGACGATCCGTCGATGCGTCGCTTTCGCTACGGCGTCCAGGTGAACTCCCTCGGCCTCACTGAACAGCAGCCCGAGAACAACGTGCAACGGATCGTGCTCGAAATGCTCGGCGTCACGCTGAGTGCCGACGCCCGCGCTCGCGCCATCCAGTTGCCGGCATGGAACGAGGCGCTCGGGCTTCCTCGCCCCTGGGACCAGCAGTGGAGTTTGCGCATTCAGCAAGTGCTCGCCTTCGAGAGCGACCTGCTCGAGTACCCCGACATCTTCGCGGGCTCGCGGGTGATGGAGAGCATCGTGCACGATCTCACCGTCGCCGCACAGAGCGAGCTCGACGACGTGCTCATGCTCGGTGGTGCCTTCAGCGCGATCGAGGAGCTGAAGAGTCGACTCGTCGCGAGTCAGTCGGCTCGCGTGGAGCGCATCGAAACGGGCGAGCAGACCGTCGTCGGCGTCAACCGCTTTGTCGAGACCGCGCCGTCGCCGCTGACCGACGCCGAATCCGTCGACGCAATCATGACCGTCGACCCCACGATCGAGCGCGAACTCGTCGACGACGTACGTTCGTGGCGCGAGCACCGAGACAATGCGGCCGTGCGCACTGCACTCGAGGAGCTGCGTCGAGTCGCTCGCAGCGAAGACGTCACCGACAACGTCATGGTTGCATCCATCGCCCTCGCCAAGGTCGGCGGCACCACGGGCGAATGGGCGAACGCATTGCGCGAGGTGTATGGCGAATATCGAGCGCCGACCGGCGTACGTGCGGCGACCTCGAGCCGAGGCGAGACCTTCTCCGATCTCGTCGTTCGTTCCAAGGCGCTGTTCGAGCACCGCGGTACCCCGCCGAAGCTGCTCGTCGCAAAACCGGGCCTCGACGGACATTCGAATGGCGCAGAGCAAATCGCCGTCGCGGCGCGCGACGCGGGCTTTGAGGTTATCTACCCGGGCATCCGACTCTCGCCAGAGGAGATCGTGGCGACCGCGCGCGACGAAGATGTCGACGTGGTGGGACTGTCGATCCTCTCGGGCTCGCATCTCGCGCTCGTGCCGCGCATCCTCGAAGGACTTCGCGACAACAACGTCACGGCCAAAGTCGTGCTCGGTGGCATCGTGCCCGACGAGGACGCGCGCGCGCTCGAGGCGGCGGGCGTCTCTCGGGTGTACACGCCGAAGGACTATTCGATGGCCGCCATCATGGACGACCTCTTAACGCTGATCGAATCGGCTAGCTGACTCGCGGGCGGCGGCCCGAATAGGGTCCCGAATTGAACCAGCGACCGGAGAACCGCCACGCGGGCGGCTTGTCCATGATCCGACGCCGCTCGGCCTTGAGGAGCTCTTCTGCCGCTGCAACGAGTGCCGCCATCTCTTCAGGCGGCAGCGAGGGGCGTGGGGCGAGTCCGTAGCTCATAGCGGCACATTCCCGTGCTTACGCTTGGGCAACTCTTCGCGCTTGCCGCGCAACAGGTCGAGGGCGCGCGCGATGATCTGGCGAGTCTCGGCGGGGTCGATGACGTCGTCAATGAAGCCCCGCTCGGCCGCGATATAGGGCGTCGCGTAGCGCTCTTCGTAGTCATCAATCAGTTGCGCACGCATCGTCTCTGGGTCCTCGGCCGTGCCGAGATCGCGGCGGTAGACAATGCCGACCGCGCCAGAGGCGCCCATGACCGCAATCTCCGCCGTCGGCCACGCGTACGCGAGGTCCGCGCCGACTGACTTCGAGTTCATGACGACGTACGCGCCGCCATACGCCTTGCGCGTGATGACCGAGATGCGCGGCACCGTTGCTTCACAGAAGGCGTAGAGGAGCTTGGCGCCGTGACGGATGATCCCGCCGTATTCCTGGTCGACGCCCGGCATGAACCCGGGGACGTCAACGAACGTGACGATCGGAACATTGAAGGCATCACACGTGCGCACGAACCGCGCCGCCTTCTCCGAAGACTCGATGTCGAGCACGCCGGCGAGGATCTGGGGTTGGTTGGAGATGATGCCGATTGTGTGGCCATCCAAGCGAGCAAAACCGCAGGTCACCTGCTGGGCGTACGTGGCTTGGACTTCCATGTAGTCCCCGCCGTCGACCACGGACATGATCACCTTTTTCATGTCGTAGGGCTGGTTCGGTGAGGCGGGAAGCAACTCGCGCAGATCTTCGCAAAGTCGGTTCGGGTCGTCGCCCGTCATGATGCGAGGCGGCTCTTCCATGTTGTTCGCCGGGAGGAACGACAGCAAGTAGCGAACTTCGTCGAGCGTGCTCTTCTCGTCGGGGAGCACGAAGCTGGCGACACCCGACTTCGTGGCGTGCGTCTGTGCGCCACCGAGCTCTTCGAGGGTGACGTCCTCGCCGGTCACCGACTTCACGACGTCGGGACCAGTAATAAACATGTGACTCGAGTCCTTCACCATGAAGATGAAGTCAGTGAGTGCCGGCGAATACACGCCGCCGCCGGCGCACGGTCCGAGGATGACCGAGATCTGGGGCACGACGCCCGAGGCGCGCACGTTTCTCTTGAAGATTCCGCCGTAGGCATTGAGGCCGGCGACGCCCTCTTGGATGCGCGCGCCGCCACCGTCGTTGAGTCCGATGATCGGCAGGCCCATTGTGATGGCGAGATCCATGATCTTGTGAATTTTCTCGCCGTGCGTCTCACCGAGCGCCCCGCCAAAGACGGTGAAGTCCTGAGAGTAGACGCAGACCTTTCGTCCATCGATCTTGCCGAATCCGGTGATGACGCCGTCAGAAAACGGTCGCGAATCTTCGAGCCCCATGCCCGACGCGACGTGGCGCGTCAGCATGTCGAGCTCTTGGAACGAGCCTTCGTCGAGCAAGTACTCCAGACGCTCGCGCGCGGTCATGCGACCCTTCGCGCGATGTCGCTCGATTGCGACCTCACCTCCGGCCACGCGTGCTTCGGCTTTGAATGCCTCTAACTGCTTAAGACGCTCTGCCATCGAATGCTCCATATATTGAGAGGCTAGCCATCAGGCATGGCGTTTTCATAGTGAGAACTCATCATCGCGCGACGAAAACGAGCAACGTTGCGTCGCCCCTTGCGTTACCGCGAAGTAGGAATTTTGTGTTACTCGGAAGTACCACCAGCTAACCGAGCGGTAACCACCTCGAGCGATGCAGCCGTCAGTCTCGCTCTTGCACGAGCTCTATCAGCGTGCCAAACGAAGCCTTCGGATGTACGAAGGCGACCAGCGCATTTCTCGAGCCCGGTCGCGGTGCGTTGTCGATCACACGCGCGCCCGAGGCCTTGACGGCGTCAAGCGCGATCGCGCAGTCGTCGACTCGGTAGGCAATGTGGTGAAGTCCCTCGCCTTTATTCGCCAAATACTTCGCGACAGGCGAATCGTCACGCGTCGGTGTGAGCAGCTGGATGTAGGAGTCCGCAACGCGTACGAGCGCCTCTTCGACACCGTCGGACTCGACGACTTCGCGGTGCACGACGAGCGCGCCAAAGACATCGGCGTACCAGGCGATCGCCGCCTCGAGATCGTTGACCGCAATGGCGACGTGGTCAATTTCGGTGAAGAGCGCGTCCATCAGTTCTCCTCGTCACGACGGCGAAATATCCTCAGGCGATCCTCTCCGACGAGCTCGCGCATGACGACATCGCTCACGCCGAGCCCCTCCCGAGGCGCGAGACAGAGAATCCCGATCTTTCCCTCGTGGCGATTGTGTTGCACCTCGTAGGTGGCCTCACCGGTCTCCTCGAGTGGGAAGACCGCCGAGAGCGGCGGCACGACGATGCCGTCGATGATCGTTTGGTTGGCGGCCCACGCCTCGCGGTAGTTCGCAAAGTGCGAACCCTTGATGGTCTTCAGCTTCATCCACAGATGTCGGTTGTCGTATTCAATCATGTACCCGCTGGTCGCCGCGCACGTCACGATCGTGCCACCGCGCTTTGCGACGAAGACACTTGCGCCCATCGTGGATCGACCGGGGTGCTCGAAGACGATATCGGGATCGTCACCAACGAGCGCGCGAATGTCCTTGCCCAGTCGGCGCCACTCGCTCTCGTCCTGGGTGTGCTCGTCTTTCCAGAATCGATACCCCATTGCTTCGCGGTTGATGACATGCTCGCACCCGAGCTCGCGTAGCGTCGCCGCCTTTGACTCATTTGACACGACTCCAATGGGCACGCCGCCGGAGTTGAGCACGTGTTGAACGGCGAAGGCCCCCAGCCCGCCCGAGGCGCCCCACACGAGGACCTTGTCGCCTTGGGTAACCGGGGCGCCATTGTGCGAGGAGATCATGCGATAGGCCGTCGAGTTGCACAGCGCGTTCACCGCTGACTCTTCCCACGTCAAGTGTGCGGGCTTGTGCATGAGCTGATTGGCTTTCACAACGGCAATGTCCGCAAGTCCGCCAAAGTTTGTCTCAAAGCCCCAGATGCGCTGATTGCTCGCGAGCATCGAATCGTCGTGGCTGCTCGGATCCTGGTCGTCGACGTAGTTGCAGTGCACGGTCACCTCGTCACCGATCTTCCAGTTACGCACCTGTGACCCGGTGCGCAGGACGACGCCCGCGGCGTCCGAACCGACCACGTGGACATCGAGGGCGTGTCGTTTGCCCCAGATCGACTCCTTTGCGAGCCGGTCGAGAAAGCCGAACGTCGACAGGGGCTCGAAGAGGCTCGTCCACACCGTGTTGAAGTTGATCGACGACGCCATGACCGCGACGAAGACCTCGTCGGGCGCAAGCTCGGGGATCGGCACGTCGCCCACGTGGAGGCTCTGGCGGGGATCCTTCTCCACGCTCGCGAGGCCATCGAACATGTGTTGCTCGTCTCGACGCACGAACACCGATCTCGAAGCCTCGGGCATGGGTGTCTCGGCGAGCACATCGGGCGAGGCGCCTGCCAGCACCGCGTCAAGAATCTCACTCATCTGGCGACATTACTGGGCGAACGCGCGGTGTTTCGTGGACGAGTTCACCTCTTCTCAGAAAGGGAGCAGTGCGCGACGAAGCGTCTATCGTCTGTCATTGTCCCCTTTTCGGGGCGAGCAGTGAGGAGCCGTTATGTCGAACAGCGTCATCGTCGCGGGCCGTCGCACCGCCATTGGAAAGCTCGCGGGTGCGTTCGCGAGTCTGAGCGCGCAAGAACTCGGGGGGGTTGCCATCAAAGGCGTGCTCGACGTGACTGGCGTCGATCCCGCGAGTGTTGATGCCGTCTTGATGGGCCAAGTCATTCAGGCGGGGCAGGGTCAGATCACGGCGCGCCAAGCAGCCGAGAAGGCGGGCATTCCCCTCAGCGTGCATGCGACGACCATCAATAAGGTGTGCCTCTCGGGACTTCAGACCATTTACCTCGCGGACCTCATGGTGCGTGCCGGCGAAGCCGACATCGTCATCGCGGGCGGCATGGAGTCAATGACCAATGCGCCTTACCTCCTGCCCGGGGCACGCGCGGGCTACCGCATTGGCGACCAGAGCGTCGTCGACTCCATGATGTTCGACGGCTTAACGTGCGCCTTTGACCACTGCGCCATGGGTCTTGCAACCGAGCGCTACAACCACGGCCAGATCAGTCGTGCGCGTCAGGATGAGTTCTCCGCTCGCAGCCACCAGCTCGCCGCAAAGGCGATCGCCTCGGGCGTGTTCGCCGAGGAGATCGTGCGCACTGCCGTGCCCCAGCGCAAAGGCGAGCCGGTGCTCGTCGATACGGACGAGGGCGTGCGCAGCGATACCACGGTCGAATCGCTCGCAGCTTTGCGCGCGGCCTTCGAAAAGGACGGCACCATCACGGCCGGCAATGCGTCCCAGATCTCCGATGGCGCGGCGGCCGTCCTCGTCATGTCAAAGGAGCGAGCAGAACAGCTGGGTCTGCATCCGCTCGGCGAACTCGTGAGCTACGGCCAGGTGGCTGGTCCCGACACCTCACTGCTGACGCAGCCGTCGCGCGCGATCTTTCAGGCGACGAAGAAAGCGGGCGTCGACGTGCAGTCGATCGATCTCTTTGAGATCAACGAGGCGTTCGCGGCCGTCGGACTCGCATCGGCCGATGACCTTGGCGTGAGCGAGGAGAAGATCAACGTGAACGGCGGGGCCATCGCGCTCGGGCATCCGATCGGCATGTCGGGGACGCGTCTCGCGATCACCGCTCTGTTGGAACTGCGCCGGCGCGGTGGCGGACTCGCCGCGGTCGCGCTCTGCGGCGGCGGCGGTCAGGGCGACGCCGCACTGCTGCGCTCGCTTTAATCGGGAACGTAACGAGCGACGAGCTCGTAGGGCCCGACGCCGACTTGCTGGTCGTCGGGCAGCGCCAGCACGAACGCGCC
>DASXEU010000090.1:0-1541 GCA_036489935.1 Acidimicrobiales bacterium
GTGCGTTGTGAGCAGGTCGTCTTTGGCAATGTGCTCGGCAAAGACCACAAGATGTTCAAGTCCCGCGACGGCGAGACCGTCAAGCTCGTCACGCTGATTGACGAAGCGATCGAGCGCGCGTACGTCATCTTGGACGACCGTGGAACCGATCTCGACGGGGACGCCAAATTTCACCTCGCCGAACAGATCGCGCGAGCAGCCATCAAATACGCGGACCTCTCGACGGAACGTCAGCACGACTACGTCTTCGATCTCGATCGGATGATTGCCTTTGAGGGCGACACCGGACCGTACCTGCAGTACGCGCACGCGCGACTCCGTTCGATCTTTCGCCGCTCGGGAGATGAGCAGGCGACGGACGCGCACTTTGCCCTCGACTCGGTCGCTGAGCGCGAACTGGCACTCGGACTGCTTGCATTCCCCGAAGCATTCGCGTCATCCCTGGCAGCGCTCCAGCCCCACCGCCTCTGTACGTACCTCTTTGATCTCGCTCAACGATTTACGTCGTTCTACGACTCGTGCCCAGTGCTCTCGTCGGAAGGCGCCCTGCGCGAAGAGCGACTGGCGCTCTGCGACCTGACGGCGCGCACGTTGCGGCTTGGCCTTTCGGTGCTCGGCATCGACGCGCCTGAGCAGATGTAGCGACCACGAGAACGCTCGATCGATAGAGTACGAACGACGGCGTGGGCCGTTGAATCGGGGGGATGTCCATGCAAGTACGAGCCGCCATCGTCACCGAACAGAACGGCCCGTGGCACGCGGAGACGATCGAGATCGACGAGCCGCACGCCCACGAAGTGAAGGTGAAGATGGCATTTGCGGGGATGTGCCACTCTGATGAGCACATCCGCACTGGCGATATGGTCCCGAGCGCAGAGCTTGTCAACATCTTGACCGGGCGGGATTCCGCGTTTCCTGTTATTGGCGGCCACGAGGGTTCGGGCGTCGTTGAGTCGGTTGGCGAGAACGTGACCGACTTGCAACCCGGCGATCACGTGGCAGTCTCATTCGTTCCATCCTGTGGTCGTTGCGAGTCGTGCGCATCCGGACGGCAGTACCTCTGCGACCTCGGCGCGCACACGCTCGTTGGTCCAATGATCTCGGACGGCACCTGGCGTCACCACTATGGCGAGGCGTTCTTGAACCGCGTCTGCCAGCTCGGAACGTTCTCCGAGTACATCGTTGTCCATGAGGCGTCACTCATTCGCATCGAACCGTGGTACGACTTGCGCGCGGCCGCGTTGATCTCGTGTGGCATCTCTACCGGCTTCGGTGCGGCAGTCAGTCGAGGTGGTACGAAACCGGGCGACACGGTCGCCGTCATCGGATGCGGCGGCGTCGGTTCGGGCGCCATTCAAGGTGCGGTGCACGCGGGGGCGCGAGCCGTGATCGCTATCGATACCGATCAGTCCAAGGTCGATCGCTCGCTCAAGATCGGCGCCACGCACGGGTGCGCCACGACGCTGGATGCCGCGTTCAACATTCTTCCGGAACTCACCTGGGGCAAGAACTGCGACGTGACGATCATCACGGTGGGCGTC
>DASXEU010000112.1:0-5569 GCA_036489935.1 Acidimicrobiales bacterium
AAGTCGTGCTCATCGAGTACCGCGTGCATGAGCGGAATGATCGAAGGCTGAAAGCCCCACAGGTTCATCGAGACCGTCGTCTGGGGGTGCAAAACCTTTGGTTCGAGACCATCGTCGGCGGCGTAGCCGTCGAGAGTGGCCGAGACATTTCTGCGCTCAACAATTTCGGTCAGATGGCCGTTGACGACCATGCAGGTCCCACGAGACACGGGCAGCTCACCAACGAGTGCACGCTCGAGCTCGAATCCGACCAGGCAGTTATTGGGACTCGTCGCGAGGTGACGGCCCAGGAGCTGAAACGACTCGCGGCCGTAGAGGTCGTCGGCGTTGGAGACGGCGAAGGGGCGCGTGAGGTCGAGCGAGGACTGGGCCGCGAGCACAGCGTCGACGGTGCCGCGTAGTTCAACCTGGTGGGTGAAAGTCACCTGATGATTCTTTGGCCAGTGCTCCGCCACGTGATCGACGATCTCGGGCCCGGTGTCGGGATTGATCACGATGACGATGTCATCGAAGCCAGCCGCATACGCGTCTGAGGCGATCAGGTCGATGACCCCTTCGCCGTGCATGCCGACGGGGGCGAGCTGCTTGACACCGCCGTAGCGACGCGCGCGCCCCGCGGCCAGAATGACGAGAGAAGGCCCACTCATTTCGACCACCTTACGATCGAGGATGCCCACGTCATGCCGGCGCCGAATCCTGTGAGTAATGCGTAGTCGCCTTTGTGGATGCGATCGTTCTTGCGAGCGTCGTCGAAGGCCAAGGGGATGGAGGCGCTTGAGGTATTGCCGTAACGATCAAGGGAGATGACGGCGCGGTCCATGTCGATGTTGAGGCGTTGGCAGGCGGCCTGAATGATGCGAATGTTCGCCTGATGGGGGATGATGAGGCTCAGGTCGGCGGCGGTGATGTTCGCCATGGCGAGCGCCTTTTCCGACGAATCCACGACGGCGCGCACGGCGCGACGGAAGATCTCCTTTCCGTCCATCGTGATGAAGCCACCGTGCTCGCACGCGAGCAGGTCCGCGTCCGCGCCTTCGGCGCCAAGGGAGAACGAAAGCAGGTCATTTTCCGTGGGGTCGTACTCGAGGACCGCGGCACCGCCGCCATCGGCAAGGAGGACGGCCACGTTGCGGTCGGTCCAATCGACCCAGCCCGAGAGGTGCTCGGCACCGACGACGAGCACGCGCTTTGAACCAGTCTCGAGGAGACCGTAGGCCGTGCGCACGGCGTACATGAAGCCACTGCACGCGGCGTTCAGGTCCATCGCGGGACAGTCGAGGCCGAGTTCGTGGGCGATCGTGGTGGATGTTGCGGGAATCAGGCGATCTGGTGTCGTCGTCGCGAGGATGAGAAAGTCAATGTCCTTCGGCTCGATGCCGGCGTCGTCGAGGGCGCGTTGTCCGGCGAGCACGCCGAGACTGCTGGTCGAGCCGCCAATTCGACGCTCGCGGATCCCAGTGCGCTCGGCAATCCACTCGTCGGTGGTATCGAGCGTGAGCGACAGTTCGTCGTTGGTGACCACCCTGTCCGGTACTGCGACACCCCAGCCAATAAATCGAGCGCCCATGTGCAAGCCCCTTCGTCAGCCCTGTTGAAAAGTCTAGAGGGTGGCGTTATTCGGGCGCTGGTGCTTGTAAAACCTGCAATGTACAGCGTGCAACGCAGATGAGCCGGTCCTTTTCGTCGCGTAGCTCGATGCCCCACACGTGCACCGTGCGGCCTTTGCGAAAGGGCGTCGCGACGGCGGTGAGCGTGCCCGTCGTCATTGAGCGAAGATGCGAACAGTTGAGCTCGGTCCCAACAACAATGTGGTCGGGCGCAACACTTAAGAACCCGCCCAACGATGCGGCGCCCTCTGCGAGCAGCGCGGACACGCCGCCGTGCAAGATGCCAAAAGGCTGGTGCACCTTCGGCCCAACTTCAACGCGGAGCACGACTTCATCCGGTGACGCGCTCACCACCTCGATGCCGAGTTGCTCGTTGACGTTCGCGTGGTCGAAGACACCCATTGGGTTGTTGTCACTCATGGGGTAAGTGTAGGGAGCCGATAGCCTTCAACCATGATCCGACGCGTTGATTTACGTAGCGATACTGTGACCCAGCCGACCCCGGCGATGCGTGAAGCAATGGCGAATGCCGTCGTTGGCGACGACGGCTACGGCGAAGACCCGACGATCAATGAGCTCGAGCGACGCTTCGCAGAACTGGTCGGGAAGGAAGCGTCCGTCTTCGTGGTGTCGGGCGTCATGGCCAATCAGATTGCGGTGCGGATCCTTACCCAGCCAGGCGATCTCGTGATCGCCGGAAAGAATCAGCACCTGGTGAGCTTCGAAATGGGGGCGGCGGCGCGCAACTCGGGCATTCAGTTCGTGACCGTCGACGACACGAAAGGCGTGCTCGAGGTGGCCGACGTCGAAGAGATCATCGACGCGGAACTCGATCACCAACCACACGTGGGACTCGTGACGGTTGAAGACACCCACATGTTCTCCGGCGGTGTGCCGTGGGAGGTTGAAGATCTGCGTCGACTCGCGGGGGCGATCGGGGATCGCCCACTCCATCTCGATGGCGCGCGGCTCTTCAATGCGGTCGTTGCCACGGGAGTTAGCGTCGCTGAAACCGTCGCGCCCGCGACGACCGTCATGACGGCACTCACGAAGGGCCTCTGTGCGCCCGTCGGCTCGCTGCTTGCAGGACCAGCGGCACTCATCGAGCGTGCACGCATCGAGCGCAAGCGACTCGGCGGGGCAATGCGTCAAGCCGGATTTCTCGCGGCGGCGGGTCTCGTCGCGCTGGACACGATGGTCGAACGCTTGAAGGACGACCACGTTCGAGCTCGCCAGCTCGCGGAGCTCTTCGCGGCATCGTTTCCCGACTCGAACTACGACCCGGCGACGTGTCGGACCAATATCGTCGCGTTTGACCACCCTGAAGCCCGTCGAGTCGTCCAGCAACTGGGCGCCCTCGGCGTCGACGGTGGCACCATCTCGCCTCGAAGAGCGCGTTTCGTTACGCACGCGGGCGTCAGCGACGACGATGTCGAGTTTGTCGCGAGCGCGTTGGCGCGGCTTTAGCGACTCAGTACCCTCGCACCCCCGAGCGGTAGGCTTCGGGTGCTGAAAGCCGTATCCGTGACTGAAATTCTGCACCTCTCGACGTTCTTGCACCGTCCGATCTATGACTCGCACGGCGACAAGATTGGACGCGTCCAAGACCTGGTCGCGCGGCTTGGCGACGATCCGCACCCGCCCGTCGTGGGCGCGGTCATTCGCATCGAGGGTCGAAACCTCTTTATGTCGATCAAGAAGATTGGCGGACTGGCCGAAGGTCGTATGACCTTCGAGGGCCGGCGCGTCGATCTACGCCGTTTCGAACGACGTCCGGGGGAGATTCTCCTCGCAGAAGATCTCCTCGCTCGTCACCTCATCAACCTCGTGCGCGGTCGCATCATCATTGCCAACGAGATCGAAATCGCTCAGATCGACGGTCGCTGGGAGGTTGTCGGTGTCGACCCGGGTCGCCGCTCCCTGCTGCGGCGGCTGCTCGGTCGCAAAATCGGATCTCACGTGCAGCCCGACCGTATCGTCGATTTCGCGTCCATCGAGCCCTTCGTCTCCCACGTTCCCTCGGCACGCCTGCGCATCCCGTATCGAAAGCTCGCAAAGCTTCATCCCGCTCAAATTGCCGACCTCGTCGAACAGGCCAGTCACGAAGAGGGCGAAGAGATCATTGAGGCGGTGGGACTCGATCGCGAGCTCGAAGCGGACGTCTTTGAAGAGCTCGACACGACGCACCAGCTGGAGTTCCTCGAGGCGCGCTCCGATGCCGAGTCCGCTCGACTGCTCTCACGAATGGAACCGGACAACGCGGCGGATCTCATCTCCGAGATTGATCAAGAGCGACGACTGCCCATCCTCGAGATGCTGCCGAATGAACAGCAGGCGAAAGTTCGCCAGCTCCTCTCCTACAACGCCGACACCGCCGGGGGTCTGATGAACCCGGATTTCGTGTCGGTGCCGCCAACGGCGACGGCGGCCGACGCCCTCGAAGCCATTCGCACGTCGCGCGTTCCTGCAGAGTCAGTGCAAGCGGTGTTCATCGTGGACGACAGCGGCCAGCCCATCGGGGCCGCGTCGATCGCACCATTGGTACGCGCGCGTCCGAACGAGCTCGCTCTCGCGGTCGCTCGCACCCAGCTCGCGCACGTGCACCCGCACTGGGACGTGCTGCGCGTATCGAGGAAAATGAGCGACTTCAACCTGACGGTCTTGCCCGTGCTCGACGATGAGCACTCCAAGATGATCGGGGTCGTGACGGTAGATGACCTTCTCGAAGAGCTCCTGCCCCAGGGCTGGCGCGCCGAGTTTGGCATGAGCGCGGCGGAGGAATAGATGCGCGCTCGTCAAGGTCTTGTTCTAAGGAGGCTTCTCTGAAACCCCCTAGTACCGGCCGCGAGGCCATAGACGTACCGACACAACTTCGCTTGACGAGACAGGAGCGCTTCTAGCCCCTTCGTTTCTGCGTGGTTGTTTCGCCTAATGACCGCGACGAGACGAAAGGAGATGGCACGTGCAGCGCGAGAAGTCGAACGAAACACAGATCGCGGGAGCCTTCGGCTCGATCCGCGAGCACGACGACGATCGCCGCCGCGGCGTTCGCGCCCGTCTTCTGACGCTGATCGCGATTATCGGGCCCGGGCTGATCGTGATGATCGGGGACAACGACGCGGGCGGCGTCTCCACGTACGCCCAGGCCGGACAGAACTTTGGCTACTCGCTGCTGTGGACGCTGCCGCTCTTGATTCCGGTCCTCATCGTGATCCAAGAGATGGTGGCGCGCCTCGGGGCGGTGACCGGCGTGGGCCACGGACGCCTCATTCGCGAGCGCTTTGGCAAGTACTGGGGCAACCTTTCGATCTTCTCCATCTTGATCGTGAACTTTCTCATCATCATCACCGAGTTCATTGGCATCTCGCTCTCGATGGACTACTTCGGCGTGAGTCCGTACGCCTCGGTCCCGGTCGCAGTCGTCATTTTGTTTGCCGTGACGGCGTCGGGCTCGTTTCGTCGTTGGGAGCGATTCATGATGCTCTTCATCGCCGTCAACTTCCTCATCATTCCCCTGGCGATCCTCGCTCACCCCTCGGCGGGGGCGATGACGCACGCGGCGTTCGCGCTGCACATTCGAGGCGGGGCCAGCTCGAGCGCAGTCCTGCTCATTATCTCAATCATCGGCACGACCGTCGCGCCGTGGCAACTGTTCTTCCAGGAGTCGAACATCGTCGATAAGCGCATCACTCCGCGCTGGTTGAACTACGAGCGCGTCGATACGATCATTGGCTCGTTCATCGTCGTCATCGTCGCCTCGGTCCTCGTGGCGGTGTGTGCCGTGGGCTTGGCGAGTCACGGCGGCACCGGGTCCTACACGAACGCGCTCGGTGTGGCGCGCGGACTCAATCGCTATCTCGGCAACGGCACCGGCACGATCTTTGCCGTGCTGTTGCTCAACGCCTCGATCATCGGCGCCGCCGTGGTCACGCTCGCGAGCTCCTACGCGCTCGGGGACCTCT
>DASXEU010000113.1:0-12126 GCA_036489935.1 Acidimicrobiales bacterium
GGTCGCCACGGGTCCGAGGGCGCGGGCATAGGAGATCACCTCATGGGCCCGTTTGAAGTGCATGATTGCCTCCAGGCTCCGGCGAGTCGGCGGCATGATCTCCATGTCGCCACGGTCGTGGGCCGCGAGGGCGTCCGAGGGACGAATCCAGCGGTCGGCGATCGTCTCGCCCGCGTCGTGGGTTGCGAGCTGGCCCGAGGGTGCGAGCGCCACAAAGAATCTCGTGTCGTATCGACGCGGGAGACCATCTGGGGTTATCCAATGCGCGAGATATGCGACGCCTTGAAGATTGACACGAAGTCCCCGTCCGCGCATCATGTCGACAAATTCGAGCTCGCCGGCGTTGAGCGCTCGGCGCTCTTCGCTCAGGCGTTCGAGGTCGGGCCCTTCAACGAAGAGCACATTGTCTCCCTCGCTCGTGCACGCAATGAGGAGCCCCGCTTCTTCGAAGAGCTCGCGAAGAGCCGCGACGTAGAAGGCAAGGCCGCCGCTCTTCAAACTGAGTCGCGCGGACGCGACCTCGTCAGTCATGCCAAAGGCGACGTCAGCGCCGCCGTCCTCCGCGTCAACAACCCCGCCGGGAAATACGTAGGCGCCCGGCATGAACGCACTGCTCTCGTTGCGACGGAGCATAAGAATTTCGTAACCATTATCTCCATCGCGCAGCGTTAACACCGTGGACGCGGGGCGTGGAACAACGTTTACGGCCATAGCCGTCAACTTAACGTCCGACCCGCGCCGTGGCTCGATGACCGTACGTCCACTAACGTTTGGGTGGCCTCGATCACAAAATCACGAAGGAACAAGGTGGCAAGACAAATGCCTACGAAGCAGCGCCCCGCGCCGAAGAAGAAGACTCCCGCGCGTGGCGGGCGTCCCGCCGGGCTGTTCACCTGGATCGCCGTTGGACTCGTGGTAGTCGTCGTTGTGGCGCTTGTCATCATCAAGGTCGCGAGCGGCGGCGGGACCGCAACTCCTGGCAAGACCACATTTGTGCCTGTGAGCTCCGCCGTTCTCACCGAACTCACGACGGTGCCCACGTCCGTCTTTAATTCGGTGGGCATCACCTCGCCCATCGCCGCCGTAACACCACCCCAGTCGGTCGCGAAACTGCCGGCGCTCACCGCGACCGACGCGAGCGGCAAAACGGTGCCGGAAGTTCTCTACATGGGTGGCGAATACTGTCCGTACTGCGCCGCCCAACGCTGGTCGACCATCGTCGCGCTCAGCCGCTTCGGAACCTGGTCGGGACTCGGGAACATGTCGAGCTACTCGGGCGACATCTATCCGAATACGCCGACCTTCACGTTCGTAGATGCCAAGTACGCCTCGAAGTACCTCGTCTTTAAGTCCGTCGAGTTGTACACCAACTACATCGACCCGACGACCCAGTACTACGCGAAGCTGCAAACGCCGACCACCCAAGAAGAAAAAGAGATTACGACCTACGACACTTCGAAATACATCAAGGGTCTGACGTCCGCACAAAACGGGTCGATCCCCTTCATCACGTTCGACAACAAGTTCCTCGTCGCGGGCGCCAGCTACAGCCCCACGACACTTGCGGGCTCCTCGCGCGACAGCATCGCGGCAGCGCTTGACAACGCCACGAGTCCCGTGACTCAGGCGATCGTCGCATCTGCGAACTATCAGACGGCAGCGATCTGCACGCTCACCAACCAGCAGCCTGGCAATGTTTGTACGAGCTCCGGCGTTATGGCGGCGGCTAAGGCGATGGGCATCAAGTGAGCGCATCGCCACTAACTGTGGCGAATGAGGACGCAACCGACTTCAGCGTCCCGGCGTGGGCAAAAATCGCGACGCTCGTACTCAGCCTCATCGGGCTCGCGCTGTCGGTCTACCTGACGATCACGCACTTTCAGCCCCAAGCACTCGTGTGCTCGGGAACGGGCTTCATCGACTGTGCGAAAGTCACCACGTCGGCCCAGTCCGAGATCCTTGGGATTCCGGTCGCGATCTTGGGGCTCGCGAACTATACGGTGATGACCGCGTTCAACACCCCTTGGGCCTGGAGGGCAACGTCACGTTGGGTGCACGTGGCGAGATTCGCGCTCGGCGTCATTTCGATGTGTTTCGTCCTCTGGCTGCTCTACGCCGAACTAATCATCATCGGTAACATCTGCATCTACTGCACGGGCGTGCACGTCACGACATTCCTGCTCTTCGTCGTGCTCATGTCCGTTTGTCCTGCCCAGCTCGGCTGGACGCGATCACGCTCGAGTTAACGCCCGGCGCTCAAATTCGTTGAGGCCACCCCAAATCCCGTAGGACTCGTGTCGCTCGATCGCCGCGCGCAGGCACTCCTCGCGCACGACGCACCCAGCACAGATCCTCTTTGCCAGTTGCTCACGCTCGAGACGATCTTCCTTGCGCTCGGCGCTATCTGCCGAATAAAACAAAGAGCCTTCACTTCCCCGACATGCTGCGTCCAATGACCAGCCCAACACCATCGCCGCCATAGACCCCCCTGTATGCCCCGACTCGCAGATTAACCACCGCCCGGTCGTAAATACAAGGGAAGATTTTCAGTTCGGAGCGTGGTGCCCAATTCCTCGTAAAAATGATCTCCGCTACGCTAAATGTCGTGGCTGCCATCCTTCTCGCCAGTGATCTGGCTTCGCTTCGGCGCGAACTCGAGACGATGCTTGCGGGCCCCGACGCGATGATCGAGGAGGCCTCGACCGGCCCCGAGACAATCGCGCGGGTGCGCGAAGGTGGCATCGACCTCGTGATTGCCGACCTGCAGATCGGGGCCATGGGCGGCATGGCAATCACCATGGAACTCCGGAACCTTGAGTCCTACGGCGACGCCGAACCCGTGCCCGTGCTGATGCTGCTTGATCGCCGCCCGGATGTCTTCCTGGCGCGCCGAGCGGGTGCCGACGGATTTGTCGTGAAGCCCCTCGACCCACAGCGAGTGCGACAAGCAGTTCGTGCGTTACTCCGTGGCGACAGCTACGAAGATGAGTCACTGCGCCCGGCGACCGTTCGCGTCGGCAGCGCCGACGCTCGATGAGCGACTCGAAGCCTCCCCCTACTGGCCTCGCGCGGTTCCGCGCGCGACTGACGCGACACGAGCAGGTAAGTCCGCCGTCGCCAGAAGCTGCGGCGATTCACGCCCGCGTCGACCAACTGAGCGAGCTCGAACTGCGTGACGTGATGACCCCTCGCGTCGACGTGGCCTACCTGACCTTTCCCGTCACACCCGAAGCCGTCGCCGAAGCGGTACGCGACACCGGCCACTCGTGCTTTCCCGTCGTTAGCGACGACCTCGATGATGTGCTCGGTGTCCTCTACGTGAACGACCTCTTTCGCAGCTCAACACTGAAGCGGGCGATTGGCGTCTCGCTTCCGGCGACCGAAGAGATCACGCGCAAGATCCGACGCCCACTGATGCTTCCCGAGACCCTCGATCTCCTCGAGAGCCTGGGCGAATTGCGCGAGCAACACCGCACGTTCGCTCTGGTCCTCGACGAGCACGGAGGCGTCGCTGGCGTCGTGTCCATCCGCGACATCCTGGAACAACTCGTTGGTGACCTCGCTGACGAGTTCGACGAAGACGACGAGCCGACAATCGTGCGCATTCGTCAAGATCGATGGCTCGTTGACGGCCAGACTCACGTCGACCGAGTGGCGCAAGAGCTGGGCCTCGAGATCCCCGAGGGCGAATACGTCACGATCGCCGGCTTCGTCCTCGATCTCGCGGGAGAGATCCCCGCAGCGGGCACCGTTTATACCTACGGTGACTGGACGTTTCGCGTGCAGTCCGTCGAGAAGCGACGCATCAGTGAACTCGTGATCGAGCATCACCCGCCGGTCGAGCCCGAGGTTCCGAACTCCATCTAGCCTTTGTTTCGGTCAGTCCACGACGACTAGGCTTATCGGGCTGCGAGGTAACTCGCTGCGGGCTGTAGCGCAGCTTGGTAGCGCGCTTCGTTCGGGACGAAGAGGTCCCGGGTTCAAATCCCGGCAGCCCGACCACCAAGCAGTATGTAGGTGAAAAGCATCACAGGCCCCCATCGTCTAGCGGCCTAGGACACCACCCTTTCAAGGTGGCGGCACGGGTTCGAATCCCGTTGGGGGTGCGGGAAACCGGATGGCAGATTCGAACGAGTTGAGAACGCCCGCTCCATTCGACGCACCGCACTTTCGACGATAACCATCTAGTGTCGCAAGATGGCTGGCGTGCCCGAGCTCGACCTCCGAAAAATCCGTAACTACGCGGCGAAGGTTGTTCCACGGGACTTGCAGGATCGGATCAGAATGGAAGTCGACGTGCGGGGAAAAACCGTCACGATCGTCGAATACCGGCCACCGTGGCGCGCAGTAGTCGACTCGGGCTGGACACGGCAAGGTGTCGCGAGGTTGAAATACGATCTCGAGAGCACGAAATGGTCCCTCTACTGGTCCGACAGAAACGGTCGCTGGCATATCTTCGATCTCATTTCATCCGGACCGATTGACAAAATGCTTGAGGAAGTCGAACTCGATCGAACAAATATCTTTTGGGGCTAATCGACGGAGCGGGACCTTCGTGTCAAAAAGTCGAAGAGCAACCGCTGCCTGATCTGCACCAATACATTCGCCTTCGACTACGCCCCGACGACGTGTTCGCGAGTTCCCGCCAATGGGTGACCCGGGCGAGTTCTGTTCGAGATTACCGTTGAGCGACGTCGCTTCACGACCCGACACCATGATCGCTAGTAATGACACCAACCGCCCCCGAGCGGCCGCCCGATTAGATCGGCTCCCCGCGTCGAAATGGCTCGTTGGCATCATGACCTTGCTGTTCTTGAGCTGGCTCATTGAGTCCTACGACGTTGGTCTCACTGGCTCCGTCCTGCCTTCACTAACCAAACAGTTCGCGCTCTCGACAGGACTGAAGTCCTTCGTCGCCATCGCTGCCAACATCGGCATCGTGATTGGCATCATTCCCGCCGGTCGGTTGGCGGACCGCTTCGGTCGCAGGAGGGTGCTCATCGTCGGAACCGTTGCCTATGCCGTTCTAGCCTTCGCCACCGGATTCACACACAGCGCCAGCAGCTTCATCGTGCTGCGCATGGCTGACGGCGTGGCAATGGGTGCAATATTCCCGATCCCCTACATCTTGGCCAGCGAGTTTTGCCCACCCCACCGGCGAGGTCGCTACATTGCCTGGGCTGATTCGTTTCTCTCCATGGGCTACTTCCTCTCGCCCTTATTGGCTCTCGCGCTCATCCCCGACGTGCAGAACACGACGGGATGGCGGATCATGTTCATGATTGGCGGTCTGCCTCTGATATTCGTCGTGCTCATTTGGCGCTACTTGCCTGAATCGCCGCGATGGTACGAAGCACAAGGTCGGTGGACGGAGGCGGAATCCGTACTGGCCCAGATGGAGGCACGCGCCGAACGAGCAAGCGGGGAGCCACTGGCACCACTCCCGCCGGAGGAGGAACCGTCCCCCGTCGTGGCGTTACATCCCATTCGTGCAATTTTTCGCCCACCGTTGCGGCGTCGCTCGATCACCCTGTGGGTGACGTTCGGAGGAACATTCTTCATTTTTTACGCGGTGCAAACCTTCATGCCGACGGCCATCACCAAGATGGGCTACAACTTGACTTCCGCCTTTGCATTCACCGCATTGATTGTTGGCGTCTCCATCCCCGGCAAACTGCTGGTCTCCTGGGTCGTTGAGCGATGGGGTCGCAAACCAGTCATCATCAGCTTCACCGTCATCGCAGCCACAGCGTCGTTCGTCTTTGGATTTACGCGAGGCGCCGCTCTCGTGCTCGTTCTTGGGTGTCTCATATCGTTCTTTGGCATCGCCGTGGACCCCGCAGTTAAGACCTACACCTCGGAGAGCTATCCGACCGAGATTCGCGCGTGGGGGGTTGCCACGACGGAGGGATTCGGACGGCTCATCTCTGGCGTGCTCGGCCCATCGCTCATTCCGGTGGTCCTTTCTAACTTTGGGGTCGGAGCAGTGTTTTCGCTCGTTGGCACAGTGGCACTTATCGCGGTCGTGGTGTTGGCCGTCTTCGGCCGCGAGACGAGCGCGCTCACCCTCGAACAGAGCGCCAGTCTCAACGTCACCTAGGTCGGACCCTCGGGACTGTCCAGCACATGAACCGGCACAGTCGAGTTTGCTGTACTAGTGTACTAGTACATGCCAAACCACTCTTCTTCCATCGTGTTTCGCCTCGACACCCGCTCCGATCGAGCGCCCTTTCGTCAGCTTGTAGATCAAGTCGTCAATGCGGTCGAGCGGGGGCAGCTTCAAGCAGGTGATCAGCTCCCGTCTGTCCGCGATGTAGTCCGCCAGATCACGATTAACCCCAACACGGTCCATCGCGCATACCGAGAGCTCGAACATCTGGGGCTCGTCGAAGGCCGACTTGGACTGGGGACGTTCGTCACAGCACGGGAGGGCTCAACCGCAAGCGCTTATCGAGCGAGCTCGTGGCGCGACGTTCTGCGAGACGGTGTCGAGATGGCCCGATCGAGCGGGATCCCGGATGTCGAGATCATGAAGAGCGTCCAGGGTCTCCTCTCCATTGAATCTGAGACGCGCTCGTGACCGGCGACGACTTCGTGATCGAGGCCGATGCTGTCACGAAGCGTTTTCGACGGAGGACTGCGCTCCGCGAGTGCTCGCTGTCTGTCCCTCGCGGTCGCGTGGCCGCCCTCGTCGGACCGAACGGTTCGGGCAAGACGACTCTGTTGCGACTGCTCGCAGGTTTGTCGCGACCGACAACAGGGACAATCTCCGTCTTCGGTGAGGAAATGTCGATGTCGAACACCGAGCTCCGCTCCCGCGTGGGGTACCTCGACCAGGATCGTCCGCTCTATCCCGGTTGGCGTGTTCGCGAGATCTTGGAATTCGGTCGGCGGATCAATCCCGCGTGGGACCGTGAGCTCGCCACTCGACATCTCGCACTTCTGGACATTGATGTGAAGAGTCGGATTCGGAACCTCTCAGGTGGACAGCGCGCACAAGTGGCGCTCGCCGTGTGTTTCGCCAAGCGTCCTGAGCTCGTCCTCCTCGATGAGCCGGCTTCCGCCCTCGATCCCGTCGCGCGACAGGACCTCCTTCAAAACATCACCGAACTCTTCGCTGACCATGATGCCAGTGTGCTGATGGCCACCCACGCGATCGCGGACGTGGCGGCCATCTGTGACTATGTGGTCATTCTCTCCAACTCCCGAGTTGTCCTGAGCGAGGACCTGGAGTACGTACTCGAGAGTCACCGGCTCCTGAGTCGCGGCGTCGACGACGGTGTTTCCGTGCCCCGCGGCGCCGCCGTGCTCGAAGAACGACGGTCGACTCGCGAGGTGACCTACCTGGTACGTCTCGCCGAACCCCTCGAACGCGACGGCTGGCGTATCGAGCGACCGACTCTTGACGAAATCGCCGTTGCCTACTTACGAGAAGGTCAACGCACGACTTCTCTATCGGCTCACGCCACGCCCGGCGAGGGGCCGTCATGATCTGGATCGCGTGGCGATATCAGCGCTTGGTGGCGTATGCGCTCGCGCTGCTCGCGCTCGTTATAGTCGGCTTCGTTGTCGTCACGGGAGAGATCCAACATCACTACATGATTGAGTTCATGGATGCTCCCTGTCACGGGAGCGAACTCGATACTCTCGCGCGAGGAGACCTCTGCGGAAGACTCGAAAGTCGCTATGCGCAGTCCGCAAATTTTGATGTGTATGTCAAAGTTGCGGGCAACGTCATCGCTCCCCTCGTTGGCGCCCTGCTCGGTCTTCTCGCACTGGTAAACGAGCTCGATCACCGCACGGTGCGCTTGGCATGGACGCAGTCGGTCTCTCGCTCACATTGGTTCGCTACGAAAGCGGCCGTCGGAGCATCGACCGTCGCGGTCATTCTTGTGCCGACGGCCATCGTGCTTTCGTGGTGGAACGGCGCGATCGGTGACAACGATATCTTCGCGCGCCAGAACTTCGGAACCGCCGGTTGGGACCTCGTCGCATACGGACTCTTCATGTTCGCGCTGACGGTCCTGCTGGGCGTCATCATCCGCCGCGCCGGTTGGACACTCGCTGCGTCGGTGCTGCTCTTCCTCGTTGTCGCCGTCGTCATTCCCACCAAGGCGCGTGAGCACCTCGTCGCGCCGACGGTTCACTCGTATTCCATCGGAGCGACGATGGGCAAGGGAACGGTTGCGAGCTATTCCGAACCGTTCCCGCGAAATGCGTGGCTCCTCGTCGACGGTATGGTCGCCCGTCCGATCCACGGCACACCGTCGTGGCGCGAGGTCTTACGCACTCAAGTGAACGTCGAGCACTGCATGTCAAGGTCCCCGAGGCGCACTCACAACGAAGTGATCAAGGTCCAGTCCCAGTGTTATCGAACGTTGCACGTCGAGAACGTGTCGGTCTACATCGGAACCAACCAGTTTTGGACTCTCCAGATGCGCGAAGGTCTCCTATATCTCGTCTTCGGAGCCGTCTTGCTCGCGGGAGCGTGGGCTTACGTTCGACGAATCGAGCCGTAACAGAACGTTGGATCAAGCTGGTTCACCCCTCGATTGAATCGCGCAAGACGTCGCTCGCGCGGTGACGGCTTCGGTCTACTGATCCGTAACCGAAGTGCTGGGACTCTGACGCTCCCCCAAGTACAGTGGCACTGTTTGGACGTCGATCGATTGGGTGACGAAGCTTCGTCAGAGTTTCAGTCGACCGTTGAAAAAGGATTCGAGACGTATTAACCCTCTACTGAACTCACTTACGCGAGCGACGGCGTTGACCGTCGCGTTGCTCTTCGTTATCGCGATCCCGGCCGCCGCATCGCCTGCTCACAAGCACACGACGCCTGGCACCGTTCGAACACTTCGCGCTTCAAGAAGCCGCTCCGATGTCACCCTTCACTGGACGGCGCCTATCTCCAATGGAGGTTCGCCGATCACGAGCTACCGCGCCGTGTCACATCCAGCTGGCATGTCGTGCAAATCATCGACGACGTCATGTACCTTCAGAGATTCGAAAAACTCCAGGAAGTATTGGTTCACGGTCGACGCGATCAACAGATTCGGCGCGGGCCCTGCGTCATCAGCGTCGAACTCTATTTCGGGAAGTGGGGCCTCGAGCGTCCCCCCTTCTCCTACTCCGACACCCACTCCAACTCCTCCCACGTCAACGACGACAACCACGATCCCGAGCGGTGGTGGTGGGGGCGGTGGGGGCGGAGGTGGATCGCCGTCGCCGACCAGCTACACAGTGACGTTTAACGCGAACGGCGGCGTGGGCACCATGGCGCCGGAGACGTCGAGTGGGGCAGCAACGCTGTCGATGAATACGCTCGCCAATTCGGGATTCGCATTCTCCGGTTGGAATACGAGCGCGAACGGATCGGGCACCAGTTACGCCAACGGCGCCACGTACGCGTTCACCGCGTCCACGATGCTCTACGCCCAGTGGACCACGCTGCCTTCGTTCACCGTCACCTTCAACGCCAACGGTGGCACGGGCACCATGGCACCGCAGACGTCAAACGTTGCAGAACCGCTCACTGCGAGCTCGTACTCCAATGGCACTGAGGACTTCGTTCGGTGGAACACGAGCGCGAACGGATCGGGCACCAGTTACGCCAACGGCGCCACGTACGCGTTCACCGCGTCCACGATGCTCTACGCCCAGTGGGCCCCCACGTTCACGGTTACATTCAACGCCAACGGCGGCACGGGCACCATGGCACCGCAGACATCTGATGTCGCGGAGCCACTCGTATCTAATACGTTCTCCAATGGAAGCTTGAACTTCCTCCACTGGACGACGAACGCAGACGGGTCGGGCACGATCTACGGCAACGACGCCACCTTTCCCTTTTCTTCCTCGCTCACGCTGTATGCGCAATGGACCCCCAATAGTGCGCCGGTAATTGTGCAGCAGCCGGCGAGCCGATCAGTCCCGCAGGACACTACGACCTCGTTTTCCGCGACCGCATCGGGAACGCCAACTCCAACAGTGCAGTGGCAGGTGTCCACCAATGGCGGCGTGAGCTGGTCGTCCATCATGAGCGCGACCGCTGACACCTATACCGTGGAGGCGGTGACGACGGGCTACGAATACGAAGCGGTGTTCACCAATTCGGTGAGCTCCGTGACATCTTTGCCCGCGCAGCTCACCGCGCTCTCGTATTCGTACAACTGGGCGGGCTATGCCCTCAACAACGGCACCTTTAACGCTGTCAGTGGCTCATGGATAGTGCCGAGCGTGTCGTGCTCGTCGCCCAGTGACTTCTACGCGTCGCAGTGGGTAGGCATCGACGGCAACGACCCAGGCGACCCCTACGTGATCCAAGACGGCACGTCGTCCGATTGCGCAGGAACGACGGCGGTGTATGGGGCCTGGTACGAATTTCTCAATGACGCCAGCATCGACAACGGATTCGCGGATCCGTTGCCGACGACCACGTACCCTGTCGCTCCGGGCGACGCCATGTCCGCAAGCGTCAGTTACGCGGCAAACGCGTGGACCTTTACGCTCGTCAACTCAACCGAGCACTGGACGTTCTCGAGAGCCGCTACCGAACCCTCGCCACCTCCGGCGCAATCTTCGGCCGAATGGATCGTCGAAGCGCCCGAACTTTACGAGGGCGGAAGCTACGTCGAATCGTCGGTTGCCGACTTCGACCCCGTGACGTTCACCAATGCTTCAGCGATAGAAAACGGAACGGCGACGTCACTCATCGGCCTCTCCGGAGTAGCCGATGTCGCGGTCAATACTGCGAGCACAGTCCTCACGTCCCCCGGTCCACTCAGTGGCCAAGGGAGTTCGTTCACGGTGACCTGGTACCAGTCGAGCTAGGCCTGGAAGCTTTCCCCGAGCCTGCCATCGTGTTTCGAGTTGTCTGCGAGGGAAGCGATTAACTCGAGGCGCTTCCCTTCGCTACTGCGAAGACGCCAACGTTTGAAGCGCATCGCCCGAGAGGCGGAACACCGTCCACTCGTCCAGCGCCTCAGCACCAAGCGATCTATAGAAGTCAACCGCGGGCGTATTCCAATCGAGCACCGCCCATTGGACCCTCGGGTAACCATTCGCCACGCACTCTCGTGCGAGACGCACGAGCAGCGCACGTCCATATCCTCGGCCTCGAAACTCGGGTCGAACAAAGATGTCCTCGAGGTACACGCCGTGGCTGCCCGTCCACGTTGAGTAATTGATAAACCACACTGCCAGCCCGGCAACAAGTCCTTCCTCAGTCTCGACGAGATCACAGAAGGCGCGCGGGTCGCGTCCGAAGAAGGTCTCGTGGATCTGTTCGTGAGTGGCCTTGGCCATCTCTGCCGCTCTCTCGTAGTCGGCGAGCTCGCGGATTAAGGATGCGATGACAGCCACGTCGCTGGACACTGCACTTCGAATTCTCATCGAACCACGGTAGTGGTAAATGCCGAGCCCTCTAGTGCCGCGGAAAATCGCTCGTACGTGCAGCGCTTACTCGCGAAGCTCCATGAATCGGTGGGGATCCGTTTCGTGAAAGCCAAAACGCTCATAAAGCCCGTGCGCGTCCCTCGTCGCGAGCAGGCGCATGCGCAGACCGCTCACGAGAGGGTGCTCCATCGCCGCTTTCACCATGAACTCGCCAAGCCCGCGTCCTCGATGATCTTCGACAATGAAGACGTCGCAAAGCCACGCGAAGGTCGCCTCGTCACTCACCCATCGCGCGAGCCCCACTTGTTCCCCAGCGCTGTTGTAGCAACCAACCACGATCGAATTTCGCATCGAACGCTCGACCTGATCAAAGGTTCGACCGAGTGACCAGTAACACTCCTCGCTCAACCATCGGTGAACTCGATCAATGTCGAGTCGCTGTTGGTCATCGCTGACGAAGCATCCGTCTTCTCGTGTGTGCTCCATGCGTGGTCACCGTAGCGGACACGTTCGTAGAGCGAATTGAATCGCGATTTCGTTACATTCGAATGTCGATGAAGAATGACGTGAACAATCGTGGTAGACGTTCGAAGGGTGTAGGGCGTTACGCTGCCGATCAGGACTTTCGGTCCTTGCTTCATTCTCGGTGCATCGAGTCGGGGCTTTAGAGAAACTGAAGCGGAACACTATGTCTGGAAGCCAGCGCACCCGTACCGCGAGAGCCGTTGCGAA
>DASXEU010000121.1:0-9295 GCA_036489935.1 Acidimicrobiales bacterium
ACTTGGCGCCCACGAGGTACGTCAACGTCACGGCGGCCGCACCACCGATGAACGCAGCAGCCGGTAACCAGGAGGTCGAACCCGAGCTCGCCACGATGACGATGGTCGCGCCGAGCCCGGCACCGGCGGCAACGCCCAACAAGTACGGATCGGCGAGTGCGTTACGGAACACCCCTTGGTACGAGGCGCCGCCTGCGGCGAGCATCGCACCGACAATGCCACCGAGGATGACGCGCGGTAGACGCACGTCCCAGACGATCCCTTGATCGATCGCCGACGCCGACGAGTGAAAGTGGATGAGCGGCACATGGGACAGCATCACGCCCGCGACAGTCCCGATGGAAAGGTCCGCGGGACCGATGGCGGCCGACACGAGGATCACGAGGACGAGGCCGACCCCCGTGATGAGGAGTGGCACCTTCGGTGAGATCGGCGACGTCGCGAGGCGAACTCTCACGCGGGCCCGGCTGTTCACGACGTCGCCGGGACGGGCTTGCCCTCGAGTGCGTCCGCGACGTCTTGCAGCAAGACCGTGATGCGAGGTCCCCAGCGAGACGCGATGTCGTCATTGAGCTTGATCACTCGATTGTCTTTCACCGCAGTGAGTGCCGTCCAACCGGGTCGTTTCGCGACCGTTGACGGACTCGCGTGACAGCAGATCGTGTCGGCGAGGAAGATGTACTTCGGATTCGCCTTCAAGATGAACTCGGCATTCAGCTGCGGATAGCCGCCGCTCGATGCGAGACCCTTGGCGCTGTCGGCAATTGATGTGAGGCCGAGCAAGGAGAAGAGCTTGCCGACGAATGTCGACGAGGCGACCGAGTAGTAGTCCGGTTCGAGCTCGTAGTAGTACGTCGTGCCCTTCTTCGCGTGCGGCGTCGTGGCGACAATGCTGGCGATCTTCGCCTTGATCGTCGCAACTTCCTTCGTCGCCTGGGCAACGTGTCCCGTCACCTCACCGAGCGGACCGTATTCGGCGTACGCCTGGGACAGATTCGCTGCTGCGGGATCGTAGAGGACCGGAATCTTGAGGGCGGCCATCTGGGTGTTGAACCCGGTCGTGTCACTCGACACGACGACCAGGTCAGGGTTGTACTTCGCGATCGCTTCGACGTTCGGGTCGTACGCATTGAGCGTGGTGATGGGCGCGTTGGGCGGGTAGTCGGAGTAGCTGTCGACCGCCTTCACCTGGGGTCCCGCGCCGATGGCGTAGAGCATCTCCGTCGCGGTCGGCGAGAGTGACACGATCGCGTCCGGTCGGGCCTTAAACGTAAAGGTGCCGTCGGCCAGTTTTAATGTCATCGGAAAATCTGACGGCTTTGAAGCGGCGCCGCTCGCGATGGGAATCGCGAGGGGAGCGAGGGTGACGAGCAGGGCCAGGAGGCCCTTGCCGAATGGACGCATAGTTAATCTCCGTTAGCTAGGCGGTGGGGGAATCTTCCGCCCGCTCCTTCGGAGTGGTACGAATCGTCCCTCCACCGGGAACTGATTACGTCGACGCAGGGAAGGCGACCGGACTTGTCCTCTTACCTCGAGGCATTACCGTTGCGGGACAGCGCCGGAATTTCACCGGACTTCGCTACGAACTGCGTCACTTCGACGTGGAGTCGAAGTGACCCGAGCATACCTACGAATCGCGATACGCGCGAGACGACGCGCGGTCACGACGCTTCATCGCTCTCGGTACGCTGCTTGTCGTGAGCCTCGATCGGATTGTGCCGTTTGCGGGCGTCCTCAACTTTCGTGACCTCGGCGGATACCGAACGCTCGATGGTCGTACCACGCGATGGGCACGCCTCTTCCGCTCGGACGCCATGCACGATCTGACCGACGAGGACCTGGTGATGTTTCGCCGCCTCGGTATGTCCTCCGTCGTCGACCTGAGAAGCTCTGCGGAGGTGGCGCGCACCGGCAGGGGACTCCTCGAGCTCGAGTCGCTGCGTTTCGTCAGCTCCCCAGTCCTTTCTGACGCCGAAACCGAAGAGCCCCGCGAAGAGTTGATCTTTGATGCGTCGTACCTCGCTCGGCGCTACCTCCAATATCTCGACGTGGGTGCGCCTGCGTTCGTCGCGGCGATCAAGGAGATGACCGTCCCTGAGAACTACCCGCTCGTCTTCAACTGCTTCCTCGGCAAAGACCGCACCGGGGTGCTCGCGGCTCTGGTGCTCAGCTGCCTCGGGGTCGAGCGCGAGACGATTGTTGAGGACTACGCCCTCACCCACGAGCGGATGCGACTCATCACGGAGAAGCTTCGTCGTGACCCCATCCAGCGCGAGACCATAGATTTGACGCCTCCCGCGCTGCTGGCGGCCGACGAGGCGACCATGTCCAGCTTCCTTGGCGAGGTTGACCAACGCTACGGAGGCGCGCGGGCGTGGGTCGAAGGCGCAGGCATTACCCTCGAGCAGGTCGAACGCCTCGCGGAGCTAGTTCTGGAGTGATGCCGGCGCGTTCTGGGTGAAGGCTGGCCATGGTCATCCGGTTCGGCGAGGCCGCTGGAACGTCGATTTCGAGGTCCCATTAGGCTGAGGGAGTGCGTCGTCGCCTCTCGGGGCGCGTTGCGTATCGGGGAAAAGGCGCAGTCTTTTGCGTTTTTCAGATTTTCCGGTAGAATAGAAAGCCGACCTCGGGGCAGGACTCTGAGGTCTATCCGTGAAGGAGCTTTGCTCCTGCACGCCCTGTAGTGAAGAAATAAGGAGAGAGAACCTGAGTAAGCCAAAGGAAGACGCGTTCACCGTTGAGGGAACCGTCGTCGAGCCGCTACCGAACGCCATGTTTCGCGTGGAGCTGGAGAACGGCTACACCGTTCTCGCACACAGCTCAGGGAAAATGCGCATGCACCGCATCCGTATTCTTCCCGGCGACAAGGTCCAAGTAGAGATCACGCCCTACGACATGACTCGCGGACGCATCACCTACCGCTACCGATAACTCAGTTCCTCAAGATCGAGAAAGTAATTCAATGAAAGTTCGCGCGAGCGTCAAACCCATCTGTGAGAAATGCAAGGTCATTCGCCGGGCCGGGGTCGTTCGCGTGATCTGTGAAGCAAACCCGCGCCACAAGCAGCGCCAGGGTTAGGAGAGACGATGGCTCGTATTGCTGGTGTTGACATTCCGCGCGACAAGCGCGTGGTGATCGCACTCACCTATATCTTTGGCGTTGGCCCGACCGTCGCGCAGCAGATCTGCGCGTCGACGGGGATCAACGAGTCCACACGCGTGAAGGACCTCACTGAGTCCGAAGTCAACTCGCTGCGCACCTACATCGACCAGAACGTCACCGTCGAAGGTGACCTTCGTCGCGATGTCGCTCAAGACATCAAGCGCAAGATGGAGATCAACTCGCTCCAGGGCATCCGCCACCGCAAGGGCCTGCCCGTACGCGGCCAGCGCACTCGCACCAACGCTCGCACCCGCAAGGGACCGAAGCGCACTGTCGCCGGTAAGAAGAAGGTAACGAAGTAATGGCTAAGCCCACTACGGCTCGCAAGGTCCGCAAGAAGGAACGCAAGAACGTTGCCTTTGGTGTCGCGCACATCAAGAGCTCGTTCAACAACACGATCGTCTCGATCACTGACCCTGAAGGCAACGTGCTCTCGTGGGCGTCCTCGGGCCAGGTCGGCTTCAAGGGTTCGCGCAAGTCGACGCCCTACGCCGCGCAGCTCGCCGCGGAGAAGTGCGCGCGCGCTGCAATGGAGCACGGTGTGAAGAAGGTTGACGTGCTGGTTCGCGGACCCGGCTCGGGCCGTGAGACGGCGATTCGTTCGATCGCGGCCGCTGGCATTGAAGTCGTCGCGATCAAAGACGTAACGCCACTGCCGCACAACGGTTGCCGCCCCAAGAAGCGGCGTCGGGGTTAATCGGTCATGGCTCGTTACACAGGACCCGTTTGCCGGCTTTGTCGCCGTGAGCGCACGAAGCTCTATCTAAAGGGCGAGCGCTGCTTCAGCTTGAAGTGCCCCGTCGCCGAGAACTCGGACCGTCGCGTTCGCGCGTTTCCGCCAGGGATGCACGGCCGCGACCGCCAGCGTCAGGGCTCCGAGTACCTGACCCAGTTGCGCGAGAAGCAGAAGGCACGTCGTATTTACGGCGTGCTCGAAAAGCAGTTCCGCAACCTCTACGAAGAGGCGAACCGCCGCCCCGGCATCACGGGCGTCAACCTCTTGCAGTTCCTCGAGACCCGTCTCGACAACGTCGCCTACCGCGCCGGGTGGGGTGCCTCGCGCGCGCAGGCCCGTCAGCTCGTTCGCCACGGACACGTGAACATCAACGGCAAGCGCGTCGACATTCCCTCGTACCGCGTGCGTCCCGGTGAAGTCGTGACCTTGAAGAACGTGACTCGCGAAAACTTCAACGTGAAGCGCAACCTCGACGTGCTTGACCGCAGCGTCCCCGGATGGCTCGAAGTGGGCGAGAACGCCTTCAGCGTGACCATGCGCATCGTCCCCCAGCGCGAACAGATCGACGAGTCAATCCAAGAGCAGCTCATCGTCGAGTTGTACTCCAAGTAATCGTTTTCCTTACATACCCCTAGGAGTTCCCATGTTGATCATCCAACGACCCACCATCGAAGCCCTCGGCGACGAGCTCAACAACCGCCAGTCGTTCGGCATTGGCCCGCTCGACCCGGGATTCGGCCACACGCTCGGCAACTCGTTGCGCCGCACCCTCCTGTCGTCGATTCCGGGCGCTGCTGCGACGCGCGTCAAGTTCGACGCCGTGCTGCACGAGTTCGGTGTCATCGAGGGCGTGAAGGAAGACGTCCAGGACATCACGCTCAACTTGAAGGACTTGCTGTTGCGTGTGCACTCTGACGAGCCCGTCACCCTGCGCATGGACAAGCGCGGCGAAGGCCCCGCGCTCGCCTCTGACCTTTCGACGACGGCTGATGTCGAGATCTTGAACGGCGACCTGCACCTCGCCTACCTGACGTCCCCGCGCTCGGCGCTCACCTTCGAGCTCACCGTAGAGCGCGGCAAGGGCTACGTCGGCGCAGAGGGCAACAAGGGATCATCCACCATTGGTGTGATCCCGCTTGATGCGATCTTTTCGCCCGTTCGTCGGGTGAGCTTCGAGATCGAGCCCGTGCGCGTCGAGCAGAGCAAGGACTTCGACCGTCTCGTCATCGACATCGAGACTGATGGTTCGATCTCGCCGCGTGAGGCGCTCGCCTCTGGCGGCAAGACGCTCGGTTCGCTCGTCGAGCTCATTGCGAGCTTCGACGAAGAAGCGCCGTCGCTTGAACTCGGTGACGTGGGCTCGGCCCAGGCCGCTGCGAGCGAGCTTGACATCCGTATCGAAGAGCTCGGCCTCACCGAGCGTTCCCGCAACTGCCTGAAGCGTGCGGGTATCAACACAATCGCCCAGCTCGTGAACGCCACGGAGCGCGACCTCACTTCGATCACCAACTTCGGCGCCACGTCGCTGAAGGACGTGAACGACCGTCTTGAAGAGCGCGGCCTGTCGCTGCGCGCCGAGGACTAGACATGCGCGGCACTCCGACCAAGGGAAAGCGCTTCGGTGGCAACTCTGCGCACCAGAAGGCGATGATGGGAAACCTCGTCGCCTCCATGATTGCGGCCGAGTCGATCGTCACGACCGAAGCCAAGGCGAAGGCCCTGCGGCCGATCGTCGAGAAGGTCGTCACGGCGGCGAAGAACTCGCCCGAGGGATCCGTCCACGCGCAGCGTCGCGTGGTCGCGTTCATTCGCGACAAGGACATGACTCACAAGCTCTTCAGTGAGATTGCCCCGCGCTACACCGACCGTCCCGGTGGCTACACGCGCATCTTGAAGCTCGGGCCGCGTCAGGGCGATAACGCCCCGATGGCGCGCATTGAGTTCGTCTGATCACGTAGGCGCCAACCAACGCTGGCGCCTTGACCTGGCCTACGACGGCCAGGCGTTTACCGGATTCGCCTACCAGCCCCACCACGACACTGTGGTGGGGCTGCTGCGTTTAACGCTCGCGCGAACGTTGCGCCTCGAGCACGAGCCGAACATCGTCGGCGCCGGCCGAACTGACGCCGGCGTACACGCCTTTCATCAAGTGGTCCACGTGGACTTACCGCGCGCGCCGAAGGTTCGAAGCCTCGAAGCGGAGCGCCTTCGCGACTCGCTCAACAAGCAACTCCGAGGACGAATTCAGATCCTCTCGGCGACGCCCGTCGACGACGAATTCCACGCTCGATTCTCTGCGACGTGGCGCGAGTATCGCTACCTCGTGCTTGAACACAACGCGCCGGGACTCGACTCGACAAACGCCTGGGCGTGGTCCGTGAGGGGCCCGCTCGACCTCGACGCAATGAATCGCGTCGCCTCGCTGATTTTGGGCACGCACGACTTTCGCGCGTTCTGTCGCCGACCAGCGGGCACCGCGGCCGGTGAGCCGCTCTATCGCCGAGTCATTGCTGCCGACTGGGAGCGATTCGACGATGCGTGGACCATGAGTCCGCGCGAGGCGCCTGCGCTGCGTCTCTCTATCCGCGCGCAGTCGTTCTGCCACAACATGGTCCGCTGTCTCGTCTCTTCGATGGTCGCCGTCGGCGCGGGCACGCTCGAGGAAACGGAGATCGATCGGCGTCTTGCGAGCGGTGACCGCCACCAACTGCCTCAGCCCGCACCGGCTGCAGGTCTCGCGCTCGTGGGTGTTGGATACGACACGCTCGCGTAGCGGTTCCGCGGGGTCCATCGATATGCTCGCATCATGTCCGACACACCCATCTCCGGCATTGATCTCGACGAGCTGAGCGAGGAGATACGCCCCCAGGACGATCTCTTCCGCCACGTCAACGAACGCTGGATCGAGCGCACGCCGATCCCGCCGGACAAGGCGAGCTACGGCACGTTCATGAGACTCTTCGAGGATTCTGAGCAGGCGATACGCGCCATCGTTGAAGAGGCGCGATCGTCAGCTGACGGCACCGAAGCACGCAAGTTCGGCGATCTCTACGAGAGCTTCATGAACGAAGAGCGCATTGAGCAACTCGGCGCCGAACCGCTGCGCGACGATCTGGCGCTGGTGGAATCGGTGACGTCGTTGCCCGAATTCATTCGCGCGGTCGGCCAGCTTCAGCGGGAAGGGCTCTCGGGCTTCTACGACGTCTTTGTCGACAACGACCCGGGGAATCCCGAGCGGTATCTGGTCTTCATGGAGCAGGGCGGCATCTCGCTACCCGACGAGAGCTACTTCCGTGAAGAGCACTTTGCCTCGGTGCGCGAAGCGTTCGCGGTGCACGTGCGCCGGATGCTCGAACTCGCGGGAGTGCACGACGCCGAGGTTCGCGCCACCCGAGTCGTCGCGCTCGAAACCGAGATTGCGAAGCGTCACTGGGACAACGTCGCTTCGCGGGACAGCGAAAAGACCTACAACCTTCTCTCCTTCGACGCGGCTGACGAGCTCTTCTCCGTGCCCGGCGCGAGCGGTTCCTCCGTCACGCTCCGAGAGTGGGCGAGCGCCTTTGGTGCGCCCGAAGGTGCGTTCGATGAGGTGGTGGTTCGCCAACCGAGCTTTTTGCACGAACTCGCGGAACTCTTCACTGATGATCGACTCGAGTCGTGGAAAGACTGGCTCCGTTGGCAGGTGGTGCACGGCTACTCGCCCTATCTTTCGAGCGCCTTCGTCGACGAGCAGTTCGACTTCTATGGTCGCACGCTCACGGGAGCACCGCAGTTGCGCGAACGCTGGAAGCGTGCGCTGTCGCTCGTTGAAGGTGCGCTTGGCGAAGCGGTCGGAGAGATCTACGTCGAGCGGCATTTCCCCCCGAACGCCAAACAGGCCATGGATGAGCTCGTCGCAAATCTCGTGGAGGCCTATCGCCAGAGCATCGCGACGCTCGAATGGATGAGCCCCGCGACACGCGAGCGAGCGCTCGAGAAGCTCGAGGCCTTCACGCCAAAGATCGGGTACCCCGCGAGGTGGCGCGACTACTCAGCGCTCGCGATCAGAGCCGACGACCTCATTGCCAACGTGCGCACCGCCAGCGCGTTCGAGTTCAACCGTCAACTGGCGAAGATCGGCTCGCCGATCGATCGTGACGAGTGGTTCATGACGCCCCAGACCGTCAACGCGTATTACAACCCTGGGTTTAACGAGATCGTGTTCCCCGCGGCGATCCTGCAACTGCCCTTCTTTGGTGCCGCGCGAGACGACGCCGCCAACTACGGCGCGATCGGCGCCGTCATCGGACACGAGATCGGACACGGCTTTGACGACCAGGGTTCAAAGTTCGATGGTGCGGGGCGTCTTACTGACTGGTGGGAAGAAGCCGACCGCGAAGCGTTCGAGGCGCGCACGAAGACGCTCATCGAGCAGTACAACGAGCTCGCGCCGGCCCAGACGCCCAACCAGCACGTGAATGGTGAGCTCACCATTGGCGAGAACATTGGCGATCTCGGTGGACTCGGGATCGCGTGGAAGGCCTACCTGATCTCGCTCAAGGGGGCGATGCCGCCCGAGCTTGACGGGCTGAGCGGCGCGGAGCGCTTCTTCCTCTCCTGGGCACAGGCGTGGCAGAACGAAGCGAGGACCGAGGAGATCGAGCGGCGTCTCGCCATTGATCCCCACTCGCCGCCGGAGTTTCGCTGCAACCAGATCGTACGCAATATCGACGAGTTCTATGACGCCTTCGGCGTCGAGCCGAGTGACGCGCTCTGGCTCGACCCCACTCAGCGCGTGACGATCTGGTAGATGCGGGCGGAGAATGGGAACCTCACGCAACGAGCTTTGACGGGTCCCGGTACGCTGAAGAGGCTCTAAACGCCTGATCTCTGCGGCAGACTTGCCTCGGAGGGTCAGAATTTCGTAAGATGGGAAGTCCCCTGCGAGCCAGCGGGGCTGATCCGTAGATCGCTTAGGAAAAACTGTGAAAACGTATTCGCCAAAGGTCGCTGAACTGACGCGCGAGTGGCTGGTCATTGACGCCGAGGGCCTCGTCCTCGGGCGCGTCGCGACCGTCGCCGCCTCGCTATTGCGCGGTAAGCACCGCACCTACTTCGCTCCCCACGCTGACACCGGCGATTTCGTCATCATCGTGAACGCCGACAAGGTGGTCGTCACCGCCAACAAGCTCGCCCAGAACTTTCGCTATCGCCACTCGGGCTACCCGGGCGGTCTGCGCTCGACGTCCTGGCAGACGCTGATGGACGTCAATCCGGTGAAGCTCGTGAGTGAAGCCGTGCGCGGCATGGTCCCGAAGAATCGCCTCGGACGTGCACAGATGGACAAGCTGTTCGTCTACGCCGGACCCGAGCATCCCCACGCGGCGCAGAAGCCGAAGAGTTTTGACACCTCGGCG
>DASXEU010000128.1:0-3553 GCA_036489935.1 Acidimicrobiales bacterium
CGTACGCTCGGAAGCGCTCCGCCGGATCGTCGTCCAGTGCCAACTCGGTGATGCCGTCGATCGTGATGTGGTTATCGTCGTAGAAAATCGTCAATCGGTCGAGACCGAGTGAGCCGGCGAGGGACGCCGCCTCGTGGCTGATGCCCTCTTCGAAGCAGCCATCGCTCGCAATCACCCAGGTGCGGTGATTGACCAGATCTTCGCCGTAGTCGCTCCGCAAGATTCGTTCGGCGAGCGCCATGCCGACGCCGTCCGCGATGCCCTGACCGAGCGGGCCGGTTGTCACCTCGACCGTGGGCGTGTGTCCCTTTTCCGGGTGCCCCGGCGTCTTTGAGTGAGCCTGGCGGAACTGTTTGAGGTCATCAATCGTGAGGTCGTAGCCAAAGATGTGGGCGAGGGAGTACTGCAAAATGCACGCGTGACCGGCACTCATGATGAACCGGTCACGGTCCTTCCACGTGGGATCCGTCGGGTCGTGGCGCATGATGCGGTTCCACAGCATCGTGCCGAGCGGTGCGAGGGCCATCGCGGTGCCACTGTGCCCGGATTTCGCTTTTGCGGGCGCGTCCATAGCGAGGGTCACTACTTCTCGGATGATTCGCCCTTCGAGTTCCGTGGCGCCTGGGTAGAGGGAGTCGGTCATGCCCTAGACAGTACCGAATGTGCCCCAACCTCCGAGCATGCGGCGGTATCCTCACGTCGTGCCTCTGCAGATCCCACCGAACTGCGACCTGACGCTCGGACTCGTCTGCATCGATAAGTCCGAACCCGGTCGCACGGTCTGGCGAGCGAGCGTCGATGAGCGATTTTTGAACCCTGCGGGCGTCCTTCAGGGTGGCTTCCTCGCGGCGATGCTCGACTCGGCGATGGGCGCCTCGGCGGTCACCATGGTGGGCGATCGGCGAGTGTATGTCGCGAACACTGAAATGAAAGTTTCGTTTCTTCGCGCCGTCGCGCTCAATGAGACGCTGACGTGCGTCGCGACGGTTCTGAAGGCCGGCCGCGTGATCTCGTTCCTCGAGGCGAAGGTCACCAACGCTGAGGAACTTCTCGTCGCGACAGCCAGTTCTACCTACCTGATCAAAGATAGGCCTGAGTAGGCTAGGGCCATGAAGAACCTGTCGTGGCGCAAGTTCCTGTGGGGGGCCTCCCTGCACCGCGACTTCGACGAGATCAAAGACCTCGTGATCCGCTACATCAAAGAGGAAACGATCAAGCCCTTGAAGGATCTGGGTCGTTTCGTGTTGTGGGGGACACTCGGAAGTCTCTTCGTCGGTTTCGGCGCCGTCGTGTTGTTGATCGGCGCACTGCGTTACCTGCAGTGGCAGTTTCCCGTCCTCGACGGCTCCCTCTCGTGGCTGCCGTACGTGATCGTCGCCACGCTCGCGCTCGCCGTCATGGGACTCGCGGCATGGCGGATCGTGAGCGGCACCGCGAAGCGCCGACTCAGGGCCACGAAGTGAGCGAGCAGTCTGGCACCCGTCAGCAGCTTGAGGCGTCGCTGCGCTCCTTGCTTCCTCAAACGAATCACATCGGAAAGTCGATCACGTCGTCCAAGCCCGGAGTCGCCGCCGTCGGGTTCGGGGGGGTCCTCACCGGCTACGTCTGGGGACGGATCCGCGGTCATCGTCGCCACAAGCAAAAGAAGGCCTAGATGTTGCGTCACCTGTTTCGATTCGCCACGGCTGGCGCGTTCGGTCGCGCGTGGGCGCGGCGTTCACCCTTTTGGTTCGCACTGGGCCTAGTCGTCATGGCGTTCCGCTTTCTCGATTCGCGTTCTGCACAGCGCGCGAAGCGCCCGCGCGCGTGAGTGGGGCAACGCTTCTAGCCGGTGAACGCGTCATGCTCATTGACGCGAAGGACCGCCACTACCTCATCACGCTGAAGCCGGGCAACGCCTTTCACACTCACGCGGGCATTGTGCAGCACGATGACGTGATCGGCCGACTTGAGGGATCGCTCATCACTTCCAATACGGAGCGTTCGTTCTTGGTGCTTCGCCCGACGCTCTCCGACGTCATCTTGAAGATGCCGCGCGGCGCACAGGTCATCTACCCGAAGGACCTCGGAGCAATCCTGATGCAGGCGGACATCGGGCCCGGCATGCGAGTGCTCGAAGCGGGAGTCGGGTCGGGCGCGCTATCGATGACGCTGCTGCGCGCGGGTGCATCGATCACGGCGTATGAGATCCGAGAGGACTTCGCGCAGCACGCCATCAAAAACGTGCACGACTTCCTGGGCGAGAATGTTGACTACAACGTGATCATTCGCGACGTCACCGAGGGCATTGACGAGGTCGATCTCGATCGCATCATCCTCGACATGCCAGAGCCCTGGGACGTCGTGAAACATGCAGAGGGCGCACTGCGCCCGGGCGGCATTTTTCTGTCGTACTTGCCGACGATCAACCAGACTCAGTTGCTACGAGAAGCCCTTCACCAGAACTCGTTCGGGCTCGCAGAGACCGTCGAGATCTTGCGGAGAACGTGGCACGTCGACGGTCGATCCGTACGACCGGATCATCGAATGGTCGCTCACACGGGCTTTCTTACCTCAGCGCGACGTCTCGTCGGACGACTGGAGAGCTAGTCGCGCTCGATGAAGATGCACTCGCCGGGGCACTCTTCGGAGGCCTCGACGACAGCGTCTTCGAACTCCGAGGGCACGACCGCAACGCCGTCGGCGCCGCCTGGGTTGCTCTTCACGTCGGTGCCTTGCTTCACGTAAGCCAGGCCGTCATCGAGCAAGGTAAAGACCGACGGGCAGATCTCTTCGCAGAGTCCATCACCGGTGCAGAGGTCTTGGTCAATCCAAACCTTCATTTACTTGTTCCTCCATGGCAAAAATACGTGACGTCACTCTAGCGGGAGATAGCGCGCGCACGCGCCAATCCGGTAAGAGAATGAGTGATCTCGCGAAACGGGTCAGGCTCACCTAGGGTGGGAATATGGACCGTTCCTCAGGGTTTGACGATGCTGGGCGAGGGGATCGTGACGACCTCTTCTCCGTCGGTCAGACGCCGGACTACACGTTGAGTGAGGTCGATCAAGCCAATCGGCGTATCGAGATTCTTGAAGAGAAGTTGCTGGAGGCGAGAGGGCAACTCGCCCAGAGTCGATCGAACAACGAAAAGTTGACGATTACGATCCAACAGACGCGCGACCAGATTGCGGCCCTACGTGACGAAGTTGAAAAGCTCACCCAACCGCCTGCCGTCTACGGCACATTCACAGGCTTTAACGACGATGGTTCTGTCGATATCTTCGCGTCGGGTCGAAAGATGCGCGTGGCGCTGCACCCCGGCCTCGATCCCGCCCAGATCGCGCGCGGCGATGAGGTCGTGCTCAACGAGTCCTTCACGGTTATTGGCGTTCGCGACTCCGATGGACAAGGTGAAGTTGTCACCGTAAAAGAGGTGCTCGACGAACGTCGCGTCCTCGTCTACGGGCGTGCCGATGAAGAGCGTGTCGTCGAGCTCGCCGAAGCTCTGCGTTCGGTGAAGCTGCGCAGCGGCGACGCACTGTTGCTCGATCTCCGCTCCAACCTCCTCACC
>DASXEU010000025.1:0-4509 GCA_036489935.1 Acidimicrobiales bacterium
GCGATCTTGACGGCGTTCTCGACGGCTTCGGCGCCGGAGTTGAAGAGGGCCGACGTCTTGTGGTGCGTGCCCGGCGTGAGCTCGTTCAGCTGTTCACAGACTTCGACGTAGCTGTCGTAGGGCGTCACCATGAAGCACGTATGAGTGAAGCGAGCCACCTGTTCGCTCACGGCGTCAATCACGGCCGGCAGCGCGTGACCCACGCCCGTCACGGCAATACCCGAGCCAAGGTCGAGAAGCTGGTTGCCGTCGACGTCGAGCAGGATGGCGCCCTCGGCACGATCGATGTAGACGGGAAATCCCACAGTGAGCCCCGCGCTGACTGCGTTCAGGCGGCGACGGTGCAGTTCTTGGGACTTGGGTCCGGGGAGCTCAGTAATCACCTTGCGCTCGGTGCCGACGGGGGTAGTGACGGATGAAACCATGGCGATCTCCTGAGTGAGCTGGGACGTACTAATCGTACTGGGGCTATTCAGCGCTGTCGCAGAGTGACAAAAACGGGTGACCAAAGTCACCCGTTTTTGTCCGGCGGAGGAGGTGGGATTTGAACCCACGGTGCCCGTAGACACAGCAGTTTTCGAGACTGCCCGATTCGGCCGCTCTCGCACCCCTCCGTTGACGAGTCTACCAACGCCTCTCATAGCGAGTTTTGGCCGAATTCGGTGCCCTACGCTTCCTCGTCATGGATGACGAACGATTCATGGGTGAGGCGCTTCGCGCCGCGGTGCGTGCGAGCGACCACGAGGACGTGCCGGTGGGGTGCGTGCTGGTCGCGGGCGACGCGGTCTTGAGTGTCGGGGAGAACCGACGCGAAATCGACCACGACCCGACCGCCCACGCCGAGATCGTCGCCCTGCGCGAAGCGGCGCGGGTGCGCGGACGTTGGCGCATGGACGACGTCACGGCCTACGTGACACTCGAGCCCTGCGTCATGTGCGCAGGCGCACTACTGAATGCGCGCGTGTCGCGCCTCGTGATCGGTGCGAGCGACGAGAAGGCCGGCGCCGTTGGTTCGCGCTACAACTTGCTCAGCGATCCGCGGCTCTTGCACGAGGTGTCGATCACCTACGACGTAGCGGCGGAGGAGTCGGCCGAACTGCTGCGCGCGTTCTTCGTGGAGCGACGTCTCGGATAGATGATTGGGTAGCGGAGTACACCGACTGTTCACAGAGTGGCAACGTGGCGCGTTTATGTTGAGTCGGTGTTCCACGATCAAGACCCCTCGCTTGACGCGCAGCGCACCATTGTCGTCGGTGGCGGAATCCTTGGGACCACACACGCGCTGGGTGCGCTCCTACGCGGTGCCCACGTCGTGCACCTTGAGCGCGACCTCGTCCCCCATGGTGCGACGGTTCGCAACTTCGGTCTCGTCTGGGTGAGTGGTCGCGCCGAGGGCGCCGAGCTCGCACTCGCGCTGCGGGCCCGCTCTCTATGGCAGGAGATCGGCGATGTCGTGTCGGGCGTAGGTTTTCGAGCGAACGGCTCTTTGACTTTGCTCAACAACGACGATGAGATGACCGTCGCCGAGCGCGCACTCGCCCGTGATGACGCGAGCGCGCGCGGGTTCGAGCTACTCGGTCACGACGAGGTACTGCTGCGCAATCCCGCGCTCGAGGGAAAGTTCGAAGCGGGGCTCTACTGCGGACGAGACGCCGCAGTTGAGTCTCGAGTTGCCCTCGGCGCACTGCGGGACTGGATGACGGGCACGGGGCGATACGAGTACTACGCCGGACGTGAGCTGGTCGGCGTGTCGGACTACGAGGTTGTGGATCATCGCGGTGAGCGCCATCGCGGGGATCAAGTCTGGCTCTGCCTCGGTGCCACACTGAGTGGCTTTGCCGCCGAGCTCTTCGAGTACGAGCCGTTGCGACGCGTGCGACTCAATATGGCAGAGACGCAACCGCTGGCGAGATCCCTCACGACCTCGGTAGCGAATGGTGATTCCTTTCGCTACTACCCAGGTTTCCGCGCCGACGCCGCCGAATTGCTAGACGCGCAAGAGCCCCTCGCAAGCCAGTACGCCATTCAGCTGCTGTGTCAGCAACGTTTGCACGGCGGTCTCACGATTGGCGATACGCACGAGGCCGACGCGCCGGGCCTCTTTGAGACCCACGACGCTCCGATGAACCTCATCACCAGCGCCGCGCGAGATCTCATCGGCGACGACCTCCCGCCGATCGAACGCCGCTGGAGCGGCGTGTATCACCAGGTCGATCCCGCGAATAACGAGATTTACTATCGCCGCGAGCTCGCTCGAGGTGTAAGTGCGATAACCGGAGCGGGCGGACGAGGAATGACCCTCGCCCCCGCCATCGCTGAGGAGAGTTTCCTATGACCATCGAACTCGTCTGCTTTGACATGGCCGGGACGACCGTGAATGACCACGGGCTCGTTCTCCAAGCATTCCGCCGAACCATCGACGAGCTCGGCGTGTCCGGTGAGGAAGCGGTGAAGGCCGAAGAATACGTGATCGAGACGATGGGCCAATCGAAGATAGAAGTCTTCAGCGTGTTGTTCGATGATCGCGCCCACGTCGCCAATGAAGCCTTCGAGCGCAATTTTGTGACTGCCGCCAACGAGCAAGGCGTGAGCGAGGTGCCCGGAGCGCGAGCAACGATTGAGATGCTGAAGGGTCGCGGAATTGCCGTCGCACTCACGACGGGCTTTTCTCCCGCAACGCGCGAGGCGCTCATCGAGATACTCGGCTGGTCTGATCTCGTTGGACTCAGGGTCTCGCCCGCGGACGCGGGGCGCGGTCGACCCGCGCCCGACATGGTGCTCCTCTGCGCTCTCACATCTCGAGTGAGCGCGGTGCAAACAATCATGGTCGTTGGTGACACCGCGTCGGATATGCAAGCGGGACGACGGGCTGGTGTAGGTCAGTGCGTCGGCGTCCTTAGCGGCACCGACGACGAAGCACGTTTGCTCGAGAGCGGTGCCGACGTTGTCGTTGACTCAGTCGCTGAACTCACGCGACTCGACACGCTCGTCACGCAATAGCCACGCAACCTTCGTAGAAGTTTTGAGTTGGCGACACAAAAGATGCGTGCTGACGTCACAATGCGCTAACTACGAACTCTTACTGTCGTGCCGAGTCATCAGCAGGGTGCTCAGTCATCGGAGGAATGTACGTGGTTTCACACAAGCTAAGAATCGCCATGGCGACCGGAATGGTTGGGGCAGTCTTCACGACGCTCGCCGTGTCCGGTGGCGCCGACGCGGCGACGAAGACCGTCAATTGGTCGACCGAAAAGTCAGCGGCGGCAGGCGGCGGCATGAGCGCACTCGTCAAGGCCGCGAAGAAAGAGGGTCACGTCAACGTGATTACCATTCCTCTTTCGGGTTGGGCCAACTATGGCGCCATCATGAAGGACTTCACCAAGAAGTACGGCATCAAGATCAACGATCAGAACCCCAACGGTTCGAGCGCTCAAGAGATCACGGCCATTCAGACGCAAAAGGGTCGCTCGGACGCTCCTGACGTCGTGGACGTGGGCACGAACTACGCCACCGCCAACGAGGGCTTGTGGGCTCCGTACAAGGTGCAGACCTGGACGGACATCCCGGCCTCGGCGAAAGATGCGACGGGACGCTGGTACGACGACTACGGCGGGTACATGGCGATCGGTTGCGACACCAAGATTGTGACGACGTGTCCCACGTCGTTTGCGCAGTTGTCGAACCCGATGTACAAGAACGAGGTCGCGATCAATAACGACCCGACCTCTGCGTCGGCGGCGTTCTACGCGGTCTGGGCGGCGTCCATCGCCAACGGCGGGTCCTTCAGCAACATTCAGCCCGGCATCAACTTCTTTGCGACCCTGAACAAGGACGGCAACTTCGTACCTGACGGCACCGAAGCGACGGCTACGGCCGGTACGACGCCGATTCTCATCTGGTGGGACTACTTAGAAGGTGGCGTCGCGTCAAGCGTCCCCGGCTGGAAGACGATCATTCCTTCGGACGGCACGATTGCTGCGTATTACACCCAGGCCATCACCAAGGACGCACCGGACCCCGCGGCCGCTCGTCTCTGGGAGGAGTACTTGTACTCGGCTACCGGTCAGAACCTGTTCCTCCAGGGACAAGCGCGACCCATCGAGCTGGCGGCAATGACGGCGAACAACACCGTCAACAAGACGTGGCTTGCGGCTCTGCCGCCTGCTCCCGCGGGGAAGCTCACACTGCCCACGGAAGCTCAGGTCACGGCCGCTGGTGCCACGGTGGACGCCAACTGGGCCTCCGCCGTTGGCGGTTGATAGCAAGTATCACGCGAAATGACTGTCCTTACTAATCCTGTGTCTGGCGCGTCGTCCTCGGATGCCGCGATTCAGGAGGGGAAGGGCGCGTCTGGCGGCGCGGGTGCACAGGTTCGAAAGATCCGAACCGGTGCACCCGTGGTGCCGTTCTTGGTATACGTCATCTTGGTACTGGGCGTGCCCACAGGGACTATCGTCGCTTTCGCATTTCGAACGAATGCCGGTCACTTCACGTGGGCGAACGTTCACA
>DASXEU010000026.1:0-12139 GCA_036489935.1 Acidimicrobiales bacterium
GGCGGGGTTTCGCGCGATCAAGGGAGCATGAGCGCGCGAGCGAACCACTGGCAACCCGGGGACGACCCCGGACGACGACGGTTCGTCACGCTTGCGGGTAGCGACGGCAACGGATTCTCGTTCGAGGGCGGCGGTCACGTACCCGAGGTGACGGTCGCCTATGAAACGTGGGGCGAGCTCAACGCTGATCGATCGAACGCGGTACTGGTTGAGCACGCGCTGACGGGAGACTCGCACGCGACGGGCGACGTCGGTCCAGGCCACGCGACGCCCGGGTGGTGGAACGGGCTCATTGGACCCGGTCTCGCGATTGACTCCGATCAGTTCTACGTCGTGTGTCCGAATGTCCTCGGCGGTGCGCAGGGAACGACCGGCCCCTCGTCGATCGCCGCCGACGGCACACCATACGGTTCGAGATTTCCGGTCATCACCGTCCGCGATCAAGTGGCCGTCGAGATCGCCTTCGCCGACTCGCTCGACATTGAGACGTGGCATGCCGTCGTCGGCGGTTCGATGGGCGGCATGCGCGCGCTCGAGTGGGCGGTCGAGGTTCCCGGACGCGTCGCTCGGCTGATCGTGCTCTCGGTCGGCGCGGCGGCGACGGCCGATCAGATCGCGCAGAGCTGGCTGCAGATTCGTGCGATCAAGGTTGATCCCAATTTTCGAGGTGGCGACTACTACGACGGCGCGACACCGAGCGAGGGTCTCTCGATCGCTCGAGGGCTCGGACAGATCACTTATCGCACAAGCGAGGAGTTCGAGGTCCGTTTCGCCCGTACTGCCCAAGACGAGCGGAGCGTCCTTGAAGGGGGCCAATACGCGATCGAGTCCTACCTTCAGTATCACGGTGAAAAGCTGGCGCAGCGCTTCGACGCCAACAGCTACATCGTGTTGAGTGACGCAATGAACCACCACGACGTGGGCCGCGGGCGCGGGGGAGTAGCGGCAGCACTTGGCACCATTCGGAGTCAAACCACGGTGCTCGGCATCGACTCGGATCGTCTCTACCCACTTCGTCTCCAGGACCAGCTCGCAGAGCTCATTAGGGGTGCGTCACACGTACACATCATCTCGTCCGCCGTGGGTCACGACGGCTTCCTTCTCGAGGTCGACCAGATTGGCAAGATTGTCGGAGAGTCGCTGAACGCCTCGGTGTGACGACGCGACCTCGGCGCAGTGACTCGGTGGCGAGAAATGTGGAAAGTTTCCTGACCGCGGGCGTTCTCGCGTTGTAGTTTCTTCCCTATGCGTCGCCCCCTCGCCCTCGCACTTGTCCTGGGCCTCGGATCGACGCTCGTGATGGCGACAGCTTCCTTCGGTGATTCCACCACCACAACGTCGTCGACTACGACGACGACTACTACGGCAAAGCCCACGGGCTCCGTGGCGCCACTCACCGGTCTGCCCTACCCGAAGCGACTTTTGAAGGATCGCTCGGCGCTCACGATCAAAATCGACAACACGCCCGAAGCGATGCCGCAATACGGCGTGAACGAAGCCGACGTTGTCTACGAGGAGATTGTCGAAGGCGGGATCACGCGACTCGCGGCGATCTTCAACTCCGAGGTTCCCAAGGTCGTGGGCCCGGTGCGCTCCGTGCGCCGCACCGATCGCGAGCTGGTCTTTCCCATTGGTGGGATCTTCGCGTTCTCGGGAGGCGCAGAGTACGCAGTGCGCAGCATCGAGACGGCCCCCGTCAAGCTCTACGACGAGTCGAACAGCGGTGCGGCCATGTTTCGCGATTCCAGTCGAGCGGTCCCACACAACCTCTTTGCCAACGCACAGCTGTTGATGGAAAAGGACGGCAAGCCCCGCCCTCCGCCTCCTCTGTTCACGTATCTCTCTTCGGGCGAGAAGTTTCGCGGACCGAAAGTGAAGTCCTTCGTCGTCAACTTCGCCGGCGGTTACGAAGCGTCCTATGAGTGGGACACGAAGTCCAAGTCGTGGGATCGCTCGCTCTTCGGAGCGCCCGACGTGACGGCAAGCGGCGTGCGACTGTCGCCGACCAACGTGATCGTGATGACGGTCAACTACGTGGGTGGCGTCGGGGTCATTGACTCCTACGCACAGTTGATTGGATCGGGCAACGCCGAAGTGTTCAGCGGCGGGCGAGTTGAGCATGGCACCTGGGCACGTCCCAATCTTCGCCACCGTACGGTCTTTAAGAACTCGCAGGGAAAGATCATCAATCTGACGCCCGGCCAGACGTGGGTAGAGCTTCTTTCCGTGGGCGAGGGCGTGAGCATCAGCTCCTAGCGCCTCTCGCAGTGAGCGTCCTTAGGCGTCGCGCTCGCGCATTCCCGCGAGCGCGGAGCGCGGAGATCGAAAAGCGCGAAGGATGCCAACGCCTCGAGTCCTCCACGCGGTCGCGGATGCTTCGTCGTGGGTCCTCGTCGTGGTGATGACGTAGAGGAAGCCCGCGAGGAGGCCCCAGAAAAGCGCTGCGGTGTGCTCGACGCCGTCGAGGCCCGGAGCGATGAGCGCCGCTACGAGGAGCCCGAGGCACAAGAGCGCTGCACTTCGCTTCATGCGCGCCGCAATCAAGAGGCATGCACCGACCGCGGTGGTCGCGGCGGACGGTCCGGTATCGAGCGCGTGTGCGAGTCCAGGGGTGAGCCCGAGGACGTGCCCGTGCACCGAGAGCAGGAGCGTGCGCGCGATGAGGGTCGAGCCGAAGTGGGCGACGAGCGCGACCGCGATGGTGAGCCATCGTCCAAGAATCAGCTCACCGAGTCCGATCACGACCAAGAGCTGAGCGCACGCTGCCCAGAGGGGGAGATAGGTGGCGGGGAAAAACAGCGACATCGGAAGGCGAGCGAGCTCACTGGTGAGTGGAAGAGCCGCGTAGACGTCACCCGAGTGCCAGAGCTCCGGTCGCAGAATGTGAAAGTGCAAGAACACGGAGACGACAACGCACGCGAGCGCCGTCGCAATGCCAAGCCACGGACGAGCGCCGCGTGACCACGCGTATCGAGCGAGGAGCCACAGGTGAAAGAACTCCCGACTCAGTGCGAGTCGTGGAGTACGTCGCTCGGCGAGCAGTTGATCAACGCTGACGCGCTTCGCCGCGCGCGGGCGCTCGATCGTGATGTCGTGCGACGTCGCCTCGACGCTCCAGGGCGCCGGCGTCAGCTCATTCTCCTCGGACATATCCACTTCGCCCATGCCGCCAATGTACGAGAGGTCGCCCTCGGCGCCTGTGAGGGTGAACCCGACAACTACCAAGGGGGAGCGAAGGAAAGTCGGGGTTGTCCCGGAGCGCTCCTGGACGATGGGGGTCCGAGCGCAGGGGAGCCGCCCGAGTTAGCGAAGCAGCGTCAGCGCTGGCACGCCGGTGGGCGATTCCACGATCAGGGCTGCACTCCGTAGTGTCACCTCGTCTCAGGTCATCATCGTCCAACTGCACTTGACCTTATAGCCGTGCGCGTTCGAAGTGGTCGGGGCGCCCGGTCTCTTCGCGTCACCGTCGATGACGTGTGCGACATATAGATGGGACGGCGGCACGAGTGCAGGTCCTGAGGCGCGTTCGTAGCGATAGTTAGAAAACGATTCGATTACTCGCCGACCAAAATCGACAGCGTCGAGACGATTACCTATTGAGTACAGCGCGAATGGACAGACGTAGTGAGTCCATGGTCGCGATGACGGCGGTGGGTTCGTAGCCACAGTGCGCCATGCAGTTCTCGCAGCGCTCGTCGCGACCTCGCCCGTACTTGGACCAGTCCGTTGTCTCGACGAGCTCCTTGTAGGTTTCCGCGTAGCCGTCAGCCATCAAGTAGCACGGGCGCTGCCAGCCAAAGACCGAGTAGCTCGGGATGCCCCACGCGGTGCACTGGAAGTCGCGCTTGCCTTCGAGGAAGTCGAGAAAGAGGGGCGAGTGATTAAGGCGCCACTTCTTGCGGTGGCCATCGGCGAACGCCTCTTTGAACAGTTCGCGAGTCTGGTCGACGCCGAGGAAGTGCTCCTGGTCGGGAGCCTTTTCGTAGGCGTACGCGGGGGAGATCATCATCGCGTCGACCTTGAGGTCGTCGTTCAAGAAATCGAGCACGTCACGAATCGTCTTGGGTTGGTCCGTGCTGAAGAACGTGGAGTTGGTCGTAACGCGAAAGCCCTTGGCCTTGGCGGCCTTGATCGCGGAGACCGCTTCGTCAAAGACGCCGTAGCGGTTGACGGCGAGGTCGTGGCGCTCCTGGAGGCCGTCCATGTGGATGACCCAGGAGAAGTAACGCGACGGCGTGAACTTCTCGAGTCGGCGCTCGAGGAGCACGGCGTTGGTGCAGAGGTAGACGTAGACCTTGCGCTTGACGAGCTCTTGCACGATCTCGGCGATCTGGGGGTGAAGCAGTGGTTCGCCCCCCGCGATGGAGACCATCGGCGAGCCCGTCGACTCGACGGCGTTGACGATCTCGTCGACCGTGAGACGCTTGCGAAGGATCTCCGTGGGGTACTGAATCTTGCCGCAGCCGGGGCATGCCAGGTTGCACGCAAACAGTGGTTCGATCTCGATGATGAAGGGGTAGTACTTAGTGCGCTTGATGCGGTGCTTCAGTAGATATGTACCGATGCGCAGGTTCTGACGAAGGGGAACGGCCATTACCGCACCCTAGTCGGCAGAGCGAAATGAACGTTCTCTTGCACGATTCTTTCCTCACTGAGATGGACAGGCCCGAGCGAGGAGATCGCTCCGACGACGTCGTGGACGAGTATGTCGGGAACCGAAGCCCCGGCGGTGATTCCGATGCTGCGCACGCCCGAGAGCCAGCCGAGCTCCAGCTGGGTTGCGTCTTCGAGCAGGACGGCGCGACAACCTTCGCGCTCGGCCACTTCGACCAGGCGAGCGGTGTTCGACGAGTTCTCCGAGCCCACCACCAGCATCAGGTCGCAGCGATGAGCGATGGAGCGGACTGCGTCTTGGCGATTCTGGGTCGCGTAACAGATGTCGTCGGAGACGGGAGCCGCGATGTCGGGATAGCGACCACGAAGCGCGCTGACGATCTCTGCAGTTTCGTCGGTCGCGAGGGTTGTCTGCGTGAGAAAGGCGATCGGTGCATCGTGGTCGAAGTCAAGCGTTGCGACGTCGTCAACCGTCGCGACGATGCGCATTCGCTCGGGTGCTTCGCCGTAAGTGCCCTCAACCTCTTCGTGCTCGGCGTGTCCAATGAGGACGAGGTTGTAGTCCTGGGCGGCGTAACGGCGAGCTTCGGTGTGGACCTTGGCGACGAGTGGACAGGTCGCGTCGATGACGGTGAGACTTTCGCGTTCAGACGCTTGGCGTCGGATCTCGGGCGAGACGCCGTGTGCCGCGAGTACGACCGTCGCGTGTTCGGGCACGTCGGAAAGCTCTTCGACGAAGATGGCCCCCTTCGCCTCGAGGTCGCGCACCACGTGAAGATTGTGCACGATCTGGCGACGGACGTAGACCGGAGCGCCGAACTGCTCGAGGGCGCGCTCGACGGTGTCGATCGCCCGCTCTACGCCCGCACAGAATGATCGCGGTGAGGCGAGGATGATCTCGTGCTCACCGCACGCGCGCGCCCAGCGTTCGAGCGGGAGACGAGCCGAGGAGAGCGATCCGAGCGCTCGCAGGCCACCTCGCACCGGTCCCGTCGTTGTGGTATCGGAGATCGTGCGCACGACGGCGAGCGGATTCTTTGGCAGGTAGTCCATCACCCAGGACGATTCCATGTCGACGGCTATCGCCCCGGACGCGGCGAGACCCGCGCGCTCGCTTGAGGGCACGTAGGTGGGTGAGGTGACGAGGGGGCCGAGGCGTACGCGGTGACGCGAGCGCCGAAACTCGCCCGAAAGGAGTGACGAACCGGGGAGCTCGCGCGAGGTCGCTGACTCGGTGCTGCGCAGTTCGCTCGCGATGATGATGTCCCCGGGGACGAGTTCGGGTGCGAGTGCACCCGCGACGCCCACGAGGGCGACGGCCGTTTGCTCATCGAGGCGAGCGGCGAGTTTGGCCCCGGCGCGCGTTGCGCGCTGACGGCCAGCGCCAATAATCGTGTCCGCTCCTCCGAAGGCGAACGACTCTATGCGCAGCGGTGCGAGAACCTCGAGCTCAGCCGTTGGAATCACCTCGCCTCACGTAGCGCCCGAGCGCCATGAGAGGAAACACGAGCCGATACAAGTGATAGTTGATGTAGAAGTCGCCAGGAAACCCGGTGCCGGTGAACCACGGCTCGTCCCACGAACCGTTCTCGTTCTGCGACTCGACGAGGTACTGCACGCCGCGTTCAGTCGCGTGGGAGTGTTCATCGGCGGCGAGCAACGCCATGAGCGCCCAGCCCGTCTGAGACGCCGTCGAAGGACCTCGTCCGCGGTAGGAGGGCTCTCGATAAGAGCGCAAGTCCTCGCCCCAACCGCCGTCCTCGTTCTGATGCTCCTCGAGCCACGTGACCGCTCGTCGAATCGAGGGATGGTCGGTCGCGACACCCGCGGCGACGAGCCCGGGCAGGACGGCGCCCAGCCCGTAGACGTAGTTGGCGCCCCATCGTCCGAACCACGAACCGTCGCTCTCCTGGTTGTCGAGCAGCCACACGACACCGCGTTCGACTGATTCGCGATGCTCTTCGCGTCCCGCGAGCGCCTCGAGCACGTGAGCGGTCACGTCGGCGCTCGACGGATCGATGAGCTCGCCAAAGTCGCAGAAGGGAAGCTCGCGGACGAGGGTCTGGACGTTATCGACGTCAAATGCTGCCCAGCCACCGTCACGTGATTGCATGCCTTCGACCCACGTGAGACCACGTCGCTGCGCGTCAAAAGACGGCTCGGCAGTTCGTCCGAGTGCGAGGACCACCTCAGCGGCGTCGTCGATGTCGGGATACGTATCATTTTCGAATTCGAACGCCCAACCGCTCGGCTTCAAGTTGGGACGGCGAAGCGACCAGTCGCCCTTCACCGTGATCTCTTGGCTGAGCAAGTAGCGAGCGGCAGATCGCAGGACGGGGTCCTCAGGGGAGAGCCCCGCGTCGGCGAGCGCCGTGACGGCAAGTGCCGTGTCCCACACCGGTGACTGACACGCTTCGAGGCGGCGACCCGCGTCATCTTCGATGGTGAATCCGTCAAGTCCCGTGATGCCGGCGTGCATGACCGGATGTTCGAGCGAGTAGCCCTGAAGACGAAGGGCAATCAGCGAATAGACCCACGGCGGCTGGATCCCACCCCACGAGCCGTCCGCTTCTTGGCGCTGCACGATCCAACGTTCGGCTTTGCGCAGCGCCGCGCGACGCAAGAACTTGAGCGGACGGCGCTCGTAAAAGTGCAAGAGCATGTCAACGGCTTGGAACCGTCCGGCCCATGTATTGATCGGATCGCGCCGCGGAGCGGGCACGCCGGTTTTGAGTTCGTCGACGGTGAAGTTGAGGCGGTGCGATGGACGGTGGGCGTTCACGACGGTGAGTGCGACGACCGTCTGACGTGCCCAACAGGCGAAGTCGTAGACATTGAGCGGCAAGTGTCGGCTGACGAAGATCATCTCCGGCGGCATGACCGGCAGCTCTTCCCACTTCCAAAGGTTGAACATCGCAAGCCAAATGCGCGTGAAGACCCGGCTGGCCTCGATACCGCCCGCGGCGTAGATGAAATGCTGCGCGCGCGCCATGTGCTCATCGTCGGGTGCGTCGCCCGCCAGGCGAAGTGCCACGTAGGCCTCGATGGTCGTCGACAGGTCGGCGGGACCACCAAAGAAGTTCGCCCAAGTGCCATCCTCGCGCTGGCGCGAGCGGATCCACTTCGCGGCCGCCGCGGTCTGGTCCTCGGTGCGAATGCCGAGAAACTCTCGAAGGAGCATGTCCTCGGCGTCCATCGTCACGTTGGTCTCGAGTTCGCCCTTCCACCAACCGTTCGGGCTCTGCAGCGCAACCAGCGCGTCTACCGCGTTCTTCATCGAGTTCTTGACGTCGCGCTCGAACGACGGCGACGGTGGCTCGGGCCCTTCAGCTCCCGGTGCGTCGAACGCCCCGTGGGGCGTGAACTCGCTCACTGATCTCGCTCGATGACGTAACGAGCAAGGACGCCGAGCTCGGCGCGTGCGAGGTCATCCATAGGCGCTCGTTCGAGCGCGGCGAGTGCGGCAGCGAGCTCCGTCTCTGCGAGCTCTCCCGTTTCGTATCGCGCACCGCACTCGTCAAGCAGCGTCATTGCGGCGAGGACTTCTGCGTCGCTGAGCTCGTCCTCGAGCGACGACGTGGTTTCTGCGAACACGTCGAAGCCCTTCGAGTTCGCGATGCAGATGGGCAAGGTCTTCTTGCGCAGTCGAAGGTCATTGCCGACCGGCTTGCCCGTGACGCTCGGTTCGCCCCACACGCCGAGCATGTCGTCAATGGCTTGGAAGGCTTGGCCCAGGTGATCGCCGTAGTCCGAAAGCGCAGCGATCGTCTCGTCGCCGGCACCTGCGAGGATCGCCCCGATGGACGCCGCGCACGAGAGCAGCGCGCCAGTCTTACCGGCCTCCATGCGCAGGCACTCTTCGACGGACAGTGACAGTTGGCGCTCTGACGCGATGTCCTCGGCTTGGCCGACGATCATTGCTTGGGTCGCTGCCGCGAGACGTGAGGCCGCGCGAACTCGCTCGGGGGTTGTCTCGTCGAGCAGGACTTGGAACGCGAGGGTTGAGAGCGCGTCACCCGCGATGATCGCGGGTCCGACGCCGTATTTCGCCCAGACCGTCGGTTCGTGGCGTCGCTCGATGTCACCGTCGATGATGTCGTCGTGGATGAGAGAGAAGTTGTGGATGAACTCAATCGCGAGTGCTCCGACGAGTCCGACGCGCTCGTCGGCACCACCGGCGCTTGCCGACAAGAGCGCCAAGCTCGCGCGGACGAACTTCCCTCCGGCGGACAGGTGGTACGTCACGAGCGGGCGGAGTTCTGGACTCAGGCGCTCGGTCGCCTCCTCAAGAGCGGGGCCGACCAATGTTTTGGCACGGGCCAAGATTTCGAGCGCGTTCATTTCGTTCTCGTGCTTTGACAGAGAATTGGCCAAGGTCACGTTCTGACCCTCTCGCGATTGCGCGGGTCGGTGTTCGTAGAGTCTGTAAAAAGACTCAGGGCTTGATGGGCGGCATCATTACCACTGCGCACGGCACCTTCCATCGTCGCTGGCCAGCCGGTGCGACACCAGGCGCCCGCGAGGAAGAGGCCTGGTGTCGAGGTCGCGCTCACGGGTCGCATCGACTCAATGCCCGGCGCCCCACGAAAGGTAGCGGCGTGTTCGCGAGTGACGACCGACGTCGTGACGACAGCGTCGCGCGCGGCGGGAAAGAGGTCACCCAGCGCTTCAAAGAACATCGGCACCAGTTCGCTCGAACCGACCGCCGCATACTTGTCGGCGGCGGAGAGGGACACGACGAGGCACTGACCTGAGGTCACGCCCGACGCGTCGCTCCGGTCGAAGAAGAATTCGATAGGTGAGTCAATGCACGCGGCCATCGGAAGATCGGTTACCTTTCGATCAAGAACGAAGTGAATGTTAACAATCGGTGACGTGCCCAACCTCGTGGCGAGATCTTCATCGCCAGGCAATGCCCCTAGTGTCGCCGCCACCCTAGGGGCCGTTGCCACGATCAGTGCGTCAAAAATGAATGGATCCTCAGTTGCGATCACGTTGAACGTGCCGCTCGAGGTGCGGGTGATCGAGGTAACGGACGTGTTCGTGAGCACCGTGACGCCGCTCTTCAAAAGCGCGTTTTGTGTATATTCGCCGTGCAATCGCGAGAGCGGGACCGTGGACCAGCCCATGTCGGCCCCATCAGCGCGTTCCAGAAATCCAATGCGAAACACTTGTGCCGCGAGCGCGAGGGACGCTTCGCTCGCAGGAACATTCACGGTTGGCTGAATGATCAGGTTCCACAAGCGTTCGATCGCGCGCGGTGACTGCCCGTGCCGGGAGAGCCACGCGCCAAAGGTCTCCGTATCGAGTGCCGGATCGTTGAGGTCGAGTCGCTGGAGCGCGATGACTGCGCGAAGAAGACCCAGTCGCTCGCGCAGCGAGAGAAAGCGATAGCGCATGAGCGAGAGAGCGAGATGCAGCGGCGCAGGGAGTTTCGTGCGCCGAATCGAACTGCGAACGCCGTCGGGCGAGAGCACGGGCACGTCGAGCCTCGGCTGTAGGTAGACCTGTCCGCTCGCACCAATGCGCTCGATGAACGCGCGATAGGACGAGCAGCAGCCGAGGAAGACATGTTGGCCGTTGTCAAAGGAGAGACCGTCACGCTCGATCGACGAGGTGAGCCCCCCGAGGTGCGGTCGTCGTTCAAAGAGGGTCACCTGTGCGCCCGCGTCAGCGAGTGTCAGTGCAGCGGAGATGCCCGCGAGTCCTCCACCGACAACGCCGACGCGCGGCGTATTCATGCGCGAGCTGCCGCGAGGCTCTGAAGGGCTACCGAGATTTTCTCGTACGCCGGAAGTGAGACGCGCCCTTGGGTGACGGCGAGTGGGTTGTGTTCGATACGAACGAGGAGGCGTCGATAGATGCCCGACATGGCAGCGACGCAGGCGCGCCCACGGCCATTCAGGAGAGGCAGCAGCTGGAGGCCTTCTGTAAACCATTGCTCGGCTCGTCCGCACTCAAAGGCGACGAGGCGCGCGACCTCGCTCGGCGGCCCCGATAGGTCCGGCGCGCAGCTCACCCGTTCCGCGTCCTCGCGTGGGAGATAGACGCGACCGAACGACCGGTCTTCGACCACGTCGCGAAGGATGTTGGTCAACTGCAGCGCGACACCGAGTGAATCCGCGAGGGGTGATGCTTCACTTGGTCGATCGGTGCCGAAGATGGCGAGCGAAAGGCGTCCGACTGAGCCAGCGACGTTGCGACAGTATTTGACGAGGTCGTCGATCGTGTCGTAGTTCGTGCCGTGCACGTCCATCTCGCAACCGTCAATGATCTCACCGAAGCATTCCATCGGCAGGTGATATCGAGCCTGGGCGTCGGCGAGCGCGAACAGCACTGGATCGTTCGTCTTTGGATCGATTGATTCGATCTCTTTTCGCACGAGCCGCAGTCCGGCGAGCTTCTCGTCGGGTGAATCGGTTCCGTCACCGATGTCATCGATGCGTCGCGCTAGCGCGTACACGGCAGACAGCGCCTGACGCTCGGGCTTGTGCAGCAAGCGAATGCCGTAGGCAAAGTTCTTCGCTTCGCGACGCGTCACGCCTTCGCACCATTCGTAGGCGGCTTCTAAGTTCACGCGGCTCTCCGATGAAGACTGGCACTCGTCATACCGCGGGCCGTGTGCGAGAGGACGTCGCGGGCGCCCGTGCGGCACTCGACGCCCAGCACGTCAAAGTCGGCCCGTTCTATCGCGTCCGCCGCGGCGAGCCCCCCGCCGACGAAGCCCGCAACAGCGAGTCTCGCGCGAAACGGCAGCGACGAAGCAAGTGGGGCTCCTGACACAAGCAGCTCCCGCGTTCGTTTCGTCTCTTTTGCTACCACCGCGCGCAGTGACACATTCGTCGACGTTGCGAGAAGATCGTTTTCAGCCACGTTGAACTCGCGCAAGTCGTCGAGTGGCATGTAGATGCGCCCGTCTCTCGCGTCTTCACCGATGTCTTGAAGATGCTCGACAAGTTGGAGCGCGATGCACACTTGGTCAGACCACTCGATTCGCTCCGGCGTCGCAACCCGGAAGACCGCGAGGACGAGTCGACCAACGGGAGCCGCCGACAGCATGCAGTAGCCGACAAGGTCGTCGAAGGATTCGTAGCGAGTCACACGTTGATCGACGCGATTGGCTTCGATGAGATTGCGAAACGGTTCGAGACCCACGTTGAGGTCGAGCAACACGGGAGTCAGTCGCTGAAAGACGGGATGAATGGGTCGACCTTCGCTCGCGAGCGTCAACTCATCGTCGAGCCAATCAAGCAGCGCCAGGCGGTCTCCGTCTGCCTCGTCGCCAATGTCATCGGTGAGGCGCGCGAAGCCGTAGATGGCCATGAGCTGAGAGCGAACCCCACGAGGCAAAAGACGTGACGCCACGGGAAAATTCTCGCGACTGGCCTTGATCGTGAATTCATCGCGAGCGCCGAAAAAGCTATTTATCGTCTGCGTCAATTTGCTTGACACCAGCGGCGACCCCTTTGTAAATCCGATGAAAGTTAACCTATCAGCCGTTATCTGCCACGTTGCACTTTGAAAA
>DASXEU010000028.1:0-3041 GCA_036489935.1 Acidimicrobiales bacterium
CCGCGCTCGAGGCGTGCGTGACCGACGCCATCACCCAAAGCCGACGTCTCGCTCGCCGCCAGCGTTCCTGGTTTCGTCGCGACCCCCGTGTCGAATGGACGAGCGATCCGGACGTCGCAAAATCGCGGATGAGCGAGGTGCTGAATGACGTTGAGCGCTTCGTGCGAGACTGAAGACGTGACCTTGCGATCACTGCAAAAGTGGCACGGGGCGGGAAATGACTTTCTCGTCGACGTGAGCGCTGACGGCGCAGCGTTCTGGACCTCGGAACGCGCGGTTGCCGCATGCCATCGAACGAATGGCGTCGGAGCCGACGGGCTGATGCTCGCTCGCCACGGCGATCCGGTGTCGATGACCCTCTTCAATGCGGACGGCTCGGTCGCAGAGATGTCGGGCAACGGTGTGCGCTGTTTCGCGGGCGCGCTCCGTCGCGCAACGCGCGCTTCGTGGAACGAGCTCGTGGTCGACACCATGGCGGGGCGACGGACCGTCCGGCTTGAGATGGCGAACGAATACTCGGGACGAGGGAGCGTTGCCATGGGCGCGGTCACGCTCGGGGACGAACTGGATGGAGCGTGGGGCGTCGCCTACGTGGGCAACCCTCACGTCGTCGTGCGCGATGACGCTGCAATGAGCGATGTGGCGCGCGAAGAGCTTGCAGAGAAGCTCGCGGCGCAACTGGGCGGCGCCAACGTCGAGTTCATTTCAGTGCTCGCCGACGGGCACGTGAGCCTTCGGGTGATCGAGCGTGGCGTCGGCTGGACCGAGGCCTGCGGGACGGGTTCGTGTGCCGTCGCCGCGATTGTCCGTCGTGACGGGCTGGCGCACGACCACGTCACCGTGGAGAATCCCGGCGGCACCCTTGAGGTGCAGTTCGACGGTGAGCAGGCAACTCTGACGGGACCACTGCAGTTCATCGCGGATGTGGAGTGGCTCGGGGCTTGACCTACATTCCCGATACCCTCATCGATCGGACGTTTCGAGAGAAGATCGTCCTCGTGGGCGTCCTGTTGCCGGGCGTCAATGAAGAAGAACTCGAGCATCAGCTAGAGGAGTTGGCGCTCCTCGTCGACACGGCGGGTGCTGACGTCGTTGCCCGTATCGTCCAGCGCCGCGAGAAGCCCGATCCCGCGACGTTCATTGGCTCGGGGAAAGTCAAGGAGCTCGCGGACGTCTGTCTCGCCGTTGACGCGGACACCGTCGTCTTTGAGGACAATTTGACACCCGCTCAACAACGAAATCTTGAGAAGCTGCTCGGTCGCACGGCGATCGACCGGACCGCCGTCATCCTCGACATCTTCGCGCAGAACGCGCGCACCCCCGAAGGCAAGGCCCAGGTGGAGCTCGCGTTGCTCCAGTACCGCTTGCCTCGGCTGCGTCGAGCAGGAGGATCCCTGTCACAGCAGGCCGGTGGTATCGGGACACGTGGTCCCGGTGAAACCCAGCTGGAAGTCGACCGGCGCCGCCTCGTCAATCGCATTCACCGAATCCGTGGGGAGCTGAAAGAGATCGACCGGACTCGCCAGGTCCAACGGCAGGGACGTGATCGAGGGCGTCACCGCGAGGTCACGCTGGTGGGCTACACCAACGCGGGCAAGTCGTCGCTCCTGAACGCCATCACGAACGCGGGTGTCCCCGTTGAAGACCGACTGTTCGTAACGCTCGATCCCCGCACGCGTCAACGCCAGCTGCCCGGCGGCGAGACCGTGCTCTTCACCGACACCGTTGGCTTCATTTCGAACCTGCCACACGAACTGGTCGAAGCCTTCATGAGCACGCTGAAGTCGGTCCAGTTGGCCGACCTGCTGGTGCACGTCGTCGACGGTGCGAGCGACCGCGCCGAAGAGCAGATCGCCGCCGTGCGCGATGTGCTGACCGAGATCGATGCCGCGCACGTGCCCGAGCTGCTGGTCTTCAACAAGGCTGATGTGCCCGGTTCTCGGGCAAAGGATCTCGCCAAGCTCTACGAGGGAAGTGTGTGGGTCTCGGCCGTCACGGGTGAGAATCTGGACGAGCTCGTCACGGCAGTCGGCGAACGTCTGCGCTCGCACGACCGCGTGGTCACGCTCCAGCTGCCGCTCGACCGTGGTGACTTGCTCGCCGCCGCGCACCGCGAAGGCGACGTCCTCGACACGTCAGTGAGTGACGAGGGTGTCTTGATTCACGTGGTGCTCGACTCGGTCGGCGCCGCGCGCTTCAGCGAGTGGCGGGTGCCGGCGTGAGCTTTTCGCCCCCGTCCTACCCGTACGAGCGACTCGACGGTCTGAAGAAGGCGGCCAGCGTCTTCGAGGGCGGCGCGATCGACTGCTCGATCGGCACGCCCATCGATCCGCCACCGCACTTTGTGATCGAGGAGCTCGCGCGGGGCGTGGGCGCGAGAGGGTATCCGCCCTCGGCGGGCACGGCGGACTTTCGCGACGCGGCAGCCGGCTGGATGAACCGACGATTCGGCCTCGAACTCGCGGGCACTGATGTCGCCGCGTGCGTCGGCACCAAAGAGTTCGTAGCTTCGCTCGCGCAATATCTCCACCTGCGTACGCCCGAGCGCGACACCGTGCTGTACCCGGCTATCAGCTACCCGACCTACGCGATGGGCGCGACGCTCGCGGGACTTCGCCCGGTCGCCGTGCCCATGGTGGACGGACGACTCGATCTGGATGCCATCAGTGAGAACGAGATCGCTCGCGCACTCGTGCTGTGGGCAAATTCACCGGGCAACCCGACGGGGGCGCTTGAAGATCTCGGTGCCATCGCGGAGTGGGGGAGATCGCACGACGTGCTCATTGCGAGTGACGAGTGCTACGCGGAGTTCACCTGGGCAACGCCCGCTCGTTCGATCCTCGAGCATGGCTCGAGCGGCGTGCTCGCCGTCCATTCGATCTCCAAGCGCTCCAACCTCGCGGGTTTTCGCGCGGGCTTCTACGCCGGTGACGAAGAGCTCGTTCCGTACTTGCGCTTGGTGCGTCAGCATGCGGGCTTTATGGTGCCGGGTCCAGTCCAGGCGGCGGCCGCCCTCGCGTACGGCGACGACGAGCACGTGC
>DASXEU010000037.1:0-34635 GCA_036489935.1 Acidimicrobiales bacterium
CTCATGATCTCGCCTGGTTCGTTCGTCACGCTAATACCGTACGAGTGCCAGACGGGGCTCGTCTTCGCTTTGGGGCCAGTGACGAAGTAGAAGTTCTTCACGTCGCTCAGGTAGTGAATCTTGATGAAGTGCCGCACGTTCGCGAGTGTCTGGTGGAGCGGATTGGCGGCGACGGCGACGATGTCAATCTTGGCGTCCGCAGGGAGTTCCGAACGAACCTGCTTCAGCTGAGCGGCGAGCAACGGACAGTCCGTGTAACACACGGGGTCGAGGAACGTGAGCAGGGTGTAGTAGCCCTTCTGTGAATCGAGAGTGAAGGGCTTTCCGAACTGGTCGGTGAGCGTAAAGGCGGGCGCCTTTGAGTTGTAGCCCGGAGCTGCAGGACCATTCTGGGCAACGAACAACGTGGGCTCGGCTGCCGAGACGGACGCCACCCCCATCGACACGACCGAGAATGCGATCATGCCCGCCGCAAAGGCAGCAACGACGGCGCCCGAGCTCGAGCGGAACTCCTCTGGAAGACGGCGAGGCAATGGCGGTGCGACGCGCAAAAGGGGCCGCGCGCACCAGGCGAGGACAGCGAGGGGAATCAGCGAGTTGATGTCCGTTCCGAGTCCGCCGAAGATTGCGACGTCCTCGCCAGTGATCCAGAAGAAGACGCAGCCCACCACGAGTACGGTGACCGGCCAGTTGATTTGATGGGTGCTCGCGCGCCAGAGACCGAGCGCGCATACTGCCAGCCAGAGGATGACGATGACGTTGAATCCCCCGCCGAGATTGCCCGCGAGCGTGCCGACGTGCAGCACGATCCATGACAAAAAGTGGGGTTGAGAGGTTCCGGTCATGGTGCGCGTCATGGTGGTCATGGCGTTCGCGTTGCCGCCATGCCAGAAGCCGCCTGAGGGCAAAGCCTGGAGGACAACGGCGATGGCGAGAATCACGGAGAGGAATCGCAAGACGAAAACAGAGAAGTACTTCGCGAAATAGTGCGGCGACACGGCAATCCAGACGCCCGCGAGACAGTAGAAGAGCGTCGCCCCGGGCCAGCCAAAGAGAATGGACGATCCGTGCGCGAACGCCCCGCCCGCACCATTTCCGACGAGCCAGATCAACGCTCCCCAACCAGTCGCGACGACCGCGGCGAGTCGTCCCACGCCCGCGTTGGACACGATGAGGGCGAGTCCGATGCCAACCTGAATCCATGCGGTGCCCGTTGCCAGTGAAATGGGGTGGGCATTCCAGAGGTGGATAGCGTGGATCTGTAGGGGTTGCAGCCAACTCGGCGCACCCGCGACGGTCGGCTGGACTACCCCATTGGCGAGTCCGAGCGGCATGCCCGGCTGGAACTGCAATATTCCATCGAAGACCCAGATACACCCAAAGGCGATACGCAAATAGGTCCGGCTGCGCGGTTCGCTTAGACCTTCGCCGGAGAGGTTGAACCGGTTGAGCCGGCGCAGCAGCGTGGCACCGAGCAGCAGCACCAGGCCGATCCCGATGATCCAGTAGACGGAGCTGACGTAAAGGTGGTGGCGGAAGAGCGAAACCACCAAGGTATTCGTCACGGACACGTCGTTCCGTCCCATACCTGGCATTCGCGCTCCTCCTTGCTACCCGAGAACCCTTTGGGCGACCGAGGACAACACGCCGTTGACGTACGAAGAAGATCCGTCAGTGGAAAACACCTTCGCCATCTCAACGGCTTCATCCAGAATAACAGCGACTGGTGGTGCATTTTCCATCAGCATCTCGCCAATCGCGAGCGTCATGATCAAGCGATCAATAAGCGCAATACGTTCGAGCGGCCAGTCAATCGAGAACTCGCTCAGGAGCTCGTTGGCCCTCTGCTGATTCATTTCAGCCGACGTCAAGAGCGCGATGACGTAGTTGTCGGGACGAACGTTGAGTTCGTTGACGATGACGGCGGTGGGGCGTTCCTTGATCGTCGATTCGTAGAAAATCTCGAGCGCCCGCTCGCGCGCCTGATGGCGGCTACGTCCGAGCTCGCTCACGCTCGGGTCATGTACTCGCCGGTGCGCGTGTCCACTTTGATCGCCTCACCGGGACCGACAAACAACGGCACCTGTACGACGAAGCCGGTTTCGAGCGTGGCGGGCTTGCGCGCGCCCGACACCCGATCGCCCTGTACGCCGGGTTCCGTGTCAGCGATCGTGAGCTCGACTGACGCGGGTAGTTCTACTCCGATGATCTCATCATCAAACGAGATGAGCATTGCCTTGCCGGTTTCCTTGAGGAAGTTCGTGGCCTCCCCCAGGTTCTTCGCGGAGACCGGGACCTGATCGAAGTTCGTCTGGTCCATGAAGATGTAGTCGTCGCCGTCGCGGTAGAGGTACTGGGTGTCGCGCTTGTCGATGATCGCCTGCTCGAGGCGCTCGTCGGACCGGTAGGTGCGCTCGATTACGGCGCCGGTGCGAGCATTGCGCAGCTTCGTGCGCACGAACGCTCCACCCTTACCGGGCTTTACGTGTTGAAACTCGATCACCGTGAAGAGACCCTCATCGATCTTCAGGGTGATGCCATTTCTCAAGTCTGAGGTGGAGATTGCGGCCATGGGCCCTTATGCCTTTCGCGATTGGTGCGGAGTCAATTCTATGTAATGGCGAGAGGGGTTCGATCTACCCTTCAAGAAGGCGTCGAACCGCGACCAGCGCAAGGTCGTAGCCAAGTCCGCCGAATCCCGCAATCGTGCCGTTTACCACTCCTGCGATCGTGCTGACGTGGCGAAAAGGCTCCCGAGCTGCCGGATTGGAGAGATGCACTTCGATCTTCACGCCTTCAAAGATGGCCAGCGCATCACAGAGCGCCCACGACGAGTGCGTGAGGGCGCCGAGGTTCACGACGATCGCGACCGCGCTCTCGCGCGCCGCGTGAATCGCCTCAATGAGGTCGCCTTCAAAGTTGGACTGGACGTCGCTCACCGCGTATCCGGCCTCGCTCGCCGCCTCGCGAAAACGTTGCACGTGCTCTTCCAGGGTCGCCGTTCCGTAGATGTCGGGACTCCGCGTGCCCAGCAGATCGAGATTCGGTCCCGACACCAAGAGAATCTGTCCGCTCATTGCTCCCCTTTGAATTGCCGCAGCACCGTGGTCACGAGCGACGTATCGACACCCGAAACAAGCTCGTAACCGCCCGGACCCGCCAGCACGAAACTTAGGTCGTGACGGGCCTTCTTATCGAAGGTCATCGCCTCGACGAGATCGTCGACCGCATACCCTTCGGGCAGGTTCCCACGCAATCCGAGTTCGTCGAGAACCTCATCGTGGTACGCGACCTCGTCGTCGCCCACACGCTCGAGCGCTCGAGCCAGTCGCGCCGCGAAGGCGAGCCCCACCGCGACCGCCTCACCGTGACGAAGCTCGTCTGAACTGCGTTGCAATGCAATCTTCTCGAGCGCGTGCGCGAGGGTGTGGCCATAGTTGAGCAGGACGCGAGCCGCGCCTTCGCGTTCGTCCCCGCTCACGATTCGCGCCTTCAGCGCGACCGACATCTCGATCAGTGAACTGAGCGGTGTGGTTCGCACGTCCTCGACGCTCCGACGTTCGAGCAGCCAGCACTTCGCGACTTCGCCGAGGCCGCTGAGGCGGTCGCGCTCAGGCAGCGTCGAGAGCACGCTCGTGTCGCACAGCACACCGAGCGGTTGGTAGAAGGCGCCGACCAAATTCTTGCCCGCGCTCAGGTTCACTCCTGTCTTTCCGCCGATCGCGGCGTCGACTTGGCCGACGAGCGATGTTGGGATCTGGACCAGGGACACGCCGCGCAAGTACGTGGCCGCAGCAAATCCAGCGAGATCGGTGATCGCTCCCCCGCCGACCGCCACAATCACGTCATCTCTCGAAAGACGCCGATCGGCGAGCTCCTCGAGGAGCGTCTCGAGCACCGGCATCGTCTTTGCCGCCTCGCCCTCTGGCACGAGGAGGGTGAACTGTTCGCGCCCGCTCTCGACATCGAACCACAGAGCTGTCTCGAGCGACGCCGAGGTGACGATCGCGACATTTCGCGCTCTTGGAGCTCGTTCGTTGAGGAGCGCCTTCAAGTCGTCGCGCGCGCCTTCGCGCACGATCACGTCGTATCGGCGCTCACCGAGTTCGACACCGATCTTCACGGCGCGACGCTCCCGAGAGCGTGGAGGATGCGACTCGCGACCTCATCGGGAGTGCCCGACGCATCAATGCGGACTCGCGCCACGCTCTCGTACCACGATTCGCGTTCGCTGCGAAGTCGTGCGAGCGCACCCGCGTGGTCTTCGCCCAGCAGCGGTCGCTCCCCGGGACCGACGCGAACGGTGAGCGTCGCGTCATTACAGTCGAGCCAGACGACCGTCTCTTTCGCAATTAGCGCGCGCGCGGGTGCCGTCGTGACAATCCCCGCGCCCGTCGCAATCACGGCGTCGGTTTGAAGAGCTGTGCGCAGCGCGTCGAGCTCTCGTCGACGGAACTCTTCTTCGCCATGCTGACGGAGGTAATCGGCCGCGGGCTCGCCAACCTTCGTCGCAAGTACGTCGTCGGTGTCGACGACGTCACAGCCCCAATGCTGGGCGAGCACGCCAGCCAGCGTGGTCTTCCCCGCGCCGGGCAGTCCGACGAGCACCAGTCGGGCCACGTCAGTCCGGTCGCGCGGCCGAGACGATCGCGCCAAGGTGTGCGACGTAGCCCTCGTAGTTCCGCACAAACTCGTCGACCGAGTCGCCGCCAAACTTCCGCAGCGCCTCTCCGGCGAGCACGATCGCCATCATCGACTCGCTCACCACACCCAAGGCGGGTACGGCGGTGACGTCGGTACGCTCCTTAAATGAAATCGTCGACTCGCCCGTGGCGATGTCGACTGTCTCGAGGACTGGACGATTCAAGGTGGCGAGCGGCTTCATTGCGACCTTGGCAATGACCGGTGCGCCCGAAGAGACGCCGCCTTCGAGGCCACCTGCATGGTCGCTGCGGCGAACGTAGCCGCCGCCGAGCTCGAACGCGTCATCTCGGGCAATGGCGTCGTGAGCCACACTTCCTCGCTGGCTCGCTTGGATCATGCCGTCGCCGATCTCAACGGCCTTCACGGCCTGAATGCTCATGAGCGCTCCCGCGAGCAGTCCGTCGAGCTTGCGATCCCAATGCACGTAGCTGCCGAGGCCGACCGGCACGCCGTAGGCAATCACCTCGACGATGCCCCCGAGTGAGTCGCCATCTTTGGCAGCGGCCTTGATCTCGGTGATCATGGCAGCCTCGGTCTCGGGGTCGAAACAGCGCACTTCGCTGTCATCAACGCGCCCGAGGTCTTCGGGCACGGGACGAAGGCCGACGGGCGCCGCGACCGAACCAATGCGCACCACGTGGCTCACGACGTTGATGCCGATGGTGGCAAGAAGCGCTTTGGCGAGATGCCCCGCCACCACGCGGGCGGCCGTCTCTCGCGCGCTTGCGCGCTCGAGCACATCGCGCGCATCGTCAAAACCGTATTTCTGCATGCCCGCGAGATCCGCGTGACCAGGACGCGGAGCCGTCAATTTCTTCGACGGCGTCCCCGGGTTCGCCGACATCTCCTGCTCCCACTTCGGCCATTCAGAGTTCAGGATCTCCACCGAGACCGGCGAACCGAGCGTCCTCCCATGGCGCACGCCGCCGATGAGGCGCACGACATCGCGCTCGAAACGCATGCGCGGTCCGCGGCCAAAGCCCAGACGGCGCCGCGCAAGTTCTTGGGACATGTCCTCATCACTGATCGCGAGGCCCGCGGGGAGACCCTCCACGATGACACTCAGCGAAGGACCGTGACTCTCACCAGCTGTGAGGAAGCGCAACATCGTTCAATTCTAGGTTGCGAGCGTGAGGTGGCTTTTTATTCCGTGTAGAAGGGATTGTCGCCCGACGCGTGGTCGGTGACGTCGAGGACCTTTTCCAGTTCCGGAATCGCCTCGCGCAACATCGTCTCGATGCCTTGAGACAGCGTCAAGCGACTCATCGAGCAACCCTGGCAGCCGCCCGAGAGCTTGATGTACGCCGTGTGGCTCTCCTCGTCCATCGCGATGAGGTCCGCTCGTCCCCCGTGCTGGGCGATTGACGGGTTGACCTGATCCTCGAGGACAATGACCGCGATCGCGCCGAGGGGACCATCGACGCCGAGTGCCAAGATCTCGGCCGGGACACCGGGATTGATCTCCGCGACAGACGGGCTGTTCGGGTTCACGAGCACGAGACCGCCGCCGCCCTCGTTGGCGAACTCCAGTCGGCTCCCGCGCAGGCGATCGACGCTCGCCTTGGGCACCACGATCGTGATATCGCCGTCCTTGCCAATGGCGGCATCGTCGGCCGCCAAGTTCAATTCAGAGAAGTACAGGTCATAGGTGTAGGCAGTGCCACGAGTGCCGGTGACCTCTACCCACAGCGCCAACGTCTCGCTCGGCGTCTCGTTCTGCAGCGCATCGAGCACCACGTTGCGTGCTTCGTCGGTAATGGTGAGGACGTCAAAGGTGTCGATCGAAGTCATGGCGAAAGTCTAGAGGTGGCCCGCCTCGCGCGTACCGACGAACGTGGCACAAACTGTGCTCAGCGCACCTGTATCTTTTGAGCGTGACATCAATCCCCAAAGACGCCCACGAATGGGTGAGTTTCGAAGACTTAAAGCACGAACGAACCTGGATGTTCGACGTAACCTTCCTCGAGAGCAACTGGACCTGCATCTTCGGCAACGGCTGTCAAGGCGTCCTCACCGGACCCTCGCCCGAGCTCGTCCAGGGCTGCTGCAGCTACGGGGCGCACTTTACGGACGAGAAAGATCAGCGCCGGGTGGAAAAAGCGGCGAAACGGCTCACCGACGACCAGTGGCAGTTCAAGTCCAAGGGTAAAACGGGTACGACGCGGGTGAAGAAGAACGGCGAGATCACGACGCGCATCGTCAAAGACGCGTGCATCTTTCTCAACCGACCAGACTTCCCTCGAGGGGCCGGCTGTGCGCTGCACGTCATGGCCATCGACAACCAGGAGAGCTACATCCCCTTGAAGCCCGAAGTCTGCTGGCAGCTTCCGCTTCGTCGTGACGAAGAGGTCGAAGACGATGGACACGTCATCACTCGCATCTCGCAGTGGGACCGTCGAGACTGGGGTCCGGGCGGTGCGGAGTTCCACTGGTGGTGCACCGAGTCAGCGTCCGCCTTCGTGGGCAAAACCCGCGTCGTCGACTCCATGCAGGAAGAACTCATCGCGATGATTGGCCAGAGTGTCTATAACCGACTGCTCGCCTACATGGACGGGCGTGCCACGCAGCCAGCGGCGACGCGTCTAGCCCATCCGGTGCTGCGCAAAAAGGCCTAATCAGCCTTCTGCGGCGAGGGGATCTTCCTCGTTGAATGATGTGCGTGGCAGCGAACCCAGAATCTCGTCGTAACGGTCCTCTTCGGCAAGACACCACTCGGCGTGCACGTCATCGGGAGCGGCACCACATTCCGCGCAGGTTGTTGCGCGCGGGCCTGTCGACCGCTTTAATTCCCGAGCTTCTACAAATCGGCGGTGGCGACCCTTTTTCACGTCAACTCCTTACTGGCCGCGGGCCAAGACCTGGCGGCGACCACAGCTCACTATCACCCGAGCTGAATAGCCATACTACCAACTGCACCCTTCGTTAAAGCCCCTAGCCTGGCCAGTGTGAGCCAGGCCTTTGACCCCAACGAGATGATTCTTAGATTTCGCGAACGAGCTGATGCCGTGCGCCGCCGCGGGCTCCCTCCCGTCGAAGGCCCCGAGCGTTTGCGGTTCATTGAGGCGGCAAAGATCGACTTCCAGGACTATGCCATGCTCGGCGACGCGACGGCGACGCTCGAAGACGGCATTTTGCGTCTAGAAATCGACCTTCGACCACCGAGCGAGTAAGAACTCAGCTGGCAGACGACGTGTCGCTCTTTATGCGCGCATAAGCCTCGTTCAACTGACCGACGCCCTTCGAGAGGTAGGAGAGCGCTCGCGCGCGCTTGCTCGCACTCGTGCCCGCGGTGTAGCAGATCGTCGCGCCCGCGCCCAGATTGCCGTACGCCTTGTCCAGCAGTGTGGACGCCACTTTGTCGGGCGTTGGCAAGAAGGAGTTCGCGGCGTCCGTGTCGTAGTCCAACACTCCGCACACGAGGTGGAGCTGGTCGTTCGTCTCGCCCGTGGTGCGTAGCGCCTTCGCGGAATGCGTAGCGTCAGTGATGAGCGCTTTGTTGGTCGCGACGTAGTTGTACGTACTGCCCTGTCGAGTCCACGACTTCATGGCGGCCGACATGGACTGGGAGCCACACGCGCTCAGTAGCAGACCGGCGGCGAGGAGCGCCACGAGCAGTCGGATCACGACGCAACCACGAGGTGCAGTTGTCGGCGTCCTCGCCGCAAGACGAGGTAGCGCCCGTGCAGGGCGTCGCTCAGTCCCACCGTCGCTGTTGGCTCGACGCGAACGTTGTTCAGATAGACGCCGCCCTGGTCGAGGAAACGACGTGCTTCTGCCTTCGACGACGCGAGCTTGGTGCCGACGAGCAGCTCCGCGGGGTCGACGCCGCTCGCGAGTGCTTCACGCGACCACGTTGACGAGGGCGCATCTCCAACAACCTCGAGCAGCGTCGCTTCGTCGAGACTCGCAATGGACTCTGCGAAGAGGGCCTCCCCTGCACGATCGGCCTTCAGGGCCGCGTCCTGTCCGTGGACCATCGTCACGACCGCATTGGCGAGGGCTCGTTGGGCGCGACGCTCCTGCGGGGCGCTCTTGATAGATTCATCGAGCTCGAGGATCGTCGCGTGATCGAGGAAGGTGAAAAAGCGAAGGAGCGACGGCGTGAGATCGTCTTCGCTGTTCAACAAAAACTGATGCATTTTGAAGGGCGAAGTTCGTGCTGCGTCGAGCCACACCTGCTCGCCTCCTTCGGATTTGCCGAATTTTTGCCCGTTGGAACGCAGCAGCAGCGGGGATGTGAGACCGCTCGCAACACCGCCCGCGACCTTTCGCACAAGCTCACAGCCCGCCGTGATATTGCCCCACTGGTCAGATCCGCCGAGCTGCAGAGTGCAGTCCTGATCGACGTGCAAACGCAAGAAGTCGTACGCCTGCAGCAGCATGTAGGAGAACTCGGTAAAGGAGATACCCACGTCGTCGCGATCGAGACGGCTTTTCACCGCTTCCTTCGCGATCATCTGATTGACGGTGAAGTGCTTGCCCACGTCGCGCAGAAAGTCGGTGAGGCTGATCGTCGTGAGCCAGTCGGCGTTGTTGAGCAGCTTCGCTCGCGACGCGCCGGCGCCCTCGGAGAAATCGAGCAGGCGGCCCATCTGCTCACGAATCCCCGTCAAGTTCTCGTCGAGCTGCTCAAGAGTGAGTAGTGGCCGCTCGGCGTCTTTGAAACTGGGATCGCCAATGAGCCCGGTCCCACCGCCCGCGAGGGCAATTGGCGTGTTGCCGCCCAGCTGAAGGCGACGCAGATTGCACAGCGGCAGCAAATGTCCAAGGTGCAGTGAAGAGGCCGTGGGGTCAAAGCCGATGTAGGCGGTGACGCTTCCCGCATTGAGGCGCTCGAACACGCCCTCGTCCGTCGTCTGGTGAATCAGACCGCGAAAGAGCCAGTCCTCGTGCAGTTTCATGGCTCAAGTCTACGGGGCTACATCAACGCGGTCCCTGGGACGTGGATCTGAAGCCACAGGACAAAGGCCTGCCACCATCCCGTGATCTCGCACACGCCAATCCCGACCAAAAGAAGTCCGCCCACGAGACCTATGACCTTCGCATGCTTGCGCAACCAGCGTGACGCGGTTGACATCCATTCAGTCGCGAGGGCCGCGACGATGAAAGGAATGCCCAGTCCGGCACAGTAGAAAAACGCGAGGATCGACCCTCGCAACGCAGTCGCGCCCACTGAGGAGCTCTCCAAACCGAGAATCACTCCGAGGGTCGGGCCGATACAGGGAGTCCATCCGAGCCCGAAGGTGAAACCGAGCGCGGCAGCCCCGAACACGGAGACGCGTGGCACGTAATGGATGCGACGCTCGCGATTAAGCCACGACGAGGGCCAGAGGCCGGCGAAAAAGAGACCCAGCCCGATCGTTACGACGCCAAAGATGATCTCGAGCATCCGCTCGTGAGCCTTCAGATGCTGGCCGAAGTCGCCAAACAGCGCACCCACGCTGATGAACACGATGGCAAAACCGAGAATGAATGCAATGGAGCCAATGAGCGCGCGGCCCTTGCCCGACTGGCCCTCGGTGCGTCCGCTCGCGCCCGTCAGAAAGGCGACGTAGCCCGGTAGAAGCGGCAAGACGCAGGGCGACACGAAGGACACCAGGCCCGCCGCAATTGCAATCGGGATCGCGGCGAACAGCGAAGCCGGAATCGTTGAGATCACGACGCCGCCTCGATGAGCGCGCACACTTGGGCGTTCCATCGCTCATGGATCTCGACGTTGTCCGAGCGCGAAGGCACTCGAGCGACGACGACGTGGAGCCCTTCACCGGCAAGTCCCTTCTCGATCGCGTCACGGAGCTCTCCCACGCTTGACACCGTGGTGGCGACGTGTCCGAACGCTTCGGCGACCACGTCCAGTTCATGTCGCCGCGGCGTGCCGAACAGCAGCTCGAAGCGATCTGGGTCGAGCGATGACGCTTGGGGCAAGAAGGAGAAGATCCCCCCGCCCCGATTGTCTGCGACGACGAGCACACACGTGCCGCCCGCAGTACCCAGGCCGTCAACGAGCCCCGACACGTCGTGCAGCATCGTTAGATCACCAACGAGCGCCACCGCACGAGCACCAGCGGCAACGCCCAATGCGGTCGACACCACCCCATCGATGCCGTTCGCGCCTCGGTTAGCGAAGACGCGAGTGCGGCGAGGGGGTCCCCACCACTCGACGTCGCGTACCGGCATGGACGAACCGACGACGAGCGGCGCATCAGCGTCATTGCTGAGCGCTACGACCGTCCTCGCCACCAGCGGCTCGTTGAGCTCACTCTCGTGCGTGTCGACGCCTTCGAGCCACCGTTCAACCGTCTCCGATGCATCGCGCCACATCCGCCCGTAGTCCGTGTTCGCGTGGAGTGACGCGATATCGAGCGTCGGCACACCGGCGAAAATGTCGCTCACGAGTCGATCGGGATCGGCGACAAAGCCGGCGCCGCTGAGGGCGATCGTGCGCGATCCCCACTCGCGAAGTCGTTCGCCCAACACCTTTGACGCAGGGAGACCGCCGAGTCGGATGACAACGTCCGGTCGAGCACGACGCGCAAATTCGTCGGAACGCAGCAAGGGGTCAAAGTGCGCCAGTGTGTCGAGCGACGTCGCGTCGCCGATGACGACCCATCCCAGGGCCGTGCCTGCGCGGATCATGTCTGGCGTGGCTCCTCGACCGACCACGCAGAGTGTCGACAAGCCGGTGAGTTCGAGTGCAGCCAGATCATCACCGTCTTCTCGACGAGACGACTGCGTGGTCGTCTCGTCGTGCACGGGCAGGTCGAACGCCTCAGCGATCAGCGGTTCAACGAAACCAATGTTCAGGTGCACGGGACCGGGCAACGTCACGTCGCCGACGGCGGCATCCCATAAACCTCCCGCCTCCCCGCGCCAGCGAGTGGCCGCGTCAAGCGAGACATCGTATACGTCGTCAAAACGTCGGACCATGGTGCCGTAGAGGTGAGCTTGATCGATTGTCTGCGGCGCACCCACGCCGTGCAGCTCAGGCGGGCGGTCGGCCGTCACCACCACCAGAGGCACGAAGGCAAGGTCAGCTTCGGCGACACACGCGTGCAACTCGGCCGCGGCCGTGCCGCTCGTGGTCACCATGACGACAGGGCGCGAAGTCACGAGCGCCCGACCGAGTGCGAAGAACCCCGCGCTGCGCTCGTCGAGACGAACGTGGAGCTGCAGTTCGCGTCGAGACGCAGCGGCGATCGCCAGCGGCGTCGAGCGTGAGCCGGGGGCGAGGACGACATCGCGCAGGCCCCGCACGATCCACTCGTCAAAGAGCGTCGCCGCAAAAGTGGCCTGCACCTCGCTGGCGCTCGGTACGCTACGTGACAATGTCGCTCCTCGGTGTACAACATGACGGCTCTGGCCCACTCCTCGTGTGGTTGCACGGTTTCACCCAGACGAAGTCGACGGGCCATCAGTTCCGTACCATTCTGGCAGGTGCGTACGAGGTTCTAACCATCGACCTGCCCGGACACGGCGAAAATGCGAACATCACCGCATCACTCGACGACACGGCCGACCTCCTCGCCGACGCGTTGCCGAGCGATCCCTTCATCCTCGCGGGCTATTCGCTCGGTGGTCGAGTGGCGCTCCACATGGCGCTTCGCCACCCCGAGCGCCTCAACGAACTCGTGCTCCTCAGCGCAACGGCGGGCATCATCGATGAACACGAACGAGCGGCGCGCGTCACGCGCGACGAGATCCTCGCCACGCGAATCGAATCCATCGGGACCGACGTATTTCTCGACGAATGGCTCGCCCAACCGCTGTTCGCATCGCTCCCGCCTGATCCGTTCGAACGAGCTGCGCGCAGCGCCTATCCAATAGGCCTCGCGAACTCTCTGCGCTTCGCGGGTACCGGTACTCAGGACTGGCTCGGGTCTCGACTCGCAGATGTCAAGATGCCAACGACGGTGGTCGCAGGCGCGAACGACTCGAAGTTCATCACCGAGGCCGAGCGACTTGGTGAGTACATCCCCCACGCCTCGATCAGTGTCGTGCTCGGCGCGGGACACGCGGCGCACCTCGAGCGACCAGACGCGTGCGCCAGCGCGCTGTTTGGCCTCTATCCCCAGTAGGCATTGCTCGCGAGCAAAACAGCGAGCAGGGCTCCAAGGCCGAGCTGCGCACGCGAGGAGTACTTCAACATCGGCAGGAGCTCACGACCGCGCCGATGGGAGAACCCGTATCGAAGGGCCGGCAAGTAGAAGAGGACGGCAACAACCGCGACGACGACCTGTCGCGCGATGACCGCACCGAACGCGACGCCGAGCACGCACAGGACGTAGAGCCAGGAGCTGCGCTCTCGACCGAGGCGCGCTGCCAATGTCTTCTTTCCCGCAGCGCGGTCACCGTCAACGTCGCGCAGGTTGTTCGCTTCTAAGAGAGCGCACGCCATGAAGCCCGCCGCGACGCCGAGCCACCACGCGCGCGTCGGAATGCTGAGGTGCTGGACGTAGGCGCTGCCGACCGTTGCTACGAGTCCGAAGTAGACGAAGACGAACAGTTCGCCAAAACCGTAATACCCGTACGGCTTTGGACCTCCGGTGTAGAACCACCCCGCGAGGACTGCGGTCGCTCCGATCGCGACGAGCCACCACGACGTACGCGCGGCAAGCCAGAGGCCCGAGGCGCACGAAATTGCAAAACCTGCGTACGCCGCGTTTCGCACGCTCTTCGCGGCGACGAGCTTTGAAGCCGTCAAACGAAACGGTCCGACACGCACTTCGTCCGTGCCACGCACCCCATCGGAGTAGTCGTTCGCGTAGTTGGTCGCGATCTGCAGCGAAAGAGCGATCACGAGACAGAGGATCGCGTTCAGCCAATCAATGCTCGCGGGACGCACGAGCAGTGTGCCGATCGTGACCGGCACGGCCGCCGCGGGGAGCGTCCGAGGACGCGCCGCGAGCACCCAACGCCGATACTGACCTGGCTGTTCGGTCATGGACGCTTTGGAAATTTCGAGAAGTCGGGCTTACGATGCTCTACGTAGGCGTTGCGACCCTCTTGCGCCTCTTCGGACATGTAGAACAGCAAGGTGGCGTCGCCAGCGAGCTGTTGTACGCCCGCGAGACCGTCCTCAGCTGCGTTGAAGCCGGCCTTCAACATGCGAAGAGCCATCGGCGAGAGCGTGAGGATCTGACGGCACCACGCCACGGTCTCGGTTTCGAGATCATCGAGCGCAACCACAGTGTTGACAAGGCCCCACTCGAGTGCCGTCGCTGCGTCGTACTGACGGCAGAGAAACCACACTTCTTTCGCGCGCTTGACGCCAATGTTGCGCGCAAGGAGCGACGAGCCGTAACCCCCGTCGAACGATCCGACTTTCGGCCCGGTCTGACCGAAGCGGGCATTGTCGGCCGCAATCGAGAGATCGCACACGAGGTGCAGAATATGTCCCCCACCGATCGCGTAACCCGCGATCTGGGCAATGACGGGCTTCGGGAGCCGACGAATCTGGACCTGCAGGTCAAGCACGTTAAGCCGGCCCACACCCTGGCGCGCTACCTCGTCATCGCCCATGTACCCGTCGTCGCCGCGAATGCTCTGGTCACCGCCCGAGCAGAAGGCGTCGTATCCGGCACCCGTGAGGACGATGACCCCGACCGTCAGGTCGTCGCGCGCCGCTTCGAACGCGCGAGTGAGCTCGAAGAGCGTCTGCGGGCGAAAGGCGTTGCGCACCTCGGGACGATTGATCGTGATACGTGCGATGCCGTCGGCGACCTCGTAGATGATGTCTTGATAGTCGCCACGCCGTTCCCAGACGGGGAGCGCCCGAGCGCGAAACTCGTCCAGTGGATCGTTCGGAGGGCCAGAAATAACGGTCGTCGCCATGGCGACCACGTTACCTTTCTCCTAGACCGGAGCGACCAGTTGACCAGGCGTCGCGCGATCGCCCGGACGAGTTTCGTGATCCCTCAGACGCTCTGCGAGCATCGATCGCACGTGAGCGAACGCCGCATCCTCGAAACGATTCACCCGCTGCAGCGGATCATCAGCGAGGTCGTACAACTCGCCTTCAGTGCCATCGTGCATCGTGCCCGCCCGGTATTCGCTATAGAGATAGTCACCAGTAACAACCGAGCGCACGTGCACGCTCACGCCAAAGAGCACCGAGTCCCACTCGGTAAACGTCGCGTCAAAGGATTTGGCATTCGCCTCGTCGTCACTCGTCGGCAGTGCTGCACCCTCGACCCATGGCGGTGCCTCCTGACCGGCGACCTCGAGGAACGTTGCGGCGAGCGACACGAGGCTCACGGGCGCGTGCACGACGGCTGGATCGACACCGAGGGAGGGTGCCGGTCGCCAAATAAGTGGAAGGCGTAGCAGTCCGTCGACGTGATAAGGACCCTTGAATAGCAGTCCGAAGTCGCCTTGGAGCTCGCCGTGATCAGTCGTGAAAATAACGTCGACGTCGTCATCCCAGCCCTTTTGGGCGAGCAGTCCCAGCACGCGACCGACCGCTTCGTCGATGAGCTCCACCTCAATAGCGTTGAGCGCGTTTACCTCGCGCACTTGATCGGCCGTCATCGTCGCGGGCACCCATTTAGCTGGCGCTTCGTAGTTGGACACGACTTCACCCTCATACCAGAGGCGCCAGTGACGAGCTTTCTGATCAAGCAGCGACTCGCGCAACGATGCGGTCTCTGGATAGTTCGCCGGGAGTGCCACGTCTCGCCAGTTGACGCGATGACGCTCGGACGACGGTGGGTCCCAGGGGTGGTGCGGGTCGGGAAAGCTCATCCAGCAGAACCAGTTGGTGTCGTCGGACTGGTTGTTCAGCCATTCGATCGTGCGGTCAGCGACCCAGTCTGTGTGATACCACTCGCGCGGCACATCGTTGAATTTTACCTGCACCGCACCCGTGTCGCCGCCGCCTGCGGCGTTCACGTTGAGATCCCCGTCCACCACGGGATAGAAACCAGTCAGCGCTTCAGGATGTTCGCGCTGCATCCACTTCGCGTAGTGCAGCGGACCCATCACACCATGCGTCGCAAATTCCAGATAATCAAAACCTCGATGCACGCCTCGGCGGCCTTCGTACCAGGGCTGTTCGACCGTGGGGATACCGAGGCTCGCGAGCGCGTTCTCTGCGAAACGGCCAAAAGGATCCATGAACGGCTCGAAGTGCGCTTTGCCAATGAGTGCGGTTGCGTAGCCAAGGTCGTGCAAGCTTTCGGCGACCGAGGGTGCGTCGATGGCGAGTGCGACGCCGTTCATCCAGGCGCCGTGCGTCGAGGGGAACTGCCCGGTCAATATCGATGCTCGCGATGGCATGCAGACGACCGATGTTGGTTGGCAACGCTCGTAGCGGATGCCTTCGCGCGCGACCTGGTCGAGCACCGGCGTGCGCGCGACCTGTCCCCCGTTTACCCCCAGGGTGTCATAGCGCTGCTGGTCGGTCGTAATGAAGAGAATCTTGCGGCCCACTATTTCCCCTTCGCCCACGCCTCAGCAATTCGCTGAATTTCGTTGAGCGCTCCGATGGAGCCCCCGGCGATGATGAGCGCCAACGTGTCGGGCTCGGCGGTCGTCGAATACACGCAGAGCGAGTCGTCCTCTTCGAGCTCGATGACGTCGATCACGCCGAGGTGAAAACGATAGAGCGGCGCCGTGATGCGATACGCGAACCGCCGCTGCGAGGGGTCAATCGTCAGTATCTCCTCGGGCATCTCGAGGCCGGAGGCGAGGGTGATCGTGCGAATCGAACCCTCCATCGACGCTGCGATGACGCCAGGGAACCACTCGACAATCGATTCGGGGCGTGCGATGACATCCCACACCACGTCAGCGGGCGCGTTGATGCGACGCTCGTGACGAATGGAAGCCATACCTCAAACGTCTAGCACGCTCAACGTGGACCGCTCGCCGTAGGCTCGCGTGGTGCAAAGCCTGCTCGCAATTGATCTGCCGCTCGGTCCCGTGTTCGAAGAGACGCTTCGCCGTTGCGCAGAAGCTGAGCAGGCGTTCTGCGTCCTCGATCAGCGACTGTCGTTGCGACGGAAGGAAGAAGAGCTCGAGTTGCTCGGCGCGACTGCCGTCCTCAACGAGTCGGGGCGACGCCGTGTGTCAGATGGACGCGACGTCGACGATGAGATCGGGCTCGTCATGCTCACCTCAGGATCGAGCGGCACTCCCAAGGCGGCCGAGCTCACGTGGTCGGCCCTTCGCGCGAGTGCCACACTCACCCAAGCGTCACTCCGTGCCGACACAGCTCCCGTGTGGTTTCCGTGCCTGCCGGCCAACCACATCGGCGGACTGGCGGTGCTGCTGCGCGCGATACTCAGTGACGCTTCTCTTCTCTGGACCGACGATGGTGACCTAGAGCGCGCGGCGTCCCTCGGTGCGACTCACGTGTCACTAGTCCGCACGCAACTCGCTCGCCATGACGTCAGCGGCTTTTATCGGGTGTTACTCGGCGGCGCTCGCCCCCCACATGAGCTGCCCCACAACGTCATTACCACGTGGGGCATGACCGAGACCGGTTCTGGTGTCGTCTACGACGGCTACGCCCTTGACGGCGTTGAGCTCGTCGCTGTCGACGGTGAGCTCTGTGTGCGCACGCCGACGTTGTTTCGTTCGTATCGCCACGCGCAGCGCCCCACCGTCGTCGGACCCGACGGACGCGACGACTGGTTCCCCACGGGTGACGCCGGCAGCGTCGTCGACGGTCGCGTGCGCGTCCGTGGGCGCCTCGGATACGTCATCAACACGGGTGGAGAGAAGCTCTGGCCGGAGGACCTCGAGGTGCTCATCGCGTCGCTCAACGGCATCGTTGACGTCGCCGTCACCGGTGCGGACGATCCGGAATGGGGCCAGCGCGTCGTCGCATTGGTAGTGGCCGATGGCGACAACCACGATGATGAGATTCGAGCCATCGCGTCCGACCGTCTCGGCCCGTGGGCGAAGCCCAAGGAGATTCGCTACGTTGTTGCGATTCCGCGCACAGGCAACGGCAAGATTCGCCGATCCGAACTTGCGTATCTGCGCTAAAGCGCTACGACTGATTTTCCTGTCCACGACGAGCGACGGAGTCCACGGTGACGGCTGCGACGAGCACGATGGCGATGACGATGTATTGAACCGAAGTGCTCACACTGATGAGCGCCATGCCGTTATAGATGACCGCAATGACCATGCCGCCGATCACTGCGTGGATCATCTTGCCTCGACCACCGAAGAGGCTGGTGCCGCCGATGACGGCAGCCGCCACGGCGTAGAGGACGTAGATGCCGCCTGGCACCGCGTTGGACATCCCACCCAGGTTCGACGTGTAGAGCAGTCCCGCCACGCCGGCGGTGAAGCCCGCGAACACGAATGCGAGGAGACGATACTTGTTCACGCTGATGCCAGCGCGGCGGGCGGCTTCCTTGTTGCCGCCGATCGCGTAGATGTAGCGGCCGGTCTTGGACCGAGCGAGGATGAAGGTGCCGGCGAGCAGCATCGCGATGTCGATCGGAATAGCGAACGGCATACCGCGAATGACAGTGAACGTTGAGCGGTCCGCATCGAAGATAAGCGCCAGGACCACTGCAGAAATGGCGAGGCCCGCAATCTTCGCAATGGTGAAATAGACAGACCGAGTAACTAGCCCGCTCGCCCGACGATTCTGGTACGCGCGCAGCATAAACACGCCCGCAACAACGACCATGGCGATGAAAAAGATCCACGTCCAAAGGGGCGTGAAATTACCGTAGACCAGGTTGTAGAGAACGTGATTCGAGTCCGGCACCGTGCCACCGGAGTTCTCCTTGTCGATGATGGCGAGCAGTACACCATTCAGTCCGATTTGGCCGGCCAGTGTCACGATGAAGGAAGGAAGCCTCAAATACACGACGAGAAGTCCAGTTATAAAACTGATCCCGCTCGTCACCGCCAGTGAGAAGGCAAATCCGAGGTACCAGGGCCAATGCCAACCGACACTGGTCGTGATCGCGGCAAGTGCGCCCCCGATAGCCAGTACGAAACCCAGGGAGAGGTCGATCTCGCCGAGGAGCAAGAGCCAGATCTCTGCCATGCCAAGAAGGATGAAGACCGTCGACTGAATGAAGAGGTTGGTGAGGTTTTCTGGATGCAGGAATATCGAATCGCGGACGTAGAAGTAGATCACCAGCGCGGCAAGACCAAGCAGCACGGGAATGAGTCCGCTGTCGCCGGTGCGCAGCCGCTTCAGCATGGCGCCAAATTCGCCCTGCCTCTCTGGCTCATCGACGTGAGCGGTGGGATCGTCCTTGAGAGAGGCGGTCACGGGGTTAGAACCTTTCGATTATTGAGCGGGCGCCAGCGGCGAAGGTACGCGGGACGAGACGCCGGTCGTAATGAGCTCTACGGCACTGCCGGTGTCGTAGTCACTGACGGGTCCACTCGAGACGAGCGTGCCGAGATACATGACCGCGACGCGGTCCGCGACTTCGAACACATCGGTCAAGTTGTGCGAGATGACAATGACGGCGACGCCCCGTGAAGCGAGCGTCTTGATGAGCCCAATGACTTGGGCCGTCTGCGACACACCGAGTGCAGCCGTTGGTTCGTCCATGATGACGAGCTTTGACTCACGGGTCACGGCACGGGCAACGGCCACGGCTTGGCGCTGGCCACCTGAGAGCGAACCAACCTTTTGGCGCACCGACTTCACCGTCGTGACGGCGAGGTCCTTCAGAGTTTGCACCGTCGCAAGTTCCATCTTGATCTCGTCGAGCATCCCAAATTTCATGGGCTCGTTGCCGAGATAGAGGTTTTGGACGATGTCGAGATTGTCGCAGAGTGCGAGGTCCTGGTAGACGGTGGCGATACCCAACTCCGTTGCGTCGCGCGGAGTGTGAATATGGACTTCTTTGCCGTTCCAGTACATGTGGCCACTCGAAGGCGACCATATCCCAGAGATCGTTTTAATAAGGGTCGACTTTCCAGCACCGTTGTCACCGATAACGGCAGTGACCTGGCCGGCTGGAATGTCGAGATTGATGCCTTGAATGGCTTGCACGGGACCGAAAGATTTCGATACCCCTCGCAAGCTCAACAGTGCGTCGCTAGGGACGGCGTTCGCCCCCGAATCGACGTTGCTCGACGGCCCGTGTGAGGGCGTGTCTGCTGGCGATGATTCGGGGGCGAACGTCATAATTAACCCTTTTGACTCTTAGCTAATGCCGTACTTAGTGCAGTCAGCAGCATACGTCGGCTCAGTTGCGCCAGCCACCGTCGGTGACGAGCTCGTGCAAATTGAGGACGCCTTCAACCAACCCTGCGCGATGATCGTCGACTGGATCGTTGAAGCGGTGACCCACGTAGACGTCTCGAGGACGGAAGGCACTGACTTGTACTTGTTCACGGTCGCATCTGGGTCCGTCGTAACGGAGTTGACGAGGCCCTTAGGCGGCGTAACGCCCGCGCGAAGGTAGATCGCCAGCGCCGCAGCGGCCTGAGCTTCCTGGAAGATCGGCTTGTACACGGTGCCGCACTGGTAGCCAGAGATGATGTTCTGGAAACCAACGGGCGTTGCGTCTTGGCCGGTGAACGGAATCGTGTCAGGCTTGAGACCCTTCGACTGTAAGTACGTGATGATCGGACCGGCGTTTTCGTCGTTCGGCGTGATCACGGCGTTGATGCTCGAGTTCGCCGTTTCGGCGCCTTCGAAGTCCGTCAAAGCCACAGAAGGCGTCCACGTGCCGACACTCTCGTCAGTCGTGTTCGCGCTACCCGCGCCACCTTCACCCGGGGCGTAGCCCGCGGCCGAAAGGACAGCGTTGTAACCCTTGCCGAACAGCGTCGCGTTGTTGTCCGTGGGCGAGCCGTACATCACATAGATGTGCGGGTTCTTGATGCCCCATGACGAGATGCACGAGAGCAGGCCTTGGCCAATCTGCGTACCAACGGTGACGTTGTTGAAGCTGACGTAGTAGGAACGCTGGCCACCGAGCGTCAGGCGGTCATAGTCAATGACCTTGACACCGTGTGACAGTGCATACGATTCGACAATTTCGCCGGTCGTTGAGTCTTCTGGGTCAATGATGAGTACCTTCGAACCAGCGGCGACGTCTGCGACAGCGTCCGTGTAGAACGTGTTGTCACTGCCGTCGGCGTTCTGGATGATGAACTGGCTCGTCTTCAGGCCAGCCATCGTCAAGGACTTCTTCATCATTGGCGCGTCAAAGTCAACGTACCGAGCTGACGAGGTCGTGTCCGGAAGGATCAAAGCAATTTTGCCCTTACCCTTTTTGGCAACACCTGTCAGGTACTTCATTGTCGCGAAGTTCTGCTTGAAAGTGTTCGCCGACACCGTTGGCGTCGCTGCACCCGCAGAATTATTCACCAGCGGCAACGCTACGGCGACGAATGAACTCGCCAAAGCGACAGCCGCGAGGGCCCTACAACTTTTCAATCTCATTTTTTCCCCAACCCTTCAGTGGCACCCCAACGATGCCAAATATGTGATTACAACATGAACGTCCTGTGACAGCAACGTCCGCAGGAGAACGTAGCACGTGAGAGCGCATAAAAAAGTGCGCACCGAGGAAATCCACAGCCTCGGGTGGACCCTCAGCGCCGCGCGTCACGCGCTGAACGATCGAGGTGGCACCCCGAGCTCAACGCAGGCGTCCCTCTCCCGTCATTGCCGGGCGTCAGTGACAGAACTAACCGTGGAGTGCACGACTTATCAGGTTCACGTGAAGTAATGCACGTGGCGTTAGCCGAAGGCCAGCACCGCGTCCATCGTCTCCATGATCGAGATGGATTCGTCGAGGGGCATGGCGTCACTTTCGAGAAGACCCTCGCGTAGGCAACGGGCGACTTCCTGGGCTTGGTAGTGAAGGCCACGCCCGCTGGTCTCAAACGTGAAGCGTTCACGTTCGCCGTCCTTCGTGATGACCGCGAAGGACGTTGGCGAGTAGAAGTCGCCCTCGATCTCAACGCGAGCGCGGGTGCCTGACACGCAAGCTCTCGTGGCGGTGCGAGCGAGCGACGTGCAGCTGAGGATCGACTGGGCTCCCCCCGCATAGCCAAAGGCCATGGATACCTGTCCATCGACGCCCGTGAAGGCGGGCTCGACGAGAGCCGTGATCCGTTCAGGGGTCCCCAACAACATGGAGGCAAACGAGATGGGATAAACGCCGAGGTCGAGAACGGCGCCACCGCCCAGCTCGGGGGCGAACAGACGGAAATCGGGATCGAGCGCGAACCATTTGCCGTGATCTGCTTCAAAGTTCACGATCTCGCCGAGGTCGCCGCGCGCGACGATCTCGCGCAGCGCGACGACGTGAGGCAGGAACCTCGTCCACATCGCCTCCATCAAAAAGAGATTCTTCGAGCGGGCCAGCGCCACGAGGTCGCGCGCTTCTTGAGCGTTCATCGTGAAGGCCTTCTCCACAAGCACGGGCTTGCCTTGCTCAAGTGCGAGGGACGCATTGGCGAAGTGCATGGGGTGAGGCGTCGCGACGTAGACCGCATCGATGCCGTCGTCTTGGACAAGCGCCTCATAGGAGGCGTAGCGGCGCGGGACGTCGAACTCGTCGCCGAACGTCTCGGCGGAGGACGCCGAGCGTGAGCCCACTGCGGCAACGACACCGTCGTCGGTGAATGCGAGGTCGCTCGCGAAGGTGTGGGCAATAAGGCCCGTGCCAATGATGCCCCATCGAATCGGTTCGGACATGTCTCTCCAGTGCTCGAGGTGAACACATCACAGTAGCGAGCGAAGTACCGATGACGCATCGGGTCAAGCGATAAAACATATCCATGGTCCAACTCGCACGACCGGTGACGACGCCGCGGCTTACACTTCGCCCCTTTGAGCGTGACGACCTCGACGACTTGGCGCTCATTCTCGCTGACGAATCGGTCAACCGCTATCTCTACTCGGAGCCGCGTGATCGAGATGAAGCCTTCGTCGCTCTCGACCGACGACTCGAACATGACGTTGAGGTCACTGACGACAATGTGCTGAGCGTCGCCGTCGAACTTCGTGAGACGTCGCGCCTCATCGGTGATTTCATGTTGCGCTGGAAAGAGAACGCGCATCGTCAGGGCGAAATCGGCGGATCGCTCCATCCGGACTTCCACGGCCAGGGATTCGCGAGCGAGATCTACGTCGCCCTTATCGAGCTCGCGTTCTCCAGTTTTGGCTTGCATCGAGTGGTCGGACGATGCGACGCGAGGAACACCGCGTCAATACGCTCGCTCGAAAGGACGGGACTGCGGCGCGAAGCGCACTTCATCGAGAACGAGTTCGTCAAGGGCGAATGGACCAACGAGGTCGTCCTCGCCATTCGCGCAAGCGAGTGGGCTTCGCTCTGAGGCGGAACGGTGGGCTCCTTGCGCCGCCTAGTGTTCGTTCGAGGTACTCATGCCACTGTTACGAGACGTACGCGCAGAACTTGGCTCGGCCTATCTGCTCGATCACGTTGACAATCCCGTCGCCTGGCGCACGTGGAGCGACGATACGCTCGATGAAGCGCGCCGCCGCGACCTGCCGATCTTTCTCTCAATTGGCTACGCCGCGTGCCACTGGTGCCACGTCATGGCCCATGAGTCCTTCGAAGACGAGGCCGTCGCAGAGCGTTTGAACGCTCACTTCGTTCCGATCAAAGTCGACCGCGAGGAACGGCCCGACGTTGATGCGCTGTACATGGCAGCGACCCAGCTCGTCTCCGGACATGGCGGATGGCCGATGTCGGTATTCCTCGTGCCCGACGGGCGTCCGTTTATGGCGGGCACCTACTACCCGCCCGTCGACCGAGGCGGTCAGGTCGGCTTTAGTCGCCTGCTCGACGCCCTCACCGACGCGTGGGTCAACCAGCGCGATTCGATCGAACGCCAAGCGGATGAGCTTCATCACGCTCTCGACCGAGAGGTTCACTTCGTCGATCATCTAGCTCCGCTCCACGAGTCACTCGACCTTGCAGCGGTTCGCCGCCGACTCCGCGACGACCTGCTCGCGCAAGTCGACGCCGACGGTGGTTTCGGCGGAGCGCCCAAATTTCCCCGACCGAGCTTCGTCGAGGCGCTCCTCGAGTTCGACGACACCGCCGCCCGAGATGCCGTTGCCGTAACGCTTGACGCAATGTCACGCCGCGGTCTCTACGACCACCTCGGTGGCGGATTTGCTCGCTACAGCGTCGACGGCGAGTGGCACGTACCGCACTTCGAAAAGATGCTGAGTGACCAAGCACTGCTTGCTCGGTGCTACTTCGACGCGGCGCGCGTGACAGGTCAGCCCGAGTGGCGTGAGGTCGCCCTCGACACACTGCGATTCGTCGAGCGCGCGTTGCGCCTGAACGACGGATACGCGGCGTCCCTCGATGCCGACGCGGGAGGCGTCGAGGGATCTCACATCACGTGGATCATGGAAGAAGTGTCCGAGGTGCTGAGCGATCGCGGGCTCGACGACCTCCTCGATGACACACTGCAACGCTGGCGAATCGAAACGCTTGGTTCGTTTGAAGGGCGCAGCATCCCGCGACTGATCGAGGACGCCCCGTTCACGACACCCGAGCGTCTTCGCCCGGCGAGCGATGCTTTGACGCATGCCCGCTCCTCTCGCGTACAACCTGGCCGCGACGAGAAGATCATCCTCGAATGGAACGCCATGCTGGCGTCAGCGTTCGTCAAGAGTGGCGACTCGCACTTTGAAGTGCTCGGCACCGAGCTCTTGCACTCGCTTAGCGCGACGCACTTCGCGCAGGGCACCTGGTGGCGTACGACACACCATCAGGCGCACGCGACGGCCTCAGATCTCGCCTGGCTCGTGAATGCGCAGGTCGATGCCTTTGAAGTGTTCGGCGATGACGAATGGCTCGAGTCGGCGCGAGGCGTCAGTCGTTTCTTGCTCGAGCACTATTGGGACGGCGAGCTGCCGAGCGCCGCGTCGCCTCACGAAGGACGTGGCTTCTTCAGCCAAAGCGACCTCGTCACCGACCTCTCGACTCGACCAAAGGACGTCTTTGACGGCGCGACGCCGTCCACCCACGCTGTGACGACGCGTGCGCTTGCACGACTCGCACTCTGCGTCGGCGACGGTAACGACCTCGCGATCGCCCAACGCCTCGTCGAGATCGCAGGTTCGATCATCGTTGCTCATCCGGGGGCGGTCGTCGATCTTGTCTCGGCGGCCGGCTTCGCGCTCGAGGGAATCGAGGTCGTCGTGCCCGGCGATCGAGGTGACCTTGTAAACCACGTACGATCGATGTCCATGCCGCGCACTGTTGTTATTACCGGCACGGGCCGCTCCCCCTTGCTCGAGCATCGCGACGAGGGACTCGCCTACGTCTGTCGAGGCGGGGTCTGCGCCATGCCCGTGTCGTCGCTCAATGAGCTCGATCGCGACCTGAAAGTGAGTCTCGCGTGGCCCTCCTAACGAGAGACCCGACGGCTCGGGCGACAAAGCGCCTGATCACACGAACACCCCAGCGCGATTCCGTCGATCTTCGCGCGGGCGCGCCCGTCTACGGTCTCGTACTCGGCTCCACCAACGAGTCGACGACGGTGATCGACCTCGCAAGCCAGGCCATCGTGCGCTGGCGTATCCCGTGGCCCCTTGACATTGAGACCGACCTCGCCGCGTTCGACGTCGTCGAGGGCGAGCTCGCGGAGAACATCGAACGCGACGACCTGGCCCAGCCCGAAGCGGTGACGCTGCTCGATCTGCCGCGGCGGCTCGGCACCTACCGCGGGCGACGAGTGCGCGGGTGGCTCGAGCAGTTGGCGAGTCCCGCCGACGGTCCCGTCTTTGGCTTCCGTGGTCCGAGCGCGCCCTACTGGGAATTCCGTGGCGAGCGTCCGAGCGTGGCGCTCATCGCGGCCGACCGCGGCCCCCAACTCCTGCGACGCCCTGACGATGGATCCACGTGGGTGCGATTCGGCTGGTTCGGTGACGATGTCTGGCTACTCTGTGAGGACCAGCACGCCATCCGCACCATTGAAGCAACGAGACGCACGTCACTCGCGGGAAAAGATCTCGCGACGGCGCTCGGCTTTCGCCCAATGTACGTACTGACAACGCTCTCCCAGCCCCTTGACGGGCACTGTTACAAGAGCTGCACGGGCCTGCTGCCCCGAGGCTGAACTAGCGGGGAAGCTTGCCCGTCGCGAGTGATTCGGCCATGGCCCAGCCAAACACGACGAGTCGCTCTCCCTTTTCGGGCTTCAGACCTTTGAAGAACGTGTCCACGCCCTCGGGGATAGGACCCTTCGAGGCGATGTAGTCAAGTCCGCCTACGGGACCGGGTGACACTGTCATGACGAAGGTCTTGTCGTCGATCGACTTCTCCGAACCGAAGCGCTTGGCAAGTCGACGTCCCCACGCGCGATCTTCGCCGGTGGGGCGATAGCCGAGGCGAGGCACGATGTCGTCGAGTCCCGTAAAGGCGCGATATCCGTCGGGCGACGTCAAGCGCGCGCCCAACAGCACATCCTCATCAGGGAAGGCGAGCAGTGCTCGGCGAAACTGGTCGTGGAGGATCGTCTTGAGAGTCTGGTCCGACTTCGCATTGCGGTCGATGAGCAAGAGGCCAACTAATAGAGAGGGCGTGCCACCGATTCGCTCGAGCGTGCAGAAGGAATAGCCGCGCAACTTATTACCTTCGCGTACGTGGGTAACGAGCACCCACTCCTCTCGCTGCTTGGAAAGAAACCCAATGTCGAAGTTAGGCTCCCGGTCGACGCACAGGTCAGCCATTTCGGCGAGCTCTGCGTCACTGAGGGCAGTGGTGTCTTTTGTCGTGACGGTCATTGCCATAGAGCACCATTCTACGGGAGTTCTGCACGCCGCTCGCCAGTGTCAGGCCTTGATGACGTTTCGGCCAAATTCTGAGCGAAGATCCGCCACCACGCTGGGGATATTGACGTTGTAGTCAGCTCCCAGGCGAAACATCTTTCCCTGATCACCGGTGTCAACGACCACGGGTGACGGACCTGGATAACGAGTCAAAATCTCGCGCAGCATGGCAATAGAGTGCTGCGTCAGATCTTCAGGCCGTAACAGGAGTCGCAGTTCCCCTGGTCCGCGACTGGCGTGAAAGCGCTCCACGTCAACGGCACTAAATCGAAGCTCGTCGTCATTGTCAGAGACGCGCACCTTCATCACAACAATCGCGTCTTTAGCGAGGAAGCCGCTAAAGCGTTCGAATGCGGACACGGAGAAGTTGATTTCGAGGGACCCGCCGAGGTCCTCCAAAACCACTCGCGCGTAGGTCTTGTTGGCCTTGGTCTGGCGAAGTTGCACTTCCGCGAGAATCCCGCCCACGACGGCGGGCTTGTTAGTGCGCGCAAGCTCTTCCGCTCGTTCTCGAATCGCTACGATCGCTCCGTCCGTTTTCGTGCTGAGCGCTTCGATGAGGTCGTAGAGCGGATGATCGGAGATATAGGTGCCGAGCATCTCTCGTTCGAAATCGAGCTTGACCGACTGGTCGAACTCCATATCGGAAATGGCGATGTCAGTACCCTCCCAGTCACCCTCGGCGCTCTCGCCGCCGAAGGCGGCAAAGAGCGTGGTGATCCCGAGCGAGAGGTCCTTACGACGACTGAGGGTGACGTCAATGATCTCGTCAACCTTCATGAGGAAACCCTGGCGAGGGACGCCGAAGGAGTCGAACGCACCAGCTTTGATGAGCGACTCCATCGAGCGGCGATTGAGGACCACCGGATCGACGCGACGCACGAAGTCATAGACACTCTCGAACGTGCCGTGTGCTTCGCGTTCCGCCACGATCTTTTCGACGAGTGCTTCGCCCACGTTGCGCACCGCCGCCATGCCGAAGAGAATCGTGTTCTCCGCCGCGAGTGACGGCGCGTACTCCGCGAAGGACTGATTGACGTCGGGCACGCCAATGGTGATGCCCATCTGACGTGCTTCGTTCAAATAGACAGCAGCCTTGTCTTTGTCGTCTTTGAACGACGTGAGGAGCGCCGCCATGTACTCAACTGGGTAGTTCGCCTTTAACCACGCGTTCTGATAACCAACGAGGGCGTAGCCGTAGGCGTGACTCTTGTTGAACGCGTAGTCGGCGAACGGCTCGATTTTGTCGAAGATCGCCTCGCCGAGCGCGCGACCGTAACCCTGGCGTTCTGTTCCATCGACGAACTTGATTCGCTGCGCTTGAATCATGTCGCGAATCTTCTTCGAACAGGCCTTGCGAAGATCGTCGGCTTCGGTCATTGAAAAGCCCGCCACCGTCGTCGCCACGCGCATGATGTCTTCTTGGTAGATCATCAGTCCGTACGTTTCGGAGAGGACCTCGCCAAGGATCTCGTGGTCGTGGGTCACGAGTTGGCGCTGATTCTTGCGGTCGGCGTAGTCGTTATGAACGTTCTCACTGAGCGGACCCGGTCGATAGAGCGCGTTGAGGGCAGCAATATCGCCGAAGCTCGTTGGAGCGAGGCGACGCATCAATTGGCGCATCTTGTCGCCTTCGAGCTGGAAGAGCCCAATCGAATTGCCGAGGCGCAGCATCTCGAAGACCTTCGGGTCGTCGAGGGGCACGTTGTCAATGTCGACTTTGAGCCCGTGGCGACGCTCAATGTGCTCGAGCGCTCGCTCGATGATCGCGAGGTTGCGCAGTCCGAGAAAGTCCATCTTCAACAGACCGAGCTTCTCGATGGCGGTCGCCTCGTACTGAGTCACGATCGGAGCACCCTCGAGCGAGCCGTTCGGACTCGATTTACGTTGAACGGGCACGTACTCGAGCACGGGTTCTTTCGTGATGACGACCGCCGCGGCGTGGATGCCGTCTTGACGACGCTTGTCGACAAAGCCCTTCGCGACGTCGATGACGTGCTGGACCTCGCTGTCCGAGCTGTAGAGCGCGCGCAGCTCGACGGCTTCGCTATAGCGATTCTCGTAGCCGGGCATCGACGTAAAGCACGCAGCGAGCGGCAGGTCTTGACCCATGACGAGTGGTGGCATGGCTTTGGCGATCTTGTCGCCGAGCTGCGGTGGGTAGCCGAGCACCCGAGCCGCATCACGCACGGCGGCCCTCGCCTTGATGGTGGAAAACGTCACAATCTGGGCCACGTGGTCCGAGCCGTAGCGTTCGGCGGCGTAGCGAATCATGTCGCCGCGGTAGCGCTCGTCGAAGTCCATGTCGATATCGGGCATGGAACGACGTCCGGGGTTGAGGAAACGTTCAAAGAACAAGCCGTAGCGAAGCGGGTCAATGTCGACAATCCGCAAGCAGTATGCGACACAGCACCCAGCCGCGGATCCGCGCCCGGGTCCCACTCGAATCCCCTGGTCGCGGGCGTGACGGATCAGGTCCCACACGACGAGGAAGTAATCAGGAAATCCCATCTCGCCAATGACGCGTAGCTCATAGTCGAGACGCTCTCGAACTTCGTCGCTCAACGTCTCGCCGTATCGTTCTCGCGCGCCACGGTACGTCAACTCACGCAAGTACTTCGTTGCGCCTTCTATATGGGTCGCCGACACGAACTCATCAGGGAGGGGAAACTCGGGCAATGCGTCGTTGTCGAACTGAATCGTCACGTCCGCGCGTTCGGCGATGAGGAGCGTGTTATCGCACGCGGTCGGCACTTCGCGAAAGAGGTAGCGCATCTCCGCGGCCGACTTCAAGTAGTGCTGATCGCTCTCAAAGCGAAAACGATCGGGGTCGGCGACGCGCGAGCCTGTACCGATGCAGAGCAGCGCGTCGTGCATCTCCGCGTCACTATGGCGCACGTAGTGCAGATCGTTCGTCGCGAGCAGCGGCGCTGCGAGATCGTCCGCGATACGGAGGAGCTGCGGGTTCGTGCGCGTCTGGGCCGCGAGACCGTGGTCCTGGAGCTCGATGAAGAAGTTCTCTTTGCCAAAGATCGTCTGAAGACGTCCCGCGAGCTCCAGCGCCTTTTTGTAATCGTCTTGGAGGAGTGCCTGCAAGACGACACCGCCAAGACAGCCCGACGTCGCGACGAGGCCGCCGTTGAAGCGTTCGAGCAGCTCCCAGTCGAGGCGGGGCTTGTAGTAGTAGCCCTCCAAGTACGCGAGCGAGGAGAGCTCGCGCAAGTTGCGATACCCCTCGTTCGAGACCGCGAGCAGCGTTAAGTGGTGGTAGAGCTTCTGGCCACCTTCGGTGTCGCCACCGGTGTCGTCGATCTTGCCGCGACGAGTCGGGCGATCAAAGCGCGAGTTCGCCGCCATGTAGGCCTCAAGCCCGATGATGGGCGTGACGTCATGACGACGGCACGCTTCGTAGAAGTCAATGACGCCATAGAGATTGCCGTGGTCGGTGATGCCGATCGCACGTTGGCCGTCGGCCTTGGCGGCCTGCACCATGTCGTCGACACGCGCCGCCCCATCGAGCATCGAGTACTCGGTGTGGTTGTGCAGGTGGACGAAGCCCTCAGCCATGGGCCGATCTCTTTCTCTTACTCACGCCCAAACTACACGGGTGGGATTCGCAGGATAGTACGAGCCGACGCCGCTCGCCATTGTCGGACGTCAGAGGTATGTTCCTGCGCGGGGCTCAGCGGCTCCGGGCGGCAGCGAACGGTCGCGCATCTTTTCGAGCTGCGCGGCGGCGGCCGCCTGCTGGGCAAACAGCGACGCCTGGATGCCGTGAAACAGCCCTTCGAGCCATCCGACGAGTTGGGCTTGAGCGATTCGAAGCTCTGACTCCGTGGGCACTTCCGCACTGAAGGGAATCACCATGCGCCCGAGTTCATTGCCGAGATCGGGCGACAAGGCGCCCGAAAGTTCATTCACTGACGTCTGATAGATCTCACGCAATCGAGCGCGTCCGGCCTCGTCGAGCGGGGCGCTGCGCGCCTCGTCAAGCAACACCTTCACCATCGAACCAATGCGCATCACCTTGGCCGGTTGGGAGATGTAATCGGTGTTCGGATCCTCGGCGTGCTCGCCGGACTCCCCCGATTCGCCGGGCGCGAGCACCTGATCGGGATTGACGTTCAAGTTGTCGCTCGAAGAATCAGTCACCGGGCCAGTGTAGAGAGCGGGTCTCGAGTGCCAGACGACTTCGGAAAACTATGCGGCGCATCGATAGGATGCAGACCGTGAGAGTATCAACGCGGGGGGATTACGCCAGTCGAGCGTTATTGAGCTTGGCTCTTCGCGACAATTACTTATCGCCCACCTCCGTACGCGACCTGGCCGAGCGCACCGGACTCCCCCAGCCCTATCTGGAGCAGATCCTCCTCAGTTTGAAGGGCGTCGGACTTGTCCGTTCGAAGCGCGGCGTGGGCGGCGGCTACGTCCTCGCTCGGTCGGCCGAAACTATAACTTTGGCTGAGATTGTGGCGGCGGTCGACGGCCCTATTGCCGCGGGAGACTTCGGCGAGCCCCACCAGGACGGCGCGTGCGACCACGAGGGCCAATGCGTGCTCCTCGGCGTATGGGCTGACGTGGGAAATCACATGCGAGAGCACCTCTCGAGCTTCACGCTCGCCGATATGGTCAATCAGGCCCGGGGCGGCAAACCGGTCGCCAAGACCCACAGCGGCTGAGCGGTTTCGGACCCCAGCCCGCGTGACAAATAGGCTAAACTCCCTATAGGTAACCATTTTGTGGGGGCTTGAAAAGGGTTTTACCTAGTGGTAAATTAGTAAGGCGCCCATAGGAGAAATACCCAGTCTGCGGACGCATCGACTTTGTACCCCCAAGTCAAGGAGATGCCAGTGAATTCGACCACCCCCCGTCGGTCAGCCGTGAACACCAACGACATGTTGGGACTACTCATGCGCGATCTCGACCGTTACCCAATGCCTAACTACGACGAGCAAGTCGAGTTGGCCAAGCGCGTCACCGCTGGTGACGAAGAAGCCAAGAAGCAGATGGTTGCGGCCAACCTGCGCCTCGTCCTGCACTGGGCCCGCCGTTACCAAGACCGTGGCGTCGAGATGGTCGACCTCGTCCAAGAAGGAACATTCGGTCTCCTGCGCGCCGTCGAGAAGTTCGACTGGGAGCGTGGCTTCAAGTTCTCGACCTATGCCACATGGTGGATTCGCCAAGCACTTCAGCGCGCTGTCCAACAGCACGGTCGCACGATTCGCATCCCTCTCGAGGTCGGCGAGCAGCTGCAGCGATTGGAAGCGACCACGGCGGAATTGACGTCAATCCTCGCCCGGAAGCCCACCGACGAGGAGCTCACTGAGGCGACCGGCATGTCAAAGGCCGAGCGCGAGAATCTTCGCGGTCTCGCTGGTGTGACGGCAAGTCTCGACCAGCCCGCGAGCTCGGACTCCGCAACAACGCTGGGTGACCTCGTCGCGCCGAGTCAGCACGACTGGGTCAACGACATCGAGCAGACCATGATGAACGACGACCTGCACGGGGCCCTGTCGAAGTTGACAGACCTCCAGCGCGAAGTGTTGACGCTCCGCTTTGGGCTCAACGGTGCCACTCCCCTCTCGCTGCAAGCGACGGCTACCAAGATGGACATTGGCGTGCGTCGAGTGCGCCGCGCCGAAGACGAAGCGCTCGCGATTCTGCGTGACGACTCGAGCGTCCTCGCCGTGCACGACGTCGCCTAAAGCTCCAGTTCGCTCGGAATCAACGCCGCAAGATCGGTAGGCAGCGGCGCTCGCGTCGTAATCAGTTCGTCACTACGGGGATGGCGAAAGGTGAGCGACGTGGAGTGCAAGAAGAATCGTTCCTCATCGAGGCGGGTGTCTCGTCGCTGCCCGTAGCGAAGGTCGTTCACAACCGGATGGCCAATTGTGGCGAGGTGCACCCGGATCTGGTGAGTGCGCCCCGTCTCCAGCCGCAGTCGGAGCAACGTTGCCTTGATCGGGCGATCAAATCGGGCAACGACTTCGTAGCCGGTGCGAGCGGCGCGCCCGTCCGAGCGAACGGCCATCAACGTCGGCGAGCGCGTCGAGCGACCAATCGGAGCGTCGACGACGCCCCGCTCTTCGCTCACGTGTCCTTGCACGAGACCCAGGTACGTGCGCTCCATGAGCCGTTCGGCGAGCTGTCCGCTCAAACTGACAAAAGCTTCGGGGGTTTTTGCGACCACGAGCAGCCCCGAGGTGCCCTTGTCGAGTCGATGCACGATGCCAGGGCGCGAGGGCTCGCAGAGTCCCTCCGCGCTGAGGAGTGCCAGCTCTGGATACCGAGCGAGCAGTCCCGCCACGAGCGTGCCCTCGCGCTGACCTGCTCCCGGGTGAACCACCTGACCCGGCAATTTGTTCACCACCGCAAACTCTGGATCGTCGAGCACGACGTCGACGCTCACCAACGCGTCGGGTGCGACCTCGTCGCTCTGAGGCGGCGGAAGGATGGCGACGAGGTGCTGTCCTTCTTCGAGTGACGTCGAGGCCTTCACAATGACTCGGTCGTTGACGCTCACTGCGCCACTCGTCAAGATGTTGTGCGCCTCCGAGCGCGACAAAGCGGTGAGCATAGAGAGCACGCGATCAATACGTATGCCATCGAGCGTCGCGGGCACCATGAGGTCGAGCACCTCTCCGTCAAAGACGTCGCGCTCGTCGTCGCTCATCGCGCCATCAATCGGTCGCCTCGCACGGCAGCGATCATCAACGTGATGAAGCCGAGCGTGATGGCGATGTCAGCCACGTTGAATACGGGGAACGTAGAGACGGCAATGAAGTCAGTGACCTGATGAGGGTTGGCCGCGAGGCGATCGATCACATTCGCGACGCCCCCGCCGATCAAGAGCCCGAAACCAATCGTGGGGAGACCCCTATTCGCATTGATCCCCACGAGCACGACGATGAGCGCAATCACGAGGGTCGCAATAGTCGTCACAATGGGCCCCGAACTGTTGATAGAAAACGAGATGCCCGAGTTGTACTCAAGGCGCAGCCAGAAGAACCCCACGACGTGCACACCGTGATGTGCGAGGTCGTGACGTGCCCAAGCTTTTGTTGCAGCGTCGATGGCCGTCACCACCAGCGCCACCACGATGACGACAAGATTGAGTCGAAACCTTAGACGCTGGCGCGGCACGACACGCAAGTGAAAACCGGCAGCTGCGCGCGCAGTCTCGGTTGCGAGATTGGCTCGTAGCATTCGTCGCAACGCCCATAGCTACCATCGTCGATGCGCGAGAGCGCGACATCGATCTCGTCAACCTTTTGACGCAGCGCCGTTGCGAAATCCTTCAGTTGGTCTCGCTGAATGTCCGAGGCGACGCTTGATCCATCTTCGTCGTCGTATTCGAGGCGCTCACGGTCAACCAGCATCTCATTCGCTTCGGCTTCGCTGACGGCAATCTGTGAAGTGGTCGCGGAGCGAGACTCGAGCAACAGACCGCGCAGCTCTTCGAGGAACTCGATGTCCTCCGCGTACGGCTTCGAGTGCATCTTGCGTTCGAGCGCTTCCTGGCGCTTGTGCTCTTCTGCCTCGCGACGCTCCTGGCGCTTGCGCTCTTCCGCGTCACGACGCTCAATCTCGCGCAGCTTGCGCTGCTTTTCCGCTTCGATGGCCTTGCGCTTAGTGTCGATCTCTCGTTGCTTCTTCGCTTCGACGGCCGCCTTCTCGCGAGCTTTACGAGCGACCTCGCGCTCTTTCGCGGCGATCTTGGCCTTAGCTTCGCGTTCCTTCTTCGCCTTCGTCGCAGCGACCGCGCGAGCTTTCTGCTCAGCAGCTTTCTCCTTCGCGAGCGCGCGAGCCTTGGTATCACGTTCCTTTTTCGCCTTCGCCGACTCGAGGGACTTCTGGCGCGCGAGCGCCTTCTGAGCGACGGCTTTCGCCTTCGCCTCACGTTCCTTTTGAGCCTTTTCGGCAGCAGACGCCTTCAGCTTCTTCGCAGCCGCCGCCTTCTGGGCGGCAGAGGGTGCAGCAGCCTTCTTCGCGACTGTCTTCTTCGCCACAGTCTTTGGGGCGGCGGGCTTCTTCGCCACCGTCTTTTTCGTCGGCACGTTCTTCACTACTTTCTTCGTGGGGGCCTTCGCGACGGTCTTTTTCACGACCGCCTTCTTGGCAGGGACTCTTTTTGCGGGCTTCGCGCTCGACGACATGCTTCACTCCTC
>DASXEU010000051.1:0-75518 GCA_036489935.1 Acidimicrobiales bacterium
TGAGCTCTTAAAGATCGCCCAGCTGTCCTTTGAGCACTACGAGAAGATGACTGATTCGTCGCTCAGCCTGGAAGGAAAGGCGAACTATCTCTCGCCAATCATTCAGCGCAACAACCTGACGACGCCCCTTGGCGTCTTGCCCCTCCTCGCGGGATGGGATCGCAGCAACCTTCGCGGGCGCATCTTCGAATACGACGGGGCGGGCGGCTGTTACGAACGCTTCGACTTCTCGACCATTGGTTCGGGATCACCCTTTGCCGACGGCACGTTACGGCTGGGCTTTCGTGAGGACCTTGACCGTGAAGGCGCGCTCGACCTCGGCGCGCTTGCCCTTTACGAGGCGGGCGACAACGACCCGAGTACCGGAGGACCCGACTTCGTTCGCGAGATCTTCCCCATGATGGTGACGGTCAGTGCAGACGGGTTCCAAGAGCTCGACAACAGTGACGTCGGCGAGAGGTTCCGCGCGATCAACGAGCGTCGAACGGAGTCGCGCGGCGTTGCGGGGGGATCCCTCCGATGACGAACTACTTCTACGTCTCGCCTGAACAACTGACCAAGGATCGCGCTGAGTTCGCTCAAAAGGGAATCGCCCGCGGTCGCTCGATCGTCGCCGCTATCTACGACCTGGGTGTCTTGATGGTCGCGGAGAACCCGTCCGCGTCACTCAACAAGATCTCTGAGGTCTACGACCGCATCGCGTTTGCGGGAGTTGGCAAGTACAACGAGTTCGATAGGTTACGCGAGGCAGGCATCCGCTGGGCCGACTCGACGGGCTTTACGTATTCGCGCGACGACGTCGACGCACGAGCGCTCGCGAACTACTACGCCCAGCACTTGGGCGACATGTTCACCGAAGGTCAAAAGCCGCTCGAAGTGGAGATCCTCGTCGCCCAATTGGGCAACAAGTTGCGACCGACGAAGCTCTACCGCATCGCCTACGAAGGCACCATCTCTGACGAGCCGGGTTTTGCCGTCTTGGGCGGCGACGCGGACACGATCAAGGATCGTTTCGCGCTTTCGGAGAGTTCGCCCCAGTCGCTCAAGACCACGTTGCACGACGCGGCGAGTGCCCTCGCGGGACCCGATCGAGTATTCAGCGCGGGCGATCTTGAGGTGTGCATCTTGGAAGACCGAGGCAATCGCCGGACGTTCCAACGTCTGAGCGACGAACGAGTTAGCGAGCTCCTGAGCTAAGGCTTGGGGTCATCATGCTGCGGCGAATCTACGGCGTAGAAACCGAATACGGAATTACATTCTCCCTGCGCGGTCAACGGCGCTTGAGTCCCGATGAAGTATCGCGATTCCTCTTTCGAAAAGTTGTCGCCTGGGGACGTTCGTCGAACGTGTTCCTTGAAAACGGCAGCCGCCTCTACTTAGACGTCGGCAGCCACCCCGAGTACGCAACGGCGGAATGCGATTCCTTGAGCGACCTCGTCGCCCAGGACAAGGCCGGCGAATCGATCCTTCGCGAGCTCGTGGGCTACGCGCAGTCCCAGCTGAGCGACGAAGGTATCCGCGGCGACATCTTTCTCTTCAAGAACAACACCGACTCCACGGGCAACTCGTACGGATGCCACGAGAACTACTGCATTGAGCGCATCGAGGACTTGAGCCGGCTGGAGAACGTCTTCATCCCCTTTCTCATCAGCCGACAGATCTTCACGGGGGCGGGCAAGGTCGTCACCAACGCGAAGGGCACCGCTTATTCGATGAGCCAGCGCGCGGAGCACATTTGGGAGGCCATCTCTTCTGCGACCACGCGCAGTCGTCCGATCATCAACACCCGTGACGAACCCCACGCCGATCCCGAGAAGTTCCGCCGACTCCACGTCATCGTCGGTGACTCCAACATGAGCGAGTTCGCGACGTACCTAAAGATCGGTACCGCCTCCGTGGTGCTCGCCATGATCGAAGACGACATTGTCCAGCTGCGTGACTACGCCATGGCTTCACCCATCAACGCGCTGCGCGACATCTCGTATGACTTGTGGAGCAAGGAGCCGGTGAAGCTCATGAACGGTCGTGACCTCACGGCGCTCGAGATTCAAGAGGACCTCTGTGAGCGCGCCGAGCGTTTCGTGACGGTTCGCGATCTCCCGGCCGACCAGGTGCACGCCGTCAAGCTCTGGCGCGAAGTGATCGAGCAGTATCGCACGGACCCCATGGGTCTCGCGGACCGCGTGGACTGGATTGCGAAGCTCCAGATCATCGACCGCGAGCGCGAGCGCAGCGGCATCGAGCTGAGCGATCCGAAGATCGCGCTCATCGACCTGCTCTACCACGACACCAACTTGGACCGAGGTCTTTTCTACCGTCGCTCCGCTCGCGGACACTTCCAGCGCATGGTGAGCGACGAGGAGATCGAGCGCGCGACCGTCCGCCCGCCCCCGACGACGCGAGCGCACATGCGTGGCACGTTCATCCAGGCGGCGAAGCAGTGGCGACGCGACTACACGGTTGACTGGGTCCACTTGAAATTGAACGACGAGATGCAGCGCACGGTGCTGCTGAAGGACCCCTTTAAGAGCACAGACGAGCGATTCCAGAAGCTCCTCGCCTCGCTCGAGCGCCACGGCTGACCCACGGCACAAGTTTTTGAGAAAGTGGCATCCGTCCGCGAGGGCAGGGCTCTAAGTTCGTGACCTCTGCGGCCCTACAATGGGCTCGTGATCAGTTTGAGCCCACTGAAACTCTTGCTGGTGGCGGCTGTCATCATGCTGCTGCTCGGGCCGGACAAGCTCCCCGAAGTCGCGCACCGGCTCGGCGCGGGATGGCGAGCGCTCAAGCGACTGCAAGAGAAGATGGAGGCTGAGGTTCGAGAGGCGATTCCTGACCTGCCGAGCGCATCAGAGATCGCGCGTATTGCGCGAAGTCCCGTGTCGCTCCTGAACCAGCTCGCCGATCGCGTCGACGCCAAAGAGGCGGCTGAATCGACCGCGACGACGGAGACACCCGAGACCGCCCCGACGGATGCTCCTTTGATATCACCACCGCCGCGATTGCCGACGCCACCGCCCACGCGTGTCGACGCCGTTCCGCCGCCTGATCCGTCGCTCAACTAACCCGCCATGCCTCGAATACGCCGCGCAGAGAGTGGCATGACGCTGGCCGAGCACCTGACGGAGCTTCGCCGTCGTTTGATGATCGTCTTTATTTGCGTGTTCGGCATCGCCGTGCTCGGCTTCGTGTTCTATCCGCACTTGCTCGCGATCCTTCAGAATCCGTACTGCAACGCAAGCCCGAATCACTGCAAGTTTCTGGTCACCAATCCGCTCGATGGACTGAACCTTCGCGTCAAGATCGCCTTCTTTTCCGGCATCGTGATCTCGTCACCAGTGATCCTGTGGGAGACGTGGCGCTTCATTACGCCGGGTCTCAAGGCGCGAGAGCGTCGCTACGCCATTCCCTTCGTCGCCGCGTCCGTGGTCTTTTTCGCAGCCGGCATGGCGCTCGCGTACTTCAGCTTCGCCCAGGCCATTCAGTGGCTCGAAGACATCGGGGGCAAGACACTCCTCACGGAGTACAACCCCAACCAGTATCTGACGCTCTTCTTGCTCATGCTCTTCATCTTCGGGTTGGCGTTCCTCTTTCCGGTGATTCTCGTGGCGCTCGAACTCATCGGGGTCGTCACGCCGGCTCGTCTGCTCCACAACTGGCGCTACGCCACCATCATCATCACGGTGGCGTCCGCGATCTTCACCCCGAGCAGTGACCCCTTGTCGATGCTGGCCCTGGCGGGTCCCCTCGTCGCGTTTTACTTCCTCGCCATTGGAGTGGGTAAGTTGCTTCATAAGTGAGCATTCTCGATTACCGCCGCCAGTTCATCGAAGGACTGGGTTTTGGACTTGACCGATTCCAGCTCGACGCGATCGAGGCGCTCGACAAGCGAGTGAACGTGCTCGTGAGCGCCCCGACCGGTGCGGGCAAGACCCTGGTCGCCAACTACGCGATCGGTCGCGAGCTGGAGCGCGAGCAGCGAACCTTCTACACGACACCGCTGAAGGCGCTCTCGAATCAGAAGTACCACGAGCTGTGCGAACTCTACGGCACGTCGCGCGTCGGACTTTTGACGGGTGACACGTCGATCAACCGCACGGCGCCCGTCGTTGTCATGACGACTGAGGTGCTGCGCAACATGCTCCTCACCGAATCCGATCAGCTCTCTACGCTCGGACTCGTCGTCCTTGACGAGGTCCACTTTCTCCAGGATCCCTTTCGTGGCGGCGTCTGGGAGGAAGTGCTCATCCTGACCCCAACCCCCGTGCGCTTCGTCGCGCTGTCAGCGACCATTGGCAACGCCACGTTCCTGGGGGAGTGGCTCAACGAGGTGCGTGGACCGACGACCGTCGTCGTCGAGAAGACTCGGCCCATCCAGCTGCACAACCACGTGGCCGTCATGAAGCGCGGTGAGCCCTACGCCGAGATCCACGATCTGCTCGACGGCGAACGCCTCTCGAATGAAGCGCGGCGCATCGACAACATGATGAAGTCATCTCATCGCTTTCGACCCGGCGCGAAGTGGCAGGGCTCAAAGTCGAGCGCGCCGCCTCCGCCGTTTCGAGCCCCACGACGTTCAGAGCTCATGCAAGCACTCGAACGCGAGGATCTGCTGCCCGTCATCGTGTTCATCTTCTCTCGCGCGGCGTGTGACGACGCGGTCCACCAACTTCGACGCGACGGGCTGCTCTTTACTAAGCCCGAAGAGCGCCGCGAGATCGAGAGCATCGCCGAAGCCCGCCTCGTCGACTTCTCGGAAGACGATCTTCGAGCACTCGAATACGCTGACTTCGTCGACGCCCTGCGACGGGGCATCACCATGCACCACGCCGGCATGGTGCCCGCATTTCGCGAGATCGTCGAAACGTGCTTCGAACGAAACCTTCTCGCGGTCGTTTTTGCCACGGAAACACTCGCCCTGGGCGTAAACATGCCGGCTCGATCGGTCGCTCTCGAGCGCTTCACCAAGTACTCCGACGCAGGTCGCCAGTTCCTCACCAGTGCGGAATACGCGCAGATGACTGGCCGCGCCGGACGTCGGGGGCTCGACGACGAAGGTCATGCAATTGTCTGCTTCGCGAGCGACCTCTCGTTGCAGGACGTGGGACGCGTCGCGCTGGCTCCGCCGTCGGACCTGCACTCCTCGTTCCGTCCGACCTACAACTTCACGGCGAATCTCGTCAACCACTTCGATTACGAGACCGCCCTCGACGTCGTTCGACGATCCTTCGCCCAGTTCGAAAACGAGCGTCGCCCGGCGGGGAAGCGACGTCCGCTGACCGACCAGATGATCGCGCGCCATCACGTGCTCGAAGAGCTCGGCTACGCCGAGGGTTGGCGCCTCACGCCCCAGGGCCAGCTCCTACGATCGATTTACCACGAATGCGATCTCTTGATTGCCGAGTCCATCAGCGCGGGGGTCTTCGAAGGGTTGGACCCCGCCTCCCTCGCCGGACTCCTTTCGTGCTTCGTCTATGAATCGAGACGCTCCACGCGGGCAGTCAATGCGGCCAAGCACGTCTCCACGAAGAAAAAGAAAGTCCACCACGACCGACTCGGCCAGGAGCGGCGCGTCAGCATCGCCGAACGTCTGCGCGAGATCAACGCGATCGCGATAACGGTGCGCGAAGTCGAAGAGCGCTTCCGCGTGCCACACTTCAAAGAGCCCGACGGACACTTCGCCACGATCATCGCGGCCTGGGCGAGGGGAGCGTCGCTTTCGACCGTGCTCGACCTCGCGGACGCTGAAATCGGCCAGACCTCACCGGGGGATTTCGTGCGAAACGCCAAGCAGGTGGCCGACCTCTGCGAACAGCTCGGGCGCATGCACGGCATCACCGATGTCGCTGGTGCGGCCCTAGAAGCGCGTGATGCGGTGCTTCGTAGCGTGGTCGCGGGGGCCTCTACCGTCCACCCCCGGGCGTAAATTCGCCTCTAGTCTCGTAACTCCATGCATCCCTACGTTGCCGAAGAGTTCTCCGACGCGGAGGTTGCGGTCCTACGCCGCTACTTCACCAATCTGGAAGGTCCAGTCTTCGCGCTGGTCAATCTGCCCGAGGTGGTGAAGGGTGCACTCTTCGCTCGCTACTCGCGTTCGTCCAAGAGTCTTCGCCGGCTCTTTCTCGACGAGTTCGTGGGAGACCTCGATCTCGCCGGTGACGTGACGGTCGACGCGACCCTGGGTCTCGAGCGGGCCGACGAGCTTTATCAGCGCATCTTCTTCGAATACGGCGATGACTCCGTCGCTCAGCTCGGAGGGGTGCACCTCGCCTGCGAGCAAGCGAGCAATCTGTTGACCAAGGTGCTCGAGAGGGGTCGGCTCATGAGCTACCTCGAGCAGTCAACTCGCTACCTCGGCTACGACCGGCGTCTCGGGAACGGCCTCTACCGCTTCTATCGCGATACCGATCTTCTCGACTCGCGCTTCGGCGCTCGCTACATCGGTGAGATGGACCGGATGTTCGACACGTACCGCGAGCTCTTACCAATCCTTACCGACTGGCTTGGCGTGAAGTATCCAAAGACTCCCGAGGATACAGACTTCGTCTACCGCCAAGCGATTCGTGCGAAGGCGCTTGACGGCCTGCGCGGACTCTTGCCGGCGAGCGCGCTCTCCAACCTCGGCATCTACGCCTCGGGGCAGGCCTACGAGTCGCTGCTGTTGCGCATGCGCGCGAACCCGCTGCCCGAAGTCCGTGAGTACGCCCAGATGATGTACGACGAATTGGCAAAGGTCATTCCGTCGTTCTTGAAACGACTTGATGTGCCCGAACGCGGACTCGCCTGGACGAAGTATCTCGCCGACACGAAAAGCGCCACTCGTTCGCTGCTCCAGTCGATGGAGACGAGCAGCGACACGGACACCGAGACCGAAGCGTCGGTCCGGCTGGTTGGCTACGACCCTGAGGGTGAGACTCGTGTCCTCGAGGCGATTGTCTTCGCCAACTCGAACGTCTCACACGACGGGGCTCAGCGACGCGTTGCCGACATGAGCACGGACGATCGCCGAGCGCTCCTGCAGAGTTACGTCGGAGCACGCGGCAACCGTCGACACCGACCGGGACGCGCGTTCGAGCGCACGGAATACCGCTTCGAAGTGGTGAGCGACTACGGCGCGTTTCGCGACCTCCAGCGCCATCGCATGCTCACCGTCGAGTGGCAGCCGCTCACAGTGGATCTCGGATACGACATTCCCGAGGTCGTCGCAGAGGCGGGCCTCGGCGACCGCTACGAGGAGTCGCTGCGCCGCTCCGCCGAGCTCTTCTACGACGTGCGCCGTGAGCTCCCCGAGCAGGCTCAGTACTGTGTCGCGCTTGCCTTTCGGATTCGCTACGTCATGCAAATGAACGCCCGCGAGGCGATGCACCTCATCGAATTGCGCTCGGGTCCCCAAGGGCACCCGAGCTATCGGCGAGTGGCCCAGGAGATGGCGCGCCTCATCCGCGAAGAGGCTGGCCACGAGAATATTGCCGACGCGATGGCCTTCGTGGACTTCTCCGAAACCGATTTGGAACGCCTCGAAGCCGAGCGAGCAGCCGAACGGAACCGCCTACAACGCTAAGAAGCCGCAGATTTATCCACTCTTTACGCGGAAATGGCGCACGAGTCCGCAAAAAGGCCTTACAATGCCTGCGCTACAGAAGAGGAACTTATGGCAAGTGATGTTGAGAATGACGAAGTCTTTGACGAAGAAGAGCTCGCGGAGGGATTCGACGAGGAGATTGTGAGCGAGGATGAGCTCGAGGACGCCGTTGACGAGGTGGTCGACGAAGAAGAGGTAGAAGACGTCGAGGCCCTGGTGGTCGACGACGCGCCAGAGGACGACGAGGTGGTCCCGGCGGTCGCCGTGGTCACTGAGGACGATGACGATGTGGTCGACGACGCCGACGTGGAGCTGGCGCTTGACGAGGTGCTCGCGGAGACAATTCTGCGAACCTCCGTGCCCGAAGACGACGATGAGGCGCCCCTTGAGGTAGACCCCACGGCCGACGTGACCGAAGCCATCCTGCCCAAGCAGGACGACGAGTTTCGCTGCAAGTCCTGCCGGCTCCTCAAGAAGACGAGCCAACTGGCAGACAGACCACACATGCTCTGTCGCGACTGTGTCTGAGAACGTAGCGGCCTAACGTGAGCGTCACGCTCGCTGCGGGCATCACGCCCGAACTCACCGAACTCTGGGACCGAGCGCACCGTGACGTGCTCACCAAACGCGGCGGGGGAGCGCTCATTGCGACGCTCACGGACGGAATGCCCGAACACGATCTTCTGGGCGTCGTCGTGGCGTCAGCGTCGTTGTGGACCTACGAGGATGGCGGGGGCCTCAAGGGTTTCGCGCTGTGTCGAGCGTCGCTCGTCGAAGCCATCTACGTCGCCCACGAATTTCGCCGACAGAAGATCGCGACGTCGCTGGTGCGCGCGCTGATTGAGGGACCCACGCCGCCGATCGACGCGTACGCGCTACCGGGGGATCGAGGGACGAAGTCCCTCTACGAGTCGATTGGTTGGAAGGCGCGACTGCTTACGATGCGCGGCGCGTAGGCGGCCGACGTACGAGGCGCGTGGGCGGCGGCGGTGGTGGCACCTTCATTCCGAGCAGCTTCGCGAGTTCGGGAATGGCACCCGCGTTGTGCACCGCGACAGCGCGACTCGCGTCATCATTCGGAATGCCGAGTGGCTTGACGTTACGACGAATCGAAGTGTCCGCCGTCATTTCAACGATCTCATTCCACAGCTGGGGATTTTGATCAGCGTTCAGCGCCTCTGAGACGAGTGCAACCACGCGTGTCGCAGCGTCAGCGCTAACACGTGTTGACATGTCCGGTGGGCGCGCGACGAGACTGAGCGCCTCTTTCACGTTCTTGGACGTGATGGCTGCTTCAAGCTTTTCATTCCACTGCGTGCGAAGGTGCTCAATACGAGCGCTGAGTGATACCTGGAGCTCTTTTTGCTGGGCTCGCGCCTCATCGTCCAACGACACGGTCTTCGCCGACGTCACGACGGCGCGCAGGTCGCGCAAACGCAGTTCGCGTCCTGCACCAATCGCACCTGCAGCTCGGTCCTTCCACATCGCGAGGTTGGTCCGGTTAAGGAGATCCTCGGCAATACGGTCAATGGTCGTCGCGTCAATCGTCGGGCGGCCTTGTGCCGTGGCGTTCTTGTTCTGCAGCTCGACGGCGGCGCGCACGGCGGGCATGCCACCGCGCAAGAGCTGTTCTGCGACAGGAAGCTGCTCAGGCGAGAGCGTTGCGAGGAGAGCGTTGCGGTGCGTGGTCGTGAGCGGAGGAGTTTGAGGGCCCCGCGGGTGTTCCGGACGCGCCGTACGGCCTCCCGGGCCTCCCGGGCGCTCATTACGAGGGCGGGCGGGACGTTCGCGAACGGCCCCTTCGGCGTGTTCTTCACGGGCGGGGCGTTCGGTGCGTGGTCCGCGAGGTGGTCGCTCGCCAGTCGCACTCGGGCCATCCTTGCGGTCACCACGCGAGCTCGGACGCTTCGAGGAGTCTCGGCGCGCGCCATCGCGGCCTTCGTGACGTTCGTCTCGTCGACCGCCGCGACCCTTGGGCGCGTAGGTGACAATGACGTCAGGACCCTTCTTCACTTCGGGAATGAGCTCGATGCGTTCGTTGCGCGGGTCGAGCGGTGAGGCAGTCTTCGGTGACGTCACCGAAAGAACTTCGATGCCCTCCATGTACTGCTCGATGTCGGCGCGATAGACATTGCCGATCACCGGCCCACCCGGGATCAGTGACGCCGCGAGGACACCCTTCGGGAGCTTGGCACCCGCCGCGCGCCACGTCGCGAGGTCGCCACTCAGACTAGTAATTTCGATCTCAATGCGTCGAGACATAGGGTTCTAATCTACTCGCTCGTCGATCGACAGACATTTCAGTGGGAATTAGTCCAAATTTATTTTGCTTTGCGTAGCATGTATTTGTGACAGACCTCCCATCGAGCGCGCCCGAAGATCGACCGTCTGCTGAGGTGAACTCGGAGCCCGTCGACGCGACGCAGCCTGCGCCTAAATCGCCGAACAAGATGTCACACTCGTCGCACGATGATCACGCGTCGGCACCGCACACGCCCGACGACGTCGTACCGGCTTCACCTGACGACGAGCCGTTGCCGTTCACGCCCGTCCATTCGTCTGGTCCCGCGTTCGAAGCGTCATCCGGTGAGTGGAGCGCATCGAGCGAAACAGAACCCGAGCATGGTGGCGCGTCGCGCAACCCAAACTCGACCAGCTCGATGATCGTCGATGACGTGCCACTCTCTTCGCAGCGCAAGACTCGCACGCTCTGGTCAACGCGGCTATCACTGCTCGTGGTTGCTGCACTCGTCGGTGGACTCGCCGGACATTTCGCCGCACCCTCAGGTTCGAGTGGCGGGGGAGTAACCATCAACCAAGTGAGTGCCGCCCCGGGAACAGGCTCATCCGGCGGCATGAATATCCCGAAGCTCGTCCAGAAAGTTCTCCCGTCGACCGTCAGCATTGACGTCACGGGCGGCGGTACCGAGGACGAGGGTACGGGCATGATCATTTCGAAGGGCGGCCTCGTCGTGACCAACAACCACGTGATCGCGGCCGCGGTCAACGGCGGTTCGATTACAGTCACGCGCAGCGGCACCACAAAGTCGATCTCTGCGACGTTGGTCGGCACCAACCCGATCGACGACGTCGCGCTGATTCGCATCGACGGTGCGTCCAACCTGCCGACAGTGACCTTTGGCAACTCCAACGATCTCGAAGCCGGCGACGCGGTCGTCGCAATCGGCAACGCCCTCGGGCTCGCCGCCGGTACACCGACGGTCACCTCAGGCATTGTGTCCGCACTCGGAAGGACCGTGACCGCCGGCTCAACCACGGCGACCGAGACTCTCACCAACATGATCCAAACCGACGCCGCCATCAACCCGGGAAACTCCGGGGGACCGCTCCTCGATTCGAGCGGTGACGTCATTGCCATGAACACTGCTGTCGCGGGCACGCTTTCCGATGGCGAGAACTCGCAGAACATTGGCTTCGCCATTCCTATCGCGACGATTCAGTCGCTGCTCCCCACACTCATGGCGGGCGAGAGCGTCGTCAACCACGGCGCCTTCATCGGTGTTGAGATCGAGTCAATGACTCCGTCGCTTCAGTCCGAGTACGGATTCTCCGTTTCGACGGGCGCCGTCGTCATGAGCGTCATCTCGGGTACCGGCGCCGCCGCCGCGGGCGTCAAGCAGGGCGACATCATCGTCGGGATCAACAAGACAACGGTGGATAGCGCTCAGGATGTTACGTCCGTGCTCTCCGCGCTCAAGCCGGGCCAAATCGTGACCTTGCACATCGTGCGGGGCAAGAAGCACCTGACCATTCAGGTCACCCTCGGCCGCGCGCCCTCGAGCTAACCAATCGCAGCCATACCGCCATCGACGGGCAGGATGGCGCCCGTGATGTACGTCGCGGCGGGGGAGGACAAAAAGATCGCGGTACCGGCCATGTCCGCCGGCTTGCCGAGCCGGTGCATCGGCACGGCGCGCACGATCTGATCGCCCACCGCTTCAATCGTCGCGTGCATCATCCTCGACTCGAACGGGCCCGGTGCAATCGCATTCACCGTGATGGTGGGCGCGAAGAACTTGGCGAGGTGCCGCGTCAGTTGGTGTACCGCCGCTTTTGAGCTCGAGTATGCGTAGGTCTCCATCGAGGGAGCTCGCAACCCGTCGATCGAACCGACGTTGATGACGCGAGAAGGCTCTTCGCTGGTGGCGCCGACGCTCAAGAGCGGACGCAAGAACTTGGTGAGGTGAAAGACACCCTTCACGTTGAGCGACAGCACGCGCTCGAAGGCCGCCTCGTCATAGTCCTCCATCGGGGCACCCCACGTCGCCCCGGCGTTGTTCACCAGCACATCAAGATGCGATTCGCGCTCGGTCATTTCATCGGCGAGACGTCGGCACTCGGCTTCGGTATTGAGATTCGCCTGGATGAAGGTACAGGGTCCGATCTCAGAGAGTTTTGCGGCAAGCCTCTCGCCGACATCGGCCTTTCGTGAGGCCACATAGACAATGGCGCCCGATTCCACGAAGCCTCGCGCGACCATCTCGCCGATACCGCTCGTCCCGCCAGTAATGAGAACAATCTTGCCTGATACGTCAAAGAGTGAGGTCATTGGCGAAGTGTAGGACAAGCGCTGAGAGCGCTACAGCAACAACGCAGTGCCGTTCGCACTGAAGGCCACGTCGGGCTAGTTGCCGACGCGAAGGTTAGTAATCGACTCCGAAGAGACGGCAGACGTCAATTCAGTTTCGTACTGCGCATGGATGGTCCACACGCCAGGTGCGCTGAAGTTGAATGCGCATTCCGCTTGGCCTTGTTGAACTGGCTGGAAGCTGCCATAGGACGTCTTGCAGACAATGTTGCCGACTCCAGAGTTTGCGGGCGACACAGCGACCATGCGGACGTAGCCTCCCGTGTTCTCTGGGAACACATCAGCGATGACATTGAATGTGCCGGTGCTCGCAGAAGGCGGCGACGAATTATCACTGAAGTCAAACGCCAAAATCACATTTGAGTAAACAGGTACACCGGAAAGTACGGGATTCAGCGACACAACAGGGTTAATCGCGGCACCAGCGGTGCCTACAAACCCCAATGAAATGCTGGCCGCCGCAAAGAACGAGGCCAGAAGTACCCGACGCATGGTGATAACCGTAGCAGAATCATGGGTCCACAGCGCCGATAATTGTCGTTATGTAAAGTTAGAAAGAAATCATAGATATTGGACATATGCCGGACCTTGCCCCACTTTCGTAGCCTGCAGGGCCGCTCATGTAGGCAGATCGATCTTTCCCGTCTCCTCTTTGTGAGCTGGGGCGCTCAGTCGGATGACCGACGGCATCAGCAGCGTGAGAAGAATCAAAACAATTATCAGTACGCCGCATCCAACGAGCGTTGCCTTAATGCCGATCTTGGAAGCTACTGGTCCCGCGAGCGCCATGCCGATCGGAAGGATCACCAGCGACCCAAACCAGTCATAAGCACTCACGCGCGACAGCACGTGGGCCGGGATCTCGCGTTGCATTGTCGTTGTCCACTGCACGCTGAACACCGCGATAAACGCGCCGGCGAGGAACGCTGCGATTGCAATCACGACCACGGCGGATTGGGTGGCGACGAAGAACAATGGCAGCGCGAACACGAGGGCGGACAGATTAGCGACAAGCAATGGGCGACGAGGGTGCACTCGCAACATCACGACTCCCCCTATGACAGCTCCTGCACCCTCAGCCGCCAGAATTGCGCCCCAGGAGGAGGCGCCCCCGAGCGACTGCTTCGCGACGACGGGTCCCAACACAAACAGAGCGGCAAAGAGAGCGTTGACAAATGCGGACTGGATGACGATGGCCCACAGCCACGACCGGGACCAAAACTCGCGCCAACCCTCTCGAAGCAGTGCCACGAACGCTTCGGGATGCTCACTGGCGTTCCAATCGATACGAATGAGCGCAAGCGAAATCACGCTAACGAGGTACGTCGCGCCGTCAGCCAGAATCGCCCAACCGGGATTCGAGGCAGCGACGATGACGCCCGCCAGCGCCGGGCCCACGACACCACCGCTTGAGGCCGAAATCCCGTTGAGGGCGTTTCCTTGCTGCAGCATGTCCGCGCTCAAGAGCTGTGGCACGATACCGGTCATCGCCGGACTGAAGAATGCTTGGCCAATACCCATGATCGCCGCGAGCGCCATGAATCCCCACAGTGGAGGCGGCCCCAAGAGCACCCAGAGGCCCAACCCAATCTCCGCGACCGTTCGCAGCGTGTCGGCCATGAGCATCAATCGACGTCGACTTACGCGGTCACCCACTACCCCACCCACGAGGAGGAGGACTACGAGAGGAACGGTTCCCGCAGCAAGCACGTATCCAACATCGCTGGCGTTCCCGTGAGCCAAGACGGCGAATGCGACGGCAACGGGAGCCATGCCCGTTCCAATTTGAGAAGCCGTCTGTCCGAGGAAGAAGAGACGAAAGTTTCGATCCCGTAGAGGTCGCAACCAATGCCTCGAGCTCATTGAGCGAACTTATCCGTTTGATCGAACGGCCCTCTTGTAAGCGCATCACCACGTTGAGTTTCGATAACACCCTCAGCGTTGCGCCGGTGGACTGCCTTGCTGAGTCCCGTAGGCTCGAAGAAAGATTCGATAGTTTCTTTGCAACGCCTTATGCCCGCAAATATCAACCTCCGACCACGACAACTCGCGCTCGTGATTGGCGCGACGGCGACGGGCGGTTTCATCGGCACACTGCTTCGCGCGTGGCTGACCGGACTCGAGCACCTTCCAAATCCAAACGGACCGGTCACGTGGCCCCAGGAGATTCCGTGGGTACTTCTTGCCATCAACTTCGTCGGCGTCTACCTGGCGACGCGACTGCTGCGCGGTCCGCTTCGTCACCGTGATCCCAACGACGTCGCCCGCGTCCTCGTCATCACTGGATTTTTTGGCGGGTTGACGTCGTACTCGGGGCTCTACGTTGATCTGGCTGCCATCTGGCATGTCTGCGTCGGCGGCTGCTTCGCTGTTGTCATAGGCGCCATTCTGAGCGGCGTGCTCGCGGCCTGGCTCGGACTGCAGTGGAGACATCGATGACGCTCTTCCTCGTCTCGATCTTTGGCGCTATTGGTTGCATCGTGCGCTATCTCGCCGAGTACGCCGTACGGCGCCACCACCCGACGAACCGCCCCTGGGCGACCGTCGCCGCGAATGCGGTCGGCTGCGGCATTGCTGGCTTCGTGGCGTATCAATTCGCGGGTTCTCTCGATGCGCATCTCCGCGACATCGTCATCACAGGTTTTTGTGGCGGGCTCACCACTTTTTCTTCTGCTTTCGCAATCCCTGCCATTTTGCAACGTGAGCACCACTGGGGTTATTCCGCGACGCTCATCGTCACTACGCCGCTGCTCTGCGGAGGTTTATTCGTCGCCGGTATGGCACTCGCCCATTGATTCAGACTCAGTGGGCGCTTTAACGGAACGCCACAGAGTTCGACTCTTTATGTTCACTCGTTGCGCCGCGATGCGACCCTAGAGCTTGACGGGACCTTGCTCAGCTTGCGAGAGACCGCTGAAGTCAGCAGTGCCCTTTGGTTCGTACGGCAGGATGCACGCAACGATCAGACCAAGCGCCAAGATACTTATTGCCGCATACGGCGCCCATACGGTTGGCGCCGTCACTTTGTAGAGTGCTCCGTAGATGGCGGCAATCGTCACGACTCCCCCGACGAGGCTCGCGAGGTAGAGCTGCCATCTCTTGCCGCTCGATCGCAACCCTCGTAAAGCGCCGACCGCAATAAAGAGATAGATCACCGCGATGGCGAATCCCCCGAAGGTGGACATCCAGCTGAACATCGAGAAGTACTCGGGAAAGCTCGGGAGGGCGAATGCGGTAGACCAGGTCACGAGCGCGATGATCACCGCGTAGACGAAGACGACGAAGACGCTTCCCCCAAATGGCGTACCCCGTCGCGAGATGCTCGCGAGTGGCTTCGGCAGGCGTTCGTCTCGAGCCATGGCGAAGATGCCGCGCGACGCGGAGACCGCGCATCCAATGAGCACCGCGATCATGTCGAACACCACGACAAGTTCCACGAGTCGACGGATTCCGACGCCCGCGAAACCTCCCGCGTTCTTGGGTCCAGCGAGCGTAAAGAGCGGAGCTCCCGCGTTCTTGCCGATGAGGTTCAGGTTGAAGTGAAAGCCCGAGACTTGCGCGAAGGATCCGATGATGTAAAAGCCCGCGATCACGATCACCGAGATGAGCACCGCTCGAGGGATGTTCTTCTCGGGCTTTTCTGCCTCCTCGCCCAGATTGGCCGACGTCTCGAAACCCGTGAACAAAAGAACGCCGTAGAGCACACCAAAGAAGACGCCTTTCCAATGCGTCGGCGAACCGCTCGGTGAAAAGCCAGAGGAGATGTGATGCAATCCGCCGCTCTGAATGATCACGAAGATCGAAAAGATGAGAACGACGGTCACCGAAATGAGCGCCAACGTGAGCTGCACGCGCGTTGAGAGCGCGACGCCGAGGTAGATGATTGTTCCGACCAGAAGCCAGAGCAGCAGATCCCAAACAAAGTACGGCAGCGGCGAGCGATGAAATTCCGACTGAATCGTGTCGTGGATCGTGCCGCCGATCATCGGCAGGATGCCTGCGCCGAGCGCAATCATGCCCGCGTAATAGAGCCAGCCAGCGGCGGTGCCGATGCGCCCGCCGAGGCCGTCGGTCACGTAGTCGTAGAGTGATCCGGCTGCTTGGATCTTTCGCGTGTACTCGGCGATGATCCAGCCGAGTCCCAACACGCCGACGGCGGCGATCAGCACCGCGAGGGGTGCGGCGTCTCCCCCACCTTGGCCGGTCGCGGAGATGATGCCGACGACGAGCGGCACGAGGAAGGCGATCGAAAATACCGGCCCCATAAGGCCCACAGACTGCGCGATCGTGTCGATCAGCGTGAGCTTTCGTCTGCCGCCGAGCGTCGCCCTCTTCTCGTCCGCTGCCATAATCCCCCCCGGAATTGTGCGAGAGCCGCCCTCGCGTCGTTGACCGATAACCGTAAGGGGTCAAACGACCTGCGTCAAGGACCTCTCAGGAGGAGATGCGCTGTGAAGCCTCTCGCACCAGCCACACGAAGGCCGGGTCGGGCTTCTTCAGCAGTTCAGGGTGCCACTGCACTGCCACAATGCGACCGTCGGGGGTTTCTAGCCCTTCGACGACGCCGTCGGGGGCTTTGGCCGAGACAATCAAGCCCTCCCCCACCTCGTCGACTACCTGGTGGTGCAGCGAATTCACGCCAATCTCTCCGTCGTAGAGTTCGGCTGCAGTCGTGCCGTCGACGACGTGCACGCGGTGCGTTGTTTCGTGACCGTCGACGTCCCATTGAGGGTGCCCCACGCCCTCGTCCAGTTCCACGTGCTGACGGAGCGTCCCACCAAAGACCACATTCACGAGTTGCAAGCCACGGCAAATGGCGAGCACCGGAATGTCGCGCTCGCGCGCTGCCGCAAGAAGGGCCATCTCCCACGTGTCGCGATCTGGTTCAACGGGCCCGAGGTCTGGATCCGGCGCTGCGTCGTACAGCGCGGGCTCGAGGTCTGCGCCACCCGTGAGCACCAGCCCTTCGAGCCGTTGGACCATCTCGTCGGGGTCGGCGTCTCGCGTGAGCTCGATCGGTAGTCCCCCCGCCAGTGCAACAGAGCGCGGATAGTCGGTGAAATGAAGATCGAATTCGATGCCGCTCATGGCCTTGGGCACGTTCGAACCCAGCGCCGTCGCGGGCCAGCGGCGCCCAGATATCCCGATCAGCGGTCGAGCCATATCGTCATTGTAGATGCGTGGCGCGGGCTGTGATGTACTGGGAGACTTGTTTGGATGCAAACATCTCTGGAGGGGCTATGAGCGAGTCGATCGTTGATCTCACGTCGCACGACGCGTACGTCGACGGCGTGCCACGCGAGACGTTCCGGTATCTGCGCGACCACGACCCCGTGCACTGGACCGAGGAGCCCGACGGTGGACGCGGCTTCTGGAGCCTCACGAAGTATGACGACGTGCTCATGGCGAGTCGAAGCACCGAGTTGTTCTCGAGTCGCCTCGGGATTCGCCTCGAAGACATGGACCTCGAAGAGACTGAAGCCCGCCGCACGCTCATGGAAATGGACGCGCCCGAGCACACGCGACTCCGTCGTCTCGTCAGCCGACCGTTCGCACCAAAATCTGTCGCCGGGTACGAAGACGCGGTGCGCGAGATCGTCGTGCAGATCCTCGACTCGATGGAAGGCGACCACGAGTTCAACTTTGTCCAGCGCATCGCCCGCGAGTTACCGATGCGCATGCTCGGTCGTCTCCTCGGGCTTCCCGAGAAGGATCTCGATTGGCTGGTCCAGCGAGGCGACGCGCTCATTGGCAACACGGACCCCGACTTCACCGACTACGTCGTCGACCAGGTGGACACCTCTGCCTACCGGCTTCTTCCTTTTCGCTCCCCCGTCTCGCTCGAACTCTTCGAGTACGCGACACAGGTGCTCGACGAACGACGGCTCACGCCGACCCACGACATCTTGAGCGCGCTCCTTGAGCCCACCGTTGACGGCGAATCGCTCGACGACCTCGCCTTGAAGAACTTCTTCACGCTCATGGTCGCCGCCGGCAACGATACGACGCGCTACACGATGACCGGCGGTCTCCTCGCACTCATCGAACGGCCCGACGTCTTCGCGAGCATCCCGTCGATGACGCTCGAACAGAGAAAGTCCCTCACCGATGAGATGCTGCGATGGACGACCGTCACGATGCATTTTCGCCGGACGCTCGTCCAAGACCTCCAACTGCGAGGAAAGGCCATGAAGGCGGGCGACAAGGTTGTCCTCTGGTACGCGTCGGCCAACTTCGACGAAGAGCACTTCCAACTCGCCGACGTGTTTCAGCCCGAGCGCTCCCCCAACGATCACGTCGCGTTCGGCCTGCATAGCCCGCACCTCTGTCTCGGCGCACACCTCGCTCGATTGGAAATTCGCGTCCTCTTTGAAGAGCTGGCGGCGCGCTGGAGCAGTGTCGACCTCGCCGCGCCTGCTGAGCGCCTCCGTTCCAACTTCATCAGTGGGATCAAGACGCTGCCGATCAGCGTCGAGTGGCGTTAAGGATTCGCTGCGGCACCGATGTACGATATGAGTGGCCGTTCAGCTGCATCAGCATCCACCAACGTGGAGCGCCGCGAACTCGCTGTCCTTCGGCGAATGACTCTCGGGACCGTCTGCATCATTCTGGTGCAATCAGGAATCGGCATGGCGGCCAACCTGTACGTGACCGTCCCGCGCCATCACTCTGGTGCCCGCCCGACCGATTACTTCACCGGTTCCGCCCGCAGCATCGGATGGGCGATGTCGAGCGCCGCCATCATCCTTACGATCCACGCCATCCTTGGCTTTGCGCTCGTTGTGATGGTGTTCAACACCGTGATCCGACTTCTCACACTGAAGCGTGGAAGCGTCAATGCGTGGGCCATCCTCGGAGCGCTGTTCGTCATCGGCGCAGGATTTAACGGCGCGAGCTTCCTCGACTTCGGAAAGAACATCAGTTCGCTACTGATGTCGCTGCTCGCCCTCGCGTCGATCCTGTGTTACGTGCTCGTGCTATTTCTCACATCCGTCACGTCGAACTCGACGTTGTCGACGCAGACGACGTATTCCCCCTAGAGGAAGGGCAAGTACTCGCGCAGCTCCCAATCGGTGGTCGCCGAGGTGTAGCGGTCCCATTCCGTGCGCTTCACTGCCACGTGCTGTGCCACGAGGTCCAAGCCAACCGCTTCGACGAGCTCGCGGTCGCTCTCCAAAGCGTCCAGTGCCGCCGCGAGGTTTTCTGGCACACCGACGGTCGCGTCGATGGTGTCGAGACCATTGCCGCCTTCGGGCTCGCCCGGACTCGTCTTGTTAATGAAGCCGAGACGCGCTGCCTGCAGGACGCTCGCGATAGCACTGTGCACGACCGCGCCTCCGTCGCTCAGTCGATGCTCAAGGCGCGCACCCGCGCCTCGTTCCCCAGGGACGCGAATGGTCGCGCCACGGTGGTCGTATCCCCAGTTGGCCCAGTATCCAGAGAGCGATGCGGGACGTAGGCGCTTGTAGGCATTGACGGTGGGCGCGCAAATGCCCGCGAGCGCTCGGTGATGCGCGAGCAGACCACCTATCGAATATTTTGCGAGGTCGGACAGGCCGTCCTCGGTCGTCTCGTCGTTGATCAAGTTGACGCCCGCTTCATTTCGAAACGAGAAGTTGACGTGCAGGCCCGACCCGCCTCGATCGCTGAGCGGCTTGCCCATGAACGTGAGCAGGAGCCCCATGCGTTGGGCTACCTCGCGGGCGAGCACCTTGAAGAGGAACGCCTCGTCGGCTGCGACCATCGCATCGCGGTAGCGCAGCGTGAACTCGAACTGAGGAGTGTCGTATTCGGAGTTGACCGACTCGAGCTCAATACCCGCGTCGTTTGCGGCCGACCAGATTGCGTCGATGACGCCGTACGGGTCGACGGCGGAACCTGTCCCGTAGACAAAGGCGCCCGGCGTGTCCATTGGCTTAAAGCCCCCGTCGCCGTCGGGTACGAAGACGTAGGCCTCGAACTCGATGCCGACATAGGGTTCGCACCCCAATGCCCGCCAGTCGGCGACTGCCTTTTCGAGTGCCGCGCGGGGCGAGACACCGAGCGGTCGCCCCTCGCGCACGAGACTCGCGACGACGACCTTGGTGTTCGGCTCCCATCCGTCGCGCACGTCATCCATGTCAAACACCGCCTCGAAGTCAGGGAGGCCCTCGTTCCAGTGACTGCCTGGCGTCTCAGGGGTCATGACTCGGTCGTAGCCAAGCGCCCAGGTACCCGTGCAGTGGCGTGCTCCGTGGTCGGCGAGGTTCGCGGGGACGTATTTGCCGCGCGCTAGCCCCAAATGGTCTGGCCACAGTACTCTTACGCGATCAAAGGAACTGGTCATGAAGCCTCCTCGGACGACCTTGGCGAACGTAGCACGCTCCTAGCCAGTTGGTTTGTAAAGTGAAGGAATCATTTGACCACAAACGATTGTCGGAGGGGCAGTGGAGTATCGCAGAATCCTGCTTGACGGCAACGTCGTTGAGGTCGTGCGCGACGGCGACACACTGATCTCGGCGGATGGACGACGCGTCGAAGCGGCGACTGCAGCCCACCTACCCCCCGTGACGCCCACCAAAATCTTGTGTTGTCACCTCAATCACGTCTCGCGCGTACGAGAGTTCGGGATCGAACTGCCCCCAGCTCCCACGTGGTTTCAAAAACCTGTATCGGCATTGAACTCGCACGGCGGAGCCGTTGTTCGACCAGCCAACTGTCACTACCTCAACTACGAAGGCGAAGTGGCGATCGTGATCGGCCGCACCGCGCGCAACATCAAGCTCGCTGACGCGGCGCACTACATCGCCGGATTCACCATCGCGAACGATTTCGGTCTACACGACTTTCGCGACACCGACGCTGGTTCGATGCTGCGCGTGAAAGGCGCCGACACGTTCTGTCCGATTGGACCAGGACTCGTCTCCGCCTGGGACTTTCGGAACAAGGCCATGCGCACCAGCGTCAACGGCATTGTTCGTCAAGACGGCTCAACCGAAGAGATGGCCTGGGACATGCACTATCTCGTCACTGACGTGGCGAGGCTTATCACTCTCGTGCCGGGCGACATCATCCTCTCGGGCACTCCCGCGTTCTCTCGACCGGTCGAGCCGGGCGACGTGGTGACCGTCGAAATAGAAGGACTTGGTGCCTTAACGAATCACGTCGTCGCCTCGCCCGAACCCGTGAGCAACGAGGTGGGCGCACAGCCAACCGCAACCGAGGAAGTGCTCTCAACTGCGCTCGGCGGTGACTGGGAGTTCCGCGGGCAACGCCGGCCCGAGCCCACTGACCGCTCGGCACTCCCCTACCCGCTCGTGCATCCAAGGTTCCACGCATGAGCGCGCGCGTCGAGGTGTCCGGCGTGTCGGTGGCGACAGGCCATTTCATTGATAACGAACGCATCGATTCCGTAAAGACCTTCGAAGACCGCACGCCGCTCGACTGGTCGGTGAAGCTTGCCGATGTCTCACGTGGTGGCGCTGACGACGTTGACCTCGCACTCGTCGCCGCGGTGCGAGCTTTTCCGGCGTGGGCGGCGCTGGGGCCGCACGAGCGTGCGACGTACCTACGTCGTCTTGCGGACTTGATCGATGATCACGTCGAAGAGATCGCTCGCGTCGAGTGCCTCGATATGGCAATGCTCGAAGAGTCGCTGCGCCTTCGCGTCATCAAGCGCGGCGCGCGCAACTTTCGTGCCTACGCGGACCTCGCGGCGTCCTACGAGCCTCGACGCTGGGCCTCCAATGGAACCCACAATTCTGTGCTTCGCATGCCGGCGGGGCCAACCGTCGTCATCACCCCGTGGAATGCGCCCTTCATGCTCTCCACCTGGAAGTGCGCGCCCGCGCTCGCGGCTGGCAATACCGTTGTCTTGAAGCCGGCCGAATGGTCGCCGCTCAGCGCGTCGCTTCTCATGGACCTCGTCGCCGAGGCTGACTTTCCGCCTGGCGTCTTCAACCTCGTCCAGGGCTTCGGCGAGGAGGTCGGCGAGGCGCTCGTGACCGATCGCCGCGTGCGTCGCATCTCCTTCACCGGGTCACCTGAGACAGGACGGCGAATCGGCATGGCGGCGGCGCGCAATTTGGTGCCCTTCACCGGCGAGCTCGGTGGGAAGGGTCCCTTCGTCGTCTTCGCTGATGCCGATCTCGATCTTGCCGCGGAAACTGCCGCCAAGATGTACGACGACGCGGGCCAGGTCTGTCTCGCCGGCACGCGGCTGCTCGTGGATGAAGGCGTGCGCGATGAGTTTCTTGACCGCTTCACGACGGCGACCGAACTCCACGTGCTCGGCGACAGCCGTGACGCGGTGACGACAATCTCTCCCCTCATTCACCCCGAGCACCTCGCACGGGTCGAAGGGTTCGTCGAACGATCCTTGAAGTCCGGCGACACGCTCATCTTCGGTGGCGAGCGCCTGCGCGCCGACGGTCTCTGGTACGAGCCGACGCTCATCGAACCGCGGAACAATGACGCGGAGATCGTCCAGAATGAGGTCTTTGGGCCGGTACTCACCTTCCAGACGTTCTCGAGCGACGACGAAGCGGTCGAGCTCGCCAACTCGACGCCCTACGGACTGTCCGCCATGGTCTTCACGAGTGATCAGAGGACCGCGGACCGTTTTGGCGACGGTGTGAGAGCAGGGACGGTCTGGGTGAACTGCTTCTTGGTGCGCGATCTCACGGCGCCGTTTGGTGGCACCGGCATTAGTGGTGTCGGCCGCGAGGGCGGCGATTACGCGCTCGACTTCCACAGTGATCTGAAGACCTACCAGGTGAAAGAGGAGACCACCAATGGGTGAAATCGTTGGCGCCGGTCTCTTGGCGCATGTCCCCACCATCGTGCTGCCCGACGAACAGCGACGCGAGCTCAACAACGGCAACGAGAGCACGCTCTATACGGGTCTGCACAAGTTGCGCAACGACGTGTTCGACGTGCTGAAGCCAGATCTCGTCATTGTCTTTGACAGTCACTGGTTTACAACCGTTGAGTTCGTCATCACCTCGGCCAAGCGCCGTCTCGGGTACTTCACGTCAGAGGAGCTCCCACGCGGCATGTCGAGCGTCCCCTATGACGCCATAGGCGATCCCGAATTCGCCACCCTCGTTGGCGCGATTGCCGACGCGACGCCCGACTGCTGGATAACACCCATCGACAATGAACACCTCCCTATTCAGTACGCCACGACGAACTTCTTTCCGTTCCTCCAGGGTGACGAGGCGTGGCTGTCCGTGAGCACCTGCCAAACCGCCGAACCTGCAGACTTCGCGACGGTCGGCCGAGTAATTGCGGCCGCCGTTGAGCGCAGCGACCGTCGGGTTGTCCTCATCGCCTCGGGTGCGCTCAGCCACACCTTTCGTTCCTTACGCACCCTTCGTCAGCACGAAGCTTCCGGCGAAGAGCACATCATTTCAAGCGACGCACGACGCGCTGACCACACCGTCGTTGACGCACTATGTCGAGGCGATCACAAGAGCGTGCTCGAGGACATGCCGGAGTTCGCGAAGGTGAAGCCCGAAGGACACTTCGCTCATTATCAGATGATGGTCGCCGCACTCGGTGGTCCCGACTGCGTCGCCCCGGGCCGGTTGTATTCGACGTACGAGAACGCAATCGGCACTGGTCAGATCCACGTTTGGTTCGATCAACCCGACACTGGGTGGACGGGGGCCGCATGACGTTGCGCGGTGTTCCCTTTCCTCGTACGCCGAGTGGCCAGGCGTCGCTCCTGCCGCCGCTCCCCTGGCACTACTCGGGCGACCTGTTGACGGTTGAGTACCGCACTAATCCCGCAGCGATCCGGTCATTCCTCCCTGAGGACGTGAGTCTCGCCAACGATGACGAAGATCCCGGCGCGGTTGCGTTCATCTGGGCCGACTGGCAAAGTTGCGGGGACGATGGAGCGGAGCTTCTGGACCCAATTCGCAGCCAGTACAAGGAAGCCTTCGTTGTCGTGCGCTGTCGTTACGACGGCAACCTCTATAGCCGGTGCCTCTTCATCTGGGTGGATAAGGACTTTGCGCTCGTGCGTGGTCACGTCCAGGGGTATCCAAAGAAACTCGGTTCGGTGCACCAGACCCGTCCCGTGACGCACGGCCGAGCGGGTCCTCGACTCGAACCGGGGGGCACCTTTGGCATGACGCTCGCGGCGAACGACCGTCGACTGGCGCAAGCGACGATGACCATCACCGACGAGTGCACGACCAACGGTTTCGTCAACGGGCATCCCATGTTGCACCACCGATGGTTTCCCCGTATCGAACTCGACGATCAAGACTCCCTGAGCGAACTCGTTACGATGTCTGGCGTGAACGCAGACCTCGGCATCGCCTATCGCGGCTCGGCGACCCTTGAGCTGTTCGACTCGCCGACGGAAGAGCTTGCCTCGCTCGCGCCTGTTGAGATGATCGGTGGCTACTTCCGCACCGTGGGAACCACCTTCAACGGTGGCACGACGCTGACCGCCTAGATGTCCCGTCGTATCGCGAGCTCCGAAGCGACCATCGTCTCCCAAGCCGAGCGTGACATTCGCGCGCGTCTAGATGACCACGACCTCGACTTCACCGCAATGAGCGCGGTCTCCAACATCTACCGCGCGGGCTCAGGTGTACGCAACCACATGGAACGGGAGCTGCTCGCTCGCTACGACCTCAGTTGGGTCGCCTTCACCGTGCTGTGGGTGCTCTGGATTTGGGGAGAGCAGGAAACCGGTCACGTCGCTGCTGAAGCGGGCATCACGAAGGGCACCCTTACGGGCGTCATAAAGACTCTTCAAGCACGACGACTGATTCGCCGACTCCCCCATCGCGATGACCGTCGCCGCGTTTCAATCGGATTGTCGAAGCCTGGCGAGCGGCTCATCGAGCGACTCTTTCCTGAGTTCAATCGACACGAAACGCTCGCTGTGAGCGCACTCACTGACGCCGAACAATTGGAACTTGCTCGGCTGTTGCGTCTCGTACTAAAGACCATCAGCGAAACCGACGAGGAGGAGTAAGGGTTCGCGTCGGAGTGCCGATGTGCACAATCTAATGGTGACTCCATCGTATTTTGAGAAGACGACACCGAGCCGCTGGTCGGTGAGCAACATCACAATCTGAACTCCAGGCTCTAGTCGGACCGTAAAACCAAACCACGTCGACGTGGCCCATTGTGTTGCCGTTCTGATGCGACTTGACGCTTACATGTCCATTGAGAGCGTCGCGTTGCACATCTTTTAGTGGAGCGTTGTCGTATGATCCGGTCGTGGCCTACTCGCGGGACGCGCCTATCGAGGAGTCGGGGTTCCCCGACACGAGGCAAAGCAGCTTGGTCGTCCACACCTACGGCTACTTCAGCAGCCACCAGAGCTCGGACGGGTTGCTCGTCCACTCCGGACGGAAGAGCGGTGAGGGATACCGATACATCGCCCCGGACGGGACCACTTACCAGCGGAACTGGACGTACAACGAGGACGGGAGTTCGACGGGGATCGTCGGGCACGGCGTGACCGGCCCCGTGGTCAATGACAAGCAGGTCGTCACCTTGACCATCATCAACCTGGCTAAACATACCTATAGCCGGACGAAGACCGAGTACTTGGTCACCGGCGCAGGGGACGCGCCGAAGTCGCCAACGCTGGGCCTGGCGAGCAGTCCATTGGAGGTGCAGCGGGCGCTCCAGGGCGACCCGTCGCAGAAGATCACGACGACGATCAATGACACACCGGCAATCGCACTTTCTCTTACGGCGCCGCGCAGGATGCCGGACACTCAGAGCGTCCACCTCACCCTGTACGTCGACGCGAAAAACTGCCAGCCGCTGCGCACAGTGACGGTCATCGACGGCCTCCCGAGCGGCCCGTACGTGGCGGACTGGATGCCAGCCACGCCAGACAACATCGCCAGAGCGAAAGACCATTCCATCCCCGCCGGCTACACCAAGGTCGACAGGGCCGACGCAGTGTGACCGACGACGCGACCATGAGCATCGAATGTCGGGAAGTAAGACTTGAGGGATCGCAGATTGTTGGTGTCGGAGAGCCGGCGTCAACAATCCTCGACTGGACGCTGACGACGTGGACTCTGCTTTAGAGGTCAGATCGAGCTCGTCCCGTCATTGCGCGTAACCGCGATCGCCTGGCATCGATTGCACCTTGATGCCCTCAGTAGTAAGGAACTGGCGGATTTGAGAGGCGTGCTCGATGACGTGCAGCGGAATACTTCCGACCGTGACTCCATAAGGCACGCCGCGGTAACGATGGACGTCCGGGAGTGGCCGGGCCGCCTTCTCCTCGAAGACACCGTCAAGCGTTCGGCGTACTCTAGCGCGGCAATAGTCGACGTAGCCGAGGAGTTCCGCCTTGGTGAAGATGCGATTGGGGAAAGCGAAAGAATTTTCATCGAAGGGTTGCGGCGGCTCCCACAACTCGAACTCAGCGGTGAGGTCGTAGTCAAGCGTGAACAGCGAATGGTACGCCAGGAACCAGGGGGCCGAGCCGTGTAACCCACCGTGCGATGTCGGACCCGTGGGCGCCTCGTCCGGCCACAAGTCCTTCTCCCACAGATCGTCAGGACAGTCGGTTAGCGCGGCCTCCATAAGCCGCAACGCTTCTTCGAAATTGCCGGCCATGCTTTGCACAAGCGGGTTGGTCACTCCCTGAGTAATAGCAGGGTTCGAGGGATGTGGGAGCGAATGGCCATGCACATCGTCATCGCTCGTCTAGATAATTCGACAATCGCCTCTAATGATCTCCCGGCGTAAAGACCAGCTCGTGCCCAGCATCGCCAGCAACGTTCCACCACTGCCGTTGGTCTTCGGGCTGGGATCCAGCGAGATAGATTCGAGCCGCTCCTATCCTCGTTTCTACGTCTAGTTGTTCGAAAATGTGCTCGAGATGTTTCTTGACAGTTCTGACGCTGATGCCCAGCTCGATAGCGACTTGACAGTTGGTCGATCCCCGCGAGAGCGCGCAGAGAACGTCACGTTGCCGATCGGTCAAGCGATCAAGGGCGGTGTCTGAATCAGCGGCGAATGACTCGTCGCCAGCGCATCGACGCAGCACCCGTGAGTAGCGAACGGCGTTCTCATGAGCGATCACGAGGTGCGGTCGAAGAGCGTCGAGGAGGAGGCGTTCCGACTCGGTGAAACCTCCCGAGCGGTTGAGGGCTATCCCGAGGATCCGCTGTCCACGGCCAACCTGCAACGTGGTCGAAAGTTGATCTTCAATCCCGAGCGGCCGAAAGAACTCGCCGTGTAGCGCGAGACGATGGAATTGCGGCGTACTGAGAAAGTCCGAGATGGTGCGCGCGCTCCCATCACCGGTCGCCTCGACGTACGCAATCACCGGGTGTTCGTGAATGAACGCCGCGAACGCGAGCGTGAAGTTGTCAAACTCGTCATCTTTGGGATCAACGAGCACATGAAGTTCGCCGGTAGAGACTTCGATCTCGTTGTAACTCGCAGCGTCAGAGCCGATGAGTCGTTGCACAAGAGCGAGGACTCGATGAGGGAACGCCTCAAGCGGCATCAGAGCGTAAAGGTCCGCCAACTCCTCGAGCAATCGTGCTCCTGTTGTGGGGGTCATCCGCGCCACGTCCCCGAGCGTACGGCAAAAGACGTATAGAAAATCAAGAAACCCCCCACTATCGTCCGAGTCAGCTCAACGTCGCAGGGGTGTCGTCAATCGTGAGAGCTACACCAACCCTGTTTGTTGTGCCTTAGAAGGATGGACACAAGGGGGGAAAGTGAATCTGAAGAGGAATTTCGCGCGCTGGCGCACAGGGCAGCGTCGGATGCTCGCTATTGCGGGGATAACCGCCATCTCAATGGTCGGGATGTCATTCGTCGCTGGACCAGCCACCGCCGCCGCTCTCAAGGGAGGCACGATCTATATCGACGTCACGCCTAATAACAGCGCGACGTATCCAATCGTGATCACCGGAGCGTTCGCCGACTACGGAACGGCGACGACCATTACCCAAAACGGCACGGTCAACACCAACGGCAACTACGTCAGAATTGCGCTGAAGCAGGGCGGATTCGAAGTCAACTCCACCGCTCTCAACAAGAAGGCGAACTCGACGGCGCCCACGTTCAACAGCACGACGAACTGTTCATATTCATTCACGGTCTCTGGTCCCATCTCACTCTCCAAGGGCAGCGGCGCCTACAAGGGGATCTCGGGCACGTTGACGATCACCGAGAGCTTCTCCGCGATTCTTCCGCGCTTTGCGAGCGGCAAGCACAAGGGGCAATGCAATGAAGGCAACAACGCCACCCCACTCGCAACGGGCGGGAACATCAGTGGTTCAGGAAACGTGAGCTTTGGTTAGACGGAGCTCCAACAAGCAAGGGGTACATATGAAGACAACAAGATTCAAAATCGCAATGGCATTGACGTCTGGTGCGTTGTTGCTCATGGTCGCACCGGCCACCTTCGCATCTGCGTCACCGGGAGGTTTCGGTTTCGGCTTCGGCCACCACCACGGGGGCGGCGACGGACGTCCCGGATCGAATCGCGGGGCAGCTGTCGTGTCCGTGACGTCAAGTCCCTACGGGCAAGTCCTCGTGGTTGGAGGATCGGGTGCGGGTTATGACCCGTCGTCTCCGAACGCTGACCCGCAGGGTTACCTTTACCCGCCTGGCTCGTCGCTGTACGCGGCTTCCATAGATCCGATCGCTTTCGGCTGGGGACCGTTCGGGCCGCCCTACGCAGCTGGTTGCAACGCGACGACGTCGGCGGTGTCGATCGTTGAAGGAGGACCAGAGACGTGCGCGGGACCGGAGACGGACGCGACTGCCGACTGGCCCGCGCTCACGACCCTCGCGCCGCCCATTGCCGGTCCCGGGGTCAACCGTGGACTCCTCGGCTCGGTGTTCCGCACCGACCTCGACGCTTATCAGGTGACCTACGCGGGACATCCGCTGTACCTCTTCGATCCAGGTCCCAACTCGTTTGTTGGCGAGGACTTCTTCGAGACGGTCGGACCAATCCTCTACCCGTGGGAAACGGCCTGGTATCTCGTCTCGCCGAGTGGACAGTTCAACCCCGGCGCAGCCAACCTTTCCGTTGACACACCGCAATCGGGTACCGATTACACGAGCGATGTGCTGGCGGCCGAGATGCTTCCCAACGCAGTACCCAACGGTGTGCCCGTCGCCGTGTACACGTTCAGCGCTGACACGCAGTGGCACAGCAATTGTTATGGCGCATGCGCTCGAGAGTTCATTCCGGTGACCACGCTGGGTGCCCCCACCGAGCAGGCCGGCGTCAATGCGGGCGCGGTCGGAGTGATCACACGGTGGGACGGAACGCAACAGGTCACTTATCACGGCCACCCGCTCTACATTTACAACCAGGAGCAACCGCTTGCCCTCAGCGCAACCGCCTTCCAGTCGGTAGGCAATGGCAATGGGGTCACTGCCTTTGGAGGCACGCTCAGTCTGGTGACGCCATAGATTCAGCGTCACCGAAACCAACACGCTCGCGGCCGTCCCCCCTGAGGGCCCGCGGGCGTGTTGGTTTCGCGTTATGCCAAGGAGAGTAGCGAGCGATGGCCGAGTGCGACATGGTTGATCGGTCATTCAGATCGACGACTCGCGGCACTCACCGGGTCCTTGGGTGAAGCAGCAACGACTCTGAATGTAGATAGTCGCGCACGCGTCGCGACTATCGGCGAGCGGAATCGCCGACTCAGCAGACTTGAGGTGTCACGAGGGCAAACGGCATCACCGGGATATCGTCCGTGTGCGCGAATCCGAAGAATGAGTACGTCACTGGGAGGCTCGTCATCCCGGGGATCATGGTGCTTGAACCCGTGCTCGTGCCCGACATCGTGCCCGCGCTCATGCGGGCTTCTGCGCTCGCGCTCGTATCGCACGTTTGCGAGTAGCGCACGACGACCATCCGTTCGGAGTGACCCGCCAGCGTGAACGGGTGAATCCCTGCCCCCGCTTCAGCACCCAATGTCCGATAGTGAAAGAACGAGACGCGATAGTCGCGCACCTTGTAGCCGAAGTCCGGTTCGCCTACGCGATCAATTCGCACGGCGTGAGCACCAATGTTGTCAATCTCCGTCTCGACTTGAACAGAAAACGTGCCCGAAGGTTCCCTCCAGATCTGCGTGGTTCCAGGAAAGCCTGGCGAGTTGGCGGACGTGGAACGCGCCTCCGTGCCATCTGCACTCGCGACGTACGAGCTGAACTCCCCCTTCACGGTCCAAAAACTCCGCGCCAAAGGGTTGTAGCTGTGTACCACGGCAACACCAGTAACGAAGACGACCACGACAATGACCAGAATCGTGACTGCCAGGCGACGGGCCACATTCCTCGGCCGTCTGGTCTGTTCGGCGTCTCGAACGTCATCGGTGCCAATGCCACCCGAAGCGGACCTGTTCCAAATAGCTACGCCACCAATCGCCAATACAGCGACGACGAGACCAATTGAGTCGAGGCCATCAAGCGTTGCGAACATGGGCGCAACCTACACGAGCGAAATGCCTCGGACCCAGAATAGGAACACCATTCTTTGCGCTGGTTCCCGACGCCGACGATGGACGTACCGTTCGCGCGCGCGGCGCAGGCGAACAAGCAATTCGGTCCACTCGAGTCCGCAGTGCATTTCACATGGGGGTAAGCACAAGCGTCGCGCGCTTCAACGTCGGAGATGACGAATAGTCAATGCACCCACTGCCAATACGGCCCCGAGAACTCCAATGGCGACGAAACCAACACCAGGCGACGTACCGTCGATGACTGCTCCGGTGAGAGGAGCACCGGCGGCGCTTCCGAACATCAGCGCAGACGTGTGCACGCCCAACGCCCGCCCTCGACGCTCCGGCGATACAGAGCTCGCGATTACTTCGACGGTGGAGGACATCAGCGGAGCACAGAACAGACCAGAAGGAATCGTCAAGAGGAGCAACGCCCACCACGACCCGGCCAAGACCATCAGGACGGTGAGACTCCCGAGGCACGTGAGGAGGAGAAGCGGATCCCACCGCTTCGCCATCGTTCCGTAGATAAAGCCACCGATCATCGATGCGAAAGCCCACGCGGCAATGACCAAACCAAGAATGCCGACATGACCGAAGGCCCGCATGGACGCCGTAAGCGCGATATCTGTTCCCGACAAGGTCAGCGTGGCACCGGACGTCGCCAGCAGGGCCGCAATTGTTACGGGAGTGAGCCAGCTCGACGAGGCTTTCGACGTCGAGGACGCCCCGCTTGGATGTGCGACATCGTCGCCACTTCGTGCCCGTTGCTCGTCAACAGCGCTCACGTGTGCGCCGAGGCGATGAGAAGTCGGTGGATTGAACCATGTCAACCCAATGCCCGCGATCACGACGGCCGCCCCGATGACCAACATGGCCGTGCTTGATCCGAAGCGCGTCACCGCGATCACTCCGAGGGCCGGGCCAACGGAGTACGAGAGCTCGACGGACATCGAGTCGAGCGACATTCCGGCCTGGAGGTCTTCTTCGGGCAAGAGGACGGCGAGCGCTTGTCGGATGAGCGAGAACACCGGCAGCGACAACGAGCCTCCGACGAAGGCAACTGGTACCAACCATTCGTAGGAGAGCCGGGCCGCCACCACCCAAAAGACTGCCTGGGACACGGTGGTGATGATCAAGACCGTGCGAGCGCCACGCCGATCAACTAGATGCCCGAGGAGGGGCGCACCACACGCCATCCCGAGCGCCACCGCAGCCGCCACCAGTCCGGCCTCGGCGAAACCCCTGTGCAAACCGAGGACCACCCTGAGGGTCAACGCGATCGGCGCCGCGGTTACCGGGATACGAGCGACGAGCGCCAACCCGTCGAGCGCCCGCACCCCCGGCGCTCGCAAAACACGGGCGTAAGGGGCAAGGCGCATGGGGAAGACATTCTCTCACGTGCGTGGGGACCCTCTGGCACATCACCTGACGCCTCGTACGCTTCGTCGCTTCACGAACCCACCCGAAGGCATTTCGGATTACGTCGTCAGGGTGCGACAGTGCTCACATGGAATCTCGTACAAGAAGTTCTCCGAGGATCAGCTCCGCAATAATGTCAGGCTCTGACGACGTGGTGTCCAAAGTCAGAAGTTCCTCATCACTCGATGCAAAGAATTTGGTGCCCTCGATATAGCTTTTTGCCTTTTCGAGGTCGTCCATCTTCATCCGCCGAGTCCGCTCTGGACCAGGAATGCGCCTTAGCTGCTCGTTCAATTCACACGTCAACACGACCGGCAAGAACTGTGACTCGCGAGCGATGGCCATCTTCTTGATTCGTTCGAAGAGGAGGTGGTCCTCCGGCTCGTCTTCGAGAGCGTTCGTCAGAACGTAACTCATCGAGCGCGGAACCACCTCTTCGATCATCCGGAAGACGGCGTCCCGGACGAATTCAATCTCCTTCCACATTCCCTTGGTGACTTCGGCGTCGGGCCACTCGGTGAGAAGCGAGAAAATAGGAAGGTTGATGAGTTGGTTGTCAACCACTGCGGCGCCGTTGATCTCAGCGATCGCTTTGGCGACCGTGTACTTTCCAACCGCTGGAGACCCAATCAAATAGATGATGCTCGGAGGGAGCGGTCGTGCCTCGACTGTTTCTTCGCTGCGGTCATTGGGGTGAGGACCAGTCATGGGTTCATTGTTTCACGAACAGCGCTCCCGTTGCCGATTCAATCCGCCAGTTCAACGAATCTCCAACGTGGACGATGGACAGGTAGCTCGTCGTTACGAAAGCGTGTCCGCAATAGAGCGTGCGGCAACGTCCGCGCTCACGGCTGACGTGTCAATGCTCAGATCGTCGTGATAAAGAGGCGACTCGTCGAGGTCGACGAAGAGCCTCCGAAGTTGCTCGACATCGAGAAGTTTCTTGTGCGCGCGGCGAGATTCGCTCTCAAGCCGATCCTCCAGGATGCTGAGGGGCGCACTGAGGCGAACAAAGACAAGTCGACCGCCCGCAGTCTCGACGGCGTGCTTTGCTTCGCCCGCGAACGCCACGAAGCGGCCGCGACCGTTCGGCGGCCCCCACGCAGAATTGTTGGTGAAGATGAGGTTGGAACCGGCATTGGCGGCAGTCCTGAACACATCAAGACGGAGCCGATGCAGCACGCCCTCGTACGCCTCGCTCCCGAACGGGAACACGGACCTAATTGCGTTCACCGTCAGATGATTATGAAAGAGGGTGTAACCAGTGAGCTCGCTGAGCTTTTCCGCGACGGTCAGTTTTCCGCTCGCGGGTGGGCCGTAGAGATAAATCAGCGTTGGCTTCATATCGTTCTTCGGGACACTAGTGCAGGTCGACGCGGACCGACATGGACGCTTGCCTCGTTCGAAGGTGCAGTCCTGCATCTCGAATCGACTTCTGATTCATGGCTCAAGAACCTCGGTCGACATCGATGCACATCCCCCGGGCACTTGTGAGAACTGTCGCGTCAGTGACAATACCTACGCATCGCGGGTCGCCATTCGCCACGCACCGAGCGCCGTCCAAACAACGAGCCACGCAACGATGACGCATACGGCCACCGTGGTGGTCTCGGGTACGAGGGAGACCACGCCATTGGGTCCATTCCCGCCAAATGCGGCGGGCATGCCACCCGGTTCCAAATGGGCCGTGGCGAGACCGACGAGGCCGCGCTGCGCATCAACGAGATGCCGTATGGGCGTACGGATGAAAATGGGCGTGAGAACAACTTCCAGCACGAGCATCAGCACCACCGAGACGGTTCGTTGACCCATGAGCGATCCGAGCCCGAGGCCGACGATGAATCCAATGATCGCCTCCAACTCGATCCACAATCCCGCCTTCACCATGAGCGAGGTGGACGGTGACAGGAAGTCTCGTGAGTATCCGAGGTAGTCCTGCTTGGCAATCTTGACGGCGTCCGCCTTCAGCGTCGTCTCCGAAAGCTTCTTCACGTGGACGCCAGGAGGGGTGACAACCTTTCCCTTCCCATTGATGAAACAAGGATCGTCAATCGGTCCGCGATACGGCAGACCGCAGACGGTTTCCTCGGGGTGTTGCGCCGCCCAGCTCTCGAATCCGGTCATCGAGAGGCCAGAGGGCACATTCACACCTTCGTAAGACAGCTTCGTGGGCGCGGCGAAGACGCAGACGGCACACACGATCGTGAACCCAACCGCTACCAGGGGCACGATGATCGCGAGTCCGGCGGGTATCCGAGCGAAGTAGAGGGCGAGCCGCGAGCGACCGGTGATCACCAAGTGGCGGAACATCCCGTCAGTGAGATCAACCGATCCCGCTGTGCAACCGAGCATGGCAGCGACGATGAAGCCGAACACGTACATGACGCCAGCGACGAGGCTCGTAAAGATGTCGTAGCCACCCGCAGGCCCGTAGGACTTCGGCGCCGCGGCGTGCGCTATCAATCGAACCAAAAGAAAGAGGGCGGGGACGCCAACGTTCACGATGATCATCGCTGCCATGAGGCCCCTGCGCCGGCGCAGCTCCATGATCCTCGTCGCGATCATGCCGAGGGTGGGTATCCACGAGCCCCGATGATCACGCGAAGCGCTCCCCCCCGCGGCCGCGACCCGGTCGGTTGCCACCGTGTTTCCCGCAGGTACCGTCATGCGCCTTCGCCCAGTCGACTCGTCACTTCCAAGAACCATGACTCCAGCGAAACCTGGATCTCCTGGAGCCGATAGACGTCAAGTCCGTCCTGCACCAAGAGTCGATTGATCTCCGCGATGGCGTCCTTTCCGGTACCGGCGGCGAGGTGGATCGAGAGTCCTGATGGCTCGACATCAATCTGTGCACCAAGGGTCGTCGCCGCCAGGATCGAGCGAGCTCGTTCCGGCGATGAGCAGTCCACCTGGACTTCCACCGCTGCTCCCGCCAAAAGCTCGCTGATGGGACCTTGGCGGATTACCGTGCCCTTATCCACAATGGCGACGGCGTCACACGTTCGTTCGACCTCGTCGAGGAGGTGCGAAGAGAGCATTACGGTGCGACCTTCTGCGACCAATGACAGGATCATGTCGCGCATCTCGTGCATGCCCGCGGGGTCGAGACCATTCATCGGCTCGTCCAGAATGAGGAGCTGCGGATCACCGAGCAAGCACGCCGCGACGCCGAGTCGTTGGCGCATACCCATCGAGTACTTCGAAACTTTGTCGTTGGCGCGGTGCGTCATGCCGACTCGGTCGAGCGAGGCGTCGATTCGATCCCGCGCCGCACGCTCGCGGGCCGCAGCCAAGATCTGGAGGTTCTGGCGGCCGGTCAAGTGACCGTGGAATCGAGGTTCATCGACAATGGCCCCGACGCGCGCTAACGCCAGATCTCGATGTCGCGGCACCGAGATACCGAGCAGCGACATCGTCCCCGAATTTGCCTGCGTGAGGCCGAGAAGAGTGCGGATGAGAGTGGTCTTTCCCGCGCCGTTGGGTCCGAGGTAGCCGAACGCGGAGCCACGGGGAACGAGCAGCTCAACATTGTTGACTGCCACGTTTCCGCCGAATCGCTTCGTCAACCCATGCGTTTCAACGGCCCACTGCCCTTCTGTTGCATCCGCGCGGGGAGCATCTTCGAGCACCGTCACGCTCATGGTGTGGTCTGCGCCGACCGGCAAGCAATGTCCATGTTTGGAAAGGTACGTCAACGTTTGACAACCCGCCATGGGGGGAAACCCTGAGGCAACCACGATGTCGGCGCCACTCGGTTCGATGATGAGCCGAGTGGCGCCGACACAAGGGCGACGTAACTACCTTGCTACGCGTTTACGAGCTCTCGGGTAGCGGGCGCGCGCACCGCGAGTTCCTTGTCGACAGGTGTACGACGCGCGTGCCAGAACCCGAAGGCGACGAGCAGCGCCATGAGACCGGCGAGGACGAATGAAGCGATCGCGCCCCAGAGTGCGATGAGTCCGAACTCCGAGAATGCATACGCCTCGAGCAGCATCCCGCGCAGCGTCGTGCCCTGGAACACCGTCTGCACTTCGGCCTTCAGTGCGACGTTGGACGGGTCAGCCATTGAAGCAGCGCTCACCTTCGCGTAGACGCCCTTGTACGGCATCTCAGAGAGGTGGACAGCGATGAAGTGATCGGCAAACGCCTCGGCCTGCGCACCGGTCGTGAGCTGCTCCCCCGCATACTTCTCAAGGTAGGGAATCATCCCCGGCGTCACTTCGGTACCGGGCTTCGCTTGCGCGAACGCGGCCCTCGTTGGGAAGACGATGTCTTGTCGCGCGAGCTGGCTGTGGACGCTTGAACTGGTGAACGCATAGCCAAAGATCATGAGTCCACCGGCCACTAACAGCACGACCACCACTAACAGTCCACCGGCACTCGCAAGGACATCGAACATTTTACGTTGCATGAGTTATCTCCTTTAAAATATCTGCCCTCTCAGTGTGCGCCCACGAAGGTGCGTCGAAATAGGGGCGAACGTCACCATTGGTGGGGACCTTCGTCCCTATCGCACGGCGGGTCGCGACGGACAGACTCACTACGTCAACAAGAAAGAGGTAGGTCATGAAAGCACTCGTTTACCAAGGACCAGGGTCCATGTCGTGGAAGGACGTGCCTGACCCGGCGTTGCAAGCTGATACTGATGCCATCATTCGCGTCGACGTCACGACCATCTGCGGTACCGACCTACACATTTTGAAGGGCGACACGCCAGAAGTGAACGCGGGACGAATCCTCGGGCACGAAGCGGTCGGCACCGTCGAGCAGGTCGGATCAGGCGTGAAGAACCTCACCGTCGGCGATCGAGTTCTCGTGTCGTGCATCTCCTCGTGCGGCGTGTGTCGATACTGCCGCGAGGGTCGATACGGACAGTGCCTGGGCGGGGGTGGCTGGATTTTGGGTCATCTCATTGACGGCACGCAGGCGGAGCTCGTCCGCGTACCCTTCGCCGACACCTCGACCTATCCGGTGCCGCGCGGCGTCAGCGACGAAGAGATCCTCATGGTCGCTGACATTCTGCCAACCGCCTATGAGGTTGGCGTGCTCAATGGGCACGTCCAGCCTGGCGATACGGTCGCTGTCGTCGGAGCCGGACCCATTGGGCTCTCGGCCATTACGGGCGCACGACTGTTCTCCCCCAGCAGCATTATTGCCATCGACCTCGCCGACGCGCGTCTCGACGCGGCCAAGCGATTTGGCGCGGATCAGACATTCAACAACAAGGACGGAGCGGACGCGGTGGCGTTTGTCCAGGAACTCACCAATGGTCTCGGCGTCGACGTGGCCATTGAGGCGGTCGGCGTGCCGGCAACCTTCGAACTCTGCGCGAAGCTCGTACGTCCCGGAGGTCACGTTGCGAACATCGGCGTCCACGGAAAGCCTGCGACGCTGCACCTCGAATCCCTGTGGACGCGCGACGTGACGATCACGACGGGACTCGTCGACACCTATTCGACGCCGATGCTCTTGAAGCTCGTGGCGTCGCACCAAGTGAACGCCGCCGACTTCGTCACGCACCATTTCGAGTTAGCCGACATTGACGCGGCGTACGACACATACGCGCGCGCGGGAGAGACGGGCGCCATCAAGGTTGTGCTCACGCGATGAGCCGCAACGGTGCGTCGTCCCATAAGCGAGGGAACGCGGAGACGTGACGTGGACGAGTCGATGGTCGTCGCCAAAGGGGGTGCGTCGATGTACGTTGACTTACTCCGACACGCCTCCGCGAGCTCTCCGATCACACTGAGTAGCGAAGAACTGTTCGATCACCTCATGACCTGTCGTCGCGAGATGTTGATGCCAGCCCCGGCGACTGAGGAGAGTGCCTATCGCACTCTCGCCCTTGAAGTCGCCTACGACGGCGCGCTCGTTCGGCTGTGCGTGTTACTCAAGCTCAGTACGGACATCGCCCTCTTCGCACATCCGATTGTCGAGCGTCGCAGACTCGAGCACGCGCTCGCCGCCATCGGCATCAACCTCGCCGATCACGCGCGACGACGTCAGGACGGGTCGTGATCGCCCTCGGTGTTCGTCGCACCGCGGTTCAGCTTCGTCGCGAAAATCGCGGCCTCGGTGCGATTGCTCATGTTGAGTTTGTTCAAGAGTCCCGTCATGTAGTTCTTCACCGTCTTTTCCGACAGGAACATCGACTCGGCAATCTGGCGGTTCGTCAATCCCTCGGCAATAAAGTCCAAGAGTCGGCGTTCCTGTGGCGACAGCACGCTGAGCGCGGAAGACGTCTTTGGCGGATTGGCGATCCGGTCGACGACTCGGGCGACGGCTCGAGAATCCATCAGCGACGCGCCACCCGCAACCTTCTTCACATCCTCAATGAAGTCACGCGACCTGATCTGTTTGAGCACGTAGCCAGCAGCGCCGGCCATCACACTCGCGTAGAGCGCTTCGTCGTCGGCGAAGCTCGTCAGCATCAGGCAGACAATGTCTGGACGAAGAGAACGGACCTCGCGGCACACTTCGATGCCGCTTCCGTCGCCGAGACGAACGTCCAGAATCGCGACATCCGGGTTGGTGAGGGGAATGCGAGCCAGTGCCTCTTCGGCGGTCGCCGCTTGCCCCACGACTTCGATGTCCTCGTCGCTCTCCAGCAGGTTGCAGAGTCCTTCTCGGACCATCTCGTGGTCGTCAAGGAGGAAGACACGAATAGCCACGCTTTCCATTGTGGCAGTGTTGCGCGTCATCGCTGGCGTGCGCCTCACTGTTCACGCCAGGGCTAGCCATCCAACGCTGATGAGTACCATCAGGACCGTGCCCTATCGAAATATTGAGGACTCGGCAAAATTACGTCGTCTCCTGGACGCAGTCCTCATGATCGAGGCCGACGTTGAGCTTGAGGTCCTCCTGCGCCACTTTGTCGAAGAGGCCTGTTCCTTGGTCGACGCCCGTTACGGCGCGCTCGGGGTGTTGAACGAGTCGCGAACCGGACTCGACCAGTTCCTCACCGTCGGATTGACTGACCACGAGGAGGCACTGATCGGTCCTCGCCCCACGGGCCGGGGTGTCCTCGGGCTCCTCGTCACCGAACCCGCGCCACTTCGACTCGACGACCTCTCGACGCACCCCGACAGTTACGGCGTCCCGCTCCACCATCCGCCAATGAAGTCCTTTCTCGGAGTGCCCGTGCGAGCTCGCGACGAGGTCTATGGGAATCTCTACCTCACGGACAAGGAGGGTGCGGACGAGTTCAGCGAACAAGATGAGGCGCTCGCGGAGGCTTTGGCGCTCGCCGCCGGCATCGCGATCGAGAACAACCGACTCCACGACCGTGTTCGCGTGCTGAGCGTCTTGGACGATCGCGATCGCATCGCTCGCGACCTCCACGACCGAGTCATCCAACGCGTCTTCGCGGTCGGACTCATGCTCCAAGAAGCAACGCGCTTGAGCAACCTCGACGACGTCGTCAGTCGTGTCGATCGGGCCGTCGATGACCTCGACGCCACCATCACCGAAATTAGGACCTCGATCTACGAACTCGGCGGCAACATCGAGTTCGGAGGGCTGCGCCAGGGCGTAATGGAGCTCGCGGGGGAACTCGCACCCACGCTCGGAATACGACCCGTCGTCGCGTTCCACGGGCCGATCGATAATGCCGTCTCTCAGCGCATCGCTGACAATCTCCTCGCCGTGTTACGCGAGGCCCTCACCAACATTGCCAAGCACGCTTCGGCCACCCACGTCGCCGTCACCCTCACCGTCTCCGAACGGGTCACGCTCGATGTCGTCGACGACGGTGTGGGCGTCACACTTCCTGGCGCCACGAGTGAGGGCCTCGGACTCGCCAACTTGCGAAAGCGCGCTGAGCGACTTCACGGCACCTTTGAGGTTTCGTCCGTTGAGTCGGGAGGGACGCGAGTGTCATGGAGCGTGCCGGAAGCCAATGAAGAAAGTGCGTGAGTGCGGAGGGACGCGCTTCACTGGGCATGCAACCGCCCTAGCCGTACGCGGTGCGCGAACGTCAGCGAAGTTTCGCCAGCTCATAGACAATGTCGGCTCGTGCGATCACGTCCGTCTCGTGCGACACGACAGCGAGCGCGACGCCGCGCGCGAGTTCAGCTTCGAGCAAAGATAGCAATAGCGCGCGGTTGGTCGGGTCGAGTTCGGCAGTCGGTTCGTCCATGACGACCACATTGGCGTCCATCGCCAGGGCTCGCGCGATCGCGACGCGTTGACGCTGACCACCGGAAAGCTCCGCAACTGGCCGGTTAGCGCACGATGCCAAGCCGAGAGCCTCGAGCCAGTGGGCCGTTCGATCTCTGACCTCTTCCTTCCTCAGCGAAAGCACGCGCAAAGGAAGAGAAACCGTTTCGGCGGCGGTGAGCACCGAGATGAGCCCGAAGTCCTGGGTCACGAGTGCCGGCCGACCGTCCACGTCCCTCCGTGCGCTGAGTGGCGCGCCCGCCAGCGTCACCTGCCCACGATCAGGATCGATAATGCCCGCGAGCGTATGAGCGAGGATTGTCTTACCCGAACCCGACGCGCCCGTAATGACGAGCATCTGTCCCGACGAGACGACGAGACTCACGTCGTTGAGCAATATCTGGCCGCCGACGTCGACGCCGATCGCTGATGCTCGCAGCTCGTTCAGTATCACGCTCACAACTCCTCCTCGTTGGCGAGGCGCAGTTCGACACCGTCGGGTGGACGTCGGATGACGCGAACGAGGCTGTCCGGTGGCAGGAGATCCAACACATCGGGGGGCAGATGCAGACTGCCGTCGCGGCCGACGACGGCGAACTCAACCCCGTAACGACCCTCGGCTCCGACACGACCATCTCGAATCGTCACGGTGCGCTCGAATTGGCGCGCGACGTCTGCATCGTGAGTGACAACGATGACCGTGAGCCCGAACTGGCGATGAATTGTCAGAATCGTTTCTATGACCCGATCGCGGTCTTCGTTGGTGAGCTGGCTTGTCGGCTCATCCACGAGCAGGAGACGAGGGAGGATCGCCACACCCGCGACGAGCGCGACTCGCTGACGCTCACCCATTGACATCTCTGCGACTCGACGATCGGCGAGCTCGCCTACGCCAAAGAGCTCGAGCAGTTCCACAGCGCCTCGCGCCGGTGAACTCCCCCGCCGACGCGCTCCGTGCTGGGCATACCAGACGTTTTCGAGCGCTGTCGCATAGGACAGCAGGTTCGTGGTGGCCCCTTGGACGACGAGAGATATGTCGCGCGAACGTAAACGAGAGAGCACGTCGCTCCCGAGCCTCGCAATGTCGTGCTCGCCGATCTGCACGGATCCGGCTGACGGCGTGAACTCTCCCGCGAGCAGACCGAGCACCGTCGACTTGCCCGCCCCAGAAGGTCCCAAGAGCGCGACCGACTCGCCGGCCCCGATGTCGAGATCGACCCCGCGAAGCGCCACGACCTCCCCTTCGGGCGAAGAATATAGGTGCACGACGCCCGCAAGATGCACCTCCGCACCCGCGGCACTCTCCCCTAGGGGAGTTTCGAGGGTGCTCACTCGACCGACCCACTGTCTAGGCGAGATCGACTGCTCCGCATGGCCAATCGAGTCGACAACTCCACGGCGGCGGCGAGAAGAAGCCCGAGAATTCCGACGGCGCATAGGAGGGGCGCAATCGGTGCAGCCCTCGAGATGGGAAATCCGCCCGAACCCGACACGAACTGAGGGAGCGACGAGAGAGCTAACGAGTCAGTCACAAATCCGATTACTGCACCGAGCAACATCGCGATGCCAAGCACGAACGCGTTCTCCAGTACATACGCGCGACGAACAGTGCGAAGGGGCACACCGGTCATCGACAGCGATGCGAAGTCGCGGCGCCGACGACGGCCGTCAGAGACAATGACGAACGTTACGGTGCCGACCGCGAGGAGCGCGGCGATTGGTGAGACAATCAATGCAATTGCGTAGGCCAAGGCGATGCCCCCGTGGTCGAGTACCCCGAGGCGTGCGGCGGCCGTCGAAACCGGTCCGACCACGACGCCAACTCGCGTCAGTCGGTGGAGGATCGCGGGGCTCGCCGATGGCGCAAGCCATACCTGCAGCGTTGGACTGACGCCGCTCGTGATGGCACGCTCTGCCACGCCGAGATCCATCACCACACCGCTGGCGCCAACGAGTGGAAGTGTGGGAACGATGGCAACGGGATGAGCCGTAAAGAAGCTGCCGCCGGGACTTAGCCCAATGTTTTTGCCGGGAGAGGGGTTCGGCGGCGCGTCTACGACCTCGGCTCCGCTCGTCACGATCGCGGGAATCCTCTTTGGAAGATCGACTGGTTTTAAGAGCAACCCGCCGTAGGGCAGCTGGTCGGCCGGTATGTCGAATGCGACTGACGTGCTCTCGGGTGGCCCAACCCGCACTGACGTAGGTTGGGCACTCCAGGCACGTTCCTTGCCTGCGCCGAATGAAACGGCGCGCCACTGGTCATTTTCTTGCACGGCGATACCTTGCACGGCGATGCTGACGTTCTTGGCGTAGGGGGTCGCCGGATTCACCCAGTTCGGGGCCAAGCTGGTGAGACGACACACTCCAGGACACACCTTCGCAAGTGACATGACGTAGCTGTGAAGACCACCCACGAGTTCAACATAAAGCGTCCGACTCCTCGGATAGGTCTCGTCAAAGAGGTTGACGCCGAGCACGATCGCTGGCGTCCCTTTCGAGAGATCGAGCGTCAAGCGAAGATCGTCCCCAGAGAAGCTCACGCCCGGTGGCAGTCGCGGGGATAGTTGCTTCGCGAGGACGGCGAGCGGCTTCGCCGACAGCGCGGTCGGCCAGAAGGCGACGGTCGCAAGTCGCGAGCCGTCGACGGCGAGTAGGCCACCAGTCGATGACGGGTAGTACTCGACGGCCATCGCCTCCCGTCCCGATGGATCGGCGCGCCGCACTGCGGTTTCGAGGTTGAGCCCCGGCGGCACGGTGACATCCGCCACCTTCGTGGCCCCCACCTCAAGGTGCGCCACCAGTGAGCGGTTCGATGACGCTACAAAAAAGCTGCCCACCGAAAAGAGCAAGACCGCAGTCGCCGCCGCCAGCGGGAGGAGGCGTCGTAGCACGCTGGGGCGTCGGCCTATTTGACGGAGCGCGAGAAACCACGCGACGTGGGTCGACTCCCCCGTCCGAGCGATCAGCACCTTCACCGCAACCGCCGCGAGTCGAAGCCCCATCACCGATGCTCCGAGCGTCAGGAATCCCGGAGCGAGTAGTGCCAGAGGATTGGATTTCGCTCCGTTGAGCGAACCCTTCGTGAGGAGCGAGACTAAGCCCGTCACGGCAAGCGCGACCGCAAATGTGTCAACGACGACACCGACGCGTCTCGCTTGGCGGCTGGTGGCTACTCGCGAACGCCACAGATCGTAGGAAGCGATCGTCAGCGCCGTTACCCCCGCGACGCATGCTCCCGCAGCCAACACAATCGCGATGGCGGGAAATGAGACCGGCGTGCCGGGGACGAACAGCGTCTTCGTCAAGCCGGCGAGGGTGAGCCACGCGACGAGTACCCCGACCGGCAGCGCCGCAACGATGAGCGCCGCCGGTTCGCTGATGGCGAGCGCGATCAGCGCTGAACGCGGGAAGCCGTGCCGGCGCGCAAATTCCGACTCTTGGCGCCGCGCGAGGATCGTGGCCCTGCCCAAGGTATAGACAATCACGAGCGACAGCAGGATCAGCTGAAGGACGATGGCGAGCACCACGGCGCTCATCAAGTCGTCATCATGGCGCGCAGTACTCACGACCGAGTTAAGACCCGTCGTGACGGCGAAGTCGTCGCGAGTAAAGAGTCGCGACTTGATCTCGGCGGCGGTCGATTGAAGGATCGTGGCGCCCGAATGTGTGGCGCTCGCTCGCCATGCGAGGTCGGCGCTGAGCTGCGGCACGGCCCCGCGACTCGTGAGTGCGGTACCGAAGGTGGCGATCATCGGGTCAAGAATGACCTTGGGAGGGGTGCCCGTGCCGAAATCAAAGTAGTAGCTCCCCCTCCAGTAGCTGTTGTCGTCATTTGAGGGCTGTACGTATATCGCGGTGACCATCATCTTCGTCGTTGACGACGAACCGGGCTCGGTAACGGGGAGGCTGTCTCCAATGCTGACGTCGGCGGTGATTGCACTGCGCTCGCTGATGGCGACGTCGTTCGCCTCCGTAGGGCATGTGCCCTTCAGCACGTGAAGATGCGCGCAGATCCCCGTTCGGGCCAGAATGTCGGATTCATACGGCTGGCCCTTGGTCTCGAAGTACGAGGCCACGACCGCGGTAAAGATCGTCGGAGCAAGTCGACCATCGGCGAGACGCCTCGCCGTGCGCGTCGCTGACGAGAGCTTGCTCATCTGCGTCACGCCGCCCGTCGTGATGGCTAAGAGGTCCGTTTGACCGAGTGGCGCTGCCTTCGCGGTGCTCGCGAAGACGGAAGTATCAGCGCTCTGCAGGAACATTGGTCCAATCGCTGCGGCAGCGATCGCGATGACAGCGACAATGAACAGCACCGCGGCTGACCCACGGCGGGCTCCGATTGCGGCCACGAGAATCCGGGCGCGAAGCATTCGGTTGGTTCTACTCCTGGTCACGCCACATGCATGCTACTAACGCTCCCCTTTGCCTCCAGTACTTCATGACCGTGTTGACCGCGATGCCAGGTCGATCCGACGACAACTCGAGTCGCGTGCCACACGACATTTATGATCCTGTCGCATATCCTTCGCAGGAAGTCACCGCGCACGTCAAAGGGGTTCGGATGGACCGCAAACCGGATGCCGCACGCGGCACGGCGGTCTACGGATCAAAAGGGAGCAGCGACGCCGACGTAGCACGCATTCTTCAGATTTCCGTTGATCGATTGAAGGCCTGGTCCAACGACGACGGACTCACCCTTGACGAGTCACCGGACAGCCTCGTAGTGCTCGATGCGAGACTCGACGCGTGGAACGCTGATGCAAGCCATCACGGCAATGTGGATCTACCGAACAACGTGGGTATCTACCTCGGCATCGTCATCATCAAACACGTCGAGGGGGCCCCTTGGAACGTCGAGCCGGATGGCCATCCGGTTGTCCAGCTGCGTAGCGGAACGACACTCGATGTGACGCAGATGACCGGTGACCGAGTCAATCATTCGGGATTAGCCCTCGACGCCATCTATTCCAAAGCGCAAACTTCTTAACGCCAGGTTGACGCTCACCCGCGGGCCGTCTTCACATCCCGCATTTTTGGCACGAGCAAGTGCCGGGCGCTTTCTAGGACTTGATGAACGCAAGAATGTCTTGGTTGATGACATCTGCGTGCGTGGTGCACATGCCGTGCGGATAGCCCGGATAGACCTTCAACGTGCCATTCTTCAGCAGTTTTATTGTCAGTAGTGAGGAGTCTGCGATCGGCACCACCTGGTCGTCGTCTCCGTGCAGAACGAGCGTAGGGACATCAATCGCCTTCAGGTCCTCCGATTGATCGGTCTCCGAGAACGCTTTGATGCCCTCGTAGTGGGCGTTGACCGCGCCCATCATGCCTTGGCGCCACCAGTTGCGGATCACTCCTTCTGACGCCGCCGCGCCCGGTCGATTGAATCCGTAGAACGGACCGGATGCGACGTCGAGGAAGAACTGCGCGCGATTGAAACCCGTGCCTTCGCGAAAACTGTCGAACACCTCAATTGGCGTGCCGCCCGGGTTAGCGTCCGTCTTCAACATGAGCGGTGGCACCGAGCTGACGAGCACGGCCTTCGCCACGCGCCCTTCTCCGAACTGAGCGACGTAGCGCGCGACTTCACCGCCGCCCGTCGAGTGGCCCACGTGGATGGCGTCGTGCAAGTCGAGATGATTGGCGACCGCTGCCGCGTCCTTCGCGTACGTCGTCATGTCGTGGCCACCCGCCGTTTGCGCTGAACGGCCGTGGCCGCGACGATCATGAGCGATCACGCGATAGCCGTGCTGGAGGAAGAACATCATCTGTGCATCCCAGTCGTCTGCGCTGAGTGGCCATCCGTGGTGGAACACGATGGGTTGGCCTTCGCCCCAGTCCTTGAAAAAGATCTGCGTGCCATCTTCCGTAGTGACGTAGGGCATTTCACTGCTCCTCTCGTGAGTTTTGCAATGTCGCCACACGGTAACGCACGCACTTATGCACGTCAACCGTGTGTTCGACGATGCGCGGGCAGTCAGTTTCCTCGTTCTGTCACCCCGTTACAGAGTCGAGGTAAGAGGAGCCCTTCGCCTCACATTTCATCTTTTCGGTCGCAGAACTTCGATAGGGTGACGCGAGATTGCAACGATGTTGCGTTCCACTATTCGTCCATAAGGGAGAAACACGTGCCACCTCAAGGTCCGGGTTGGTACACGACCCCCGACAACGCCAACGAAGAGCGCTGGTGGGACGGACAAGGCTGGACCGACCAGACGAGGGTCGCTGCGTCGGGTCTTGGTGCCCCCGTTCGACGAACGTTGACGCGAGTGACAATGACCTCGGCGGAGGGCTTTTGGTATGTGCTGCAGTGTGTGTGGCTGGGCGTTGGGTACCTCGCCAAGGTGCCCGCGAAGAAGGCCTTGAGCGACGCGGGTTTCGTCACGATGACCTCGGCGGAGAGTTTCTGGTACGTGATCGAGAACATCTGGTTCGGCTCCGGATACTTCGCCAAAGTGCCCATCAAAAAGGCCCTCAGCGACGCGGGACTGACGACCATGACCGACGCGGAGAACTTCTGGTACATCCTGCAGTGCCTCTGGTTCGGCGCTGGTTACTTCGCAAAGTTGCCCACGGCGAGGGCGCTCACGGACGCGGGGGTGTACTCAATGACCTCGGCGGGGAACTTTTGGTACATCGTGCACTGTCTCCCATACGGCTGGGCGTACTTCGCGAAGGTGCCCATAAAGAAAGCACTCAGCGAACTCCCGTAACGCTCTGGCGCTAGGCGTCTCGAACGAGACGCCCCCGACATTCATCCATCAGTTGCGTCGAGGACGACTATTTGGCGTCGGCCGTCGCGATCAGGTGTCGCGCCGCGCGCGCTTCGTCCACTCGCGACACGGGCGTGTGCTGCGGCGCGTGGTGCAGCGCCTCGGGATCGATGCTCGCGCGTTCGGCGATGCGTTCGATCGCCTGTGCGAGCGCCTCCAGCGTTTGCACGCTCTCCGTCTCGGTCGGCTCGAACATCAGAGCTTCATCCACGATGAGCGGGAAGTAGACCGTTGGCGAGTGGAAGCCTTCGTCGAGGAGCGCTTTCGCCACATCGAGCGCACGAACGCCATACTTCGTCTTGAGCGCTGTGGCGCTCAAGGTGCACTCGTGCATGCAGACGCGATCGTACGCGGCGGGGAGAATCTCGCGCAGACGATGACGTAGCCAGTTCGCGTTCAAGACCGCGTGCTGAGCAACGCGGGTGAGACCGTCACCGCCGTGCACGTCAATGTAGGCGAGAGCCCTCGCGAGCACCAGTGCATTGCCGTGCCATCCGTGCACGCGACCAATCGAGCGCTCCGGCGTGACCCAGTCATAAGAGCCGTCAGCGACTCGTGTCGCTTTAGGTCCCGGGAGAAAGTCGACGAGGCGGCTCGCGACCGCGACGGGCCCCGCGCCTGGTCCCCCACCGCCGTGGGGCGTGGCGAAGGTCTTGTGCAGGTTCATGTGCACGATGTCAAAGCCCATATCGCCGGGACGCACCGCTCCCAAGATGGCGTTCAGGTTCGCGCCGTCGTAGTAGAGAAGCCCACCGACGTCGTGGACGGCTTTGGCGATCTCGACAATCTCCTCTTCGAAGAGACCGACTGTGTTCGGGTTGGTCAGCATGATGCCCGCAACGTCGGGCCCGAGTGCCGCGCGCAGGGCCGTGAGATCGACCAGACCGCGATCGTTGGAGGGCACCGTCGTCACTTCGTAGCCGCCGAGGGTTACCGACGCGGGGTTCGTCCCGTGCGCGGAGTCGGGAATGATCACCCTGCGGCGATCATCGCCGTTCGCCTCGTGATAAGCGCGCATGAGCAGCAAGCCCGTAAGCTCACCCGCCGCGCCAGCGGCGGGTTGCAACGTCGCGGCGCCCATGCCGGTCACCTGACAGAGCTTCTCTTCCAGCGTGACGAGGATCTCGAGCCAGCCCTGACTGAGCGACGCCGGTGTACCGGGGTGGACTGCGTTCAGTCCGGGGTCGGCCGCAATCGCGTCACAGAACTTGGGGTTGTACTTCATGGTGCAGGATCCGAGTGGATACATGCCGAGGTCAACCGAGAACTGACGGTGCGAGAGACGTGTGAAGTGACCCACGAGATCGCGCTCGGACACTTCGGCGACCGGGACGACGTCGGGGTTCAAGTGATCCGTCGGAATGAGCTCCTTCAGCGCCGTCTCTGGGATCCCTGTCGTGCGCAGCTGATACGAGCTGCGACCCGAGACCGACATCTCAAAGAGCGTGGGTTCGCTCTCGTGTCCCATGAGTGGCACGGATGCGGCGCGTCCTCCCGGCTGCGAGCTCACGACAGCACCTCCTTCATGGCAGTGACGTAGTGATCGATCTCGTCCTTCGTGCGACGCTCGGTCACGGTGACGAGCAGCACGTCATCGATGGAGCCCTCGATTGAGGGCTCGGCGCCGTGGCAGAGCGCAGCGACCGAGAGTCCCGCCAGCACGTCACGCTCGGCCATGCGCTCGATGACCTCATCGGCGGAACGCCCAAGGTGCAGCGCAAACTCGCGAAAGTACGGCTGGGTGGAGACAGGTGACACGCCCGGCAGTGCCGTCAGCTCATCGAAGAGATAGTGCGCTCCACGTGCGCACCGCGTTGCGACTTCGCGCAGTCCGTACGTGCCGAGCCAACCGAGCTGGATGGCCGCCGTGACGGCCATCAGCGTCTGGTTGGTGCAGACGTTGGACGTCGCCTTCTCGCGACGGATGTCTTGCTCGCGCGCGCGCAGCGTCGTGACGAACGCGCGGCGGTCGCTCGAGTCAACGGTTTCGCCAACAATTCGCCCGGGAAGCCGGCGGACCTGGTCCTCGCTGCACGCAAAGAGTCCGAGGTAGGGACCACCAAAAGAGAGAGGCGTGCCGAACGCTTGGCCCTCTCCGACGAAGACGTCCGCACCCCACTGGCCCGCCGTCTTCAGCACGCCCGCGGCGACGGGGTCCGCCCCCACCACGAAGAGTGCGCCCTCACGCAGTGCAAGTGACTTGGCGGTCGACAGATCCTCGAGGACGCCCAGGTAGTTCGGATAGCCGGCGACAATGGCGGCGGCCCCCGAGACGTCGACGCTCTCCCAGTCGGTCACGCCATCGCGCAGCGGCACGACGACGATTTCGTGTCCGGTGCCCTTCGCGAAGGTGCGCGCGACGTGACGCCAGTGAGGATGAATACCGGCCGATATCACCATCTTCTGGCGGCCGGTCGCGCCGCCCGCCATGTTGAGTGCTTCGACGAGCGCCGTTGCCGCATCGTAGAGCGAGGCGTTCGGAATCGGTAGTCCACTCAGGCGTGAGATCAGCGTCTGGTACTCGAAGATCGCCTGAAGTACACCCTGGGCAACTTCGGGCTGGTAGGGCGTATAGGCCGTTACGAACTCCGAACGGCTGGCGAGCGCCTTCACAACCGCCGGTACCTCGTGGTCGTACGCACCGCCGCCGGCGAAGCAAGTCATCTTGGTCGCTGTCGCCGTGTTCTTTGACGTGTAACCCGCGAAGATCGCCGCCACGTCAGGCTCACTCAAACCCGGTTCGATCTCGAGCCCGTTGGCGAGCCGCACCGCTGCGGGAATGTGCGCAAACAGATCGTCTAGCGAGTTCATTCCGAGAAACTCGAGCATTGAGGCGACATCGTCGCTGGTGTGTGGCAGATAGTCAGCCATCACGACTCCTTTTTTACGAACGGTAGCGACGCGACAGTTCCTTCGATCTCTCGTCCACGCAACAGCACGGTGACGGGTTGGCCCGGTGCGAGTCCCGGGGCGAGCAGCCCCATTCCGATGCCGTGTTCGAGCACCGGCGAATAGTTACCCGACGACAAAATACCGACTTGATCGCCTTCAACGAGAATCTTCGCCCCATCGCGCAGCGGCTTGCGGTCGGGCGTCGTGACGCCCGTCAAGAGACGACTCACGCCACGTTCTTTCTCCCGCGTGACGGCCTTGTGACCGCGAAACGTCTTCTTGTTCCATCCGAGCACCCACCCGAGTCCTGCTTCGAGTGTCGTTGACTGCAGCGAGAGTTCGTGGCCGTAGAGCGGCAGCGCCGCTTCCAGGCGCAAGGTGTCGCGCGCGCCGAGCCCCGCCGGGGTGATGTCGGCCGCAACGAGACCGCGAAAGATCTCTTCGGCGACGCCGTTGGGCGCCGCAATCTCGAGTCCCGCTTCTCCGGTGTAGCCGGTGCCGGCGACGCGCACTTCGACGCCGTGGAAGTCAAAACGCTCCACACGAAATCGTCCGACCTCGCCGAAGCGCGGATCGACCGTCGCCGCTTTCGCGCGAGCGTTCGGTCCCTGCACGGCGAGCACGCAGCGCTCGGAGGTGACGTCGACGCCAGGCAGCGCCGAGGTGACACCACCGGTGTTGGACGCATTCGGCATCACGTCGAATTCGTTGTCGCCCACCCACCAGACGATGATGTCGTCAACGACGAAGCCCTCGTCGGTCAAGAGGTGGGTGTACTGGGCGCGACCCGGGGCGACCTTGTTGAGATCGTTCGTCAGGGTGTTTTGGAGGATCTCGAACATGTCGGGACCGTCACAGCGCACCGTGCCGAGGTGGCTCACGTCAAATACAACGGCGTCGCGGCGGCACGCGAGATGCTCGGCCACGGTGCCCGTGGCGTACTGAAGAGGCATCTCCCAACCTCCGAAGGGGACGATCTTTGCGCCCAATTCGACGTGAAGATCGTAGAGGTACGGACGACGATCGATCATGTTCTCCTTAAGCAGCTCGCCTGTCCACGTTATCGAGATCGTGTCGACGCATAATCGCTTGGAAGTCGCGCTGGTAGACAACGCGCAGTGGAATCTCTGGGTAGAGCTCACGAAACCGGCGAACTTTACCGTTCTTCTTCGTGACGAGCCGTTGGGCGAGCACGGTCAACTCAATGAAGAGATGGTGCTCGGGCAGATAGAAGTCCGGTCGAAACCCTCGCACCGGGACGCCGTGTTCGTTCCACGCGATCGGGAACTCGAGGGGCTCGTAGATCCACTCGTGACCGTAGACGGTGAGGAGTTGAGAGAAGAGCAACTCACTGGGGTGGGCGAAGGACTGGGGTGATGCAGCTACCAGGCTCGGGTGGCGGCGACGGGTGTCATCGCTCGAGGACGAAAACGTCACGCCGTGGCGGCCTCCCTCTCCGACTTTGAGAGTTCTGAGATGAGCTCGGCCACCACGTTGCCGAGCTGCACGATGTTAAAGACGCCCTGTCCCCCACGAAGAAGGTCAACGAGCTCGCCGTCATTGGCGGCAAGCACGGAACCAGCGTCAGAAAGAACGAGACTGCTCGCGGCGAGATCGGCGCCGAGCGAGGAGCGCAAGCATTCAACGGCTTGACGAGCGCGAGAGAGTGAGACGCCCGAGTTAAGGAGCGACTTGATGACCTTTACTTCGAGCACGTCGCTATAGGAGTAGGCCCGCTTCGACCCACTACCCGACGCGGGAGTGACCGAGGGCGTGACAAGTCCGGTACGCGCCCAGTAGTCCAACTGACGGTACGTCACCCCGCTGAGGCGACACACCATCGGTCCGCTATATCCAGTAATTGTGTTCTCTGTCATCCGTAAATCCTCCCGACCGAGGTGTGTCCAGACTACCTCTGTGGACTACACGAGTGTAGTTCAGAAGCCTTAAACGGCGAAAAGATCTGGCCGACCGAGCGACGGCGAGGACGCTTCAGCGTGCAGGCGCGTCGGGATTCGACCGGCCCGGTGGGCCAAATAGCCCGCCCGCACCGCGTCTTTGAGTGCTTCGGCCATGAGCACCGGTTCGAGCGCTCGATTGACGGCGGATGCGGCGAGCACCCCATCACACCCAAGTTCCATCGCGAGGGCGGCGTCAGACGCCGTGCCGACGCCCGCGTCGAGGAGAACGGGCACGCTCAGGCGCTCGGTGATCAGCGATATCGCGTGGGGATTGCGAATCCCGAGCCCCGAGCCGATCGGCGAGCCGAGCGGCATCACTGCAACACAACCGAGCTGCTCCAGTCGTTGGGCGACGATCAGGTCGTCCGACGTGTACGCCCAGACCTCAAACCCGCGTCGCACGAGCTCTTCGGCCGCCATCAGCGTCTCGGTCGTGTCCGGGAGCAGCGTGATGTCGTCACCAATCACCTCAAGCTTCACGAGGGGTGTCGAAAACGCCTCTCGGGCGAGCTCGGCGACCTTCAGCGCCTCTTCGGCGCTGAAGCACCCGGCGGTATTGGGCAGCAACGTGATGTTGAGTCGCGTCAGCACGTCGTAGATCGAGCCCTCCACGGAGGGGTCGACGCGGCGCAGCGCCACCGTCGCAATCGACGACTCCGAAGCGAGGAGCGATGCCTCGAGCACGTCGAGCGAGCGGAATCCGCCCGTCCCGACGACGAGTCGAGAACCCGACGCGAACGATCCAACTTGAAAGAGGTCTCCCACGCCCCCAAGCGTACCGACGAAAAGCGCTCACTAGGCTTGGCGCGTGCAACCGGTCGTCGCTTTAAGTATCGCTGGTTCTGACTCCGGCGGTGGCGCGGGAATTCAGGCCGATATTCGCTCGATGAACGCCTTTGGCGTGTTCGCGACGACCGCCATCACTGCGGTCACCGCCCAGAACACACTTGGCGTCAGCGCGATCGCGAACCTCGACCCTGACGTCGTCGAAGCACAGGTCCGCTCGGTCGCCGATGACTTTTCCGTGCGCGCGACCAAAACCGGCATGCTCGCCCAGGCAGCGACCGTGCGTCGCGTCGCCCAGCTCGCCAAAGAGGGCGTCCTCCCCCACCTCGTCGTCGATCCGGTGCTCGTGGCGACGAGTGGCGATGTGTTGATGGCTGAAGGCGGCATCGAGGCCTACCAGTACGACCTCTTCCCCTTCGCCGAAGTCGTCACGCCGAACCTGCGCGAGGCCGCCGTGCTGTGCGGGATCGAGGTCAACGATGTGCGCACTCTCGACGACGTCGAGAAGCTCGCGCACGTCATCCTCGCGATGGGCCCGTCGTACGTGCTCGTAAAGGGCGGCCACATCGAATCGCACCATCCCGATCGGTCGGTCGACCTGCTCTTGGGTCACGACGGGCTGGTCCTGCTGGAAGGTCCGCGCGTCGCAACGAACAACGATCACGGCACTGGTTGTTCGCTCTCTTCTGCGATCGCTGCCGGTCTCGCACTCGATCGCAGCGTCATTGACGCCACGCGTGACGCGAAGTCGTTCGTGCTCGCAGGGCTCGAAGGCGCGGCACAGTGGCACCTGGGCGACGGGCGCGGTCCGATCGACCACTTAGGATGGAATGAGTGACCGAAGTATCCGGGCCGCCTCCCGCGCCCAAACCCCCCGTAACAACGACGACCAGCATCTGGCCCGCGGCAGCGATTCTCGGACTTGCCGTGGTGATGCTCGGGGTGTTCCTCCTCGTTGACTTCGTGACCAGCAAAGGCGTCGTCCCGGCCGCAACGACGCTTCCCGTGGTCGTGGGCGGCCTCAGCCGCGACGCCAATCCCACGCCCGCCCTCAAATACTGCCTCCAGAGCGAAGAGGTGCCCACCAATATCGATAGCGCCTTCGTCGTGCCGGACAACACGGTCCCACGCACCGGCGCCAACACCCCCGACCTCGGAGCCGGGGAGTTCGACTGCATCGAGCCCATGTCGACGACGAACGCCACGTCCGCTCAGATCATCTCGTTCTTCAACGCGCAGCTCGAGGCGCGCGGATGGAGTCTCTTCTCCAGGGGCGCGAGCAACGGCGACCCGCAGTCGCTCTTTCAAAAAGCCGGCAGCGACGGCTTCTACTGGGAGCTTGGCATTACGGTCACGAAGTCAACTGCGTCGAACGTGAACTGGACCTTCGAGATCTACCAGAACTCCGACACCGTTTAACCCTCAGCTCGCGACGGCGACCAGTTCTCGTTCGGGTACTTTCGCGTCACGCGTCACACTCGCCCAGAGCGCGATATTGATCGGGTAGATGATGTAGCCGATCCGCGTCGCCGACGCGACGCAGATTAAGACGAGGAAACACAGACTGAGGATCCCGAGCAGCCGCGATAGCGTGAGCGGCCAGTGGCGGCGCATGTACCGGGCGAGGAAGTAGCCGCCGATCAAGAACGTGACGGGCGCCAGCACGTGACCGAGCGCGGGGACCCAGGTGGTAAGGATGTGACCCGGCAGGGCGCTCGCCGCGGGCGACGACACGCCCGAGAGCCCGAGGGGAAACGCGAACACGTTCGACATGAAGGCGGCTGGCGAATGAAAGATGAACGGCACGGTCGTGACCGTCACAATCCCAACGATCCAGGCCAGCACCTGCTTCCACGCGGGGCGACCTTTCTTGGTGCGCGCAACGAGCAGCGCGCCGATCGCCATTGGCCACGCCGTGAGCTTCATGGCGGCGGCCAGTCCGAGACTGATGCCCGTCAAGTTCGTCTGTCGGCGCTGCAGGGCGACGACCCCGAGCAGCATGAGGGCGAGGATCGGCATGTCGTCACCGCCCGTCGAGAGAAAGAGCGCGCCCGTGGGCAGGGCGATCAACACCTGAGCGACGCGCATCTTCTGTTCCTTCGACGCACGCAACAGCGAGAGCGCGATGCCACTCGCGATGAGCGTCATGATCGTCATGATGATGCGCGCGTCGGTGAGGCCCTTGTCATCGTTCTTGTGCGTCGCGGCGGACGGCAAACCGAAGATGCCCATGAGCGGGAAGTAGGGGAAGAACGACTCGAACGCCGGCAGACCTTGGATCTCGTCGACGACGCGCCCGTGGTCGTCGTACGCCCGGTAGGGATCCTTGCCCTTGATGATGAGATCCCCCGCGCGAGTGATGACCCCGACCTCTGGTTGCGCGTGACGCCAGTGGGCTTCCAGTCCAAGCGGCACGAAGACGGCGCCGAAGATGACCGCAGCCAGCAAGACGAGCCGGACGAGGTGCTCTCGGCGCAGCACCCTGCGCCCGAGTAAGAACGCGACCAGCGCGACGAGAACGTACGGTCCGCAGGTGAGATACCCCCACTCCCACTGCGCACCCTGAGTTGAGGAGATGCCGAGCACGAGCGCAAAGACGCCGGAGACGAGATAGAGCCATCCGTCACTGGTAAGAGCGCCCCTCGAGCTCCACCACGTGACGAAGCGGGTGCGCGCGTGCACGGGAAGCGCCAACATTGAATCGAGTCTACTTAGGGCGTAGGTTCGGGCCACGGTTCGATTAGGCGAGCTCGCGGCGAGCCCGACGAAGCGGCGCGCGGGTCTCGGGCGGCACCGGACCGAGCAAAAATCGCTCAATCATCCGCACACAGACCTTCGGCTGCTCCTTCAGCACCCCGTGGGACGCACCGGGCAGGACGGCGAGCTGGGCCTCGGGAATGGCTTCATACATGGCGACCGTATGAGTCAGCTGGGCGACGTCGTCGTCGCCCGACATGATGAGGACGGGCACCACGATGGTCGACAGATCCTCCACCGTCATGGTGGGCTGTGTCTGCACCAGTTCGAGCGACTTCTGAACGGCGACCGCAGCGTGCTCGATTCCGTCGGGCGACAGCTTGGCGAACTCGACGGCGAACTCGGCGAACCCTTCGCTCTCGGGCGTGAAGTCGACCATCTCGACGAGTCCGTTGTGGTGAAAGTTGGCGCCCACGACGACGGCTCGACGCACGAGGTCGGGTCGACGGCGCGCGACAATCAGCGCCACGTTTCCGCCGTCACTGTGGCCGAGCAGATACACGGCGCGATCGAGCTCTTCGATGAACGCAATCGTCTCGTCAGCCATCGCCTCGTAGCTGAAAGGCTCCTCCGTGTCCGCGGTGCGACCGTGCCCGCGACGATCGAAGGCGGCGAGCGCAAACTGTTCTTTCAAGTACGGTCCGACTGCGCGCATCATGCTCGAGCTGTCACTGAGGCCCCCGTGCAAGAGCACGAGTGTCCTCCCTCGTTTCTTTGGCATCTTCGCCCAGGTGGGATGGCCATTGAGGACGATTCGACTCACCTAAGAAATCGTATTGCCTCGAGCGAGGTTGGAGAGGCGTTTGCCTAGTCTGGGTCGATGCGCGCCTTTGTGATCAAAGAAGACAACGGACAGCTCACGACGGACGTGCGCGAGTGGCCCGGGGCTCCTCGCGACGAACAGGACATCCTCGTCTGTGTCGAGTACTCGGGTCTCAACTACAAAGACGCACTGGTTGCGAGCGCCCCAAGCCGGGTGCGTCGCCTCAACGAGCTCGTGGGAGGCGTCGACGCTGCAGGTGTCATCGAAGCGTCATCGAGCGACGACCTGCACGTTGGCGACCGCGTTGCTGTCTACGGCGGTGATCTCGGCGTCGGACGAGATGGCGGGTTCGCCACGCACCTCTACAGCCCTGCCCGCTACCTCTCCGTACTCCCCGACTCAATTTCGACGCGCGACGCGATGATCATCGGCACGGCGGGCGTGACGGCAATGGCAAGTGTCCTCGCGCTCGAAGACCGGGGACTTTCGAGCAACGCGACCGTGCTCGTCACCGGCGCGACCGGCGGCGTTGGCTCCCAATCGGTGACCTACCTCGCCGCGAAGGGCTATCAGCCCGTCGCCTCGACCGGCTCGCCCGAGAACGAGCAGTGGCTCCTCGAGCGCGGTGCCGTGCGCGTGATTGGCCGACACGACGTGAGCGACCGACCCGATCGCGTCCTCGGCAGCGAACTCTGGGACGGTGCCATCGACTGCGTCGGGGGCGAGACGCTGGCCTCGATCCTGCGTTCTCTCCGCTACGGAGCGGGGGTCGCCGCAAGCGGACTTGTCGCCAGTGCGGAGCTCGCAACCACCGTCTATCCCCTCATCACCCGCGGCGTCGCACTACTCGGCATCGATGCCGTGAACGCCAGCGCGGACACGCGCACGCGGGTATGGACGGCGCTCGGTGAGATCGCGGGCCGCGTCGATCTCTCGCTGCTCGTCGATCGCGAGATCGGGCTGAAGGATCTCAACGAGGCACTCGACGACGTACGTCTCGGCACCACGCGCGGGCGCATCATTGTTTCGCTGGCGAAGGACGCTTAGCTGTAGAACGGGCTCAGCCAGAGCTGGCCGTCGTTACACGGCTGCACCGCGTACTGGGGCGTCACGGGAATGGACGCCCCGCCCTTCACGAACTGCACGCTCACCGTGACGGCGCTCTCGCACGCCGTCGTGCCGACCTGGACGTCGGAGTACCCGAGCGAGAACGTCGCCGTGCCGCCGTCTTGGATGGTGAGGGTCGTGGGCGCCGCGTTCGCTTGGGCGGTAAGGAACTGAAACCCGCTGCTCGCCGTCGGCACATCGATCGCCGTCATGGGCAGCACTCCGCCGAGGCGGTTCTGCAAGGTGAGGATCGGCCAGCCCTTCAGCGTGCAGGAGCCGGCGGTCGATTTCGTCACGGTCACGCTCGCGTAGATGGTGCCCGCCGCGCCCTCGCCCTCGTTGTAGGCCCCAGAGAAGTCACTCGCGAGACAGTCATCGCTCTGCGCGACGGTTGACGTCGTGGTGGGCGTTGTCGTCGTGGTGGTCTTCGGTGCAGTGGTCGTCGTCGCCGAGTTATTCGAGTCGACCACATGCCGGCTTAGCGCCAGAATTGCGACGAAGGCGACAAAGAGGCCTACCGAGATAAGCCCACGCCTCACGTGCCAAAGTCCTCGGGGCGCACCTGGTCAAGAAACTCACGCAGCTGCGCGACGAGGTCGGCCTCGTTCGGCGCGTCGACGTCAACGAACTCTTCGTCATCGTCGTCTTCTTCGAAGGCCAATTCCATGATCTTGCCCTCATTGGCCATGAGGTCGTCACTGACGAGGATGGGCGAACCCACGCGGAGCGCTAAGGCGACCGCGTCACTCGGGCGCGAGCTGACGATGATCTCGTCGCCGCTTCGCACGAGCCGAAGGTTTGCGTAGAAGGTGTTGTCGACGAGCTCGGTGATCTCGACCGAGAAGACCTGCGCACCAAGCGCGCCGATCACGTGACCGAGCAGGTCGTGTGACATCGGACGAGGTGCCTCGACACCCTGGAGGGCGTAGGCAATGGCGGCCGCCTCGGGGGCGCCGATGAAGATTGGGAGCACGCGCTCTCCACCCACCTCTTCGAGGAGCAACAGCGGCGTTGAAGTTCCCACGTCAACGCGAACCGCTCGCAGGACGACTTCAATCATGGAGCCAGCCTAGACCGGGTATCTAAAATTAGGGCGTCTAGCCCCTTAGATACTCGTTAAGTTCGCGCTCGACGAGCACGTTGCGCAGGGCGGCGACTTCGCGCGCCACGTCAGCGGTGACGGCTCGCACCTGATCGACCGAGTGCTCCGTCCCCTGGCGCAGAGGAAATGTCAAATCATCGATGACGCCGATTTCGCGTTCGGCGACCCGTCGGAGCGATCCGAGCAGACGAGGCTCGACGCCACGACTCAGCAGCGCGCGCGAATGCGCGGCGACGCGCACGTCGAGTGCGCTAAAGCACGCTTCGCCATTGACGTAGACGCTCGAGACGAGTCCGAGCGCGAGAAGGTGATTGAACTCTTCGGGGCTGAGACCAGTGGTCGCGAGCAGGTCATTCGTCGTGAAGTACTCCTTCACGCGCGACATCGTGACCCCATCGTCGTCGATCATGATCGTGATGTCGTCATCGAGCACGCTCACGTCGCCCACCGCACCTTCACTGGCGTCCGTGACGACGCTCAGCGTCGTTCGCGGCGCCGCGGGCGCTGGTGCGGGTGCCGGGACGCTCACGGCGCCGACGCTCGCCTCACGTGCGACGTGACGCCCGTTGGTTGAGGCGTTCGGTGACTCGAGTAGCCCTTGTTCGATGAGGCGCAGCCGCACGACCCGCAGGGGCACGAACTCTTCTTGGGCGAGGCGGATCGCTTCGCGCAAGCACTCGACGTCGCGCTCGGAGTAGAGGCGATAGCCCTTCCGACTACGGCTCGGCTGGACGAGGCCCTTATCTTCGTAGTAGCGGATCTTGGAAAGCTCCACGTTGGGATAGACCTTTCGCAGCTCCGCGTGTACCTCACCAATGCGCATCACGCCTTGATTGACGCTCATCGTGTTGCCTCCCAGAAAACCAGTTTGAATTTGCCGATCTGCACTTCGTCGGCTGAGCGCAAGGGTGTCTCTTCGACCCGCTTGCCATTCACGTACGTACCGTTGAGTGAGTTGAGATCACGAAGAGTAATGCGACCGCTGGCGGTGCGCGTAAAGACACCGTGGTGGCGAGAGACGGACACGTCATCGAGGAGCAGATCGCTCGCCTCATGTCGCCCGACGGTCGTCACGTCATTCATCAGTTCGATGCGCGTCCCGGCTTGGGGACCTGCGGCGATCACCAACTCGTCACGGTGTTCACCTTGCGGTCCTCGATTGGCGTCAGGATGCATCGCATCGGGCGTGCTGACAACGGGTACCGCGATCGTTTCTGGTGATGTCGCGTCGTGTTGCGGTGCTCCGCAGGACCAGCAGAAGTTCGCATTGGCGTTGAGTATCTCTCCGCAGCGACGACAGTTCACGAGACTCACACTAGTGAACTTTCTAAATGAACGCCGAGGCTAATTTGTTGTCAGTGCCTCGTACGCGGTCGCATCAAGCAGTGCGTTGTAGTCGTCGCTCGACGTCGTTGCGATCTCACAGATCCACCCCTCACCGTAGGGGTCGCTGTTAACGAGCTCCGGTGAAGACGTCAGTGATTCGTTCACGGCCGCGATGGTTCCCGCAACGGGCGCATAGATCTCCGACACGGACTTCGTCGACTCGACTTCGCCCATCACACCGCCGACCATCACAGCCGCGCCGACCTTCGGTAGATCAACAAAGACGACATCGCCCAGTGCGTCCTGAGCGTAGTCCGTGATGCCAACGCGCACCGTGGTGCCGTCACTCTTTGCCCACTCGTGGTCACTGGAATAACGAAGGTCGCTCGGGGTTTGCATGGCACTCAACTTACAAGATCTCGCGACCCCGTCGTCCTGCTCGCAGCGCGCTGAGTGCGGGACGCACGTACCCAAAGAGCACGAGCCACGACAGGCCGAGCCCCATGATGCCAATCACCCAGCACGCGTCTCTCGCGTCGTGCTGCCAACCGGCGAGCGGCGCGTGATGGGGGTTCGTCGTGAGTAGAAATAAAGGAAACGTCGTCATCAGGGCGAACGTGGAGACCTTTCCCCACCAGAGCACGTTGATGCGCGCGGCGCCGAGTCCCGCAAAGAGCAGCGTCACCCCCGACACGATGCTCTCGCGCGCGAGCGTCACTCCCGCGAACCACCACGGCACTCCCCCCGCGACGGCAACGGCAAGCAATCCGGTGATGACAAGAATCCGGTCCGCCGTTGGATCGAGCACTTTGCCGACATTCGACACCTGGTGAAGTCGGCGCGCGACGAAACCATCGATCCAGTCGGTCGCGCCGAGCGCGCCGAGCAACCACGCCGCAATGGCGCGATGGTTTGTATCAAACAGCAGCCACAAGAAGACGGGCACCATCAGCAGCCGAAGCAGCGTGATCGCGTTTGGCCACGTGCGCCATCCCGCGTCCTCGCTGTCGGTCACGAGTTGAGCGTATTACTACGCGATGGTGATGGACTGATCCAAGTAGACGTCTTGGACCGCACGGATGATCGCGGCACCTTCTTCGAGAGGACGCTGAAACGACTTGCGTCCAAGGATGAGACCCTGCCCACCCGCGCGCTTGTTGATGACTGCCGTGCGCACCGCACCCGCGAGGTCGTTCTCGCCCTTCGACTCGCCACCGGAGTTGATGAGTCCGACACGACCGGCGTAGCAGTTGACGACCTGCCAGCGTGTGAGGTCGATCGGGTGATCCGTCGTGAGCTCGGAGTACACGCGCGGATCGGTCTTGCCGAACTTGACCGCGTTGTAGCCACCGTTGTTGACGGCCTGCTTCTGCTTGATGATGTCCGCTTCGATCGTGACGCCCAGGTGATTGCCCTGTCCGGTCAAGTCGGCGCTCACCTGGTAGTCAACGCCGCCTGTCACGAAGGCGTCATTGCGCAGATAGCACCAGAGCACGGTGAACATCCCGAGGCGGTGGGCCTCGGTGAAGGCTCGGCGGACCTCTTCGATCTGGTGAATGGAGTCTTCGGACCCGAAGTAGACCGTCGCGCCGACACCAACGGCGCCAAGGTCAAAGGCCTGCTGTGCCGAGGCGAACATCTGCTGGTCGTAGGTGTTGGGGTAGCGGAGGAGGTCGTTGTGGTTCAGCTTCACAATGAAGGGAATCTTGTGGACGTAGCGTCGAGAGACGATGCCGAGGCCGCCGAGTGTCGTCGCGACAGCGTTGCAGTCACCCGCGAGGGCCAGTTCGACAATGTTGGCGGGGTCGAAGTAGTCGGGATTCGCGGCAAAGCTCGCTGCGGCAGAGTGCTCGATGCCTTGATCGACCGGGAGGATCGAGAGGTAGCCCGTCCCGCCGAGGCGGCCGTGGTTGTACATCGTCCCGAGGTTGCGCAGCACTGAGGGCGTGCGATCGCTCCACGCGAAGACCTCGTCGAGGAAGTCCGGCCCGGGAATGGTCAAGCGCTCCTTCGGAAATGCCGTGGCCTGGTAGTCGAGCAGTGACGACGCTTCGTCGCCGAGAAGTGAGGCAGTGTCCATGCGGCAGATATTAGGCGATCACGACAGATGAGCGAACGGGTCCCCAGCGTCATTCGGGGCCCCTCAGTAAGGTGGGCCCCGTGGACGCCGACTACCGATCCTCGCTGGTGCGTCGGCTCCGCGCCGTACACCACCTCTACGACGAAGCTTGTCGCACGATGACCCTCGAGCAGGTGAACGCCGTCACGTATCCCGGCACCTTGCCCATCGCCTTTTCCCTCGTTCACCAGGTCCTCATTGAGGACGGCAGCCTCATCTTCCTTGGTGGCCCGGCGCCTCTCTTCAACGACGACTGGGCCGCTCGCATCGGACTGGGTGTGAAGGACCACGGGAAGGAACGCAGCGTCGAAGAGATGATGGAGCAGCGCATTGGCGACTACGACGCGTTTCGCGACTTCCAGCAACGGGTCTTTCAGGCGAGTGAGACCTACGTTGCGTCCCTCGACCCTTCAACCATGAATGACGTCGTCGTGGCGTTCCCCTATGGCGAGACGCTGTCGCGCACATTTTCCGCGCTCGTCGCGGGCGAGACCGGCATCACTCGCAGCGACGCACTCGAGTGCTGGGTGTATCAGCATGCGCTTCGCCATATGGGAGAGATCGAACTCGCACGCTCGCTCGTCGGCCTGTCGGGCATGACGTTCTAGATGAGAGGTATGTAATGGCACTCGTCGAGGGAACGACCACGGATCGGTTCGTCGATCTGCGCGATCGATTAGAAGTCAGTCTCTCGAACGGCGACGATCTCGGGGCGTCGCTCGCCGTCATCCAGCACGGAGAGCTGGTGTGTGACCTCTGGGGCGGTTACATCGATCCCGAGCGGACGAGGCCGTGGAGGCCCGACACGATCGTGAACGTGTGGTCAACGACGAAGACCATGGTGTTTCTCGTGATGCTGATGCTGAGCGATCGAGGTGACGTCGATTTCGACGCACCCGTTGCGACCTACTGGCCCGAGTTCGCTGCCCATGGCAAGTCCGAGATCAAGGTGCACCACTTGATGAACCACACGTCGGGGCTCTCGGGATTTAGTTCCCGCGTCGCGCTGGAAGATCTCGCGGACTGGGAGCTCTGCGTGAGCGATTTGGCCGACATGGAGCCGTGGTGGACCAATCGCCTCCAATCGGGCTATCACTCGGTCACCCAGGGCTACCTCCTTGGAGAGGTGGTGCGCCGCGTGACGGGCACGACGGTCGGGCAGTTTTTCGCCGAGGAGGTCGCACGCGTCCTTGATGCCGATTTCTACATCGGTCTTCCCGAATCTGAAGAGCCGCGCGTGAGCGTGGTGGTGACCGCGGAGGGATTCGGGGATCCGTCGAGCGATCGCACGTCGATTCGCGCTCGAACGATGTCGTCGCCCTCTATCAATCCCCTTGTGCCGGCGAAGCGATGGTGGCGGGGGGCGGAGATTCCGGCCGCGAACGGACACGGCAACGCGCGATCGGTCGCCCTCATCCAGCAGATCATCGCCAACAACGGTCACGCCCAGGGTCACCGCTTCGTGAGCGAAACCACGCTCGATCGCGTCTTTCATCCCATGACGGCCGGCACCGACCTCGTGCTCGGCTTTGAGGGAAACTTCGGACTCGGCTACGGGCTCGCGAGTAGCTCTGTTCCCGTCGGGCCGCGCGCTTGCTACTGGGGCGGATTCGGTGGATCCATCATCTTCATAGATCAAGACCTCGAGCTCACCGTCGCCTACGACATGAACAAGATGAACTTCGGACTCGTCGGCGACACGCGCGGAGCGACCTACGCACTTGCGGCCGTGTTAGCCGCTATTGCGTAGCGAGATGCCTTAGGGAAGATTCTTCTTCGACGTCGGCGTCACACGACGCTTGCGGTTCTTGCGCGGCAGCGTGGCGCCGAGCTCTTCCAGGCGGTAGGCGGCGTCATAGGCGTCAGGCTCGGCGAGCACGATACGAGCAAAGAGCTCGCGCGCGGACGCCGTGTCCCCCGCGCGATCGAAGACGTCGGCCAGTGCGTACCAAAGCCGGACGTGTCGATAGGAGGGGTTGCGGAGGTTCTTCGTGGCGCCGGCGCGCGTCAAGAGCTCGATCGCCTCGTCATACTTACGTTGATCGGCCCACGTGGCCGCCATAACGATGCGACCCTCAGCCAAAACCTCGGGCGTTGCTTCGTGGTCGTTCAATTCCTCGAACGTCTTCTCGACGGCGCGGTAGCGATGGTTCGCGCGGTCGGCGTCCATCACGAGCGGGAGGTGCTCGGGGTCTTCAGTGATCGTGAAGTACGCGCGCAGGTGGATCTTTGCCATCGCCCAGCGGTCCGCGCGATACGCGGCGAGACCGGTGAGCTCGCGCACGGCGGCAACACCCGGCGTCGCGTCCGCGACGATACGCCCCAGGCGCAGCGCCTCTTCGTAACGCTTGCGGTCGTAAGCCTCCGCTGCGCGCGTGAGTGTGAACACCATCTTTTCGCGCATGTACGCAGTGCCAATGAACACCTTGCGCACGTCGGCGGCAACGTCACTTGGCAAGGCGTAGGGAGCGCGAGTCTTTGTCTTCGAGGGTGCTGGCGTGCGGGGGGCGCGCGCGACTTCCTCCCAATCAGCGACGGGCTCAGGCGTGCGCGCGCGACTCTTGGTGTCGTCTAGTTCGTGACCGGTGCTCGTGATGTTGATCGCGCCCTTGCGCGCAACACTCCCCCAGCCCTTCCTTTTCGCGGTGTCACCTGCGGCTTGGCGCTTGCGCTCCTCGGGTGTGAGTACGGGTGCACGCTCTCTCGTACGTGATGACGGCCGCACGGGCCGAGAGCCCGGCGCACTCGCGCGACCTGTTGAGTCAGTTCTCTTATAAGGGCGAGTCGGACGATCTCCGCGGGCGTCGTCGTCGCGCGCGTAGCGAGGCGGACGAGAACCCGGTGCACTCGCGCGACGCATCGAGTCGGGCTTCTTGTACGGACGAGTTGGGCGATCTCCGCGCGCGTCGTCGTCGCGTGCGTATCGAGGCGCAGGACGAGCCGATCGGGCACCCCGAGCGTCGTCATCGCGCCCTGCGCGAGTGGCGGGACGCGCTGCACGCCGAGGTGCGCCGCTCGAGGATCCGTCACGAGTGTCCGCACGTCGCGGTGAGCGGTCGTACGGAGCTTTGGCGAAACTGGGCCGCTCGCCGCGACCGGCACCTCGTTCGGGCGTGCCCGCACGATTGGTGGATCGTTCCTGGCGAGGAGCATTCTTTTGGCCGCGAACGGGCCGTTCAGCGCTCGATGTGCGGCGCTGGCCGGTCGCTGAGGGACGTGCCCGAGGGCTTCTGCGAGAAGGAGGAGTCGAAGCGGCCACGTGCCAGTCTACATGGTGCTCAAATTATGCCTTGAGTTGATGACATCCGCCTACTTCGTCGAGGCGGTCCGCGGGCGCATCGAGCGCGCGGAGTGTGCGTTCGACGGCATCTCACTATTCACCTCACGCGTGAGTCAGTGCAAGTCATTCGCTTAAGTCAGCCGGAACGTCTGCGCCTCGACGGACCAGTCGCTGCACGGCGTGTTTCGAGTCGGTGAACTCCGCGCAGGCCCGTCTTTATGCCTTCGAGGCAGCGCTAGGTTGGAGGCCGATGCCCGAGACGATGAGACCTGAACCCTTCAACGAGCGTCCCGCGGTAAGCGGTCTCGCCAGTCGGGCGAAGGACCTGAAAACTCGGCATCTGCGCGATCTCTTTCACGACGATGCTGATCGTGGCGCACGTTTCCACCTGGACGCGGAGGGTTTCTACTTCGACTATTCGAAGAACGTGATCGATGAAATGACGATCGAGCTGCTGGCGCAGTTGGCCCGGGAATCGCGCGTGGAAGAGCGCCGCGACGCCATGTTCGCGGGTGAACACATCAACGTCTCCGAGAACCGCGCGGTCCTGCACACCGCGCTGCGGCTGCCGAAGGACGCCACGCTCGTCGTTGACGGTGTCGACATCGTTGCCGAGGTGCACGGAGTGCTCGAGCGCATGACCGACTTCGCGAGTCGAATCCGAAGCGGTGAATGGCGCGGCCATACGGGTAAGGCAATTCGCAATGTGGTGAACGTTGGCATCGGCGGCTCGGACCTCGGTCCGGTCATGGCCTACGAGGCTCTTCGCCACTACGCGACACGCGATCTCACCTTTCGCTTCGTCTCCAACGTCGATGCGACTGACTTCGTCGAAGCGGTGCGCGACCTCGACGCCGACGAAACGCTCTTCATCATCTCCTCCAAAACCTTCGGCACCTTGGAGACTCTCACCAACGCAGGTTCCGCGCGCGACTGGATCGTCAGCCATCTCGGCGACGAGACGGCGGTCGCAAAGCACTTTGTTGCCGTGTCGACCAACGCGGAGAAGGTTGCTGCCTTCGGCATCGATGTCGCCAACATGTTCGAGTTCTGGGATTGGGTCGGTGGGCGCTATTCAATGGAAAGCGCCATTGGACTGTCAACCATGATCGCCGTCGGTCCAGAGGGGTTCTACGAGTTGCTCGCCGGCTCACACGCCATGGACGAGCATTTTCGAACCGCCCCCATCGAGTCGAACCTGCCCATGCTGCTCGGGCTCCTCGCGGTCTGGAATCGCGACTTCCTCGGCTTCCCGACGGTCGGCGTCATGCCCTACGACCAGTACCTGCACCGGCTGCCCGCCTATTTGCAGCAACTCACGATGGAGTCGAACGGCAAACACGTCACCCAAGACGGAAAGCACGTCACCTACGACACCGGTGCGATCTACTGGGGTGAGCCGGGCACGAACGGCCAGCACAGCTTTTACCAGCTAATCCATCAGGGCACGACGATCGTTCCGGTCGATTTCATTGGCTTTGCTCGAAGCCTCAATCCGCTCGAGAACCATCACGACATCTTGATGTCCAACATCTTCGCCCAGGCCCAGGCGCTCGCCTTCGGAAAGACCGCAGACGAGCTCCGCAACGAAGGCGTTGACGAGAAGGTCATCCCCCACCGCGTCATGGAGGGGAACCGTCCTTCGAACGTGTTGCTCGCCAAAGAACTAACGCCGCGGGTGCTCGGTGCGATCATCGCCCTCTACGAACACTCGGTATTCGTGCAAGGCACGATCTGGGACATCGACTCCTTCGACCAGTGGGGCGTCGAACTCGGCAAGCAGCTCGCGGTCAAGATCATTCCCGAGCTCGCGAGTAATGACGAGCTCTCCCACGATTCATCGACAAACGCTCTCATTACGTACTATCGGTCTCTCAAGAAGGATGTGCAATGACGACGTCAAATCCCATGCAGCTCGGAATGGTTGGACTCGGACGAATGGGCTCCAACATCGTTCGCCGTCTCGTCAACGACGGACACCGCTGCGTGGTCTACGACGTCAACCCTGATGCCGTCACGTCGCTCGAGGGCGAGCACGTGACGCCCTCCAACTCGCTCGAGGACTTCGTTCGCGAGCTCGAGACCCCTCGAGTGATCTGGCTCATGCTGCCCGCAGCGATCACCCAGTCGACCCTCGATCAACTCATGAGCTTCGTCGATAAAGACGACGTCATCATCGATGGCGGCAACTCGTACTACCAAGACGACATCAATCGCGCGAAAGCGCTCGCCGAGCGCGGCGTGCACTACGTGGACTGCGGCACGAGTGGCGGCGTGTGGGGACTCGAACGCGGCTACAGCCTCATGATCGGCGGCGAAGAGGATGTCGTCACTCGACTCGATCCGATCTTTAAGACCATCGCACCCGGCAACGACGGCTCGTCGGCGACGCCCGGTCGTCCCGCGGGCGACACGGCGTCCCAGGGTTACCTGCGCTGTGGACCCAACGGCGCGGGCCACTTCGTCAAGATGGTTCACAACGGCATCGAGTACGGCATGATGGCCGCCATTGGTGAGGGACTCAGTATCTTGAAGCACGCGAACGTCGGCACGTTGGCAGAGACCGCCGACGCGGAGACCTCGCCGGTGAAGGATCCCCAGTACTACCAGTACGACTTCAAGCTCGACGACGTCGCCGAGGTCTGGCGCCACGGGTCGGTCATCAGCTCCTGGCTCGTCGACCTGACCGCGGACGCGCTCACGAAGTCGCCTGATCTCTCCGAATACTCCGGACGCGTCTCGGATTCGGGCGAAGGGCGCTGGACCGTCGAAGCAGCGATCAACGAATCGGTGCCTGCGCCTGTCATCAGCGCCTCGCTCTGGCAGCGCTACGAGTCACGCGGCGAGGGCGAGTTCACGGCCAAGGTGCTCTCGGCCATGCGCGCAGGATTTGGGGGTCACGTGGAGAAGCCTTCGTCGTGAACCACGAGCTGCGAGTCTTCGATGACGCTGAGACACTTGCGAAGGCGGCGTCGGATTATGTCGCCGAGCTCTCGCGCACCATTATCGACCGCGGCGACTCGTTCTCCTTTGCGTTGAGCGGGGGCAAAACTCCGTTGCTCATGTTCGAGCAGCTCGCCAACGATTTCGTCCAATGGGATCGCACCCGGATCTTTCAAGTCGACGAGCGCGTCGTCGCCGCGGACGGCGACCTGCGAAACCTGAAGAGCTTGCGCGCGAGTCTCCTCGGCACGGAAGCGCCAATCAATGCCATGGACGTTGACAATCCCGACCTCGACGAGGCGTGCCGCGACTACGCCGCGCTGCTGCCTGTGCGTTTCGACCTCATCCACCTCGGTCTCGGACCCGACGGTCACTGCGCCTCGCTCATCCCAGGCGATCCCGTACTCGAGGTCACCGATCGACTCGTGGCGATCAGCGGCCCCTATCAAGACACGATGCGCATGACCCTCACGTACCCCGCGCTCGCTCGGGGCACGCAGCTGCTGTGGCTCGTCAGTGGCGAGGACAAGCGCGACGCCTTGGCGAAGCTCCTCGACAGTGACCCTTCTATTCCTGCCGGCCGCGTCGACGCCGGCGCGTCGCTCATCATGGCCGATCGTGCAGCCCGAGGCTCGTGATGAGACCCTTCGTACAACCAAAGGATGCCAGCGAGTGACTACTCCCCCCACTACGAGCGCCCGTCCGCGGCCCGACAACCACGTCGTTGTCATCTTCGGCATTACTGGGGACCTCGCCCGGCGAAAGATCTTGCCGGGTCTCTACCACCTCGCCGTCGCCGGACTCCTGCCCGAGCGCTACCGGATCATCGGCTGTGCTCGACCGACGCACCACATGACCGATGACGAGTTTCGCCTCTACACCTTTGACGCCATCACCGAGTTCGCGGCCGACAGCCCGACGGGGCCCGAGTGGGAACACTTCGCGGAACAGCTGACCTTCGCCGTCGATCCCGACGACGGGGATCGCGGACTGGTTGCAGCCGTCGGCGAAGCGGAGCGAGCCATTGGTGGCGCCGTGCGGCGCGTGTACCACTTGGCCATTCCGCCTGACGCAATGCACGACGTCATCCGCCGACTCGGCACGAGCGGCCTCAACGAGAACGCCCGCATCATCTGCGAGAAGCCCTTTGGCACCGACCTCGACTCGGCGAAGAAGCTCAATGCGGAGATCGATGAGTACTTCGATGAGTCCCAGGTCTTTCGCATCGACCACTTCCTCGGCAAGGAGTCGATCGACAACATCCTGGCGCTGCGCTTTGCCAACGAGCTCTTCGAGCCGCTCTGGCGTCGCAGTCACGTGCGCTACGTGCAGATTGACGTGCCCGAGACGCTCTCGGTCGAAGGACGCGGCCAGTTCTACGAGGCGACGGGCGCGTTCCGCGACATGGTCGTCACGCACCTCTTCCAGGTGCTCGGCATCATTGCGATGGAGCAACCCACGTCACTCACGGCAAAGCCACTTCGCAATGAGATCAATAAGGTCTTCGAGTCACTGCGTGTGCTCGACCCCGTCACGGTCCTGCGCGGCCAATACGACGGATATCTCGACGAGCAGGGCGTCGCGCCCGACTCCCAGACCGAGACGTTTGTCGCGCTGCGGGCCTGGGTCGACAACGCCCGCTGGATGGGCGTGCCCTTCTATCTGCGCACCGGCAAATGCATGGCCGAAAGTCGCCAGATCATCACGATTGGCTTGCGCGAACCGGTGATGGAGATCTTCCCAGGCCAAAAGGATGGCCAGCACCGCGACGGCAACCGACTGATCATCGACTTCAAGGACCCCGGTTCGATCCACGCCTACTTCTTGGCGAAAGAGCCCGGCCCCGAGATGACGCTCGGCCAGGCCCGCATGCACTTCCACTACCGCGAGTCCTTCCAGGAGAAGAACAACCTCGAAGCCTACGAACGCCTGCTGCTCGAAGTCATGCTCGGCAACCAGGCACTCTTCACGCGATCCGACGGCATTGAGCGGCTCTGGGAAGTGGCCGCGCCCGTGCTCGAACGACCATCTCCGATCGAGATTTACGAAAAGGGCTCGTGGGGCCCACCCTCGGTGGACAACGTCGTCAAGCCCGATCACTGGACACTCCCCCAATGAGCGACGCGCCCATTCGCCTCGTTTTGAGCGACGTCGACGGAACGCTCGTCCCACCGGACAAGGTATTGACCGACGACACGGTGCGAGTCGCGCGGCAACTGCGCGAACAGGGCATTCTCTTCGCCGTCACGAGCAGTCGTCCGCCAAAGGGACTCGCCATGCTCGTGAAGCCGCTCGATATCACGACGCCCATTGGGGCCTTCAACGGCGGCCTCATGGTCGATCACTACATGGAACCCCTCCACGAGCTGACGGTCAAAGAAGACCTCGTCGGACCGATCATTGAGGCGCTCACGTCGAACGGGCTTTCCGTCTGGGTGTATCAGGGCACGGACTGGTTCGTCCTCGACCTCAACGCCCCGCACGTCGAACACGAGTCAACGGTCGTCCAGTTTCGACCAACGCAGCTCGAGAACTTCGACGATATACGGCGCGACGTCGTGAAGATCGTCGGCGTGAGCGACGATCCTGCACAGATTGCGAACGCCACCAAGAGCATCGACGACAACTTCGAGAAGGACGTCTCGGCAACGAGTTCGCAGACCTACTACCTCGACGTGACCCATCGAAGGGCCAACAAGGGCGCCGTTGTTGACTACCTCGCCGACGATCTTTCCATCGATCGAGCGAGCATCGTCACCATCGGCGACGCGGCGAACGACGTCTCGATGTTTGAGCGCTCCGGGATCAGCATTGCCATGGGCAACGCCACGGACGAAGTGAAAGCCCGGGCCACTCACGTGACCCGGGCCAATGACGACAATGGTTTCGCGTACGCAATCGAGCGTTTCGTACTCGGCGCGCCGCCACTCGACGTTCCCTAGAACCTCAAGGACCGATCGAATTAGAGGCGAAAGAGAACGACGTCTCTCTCGGGGTACAACGAACTCCCTTCCCAGAGACGTGAATTCGTCTCTGGGAAGGCGTCGTCTTTAGTGCAAGCTGTACTTGAACGATGAGCGCTTGCCATTGGCAAAGATCAACGTCATCGTCTTCACGCCAGGTCGCGTCGCACTCGCCTTTACCGTCACCTTGAGGGTGAGCAGTTTGCCCGTGTCGCGAGACACCGTGGCGCTAAATCCGGCAACGTTGCTGATGGCCCTCGGACGACCCGAGAAGTTGTATCCCGAGATCGTCACGACCGACTTACGACCAATGGTCAAGATGCCCGCGAGGTGCAGTGCCCTCGGCGCCGACGAAATGAGAACCGTCGTTGCCGCCGTCGAAACCGACGCGTACGGCGACGCGGCTGCCTTCGTTGCGGTCACGATGCACGTACCCGATGTCGTTGCCTTGAGGGCACCGCTCGTGATCGCACATCCCGTGGCTGTCCCGTTTGCGACGGTGTAGGTCACAGCGCCTGTACCCGAACCACCCTTTGTCCCGAGCGCGAGCGGCGAGTCAATGTAGCCGGTCCTTGTCGTGAGTGACAGCGCTGCTTGCGGCTGGCCCACTGAGGTCGTCGCGGTTGCAACGGTCAGCGTCCGACTGGTGTCGGTCGCGGTAAGGACGCACGTACCCGTCCCCGTGTATGAGATGTTGCTGAAGACCGCGGCGCCGGCTGCAGCCGATTCAGTGGCGGTGCCACCGATTCCGCAGGGTGAACTCAGAACGATCGTGTCCGTCGAACCAGTGACCGTCGAATCGATGTTGCCGTAGGCATCTTCCACCCCAACCTCGAAGGTCGTGAGCGCAGTGCCCGTTCCATTGACAGTCGTGGGCGGTGCCGTGACGAAAGCAAGGTGTGTCGGCACGCCGGGAGTAACTGTTACCAACGCGCTGTTCGCTGCAGTGAGGGTTCTCGACGAGTCTGTTGCGGTCAACGTGCACGCACCGGCCGTGTTGATGATGAGGTCCGGGAAGGTTGCGACTCCCCCGACCGCGTACTCAGCGGTGACACCGGAGAGCTTGCAGACCGACGTGAGTGTGATGAGGTCGCTATCGCCGGTCGTCGAACTCACAGTCGCGCCACTGCTCGCTTCGACCGCGACAGTGTACGTGGACGCGGTACCGGCCGTCACCGTTCCCGTCGGTTGCGTCTTGAAGCCCACCTGTGTCGGCGTGTTCGAGCTCATGGCAATGGCAGCGGTCGTCGCCGTCGCGAGCGATCCGTTGGTGCTGTCGGTAGCCGTCAACACGCACGCCGTACCGGCCGTGAGAATCACGTTGCTAAAGGTCGCAACGCCGCTCGCGGTCGTCGCAGACAGCGTGCCGGTCAGGGTGCATCCACCCGTCGCAGTCGAAATGGCGATGGAGTCCGAAGAAACGGCGGTATCCACGTTGCCGGTAGGACCAACAACCGAGACTTGGAATGACGGCAGTGGAACCGAATAGAGCCCGGCGGTGGGCGACGCACTCGTAAACGCGAGTTTGGTCGGCGCGATGGAGATGGCCGAACTCGTTGCCGTGCCGCCAGCCGTCGTGTCGGTCGCGGTCAAGATGCATGAACCGCCACCAGTAATCGTGACATCGCTACTAAACGTTGCGGTAGTTCCCGTTGTCGAACCCGTAATTGTGCCGCCACTGATGGTGCAATCCGACGACGAAACCGTGACGGTGTCACCCGACGAACCGCCGGAGCCAATGTTTACAGTGAACGTCGCCAAAGATTGATTAGCTATGCCACTTGCGGGGACATTCGAAAATGTCAGCGCTGCGGTCGCCGACGCTGGCAAAACGCCAACGAGTGACACACCGGCGAGAACGAGCATTGACGCAACGCCGATTCCTACGACTGAGCCGATCCTCGATCGGACGCGTCGTCCGACCTTCGTACCGATTGATTTATTATGCATAGCGTCTCCCTTTTCGCACTACATGACCATTCGGCGCACGCGCCGCTGACCGTGTTTATCACCCATTCTTATAAAGCAGGCTGCCAAATAGTTGCCAATTGCGTTACAATCAGCGACTTCTCAGTACGGTCACAACTTACGAGCAGTCCATGGTTAATGCGTGGATGATGAATAGATAATTGAGTTTTTCGAAGTGGCACATTCGCGTTGACCGCTGCGATCCCCCACCCAGGAAAAAGAACGGTAATCGCGTTCCCGGTTCATGGGAGCTTGGACACCTCAACAGGTGACGCTCACGCTCGGCGAAGGAACGCAGCGCCTGACGTATTAGTAAGACGGACGGTGGCTCGACCTACTCAGCTGTTTTCACTCGGTGACACGTAACCCGAGAGATACGCCGTTCTCCCCGGCGCGTCCGCCGTGTACTCATCGTTTCCGAGTTCGACCACGCTGAATCCGGTTCGGTCGCCGTCGCCGTTCACTACGTCGGGACCTTTGTCGCCGGGCGCATCGCTCACCACAATCGCCACGTGCTGGGCGACCAGCTGCGACGCATCGAGCCCGTAGACGGCAACATCACCGGGTTCGGGCACATAGCCAGAGCCCACCGGATGCCAGGTGCCTTGATCGACACCCCACTCATAGAAGCTCGCGGACGAGGAGTTGAGGTCGCCGTTGATGAACTGATACATGACGTCGGCACCAGCGTTCTTCCACACCCAGGCGGCGAAGTCGGCGCACCACTCTTCTGCTCGATTCGAATTGTTGCAACTCGCGGTGCCAGAGACCCAGTAGGCGCTGTACTTATTGCAGTACGTGCTCGAGGGATCAGTCGTATAACCGACCTGACTTTCGGCGATCTGCACAATGCGACCGCGCAGCGGTGACACCGCCATGGCTGCCGCGACATTTTCTTTCGCGACCTCGGCGGCGCTCGGGCCCCGAAACGGATTGAGTGTCGGCACGACGATCAGCGCGACCGCGGCCCCTACGAGAGCGAAGGTGACGAACATCATCAGACGACGAAACCGACGTCGACGCCTCCTCGGCCGACCCGACGACGCCGTGGATCTCGTGGTCGTCGTTCGGTTCATGAATCGTCGTTCTCGTCATACACGCTGGTGCCGGCGTAGCCGTAAGCAGCGCGGACACAGCAGCGAAATCACAACCACGCTACGGCGAACGGCCGTCAGTGCACGCGAAAACAAATAAGGATCGACTAAAAGTTGATGCCCGTTCGCCTAGTTACCGGGCAACTCCACGGTGCTCCAGGTCTCTCCCCCATCATCAGTGCGACGCACTTGGATCGAGGTGTAGTTCTCATTGCACAGCATCAGCCCATCGGAGGCATTCGTAAAGATCATCGAGGGGACGCTCGCACACGTCAGGTCAGCAACGGGAGTTGCGTTGCGACCTCCGGCCGTCAGCCGGAACAAATTGTTCGGCCCGTTGTCCAGTCCGTAGTCCAGATACGCGACATCGCTGGAAACAGGGGCGAACGCGCCGCCCCCCGTACCAAAGAACTGGGTCTGCTGAATTGCGCTCCATCGCACGCCACCATCGCTTGAGTGCAAGAACGACACTTGCATTCCTGTGGGACACTCCGCCCACATCGACGTCGCAGACATCGTTGTGAACGAGCAGCCCGACACGCTCCCCAACTGTGGTTCCGGTCTGGATGCAAACGACCGTCCGTCGTTTCGCGATATCCACATGTCAATCTCCGGCCCGGTCTCGAGCTCCCAGATGCGATCGCCGTAGGCCGCCAGTGCGGGACCATAGAACACGTCATCGTTCCTCGTGCCCGTACGCCACAGTGAAGGGATCGTGGTCCACTGATTCGTAGCGAGCGACGATCGCCGCGTCACCCACTGCGTGCAGTCAGAGGTGCGCGGCTTACAGAGCACCGTCGACGTGAAGACGCGCGACGAAGAGACGAACAGGGTCATCTCGCCCCTGTCAATACGCGTGACTCGTCGCCACGTGTGCGCGCCATCGGACGTCGCGTACAGCGCCACGCCAAAATTGCCATAGGCGACGAGTGCGTAGCCGTCACTGGGGTTCGCGAAGACGAGCTTCTCGAGCGTCGAATCCGGAAATGCACCCACATCGAGCTTGACCGGTGGCGCTGTCACCCTCGAGAAGTTCGTCGCGCCCACGTTGGAGCGATAGAGGCGCGCGCACTTTCTCGATGCACATCTCGACTCGGCGAAGACGTAGACAACATTCGAAGTGCCGGCGCGGCTGAGCAGCATGGGTTCAGGTGCTCGTCGCGAGGATCCTGACGCCCTGGGGCTCGACGCGTTCGCGGGTACGGCGCCGAATACGAATGCGCCCATCACGACGGTCATCGCAATGATGACTCGTGTGTTTGATATCAAGCGAGCGATCATCATGTGATCTTTGTCGCGGGAACGTCCGTAGTTACCCTGAATCCGTCTCCAGAAATGCGAAAGACCCCCACCGTGAGGTGGGGGTCTTTCAAGAAATCCCGGCGGCGACCTACTCTCCCAGGGGGGGACCCCCAAGTACCATCGGCGCTGGTGGGCTTGACTGCTGTGTTCGGAATGGGAA
>DASXEU010000165.1:0-9845 GCA_036489935.1 Acidimicrobiales bacterium
TGGGGCCAGTACCCGGCGGCGATCGCGATCGCGGCGGCGCCCAACGGCACGGGCTACTACGTGCTGCGCGCCAACGGCGCGATCGACGCGTACGGGGTGGCGGCTCACGGATCGCTCCATCTCAAGTACGGCGCGATCGCGCCGGTCGTTGCTGTCGCCATCGCCGTCGATCCCACAACCGGTGGCTACTGGATCGCGACCTCAACGGGGGAGATCTCGAACTTTGACGCGCCGAGTTACGGCTCACCGTTCGCGAGCAAGGCGGGCAAGTACGACGGCGTCCCCGTCACGGGTCTTGCCGTGACACCTTCCGGCACGGGCTACTACCTGCTGCGCCAGAACGGCGCCATCGATACCTACGGCGCTACGTTCCACGGGTCACCCGCCACACAGAAGACGATGCCCGAAGGAGGTCTCGCGAGCGCCATCGCCGTCGATTCGACGACTGGCGGTTATTACGTAGGCGTCGATGACACCCCGCTCGATGGGTACGTGAACCCCATGCGCGCCGTCACGTCGCTCTTGCCTCAAGAGGTCGACCAGGGCGTCGACTACTGCGCGGCTGGTCCGATCTACGCGCTCGGTGACGGCACCGTCGTAAGCACGTACGACAATCAATGGCCGAGCGGTGTGTTCATTTCCTACCGGTTATCGAACGGACCCGCGAAGGGCCTCTACGTCTACGTCGCGGAAAACGTGACGCCGACCGTGTCCATCGGCGAGCACGTCACGACAGAGACCATCGTTGGTGTCGTGCACGACGCACTTACCTGCGTCGAAACCGGTTGGGCCGAGCCCCCTTCGTATCCCGAGCACGCAGAGGCGCACAACGAATTCAATGGAAAGAACTCGACCGCCTACGGGCTCAATTTCAACACCTTGCTCGAGGCGCTCGGATCTCGTCCCGGGCTCCCACAGCCGGACGGGCCGCCCGGTCCGATTCTCGCCTCGTGGCCCAAGTGGTAGCGAGGCCTTCTTCGGCGTAGTGAGGTCCGCGACCCCTACAGTGAAAGACGTCGCCGGTTTGTAACGTACGGCGTGTCGAGAGGACAGTATCGCTGGTCAGAGCGTCTGGCGAGCAGCCAGCGTGGCCGCGAGAGAGGAGCATCATGAAGCAGTACGAAAAAGATCCCGAAAAGGTCGCTCAGCTGAACGCGAACCAGTATCGCGTCACCCAGGAGGCGGCGACGGAGCCTGCCTTCAACAACGAGTTCTGGGACCACAAAGAAGCTGGCATCTACGTCGACGTTGTCTCTGGCGAACCGCTCTTTGCCTCCACGAAGAAATATGACAGTGGCTGCGGTTGGCCGAGCTTTACCGCGCCCCTCGTCCCCGAGAACGTCGTCGAGAACAGCGACCGACAGTTTGGAATGGTGCGCACCGAGGTTCGCTCGACCAACGCGGATAGCCACCTTGGTCACGTGTTCAATGACGGACCTGTCGACGACGGCGGTCTGCGCTACTGCATCAACTCTGCCGCCCTGCGCTTCGTGCCCTACGACGATCTTGACGCCGAAGGATATGGCGAATACAAGGAGCTCTTTGCCAACGCGAAAGGAAGTGGAAAGTGACCACCGAAACCGCCATTCTCGCCGGAGGGTGCTTCTGGGGAATGCAGGACCTCATTCGCAAGCGTCCCGGCATTGTCTCGACGCGCGTTGGCTACAGCGGCGGCGACGTCGAGAACGCGACGTATCGTAACCACGGCACACACGCCGAAGCCATCGAGATCGTCTTTGATCCCGACCAGACGTCGTACCGCGAGATCCTCGAGTTCTTCTTTCAGATCCACGACCCGACGACGCCGAATCGTCAAGGGAACGACCGTGGTCTGAGCTATCGCTCGGCGATCTACTACTTCAACGACGAGCAGCGTCGCGTCGCCGAGGACACCATCGCCGACGTCGAGGCGTCAGGTCTCTGGCCGGGGCGGGTCGTCACCGAAGTTGCACCGGCCGGTGCCTTCTGGGAGGCCGAGCCCGAACACCAGGACTACCTCGAGCACTATCCGAACGGCTACACCTGTCACTTCCCGCGCCCCGGCTGGGTTCTCCCACGCCGGAGCAACGACGCGAACGTTTAGCGACAATTCGTTAGGCGCTCACGAGTGGGGAAGGGTGCTCCTTCTTGCTCAGTGAGTCCGCGATGGCGAGCAGTGTGGCGACTGCGCCAACGACGGCGCCGAGGATGCTGACGCCCGCCCAGTGGGAGTGCTCGTAGACGAGGCTCCCGACATAGGAGCCAATGGCGCCGCCGACGAAGTAACAGACCATGTAGACCGAGTTGATACGGCTACGAGCGTGCGGCGCGAGTCGGTAGATGAGCGACTGGTTGGTGACCTGGAGTCCCTGCACGCCGATGTCGAGCAGGATGATGCCGAGAATCAGCATGGCCAAGCTGTCGCGACCAATCCACAGCGGCAAGAACGAGATCGGGAGCAGCGCCGAGAACACGAGGGTTGTCTGCTTCGTCCATCGGCGGTCGGCCCAACGACCAGCGAAGTTCGCACACAGGGCACCGGCGGCACCCACGAGTCCGAAGAGACCAATGGTGAGATCGTTGTAGTGGTACGGCGCTCCCGAGAGGAGGAAGGCCATGGTCGTCCAGAAGATGCTGAAGACACAGAACGCCAGGGCACCGAAGAGGGAGCGGGCGCGCAAGAACGGCTCATTGATGAAGAAGGTGATCGTGCTGCGCAGCAGTGTGCCGTACGCGACGCGTGGGCGCTCGGTCTCAGGCGGCAGTTGACGCCAGAGAAGCAGCGAGAGTGCAACGATCATGACAGCGGCTGCGACGTAGACGATCCGCCAGCTGGAGAACTGCGCAATGATGCCCGAGATGGTCCGGGCGAGCAAGATACCCATGAGCAAGCCGCTCATCACGGTGCCCACGACGCGACCGCGCTCGTGGTCAAGCGAGAGCGACGCCGCCATCGGCACGAGCAGCTGCGCGGCGACCGAACCGAGTCCGACGAGCGCTGCGACCGCGACGAGGACACCCACGTTCGGTGCGATGGCCGACGCCACGAGCCCAACGGCACAGAGCAAGAGGACAGCGGGAACGAGCTTGCGGCGCGCGATGATGTCGCCGACAGGGACAAGCAGCGCCAGGCCGAGTGCATAGCCCACCTGGGCGAGGGTGACCATGAGCCCGACCGTGGCCGAACCCGAGTGGAAGGTCTTGGCGATGCTGCCGAGCACCGTTTGTGCGTAGTAGAGGTTGGCGACCGACAGGCCGCACGCGACCGCGAACAATAAGATCAATCCCCGTCGCACGCCGGTCTTTCTTTCGACTGTTGCCACTGACTCGGACACGAGTCCTCCTTCATTATCTGAACGTTGCGTTCAGTATAACATGTTTGTGTACGCACCGTTCAGGAAGTAGGATACCGGCATGAGTGGTTCTGAGACCACAGAGGTGGCAAAGACTGGGCGTCCCCGAAGCGAAAAGACACGCCTCGCCATCCTCGAGGCGACGGCCGATCTCTTAGTAGAGGGCGGACTCGCGGCGACGTCCATCGAGTCGATCGCGGCCCGCGCTGGGGTCAGCAAGGTGACTATCTACAAGTGGTGGCCGAGCCGCGGATCCGTGGCGATCGACGCCTACTTTCATCGTTATCGCCAAACGACGGCGTTTCCCGACACCGGTCAGGTGGGCGACGACTTGACCTCCCAAATCCTCGTGATGATCGCCGCGTTCCGAGGTCGCGCGGGAGAGATCATGGCGGAGCTCATTGGCCAGGCCCAGTCGGATCCCGCGCTCGCCGAGACGTTGCGCGCCGGGTGGCTCCAGCCTCGACGAGAGATGTCAGCTGAAGTCATTCAGCGTGGCATCGATCGAGGCGAACTGCGTTCGGACGTCAACATGGCAGTGCTCCTCGATCAGCTCTATGGACCCGTGTACTACCGCCTCGTTGCGCGGCACGAACCCCTGAGCGACGACTTCGCTCGAGAGCTCGTGAGCAACACGCTGGAAGGCGTGCGCGCTCGCGATTAGCTCGTCGAGGCGACTACCAGAGCTCGGACATCTGCACCGCGACGACGCTCGACGCATCGATCGCCAATTGCGCGGGTGTTCCCACGCTCAGCGCATTCGGATCTATGAAGGGCGTCTCTTCCAACGTCGCTCGCACTGGGTCGCTGAGAAAGCGTGACGGTTGAGCCCATGAGTGATCATCGCGCACGCGGTGATGGTGGTACCGAAGCGGAACGTAGATGGCGAGGTCACGTCGCGCCCTCGTGACGGAGACGTAGAACAGCCGCCGTTCTTCCTCGAGACCTTCACGAGAACCGAGCGCCATGTCGGACGGAAAATTTCCATCGGCCGCGTGGATGACGTGTACCGCGTCGAACTCAAGACCCTTCACGGAGTGGACAGTCGAAAGGACGAGCCAGTCTTCGTCCATGAGCGGTGGACCGGCGTAGTCGCCCGTTGACAATGGAGGCTCGAGCGTCTGATCCGCTGCGACGTCGCTCAGGCGGCGCGCGTCGGCGCACGCCAGCACAAGCGCGCCGAGGTCCTCAAGTCGAGGTGCGGGATCGTCGTACGTCGCGGTGATGAGCGGCGCCATGGCGAGGCGGATGCGCTCCGCGTGGAGCGCAACCGGCTCGTGCTCTCGCTGGCACATCGCGTCGACGAGCTGACTCGACATCTCGCGCGATTCGCTCGGCACGATGTCGAGCGCGCCCGACCAGCGCTGGCTGATCTCTCCGTGGTTGAGGGGGAGCGTCTGATCGATGTCTCGCAGCGCGTCGATCGCGTGGCGCGCCTTCGCGGGCCCCACGCCGGGGAGCAGCTGGAACAGTCGAAACCAGGCCATCTCGTCACGCGGATTATCGGCGAGGCGAAAGGCGGCGAGGAGATCTTTCACGTGCGCCGCTTCGAGGTAGCGCAGGCCACCGTATTTGATGAAGGGAATATGCCGTCGGGCGAGTTCGAGCTCGAGATCAGAACTGTGGTGCGACGCGCGAAACAGTACCGCTTGCTTGCGCAGTGCCACGCCTTGCTCGTAGAGCTCGAGCACGCGATCGGCGACGAACTCGGACTGCTGGCGCTCGTCAGTGCAGTGAATGAGCATTGGAGTGTGTGCGCCGATGACAGGGACGTGCTCGCGCAGCACCGATGAGAAGCCTTCTGGCGCGTCGGCCGCGAGTGCGTTCGCTACATTGAGGATCGCAGCGGAAGAGCGATAGTTGACCTCGAGCGTGATGGTCGTCAAATCCTCGAAGTAGCGCTCGGCGTGCAGCAAATATGCGGGCGAGGCGCCGCGAAAACCGTAGATAGCTTGGGCGTCATCGCCCACGAGCGTGACGCGAGGGTCGTGGCGCCGCAGTCCCATGAGCACCTCGAGCTGCAGGAGATTGACGTCTTGAAACTCGTCGACGAGGATGTGGTCGTACGCGCTGCCGAGCTCTTTGCCCAAGGTGTCGTGTTGGGCGACGACGCGCCAGAAGAGCAAGAGGTCGTCGAAGTCGAGCAGTCCGAGCGAGCGCTTTCTCGAGACGAAGGCGTTAAAGACCATCCCCACGTCTTCGAAGCGATCGGCGCACCAGGGCGTTATCTCGGCCATGACGTCGCGCAGTGGCACGCCAGTGTTGACCGTTCGTGAGTAGAGCGCGGCGAGGGTTGACTTCCTCGGGAGGCGACGCTCGCCGCTTACGAGACCGAGGTCGCTTCGCACAAGGTCCATGAGGTCGGAAGCGTCGCCGTGGTCGAGGACCCCGAATCCCTCCGGGAGACCGACGGCGGCGTGGTGGCGTCGAAGCGTGCGATGGGCAACGGAGTGGAACGTGCCACCCGCGACGCGTTGTGCGCGATCGGCGATGCGGATCGAGTGCACGCGGTTGACGATGTCGCGCGCTGAACGCCGCGTGAAGGTGAGGAGCAAGATGCGCTCTGGTCGCACGCCGTGATCGAGGAGATGCTCGACGCGAGCCGTCAGCGTCGTTGTCTTGCCGGTGCCAGGCCCCGCGATGATGCGCAGCGGCGTGTCGCCAAAGGAGACCGCTTCCAGTTGGCGTTCGTTGAGATCCCGAAGCGAAGCGAACATACGTTCGATAGTATTCCGATGGCGAACCGCCTGCCGACACGGGGCGGTCGCTCTCGATTGTTCGATGACCGAACAATCGCCTTTACCCTGGATTCATGACGAAATCGGGCCCCGAGACGGGCGAACATAACGATGCGGCCCTCGAAGCGGTCCGTGGATTTGCCCGTGCAGTGCGGATTTTGGAACGTTCATCACGTGAACTGAGCATGCCCCACTACCGGGTGCTCGCCTCGGTGGCGACCGGTGAAGAGCGCGCGTCGCGCGTCGCCGAGCGTCTCGAACTAGGTCGTCCCGCGATCAGCTCGGCCGTGGAAGCACTGTGTGCCCACGGCTTCATGGAGCGTCGCGAGGTAGAGGGTGATCAGCGGGCCGTCGACCTTCGCGTCACGCCCGAGGGCGCTGTGGTCCTCGAGCGAGTGGAACGGGAAATGACGGAAGCCCTGCGGGCACTCTGTGCTCGAATTGACGGCGGCGAGCAGCTGATCGCGTCTCTCGCCGCCCTCGACGGCGCCGTCGACGCGTTGTACGCGGAGAAGCGCGCGTCGCGTGGGGGAGCCTCGCGATGAGTGAGCGGGATACGCAGCCAGGCTGGTTGCGCCGACTCTGGAGCTACATGCTCAAGCACAAACGCAACGTCGCACTCTCCATGTCCGCCGCAATTCTTGGCAGCATCTGTCAGACGATCATCCCGCTCATTGCTCGCGAAATCGTCGACGACGTCATTCTCGCGCATCGCTCGTCGCTCTGGCCGTGGCTCGTCCTCCTCGGCGCGCTCGCAGTACTCAGCTTTTGGGCAGCGCACGTGCGTCGATATCGCGGCGGTCAGGTAGCGCTCGAAGTCCAGTACGACCTTCGAAACGAGATGCACGACCACCTCCAGGTGATGGACTTCGACAACCTTGGCCGGATGCCAACCGGCCAGCTCGTCGCTCGAGCAAACTCGGACTCGACACTCGTCCAAGGACTCCTCAACTTCTTTCCGATCATGAGCTCGAACATCTTGCTGATGCTGATGTCCCTCGGTGTGATGATCTTCCTCTCACCTCTGCTCGCGATCGTGAGCGTCATCCTCGCCCCGAGCCTCGTCATCGTGTCGTACCGCATGCGCCGAAAGATCTTCCCGGCGACCTGGGACGGACAGCAGCGCGAGGGCGACGTGATCCAGATCGTCGACGAAGATATCAATGGCGTGCGCGTCGTCAAAGCGTTCGGTCAGGAGCAGCGAGAGCTTGAGCGCGTGAGCGACGCATCCAAAGTTCTCTACGGCTCCCAGATGAGGGCAGTTCGTCTGCAGTCGCGATATCAACCCCTCCTCGAAGCGATCCCGACGTTCGCCCAGGTCGCGATCCTCGCGCTCGGTGGATGGATGGCGCTTCACCACGAGATCTCGCTCGGCACCTTCCTAGCCTTCTCGACCTACGTGACGTCAATGATGGCCCCGGCCCGTCAACTGGCGGGCGTCCTCACGATTGGCCAGCAGGCCCGCGCCGGCTTGGAGCGGATCTTCCAATTGCTCGACATGAAACCCGCGATCGCCGATCCACCAGACGCGGTGGTGCTCGATACGTTGAGGGGCGAAGTCACATTTTCGAATGTGCACTACTACTACAGCGAAGGCGCACCGATCCTTCGTGGGGTGGATCTCACCGTCAGGCCCGGCGAACGCGTGGCCATCGTCGGTGCGAGCGGGAGCGGCAAGTCAACCCTCGCGATGCTCGTGCCGCGCTTCTACGATCCCATTGAGGGCGAGGTCCTCGTCGATGGTTACAACGTGAAAAACGTCGCGCTCCATTCGCTGCGTCGCCAGATCGGCGTCGTTTTTGAGGACAGTTTTCTCTTCTCCGAATCGGTGCGCTCGAACATCGCGTACGGACGTCCCGACGCCAGCGAGGCGGAGATCGAGGCGGCCGCGCGCGTCGCTCAGGCCCACGACTTCATTGTGGAGCTGCCGCGTGGATACGACACCGTCGTCGGTGAGCGAGGGCTCACCCTGTCGGGTGGTCAGCGTCAGCGCATCGCGCTGGCGCGAGCCATCTTGTACGACCCGCGAATCCTCATCCTCGACGACGCGACCAGTGCGATCGACGTGGGCATCGAAGAGGAGATCCACAACGCCCTTCGTACGGTGATGGCGGGACGAACGACGATCCTTATCGCGCACCGCCGCTCGACACTGCACTTGGCAGAGCGGATCGTAGTCCTCGACCAGGGACGTGTGGTGGAACAGGGAACCCACGAGGAGCTCACCGAACACAGCGCGCTCTATCGAGGGCTCTTGAGCGGGCTCGACGACGGTGACGCGGATGAGATTGGCGATCGCATCGAAGTGCTCGCAACAATGCCCACGCCCGGCACGACGGCGTCAGCCTGGGGCGGGTACGCCGCCGACGCATCGCCGGTGCGCGCAACGGCGCCACGCGTCGGGGTGCCAAGCATTGGTCCCGGTCTCGGGGGTGGCGGCGGAGGGGGCGGTGGTGGAGGAGGATGGCGCCTCAATCTCGCACCTACGCCTGAGCTCTTGGCGCGCGTTGCCGAATTGCCGCCGATTCGCGACGAGGTCGAGGTCAACCTCGCCCACGAGTCGCGTCACGACCGAGGTTTCAATCTGAATCGACTCCTCTACGAGTTCCGCTGGCCGCTCCTCGTGGGGCTGTTCTTCGTGGTTGTCGACGCGGTTGCGTCGCTCTCGGGCCCGATCTTGATCAAGATCGGCATCGATAACGGGGTCGCCAAGCATTCGGTAGGCGTGCTCTTCGCCGCCGCATTGATCTATCTCTTCGTCACGCTGATCGACATGGTCGATGAGATCGGCGAGACCTTTATCACGGGACGCGCCGCCCAGCGCATCATGCTGTCCTTGCGTATACGTATCTGGGCCCAACTCCAGCGTCTCTCCCTCGACTACTACGAGAGCGAGATGGCGGGACGCATCATGACCCGCATGACGACCGACGTCGACCAGTTTGAATCCCTGATCGAGAATGGCGTCCTGTCGGCGCTCGTCGCGATCGTCACGTTCCTCGGCGTCGGCGTTGCGCTCGTCGTGATCAACACCGAGCTGGGCCTCTGCACATTGAGCGTCGTCGCGCCGCTCGCAGTCGCGACCGTCTGGTTTCGGCGTCGCGCGTCGCGCCTCTATGACCTCTCGCGGGAACGTGTCGCCATTGTCAACGCCGACTTTCAAGAGAGTCTGTCGGGGGTTCGCGAGTCCCAGGCCTTCGTCCACGAAGCGGCGACGATGGCTCGGTTTCACCGGCTGAACGGCGACTACCTCGACACTCGGGTGAAGGCGCAAAAGCTCGTCGCCACGTACTTTCCCTTCATTCAGTTCCTCTCAGGGATCGACGACGTCATCGTGCTCGGCGTCGGAGCGGGACTCGTCACGACCGGACATCTCACGTCGGGCGCACTGATTGCCTTCGTGCTCTACATCGACATGTTCTTCTCACCAATCCAGAGCCTGTCGCAGGTCTTTGACTCGTGGCAGCAGACCCGAGTGTCGGTGAATCGAATCTCCGACCTCATGCAGCTCGAAACTCGCACACCGGAACCGGCGAGCCCGCATGAGATCGGACGACTACACGGCGACATCGTGCTCTCGGACGTTCGCTTCTCTTATCCCACCGCGGAAAAGCGCCCCGAGCGATCAGGCAAGAAGCCTCGGCGCGGGCCAGCAGATCCGCGCCTTCTCAATTCACCAGACGCGGAGTTGCGTCGACCGCCCGAAGCGTTACGCGGTATCGAATTACGGATTGCTCCCGGCGAGACGGTGGCGCTCGTCGGCGAGACCGGAGCG
>DASXEU010000141.1:0-1642 GCA_036489935.1 Acidimicrobiales bacterium
AACGCCGGTTGGAACGTCTGTTTGATCGAGAAGAAACAGTTCCCGCGCGAGAAGACGTGCGGGGACGGACTGACGCCGCGCTCGGTGCACCAGATCGCGGAGATGGGCTTGGAAGGCATCGTCGCGGCGAACGGACACCGCTACCAGGGACTGCGCGCGTTCGGCTTCGGTGCGTCACTCGAGATGAACTGGCCCGAGCACCGCACATTCCCGAACTACGGCTACACGATCACGCGTTTTAATCTCGATGGGCTCGTGGCGGACAATGCGGCCAAGCACGGTGCTGAAGTACTGAATGGCGTCGAGGCACTCGACCTTGTCGAACGCACCCCCGGACGCGACGGCCAGCTGGTCGGTGCCGCGGGCGTCGTCGTGAAGGACAAGGAGTCGGGCCTCACACGTGAGATTCGCGGTCGCTACCTCGTCGTCGCAGACGGACAGAACTCCCGTCTCGGACGCGAGCTCGGCGTCGTGCGCAATCGCGACTGGCCCATGGGCATGGCCCTTCGCGGGTATTACACGAGCGATCGCCACGACGAACCCTGGATCGATTCGCACCTCGACATTCGCGACACCGACGGCAAGGTCGTCCCCGGTTACGGCTGGATCTTCCCGCTCGGTGACGGGCGACTCAACGTCGGCGTCGGACTGCTGTCGACGGGTGGCGCCTGGAAAGGCGTGAACACGACGAAGCTGCAGGAGTACTTCGTTGCCCAAGTCGGTGAAGCGTGGGGACTGAACGACGAGACGTCCTGTGGCGCCCCGACCGGTGGTCGCCTGCCGATGGGTCTCTCCATTGGGCCGCGCGTTGGTGCGAACACCTTGACCATCGGCGACGCTACCGGCATGGTGAATCCCTTTAACGGTGAAGGCATCGCCTACGGCTACGAGACTGGTCGCCTCGCGGCATCTGTTCTCGGCGAAGCCCTGCTCAATGACGACGAATCGGTCCTGCGCCTCTACGACGAGCGACTCGATGCTGCGTACGGCGAGTACTACAAGGTTGCGCGCGCCTTTGTGCGGCTCATCTCTGAACCGAAGGTCCTTCAGGCCTGCGTCGGCGTTGGGCTACGCGTGCGGCCCGTCATGCGCGAACTGCTGAAGATCATGGCGAACCTCATGAGCAACGACGATCCGGGGCTCGGTGAACGCGGCTACCGTGCCATCACCAAGCTCGCGGGTGTGATTCCCGAGCCAGCTTGGGATCTGCTCTTCGGCGATACGAAGAGCTAACGACTTACGCGGCTTCGGCCGTCGAGTTCGTCTCTCTCGCGAGCAGCGTGTTGGCGATGTTCGCGAGCGTGCTCTTCGCTTTGCTGAACGAGCCGACGATCGCGCTGAGTGTAACTTCGTAGTGCCCGTGGGTGATCATGACCATCACGAGCTGGACCGGCTGGTCAAGCATGGGGACCGACAGCGTCACCACGCCTCCACGAGAAAATCCTTTCGTGAAGGTGACGGGCTGCCAGTTGGATGACGTGAACTTTGTCGGCACCGGTTGCGAATAGCCCGAGAGGATCAGTGCGGCGCTCGACTCCGCGAAGCACGTCCCGAAGTTCGCCTTCGACATCTCTGCCCGGTCTTTGTTGACCATGGTCGTCGTCTGGTAGTACTGCGTCGTCGAGGCGACTTCGATGCCGTC
>DASXEU010000142.1:0-2909 GCA_036489935.1 Acidimicrobiales bacterium
AGAGATCTACGTGACGCCGCTCAACGACATCGATGGTCTCTGCGACTACGCGGTGGCTCAATTGAAGCAGGACGGGTTCGCGAAGTCTGGCGACCCCATTGTCGTCATGGCTGGCTCGTCGTCGAATAGCGCGGCGGTCACCGACACCGTTCGCATGATCATCGTCCCGTAGGGGCGTTTCGCGGCGAGCGCCCTCACCAGGTAACAAAGACGTAAGTACGCCTTCCCAAGGGAAAGGTCGCACCAGATCGATGCAGCGATGCTCCCGATCTCGGCGAGTCACCTCCTGCTCCGATTAAATGGTGGGAAAACGGGGGAGGGACAATGAGCGGTGTGCGAGTACTCGTCGGCACGCGCAAGGGCGCGTTCATACTTACGGCGGACGGCAAGCGCGACAAGTGGAACGTGAGCGGTCCGCTCTTTGAGGGCTGGGAGATGTACCACCTGAAAGGTTCGCCGGTGAATCCGGATCGAATCTTCGCGTCCCAAACGACTGGCTGGTTCGGTCAACTCATCCAGCGCTCGGACGACGGTGGCGCCACGTGGACTCCCGTCGGTAATCAGTTCGTCTACGACGGCGTGCCCGGAACCCACCAGTGGTATGACGGGACGCCACACCCTTGGGAGTTCGCCCGAGTGTGGCACCTCGAGCCTTCGCTGAGTGATCCCGACACGGTGTTCGCGGGCGTCGAAGACGCGGCGCTCTTCAAGTCGGTTGACGGCGGCGAAAACTGGGCGGAGATCTCAGGACTGCGTAACCACGACACGGGCTCCGCGTGGCAGCCGGGCGCCGGAGGAATGTGCCTGCACACGATCATCGAGAGCCCGGACGATCCCGATCGAATGTTTGTCGCGATCTCTTCAGCGGGAGCCTTTCGCACTGACGACGGCGGTAAGCATTGGCACCCGATCAACTCGGGCCTGCACTCCGAAGGCATCCCCGATCCCAACGCTGAGGTTGGTCACTGCGTGCATCGCATCGCCATTCATCCGTCGCGTCCTGACGTCGTGTACATGCAAAAGCACTGGGACGTTATGCGTAGTGACAACGCCGGCGACTCGTGGTACGAGGTGAGCGGCAACCTCCCGACGGACTTCGGATTCACTATTGACGTCCACGCCCACGAGCCCGAAACCGTCTACGTCGTGCCCATCACGAGCGACTCCGTTCACTTTCCGCCGGACGGCAAGTTGCGGGTGTATCGGAGCACGACGGGCGGCGGCGAGTGGCAAGCGCTGACGAAAGGACTTCCTCAGCGCAACTGTTACGTCGACGTCCTACGTGATTCAATGGCGGTCGATCAGCTCGACTCTTGTGGCATCTATTTCGGAACGACGGGAGGGCAGGTCTACGTGTCGGCAGACGCTGGAGACAGTTGGAAGGCCATAGTCCGCGACCTACCCGCGGTCCTGTCGGTCGAAGTGCAAACATTGGCATGATCCGCGTCGTGCTACCAGAACATCTTCGGACTCTGGCTCAGGTCAACAAGGAAGTGCAGGTTGAGGTCGTGGGCGTTCCCACGCAGCGCGCCGTGCTTGACGCCCTCGAAGCCCGCTTTCCCGTCCTCGTCGGCACCGTTCGCGACGCTCAAACTCAGGAACGACGAAAGTTCATTCGGTTTTTCGCGTGCGAGGACGACCTCTCACACGAGTCGCCCGATGCACCTCTTCCTGCAGAAGTCGTTGGTGGCAAAGAGCCGTTCTTCATTGTCGGTGCGATGGCGGGCGGCTGAGAAGCCTAGGAAGACGGTCACGCCCGATGCATAACGACCAGTCGCTTCGCGCCGAGTTTCTCTCGTCGCCACGGTTCGCGAGCGTCCAGTCCACGATTTGAGTTCCGAGCAACATCGTGGGGAGCGCGCCAGGCATGAAGCGAGAATTTCGTGTGGTTTAGGGCTTTCACGCGTCCTAGACGCGGTGGTATCACCGTGATATATTAAGGCGATTTCTGTCGGGGCCACCCGCGGCTTCGCGACATTCTGGGGGGAATGGAATATGGATGAGGTCATAGGGCAAGCACGGATGTCCGGAGCGAATTCGCTGCAAAAGAACATCCTTTCGGTTCCGAACGGCATCGCTCTCGCAGCGGCAGCAATGGCGCCGGTACTCGCGGTTGTGTTGAATGCGCCTGCGGCGGCGCCACAAGCAGGTTTAGCGCTGCCACTCTCCTTTCTCGTTGCGTTCATCGCGTGTCTGTTTATTGGCAACAACGTGGTGCAGTTCTCGAGGAAGCTTCCCTCGGCGGGATCCTTCTACACGTTCAACACGTATGGCCTCGGACAGACCGCCGGGTTTTTCACCGGCTGGCTCTTTGCGATCGGCTATGGCATCTTGGCCCCCGGCCTCTTCGATGCCTTTGGGTCATTTCTCCACGACTATCTACTTTCGACGTTCAATTCGAATGTGCCGTGGTGGGTGTGCAGCCTCTTTGGTCTCATCTTCGTGTTAGGCCTCTCGCTGCGCAGCATCCGTGCGTCAGTTCGCGTCGACCTCACGTTGCTGACCTTGGAAGTCATTATCTTTCTGACCTTGGCGATTATCGCTGTCCTTCACTCGGGTGACGGCAATACGGTAAAGGCCTTCGTTCCATCGTCCTCGCCGCACGGCGTCTCCGGTGTCGGGCTCGGCGTCGTCTTTGGAATTCTCTCGTTCATCGGCTTTGACGCCGCCGCGACGTTGGGTGAGGAGACGAAGAACCCAAAGAAGAACATCCCCATCGCGGTCGGTGGAGCGCTCATCGCTGTGGGTGTCTTCTACGTGTTCGTGATGTACGCCTTGGTCGCTGGATATCACCTCAACGAGGCTTCGCAGATGACCAAGTTTTTGAGTGATCCCAATCCGTTTGTCACGTTGGCGCACCGCTACACGTCGTGGCTCTTGCAGCCCGTGGAGCTCGCTGCGGTCGCGGG
>DASXEU010000054.1:0-8800 GCA_036489935.1 Acidimicrobiales bacterium
GACCGCACGCTGTAGCGGCGACTGACGAGCCGGCCGTGGGCGTCGGCGAGGCGGATCATGAGGTCGTTGCCTGGCACGCCGGCGAGGGCTTTCGCGTTGCCGCGCAGTTCAACGGCGGCGATCGACGTGCTGAGTCGTGTCGAGGACACGACCTCGCAGACGTGGGCCTGCGCCCCGAGGCGCTCGGCGAGCTGGATGGACGTGGCGTCGGGTTCATTGGTCATTGAGCGCCAGCCTATAAGTCGGGGATCGCGCGCTGGCCCTACGAGTGTTGTTCGAGCAGGGACGCCGTGTGCTCGTCAATGGATCGCTCGACGTTGTCGAGCTGCGCCGCGATCGTCGGATCGTGACGCTCGAGCAGCCGCGGTTCGGTGCGATTCTGACTCAACGAGGCTCGAGCGCGCACGACGGCTCGAAGTGCGGCGCGGCGAAGACGAGTGCGCGTGATCGGATCGTCGAGCGTGGCGTCATCCTCGTATCGCGCGGCAGCAGCGCGAGCCTGCTGGAGCTGCTGTGCCGGCCGCATAGAAGGAGCCGTCGTCCACACGCAGACGTCAAGGATGAGTACGACGCCCGCAGCGAGGGCGGTATCGATGATGCGAGCAGCGAACAGACCGCGATCGCTGCCGAGCAGACCCAAAAACACGAAGACGAGGGGCGTGAAGACCATGATGGCGAGCGTGTGGGAGCGCCGCGCCGCCCACGGCTGGATCGCCGCCATGACGCACGAGAGCAGGATGAGCGCCAGAATCGCATTGCCCGTGAGCGCGACGATGCCCGCGATCCCCACACCGACGACCGTGCCCACGGTGCGCGCGAGTGCTCGCGAGATGACCGGCCCGACGTCTGGGCGCAAAATAAGAGCCACGCTCATGGGCAGCCAGAAACCGTGGGGATCGTTGAGGGTCACGGAGATGGCGGTCCCGGCCGCGACCGCGACGGCGAGAATGAGCGCGAAACGGAGTCGTTCGCGGACCGCCAGGGACGAGCGAGTGGCGGCCCGGGTAAGCGGGCGAAGCGGATGGGCCTCGAGCTCTTCGAGTGATACCGGTTCGAGCGCGGTGAGGACGGACGGATGAAGTCCGCTCGGACTCTCGAATCGGTGAGGGAAGTTCTCGAGCGCCGCGACCGCAGAGGTTGCGTTCGACTCGTTGAGAATTGTTGCAATGTCACGCAGTCCGCTCGCCATCGCAGGATCGACGGACGCGCCCTTGATTTCGAGAAACGAGATGACCTCGCCGATTCGCAGCGCGACGACGAGGCATCGTTGTAGCGCCAACGCTTCGCGATTGTCTGCGCGTAGTGGGCGCATCCCGACAACGTCGTTCGCGCGATCGAGTGCGGACACCGCGCGATCACGCACGGAAGAGAACTGCGGTGTGCCGATCGCGTCGGCCACGCCAGCGAGTTCGTTGAACGCTCGAGCGAGGGTCAGGCGTTGGACGCTCCAGCGGCCGCGCCGGTTCATGAGGAACGCGACGAGAAAGACCCACAACGATCCGAGCGCGAGCGCGAGCGCGGACTGCCAGATCTTTCCCGGAAATCGCAGGCCGCCGCCGAGGATGGTGCCGACGAGGAGGTACGCCCCAGCGGTCGCCCGGTTGGATGCTTCTATGTAACCGGCGAGAAAGGCAACGGCGCCGTAGAGGACAATCAGCGTCCAACTGGCGGCCTCGTGATTCACGAACGTGGCGCCGAGCAGCACGCCAATCCCGCCCGCCACGCCGACCCACAGCAGCCGCGGTCCTCGGACGCGCCACTCGTCGAGTCCGTCCTGACTGATCGCCCAGAGTGACCCAATAGCGAAGATGATCGAGTATTCGCGCTGAGCGATTATGACACCGACGATGAGCGGAGAGGTCAAGCAGAGCACCGCGCGAAACGAGAGGCGAAGTTCGGGCGTGGGCTTTACCCGCAGTGGCGAAGTGAGCGTTCGTCGATCCTCTTCGTTACGTTTCGACGTCAATTGGCTTCGCCGGCCGAACATCGGATCATCCTAAGCCGCGCAATTGTTGATGTTTCCCGTGATTGGGCGTACGAGTAGGCGAGTGATTGGTCCAAGAATGCAACAGGTCGTTAGTAAGTTAGGTGGTAGTGGTACAAGCGAAACACCAAAAAAAGCCGGTTAAAAAAGCGGCGCCTCGTGCACGCGCGAAGGCAGCGTCAGCTGAGCCCAACATCTGGCAACGTCACCAGCGTGACCTCCTGATCATTGGCTTCGTCGTCGTCGGACTCTTCGTCGCCCTCGCGGACCTGCACGCCCTCGGGCCGTTTGGGCACGCTATTGCCCGTGCATTGTCGGACGTATTCGGCGTTGGACGCTATGCACTGGCGGTCATTCTCTTGTGCCTCGGGATCGCGCTCCTCTGGGGCAAGGTGGAGCTTGATCGTGCTCGCGCGGTCTGGGGCGTCGTCCTCGGGCTCGTCGCCGTCAGTGGTCTCGCCGACGTGGCGGGCGGTCGACCGGGGATGCACGCGACCACGGGCGTCCTCGGGCACGCGGGCGGTTGGCTCGGCGTCGTGACGGGCGGCGCGCTCGCGAGCGGGACCGGCGTCGCCGGGGCCGTCATCATCTTGCTCGCGCTCTTCGTCGTCGCGATGATGATCGCGACGGCCGTAGGTCTTCGCACGCTGTTCGCGGGATGTGGTGTGGTGCTGCGAGCAGTTGGACGCACGCTCGCTAATTGGTGGGTCGCTCGACCACGGCGTGACGAAGAAGACGAAGACGTTGAAGAGGTCGAGCCGGAACCCGCGCCGCGACGCCGCGCTCGGGCCGTCGTAGAACTAGAGCCTGAGGTCGAAGAACTCGACGACGAGGAAGAGGACGCGACCGAATACGAAGAAGAGTCCGAATCGGCGGAGGAGTTCGTCTACGACGAATATGACGGCGAAGAGGAAGAACCCACGAAGCCCGCTCGACCGGTCTACGTCAGGGCTCCGAGCAATTGGGAGCTGCCGCCGCTCACGCTGCTGCAGCGCACGCGCGACCAAAAGCTCGACCGGGCACTGACCGAGGCCGCCGGCGGGGAGCTCGTTGACGCGCTGGCAGCCCACGGGGTCGAGACCACGCTCGTTGGCTACACGGTTGGCCCTTCAGTGACTCGATTCGAGCTCGAGCTCGGTCCAGGCGTGAAGGTCTCACGGGTCACGTCGCTCAACAAGGACATCGCGTACGCCATGGCGTCGCCCGATGTGCGAATCCTTGCCCCCATCCCGGGCCGATCGGCCATTGGAGTCGAAGTGCCAAACCGCCAGCGCTCGCTCGTGGCGCTCGGCGATCTCCTGAACTCCGAAGAGTCGCTCCTGGCGACGCACCCGCTCGACGTGCCGATCGGGCGCGACATCGCGGGACGCACGGTCGTCGTGAACTTGGGCGAGATGCCGCACGTGCTGATCTCGGGCGCGACCGGCGCCGGCAAGAGCTCGGCGATGAACTCGCTCATCACCGCGCTCGTCATGCGCGCCACACCCGACCAGCTTCGTCTGTTGCTGATCGACCCTAAGCGCGTCGAGATGAGCCAGTACAACGACCTGCCTCATCTGCTCGCTCCCGTGGTCGTCGATCCAAAGAAGGCGGCTGGCGCGCTGCACTGGGCCGTCAAAGAGATGGAGCGCCGCTACGACATCCTCGCCGAGTGTGGCGCACGGGATATCACGAGCTACCAGCAGATGATGGCGCGTGGGGACCTCTCCACCGAGCCGACTAACGAAGAGCTGGTCGCCGAGGCGTTCGAGCGCGCGACGGGTCTGCCGAGTGACGTTGAGCCCGCGCCCGGTCCCGAAGATCTGCCCTACATCATCATCGTCGTCGACGAGTTGAACGACTTGATGATGGTCGCCGCCCGTGACGTTGAAGAGTCCGTCGTGCGCATTGCTCAGATGGCTCGCGCCGTCGGCATCCACTTGGTACTCGCGACCCAGCGTCCGAGTGTTGACGTCATCACGGGCGTCATCAAAGCCAACGTCCCGAGCCGCATGGCCTTTGCTGTCTCTTCGCTCGCCGACAGTCGTGTGATCTTGGACCAAGCGGGCGCGGAGCGCCTCATCGGCAAGGGCGACATGTTGCTCGTCACCGCGTCGAGCAACATCGCTCGACGCCTCCAGTCGCCGTGGGTCTCTGAAGAAGAGGTGCGCAAGGTGGTTGAGGCGTGGCGCGCACAGGGGGGTCGACGCGAAACGGTCGTTGCGCTCGACGAGGTGTCCTCGCGGAGCCAGTCGTCCTCGGGCGGCGGGAACGGCGACGACGATGATGAGGTCTTGAGGAAGGCTCGTGACCTCGTAATCAGCACCCAGACCGGTTCAACCTCCATGCTCCAACGCAAGCTCCGCGTTGGCTTCGCGCGCGCGGGCCGCATCATGGACCAGCTCGAAGAAGAGGGCGTCGTCGCTCCGGGCGACGGCTCAAAGTCTCGGAAGGTGCTCGTCACGCGCGAGGAGTACGAGCAGCAGACGTCGCTGTAGTCACGTGTCTCGTTCCGCCAAGTCTCGTCGTCCCGCGTCGCGCGGTCTCTTCGCCCGCACGGTGGGCATCCTTCTCGGGATCGCTCTCGCGGGTGCCGGTATCGTCGCCATGCAGACGCCCTGGGTGCATAAGCCAGCAACGGTCTACGTGGCGTTTCATTCGCTTCCGCCGTCAAAGACCGGCGCGTCGCTTGCGTGGCCGAGTGTTGGCTCGGCGGCCATCGATATTCCCTCGCTCGGCGTCGTGGAAGATCACAACGACGCGGTCGTGCCAATCGCCAGCCTGACCAAAATGATGACTGTTTACGTGGCACTGCAAGACATGCCACTCTCGATTGGCGAGACCGGCCCGTGTCACGTCGTGACGAGTGACGACGTCGAAACCTTCAGCGATATGTCCCAGATTGATGAGTCGAGCGTGCCGGTTCAGGTCGGCGAGCAGCTCTGTGAGAGCGACCTCTTAGAAGGCGTGCTGGTGCATTCGGCCGGAAACTACGCCGTCATGCTCGCAAATATGGTGGCGGGTTCAAACAGCGCCTTCATCACGCTGATGAACGACGAGGCAACCTCTCTCGGGCTGACTGGTACCTCCTACGCCGACGTCACTGGCTTTTCCGCACTGTCGGTGTCGACGGCCCTCGACCAGGTGCGCCTCGCGGCGCTCATCATGCAGTCGCCGCTCGTGCGCTCGATCGTGATTCAGCCGAGCGTGACGCTGCCCTTCGCGGGCGTCGAGCCCTCGTTCACGCCCGACGTCGGCATCGACAACGTCATTGGCGTGAAGTCGGGGCGCACGGAAGAGGCGGGCGGATGCGACGCCATGGCGATGACGTTTCAAGACGGGTCGGCGACGCACGTCGCCTACGTCGTGGTCCTCGGTCAGCGCGGGGGAGATCTGCTCACGCCGGCCGGGAATGCCGCGCTCGCCTTGGCCAATTCGGCCGTCGCGGGACGCGTGCACTACACGCTGTTCGCCGATCGCGCGATGGGCGAGATCGCCTATCCGTCGGTTCGCGTTGGTTACGGACTCACGAGCTCGCACGAGTTCTGGTGGTGGCCAGCGCAGCACCTCACGGTTCGCGTGCACACACGACGCTTGATGGGCAAGATTCGACGCGGCGAAATCGTCGGCTCGCTCGTGCTCTCGGGCGCGGTGTCACGCACGTATCTACTGCGCGCCTACGGCGATCTCTCCCCGCCGTCAATACTCGAGCGCCTACGCTGAATCCATGATTGCGCGCGCTCCCGCTAGTTCCGCCAACCTCGGACCGGGTTTCGACACGCTGGCGGTCGCCCTGGGCCTTTACGTCGAGGTCTCGATCGAGCTTGCCGACGCGTTCAGCATCACGACGGAGGGCTGCGGTGCCGGGCGCTTCGACGACGAACGCCACCTCGCTGCCAAAGTCGCCGCGGGCGTGCTCGGACACGACCACTTCGCGTTGCGGGTCAACTCATCGATTCCGATGTCCCGCGGTCTCGGTTCCTCCGCGTCGCTAACGGTCGCCGCCGCAGCGGCGGCGGGCGCGACCGATCCGCTGACGGTCGCCGCCGACGTCGACGGGCACGCAGAGAACGCCGCCGCCTCGGTGCTCGGTGGACTCGTCGTTGCCAGTCGAAGCGAGGATCACGGTGTCGTCGCACGGCGCCTCGAGCTCGATGACGTCTGGCGCTTCGTCGTGGTCGTGCCTGACGACGAGCTTTCGACGGAAGAAGCACGGCGCGCACTGCCCGCCTCGGTGTCCTTCAGCGATGTTGTCAGCAATTTGAACGCGATGGGCCTCTTGATTGCCGGTCTCGCGCGCCATGAAGATTTCGTTGACTGGTCGATGGACGATGCGTTGCACCAGCCCTATCGCGCCGAGCTGCTCTCCTTCGCGGACGATCTCATGCACCATTTGCGCGAAAGTGGCGCGTCGGCGTCGTGCTGGTCGGGGGCGGGGCCTTCGATGCTCGGACTCGTGATGAACGACACGGCCGACGACGTGGCACTCGCCGCCAAAGAGTTTTTGCACGCGCGTTCCATCCCCGGTGAGGTCTATCTCCTCGACGCGGACCGCACGGGCTTGGTCACTCGTTGATTGAAGAGAAGCGCGGAGCGAGCCGTTCGCTCAGCGGCGCCGGTTTCATGCTGTTGGGCGGGGGACTCATTCAGTGGTCGGCCGCCATCGTCCTTCGCGTTTTTCCCGTCCTTGGACCGTCCGCAACGAGCGCGTGGCGGTTTCTCCTCGGCGCCGTAGTGCTGCTCGCGATCGCACGACCCAATCTGCGCCACTGGACCAAACGTCAGTGGCTCGGTGCGTTGGCCCTCGGCGTGACGACGGCGTTCATGAATCAGTGCTTCTATGAAGCGATCCAACGTATTCCCCTTGGTGGCGCGGTCGCCATTGAGTACCTCGGCCCCTTCTGCGTGGCCGCCTTCGGGCAGCGCTCGCTGCGCCGCCTACCGCTGGTCCTTCTCGCGGGCCTCGGCGTCGTCGCGCTGACGCGTCCCGGGAACGGACTCACGCTCGACGGTGTCCTGCTCGCCGCCGGTTCGGGCCTCGGGTGGGGCACCTACATCTACTGTTCGCGACGGGTCGGCAGCACGACCAAGGGCTTTGAAGGGCTCGCCGTCTCCATGTCGATCGCCGCGATCGTGACGCTCCCGATGTCGCTTGGCTCGAGCGCCAAGCTCTTCGATCATCCGGGCACCCTCGGGCGACTGCTGCTCGTCGCCGTGATGGCGATCGTGCTCGGCTTCGGGGTGGAGATGCAGGGGCTCAAGCGCATCGTGCCCAAGGTGGCGGGCGTGCTGCTCGCCCTCAATCCCGCCGTCGCGTTCTTCGTGGGCTGGCTATTGCTCGACCAGCGAGTGCGCCCCTGGGACTACGTCGGACTGCTCTGCGTCATCGTCGCCGGGGTGGTTGTCACCATTCATTCGCGCTTAGACGAGAGCGAACTCGTTCAGTAACAGGCTTCAGTGAAAATGGGCCCTCCCCATTAGGCTCGTGGGGTGTCGTCACCCCGTTCTTTCGCCACTCGGACCTTTGGCTGCCAGATGAACGAGCACGACTCCGAACGCCTCGCCGGGCTCTTGGTCGCTGACGGTCTCGTGCCTGCAGCGAGCGACCTCGAGGCCGACGTGATCGTCTTCAACACCTGCACGATCCGTGAGAACGCTGACCTCAAGCTCTACAGCGCCCTCGGACAGCTGAAAGCGCTGAAGGAGGAGCGGCCCGGTCTCCAGATCGCCGTCGGGGGCTGCATGGCCCAAAAAGATCGCGGCACCATTCTCGAGCGAGCCTCGTGGGTCGACGTCGTCTTTGGCACCCACAACCTCGCCTCCGCCCCCTCGCTACTTCGTCGTTCCCTCAGCGAAGGTCCGCTCGTCGAAATCCTCGACGCGCCCGATCCGGCGTCGAGCCGCGACATGGCACCTGCGCTCTACGCGGTGCGCGAGCTGCCCTTTGCTGCGTGGATGACGATCCAGACGGGTTGCGACAACACCTGCGCTTACTGCATCGTCCCGAGCGTGCGTGGCGGCGAGATCAGCCGTCCGATGGAAGACCTCATCAACGAGGCGACCATGCTGGCTAAGTCCGGCGTTACTGAGATCACCGTCCTCGGACAGAACGTCAACTCCTACGGTCGCGACATCACCGGCCGGCGTCCACTCTTTTCCGACCTGCTGCGCGCGCTCGGTGAGGTTGAGGGCATCGAACGCATTCGTTTCACGAGTCCGCACCCGAAGGACCTTCGCCCTGAGACGATTCTCGCGATGGTGGAGACGAAGGCCGTCTGCAATCAGCTGCACCTGCCGCTCCAGTCGGGATCCAACCGAGTGCTCACGTCGATGCGTCGCGGCTACAGCGTCGAGCGCTACATGGACAAGCTCAGGGCAGCGCGCGAGGCGATCGACGACCTCGCCGTCACGACCGACCTGATCGTCGGCTTCCCGGGCGAGACGGACGCCGAGTTCGACGAGACCCTGGAAGTCGTTGCGGCGTGCGAGTTCGATCTCGCCTACACCTTTATCTTCTCGCCGCGCGAAGGAACGCGCGCCGCCGAGATGACCGACTCGTTCATCGACCACGACACGATCAAGGCGCGCTTTGAGCGGCTGAAGGAAGTGACGGATCGCTCGGCCCTTCGCGGCCACCAGGCTCGTGTGGGCAAACGCGAAGAGGTGCTGGTCGAGGGGCCGTCGCGGCGTAACGACCAGATGCTGTCCGGTCGAACTCGTCAAGGAAAGCTGATTCACTTTCCTATTGTCGAGAATCCGTTGCGTGCGGGATCGCTCGTGAGCGTCGACGTCAACTACGGCGCGCCGTACCACTTGCTCGGCGAGATGCACGCGGTG
>DASXEU010000007.1:0-15794 GCA_036489935.1 Acidimicrobiales bacterium
CGTTCGCGACAGTACGTCGCGTAATCGAAGTCAAGCGTTGATACGGCCATCTGCACGACACCCCACATCGTTTCGCGCATCTCAGAGACCAGCTTCATCAACGAGAGCGTGGCGAGGAGCGGCTCATCGGAGCGACCAAAGTAGCCAGCGAGTAGTCCTTCGTCTGCCGCGGCGTCGAAGCCATGGTTGACCGAAAGGTTGGCGAGATCGAAGAAGGGGTCACCCATTCCGGCGTACTCCCAATCGACGACTCGCACCTCGCCGTCGAAGATGAAGTTCCCGTTGAGAAAGTCGTTGTGGCAGAAGGCCGTTGCACGAAATGGTCGCGCGGCGCTGATCCGGTCGAGCACGTTCGTCGCGGCGGTGAAATCGAACGGTTCGTCAACTCCTCGTGCGCTCGCGGTCTCGTGGTACGTGCGAACGATCGAGAATGGATCGAAGACGCTGTCAATCGAGCCCGCGTTGTGCAGTCGGCGGAGCGTTGACGCGACAGCGCCGAGCATTGGCTCGCGGCCGAGTTCGTCCGGAGGAATCGGGCGCCCCGGAAGAAATCGCGTCACCAGCACGTTCTGATCCTCCAGAAAAAGAATGACGTCGGGAGCGACGCCGATGGAGGACGCCAAGTCGTTGGCCGCGGTCTCGTGTCGTCGATTGATACCAAGTAGATCGGTGTGCTCGCCCGACACGCGCAAAACGACTTGCTCGTCACCAAGGTCGACGAGGTAATTGGCATTCGTGATGCCCCCGAGCAGTGGTTCTACTCGCGCACTGCGTCCGGGCCAGAGACGCGCAACAAGCTCGTCAACGGCCGCAGTCATGGGGCGATGGTACTGCTCCGCTTATGTTGGCGTGCGACCTACGCCGTGACGCGGCACGCGTCGTCGCCGAGCGCCTTCGAAGTGAGGGTCACCGTCGTGCACTCGACGCCAAAGCCCTCGAGCATCCCCGAGACCAGACCGCGGTCGACCGCACACAGCACCGGGTGATAGCGCGCGGCCGACCCGAAGGGGCAGTTGTCCGAGACGACCGAACTTGAAAGGTCGTCACTCTCGGCGTGCGCGGCAAATCCGTGGGCGGTGAGGAGTCCCGCGATCGAGATCATGGCGGTCTTGACCGTCCGGTTTGTGTCGCTCGCGCCGACGGCGTCCACGAGCGTGCGTCCGTATTCGAGTCCGACGTCATGGGCCATGAGCTCGGAGGCTTCCGGTCCGAGGCGCTCGAGCGCCATCTCAAGAAGGGTGACAAGCAACGCGTCGCGCCGGACGGAGCCCTCCATCACGACCGATTCATCGACGACGCGGTAACCCTTCGCCGGGCGACCCACCGTGGTCTTTCGTACATTGTCGTAGGTGACGTACCCGCCCTCGGTGAGGCGTTCGAGGTGGTGGCGCACGACGTTCGCATGTACCGAACAGTGAGTCGCGAGCTCGCCCGCCGTGGCGCCGGGATTGTCGCGTAGATAAAAGTAGACCTTGCGCCTGGTGCTGTCGCCAAAGGAGTGCGTGAGACTGGTCACCGTCGCGGCAAAGAGCGCCGGATCGACCTCATTCTCGGTGGGTGCCGTCACGTTTCGCAGTTTACGGGTGTACCGCTCCGAACGGGCGATAGCCTTCCAACGCCAACAAAAGGACTGACGTGACGCTCGACCCCACCCTCCGCAACGACATTGCCGCGATCAAGGAGCCTCAACTCGTTCGAAGTCTCGAGGAGCTGGGTTTTCTTGGCGAGGTCACCGAATCGGGCAACGCGGCACGGGTCGAGCTCGTGCTCCCGGTCACCAACTGGCCTCACCTCGACGCAATTCGCGCTGCAGTTAACGAGCGCGCCCCCGGTGCCGAGGTCGTCGTGCGGACCATGAACGACGACGAGCGACTCGGTTTGCGGAACTTTCTTCGCGGTGCCATGGCCGGCACGGCGGGACCCGGTGAGCATGACCATGGGAACGCCGCGCCCAAGTTTCTCGACAAGCTCTCAAAGACTCGGGTGCTCGGCATCTCGTCGGGCAAAGGTGGTGTTGGTAAGTCATCGGTGACGGTGAACCTCGCTATCGCGCTCGCGCAGGCCGGTCACTCGGTCGGGGTCCTTGACGCTGACGTCTACGGATTCTCGCTGCCCAAGATGCTCGGAGCGACGAACGATCCGATCGTGCTCGGCGACACGGTGATTCCGACACTCGTGCACGGCGTGCGGTGCCTTTCGATGGGGTACTTCGTCGACGACGCGCAGCCCGTCATCTGGCGCGGTCCGATGCTGCACAAGGCAATCGAACAGCTCGTGAGCGAAGCGTGGTGGGATGAGCCGGACTTCTTGCTCATCGACATGCCCCCGGGAACGGGCGACGTCGCGTTGACGCTGTCAGAGATTCTCCCGCGCATTGAGATGTACGTGGTGACGACACCACAGGCGGCGGCCCAACGAGTTGCCCAGCGTTCCGCCTACGCCGCGCGCAAGCTCAAGCTCTCGGTACGTGGTGTCATTGAAAACATGAGCTGGTTCACCGGCGATGACGGCAAACGCTACGAGATCTTCGGCGCCGGCGGCGGCGAACAGCTCGCGCGCGAGCTGGGCATCACTTTGCTCGCACAGATTCCCCTGGAGCCGGCGCTGCGCTCGGGCGGTGACAGCGGCGAGCCCGTCGTCGTGAGCGATCCGAAGAGCGAAGTAGCCCGCGCATTCTTCGAGCTCGCCGAGCGAGTGTCGCACCAGGGTCCTTCACGCGTCTATCGTCAGGAACTCAAGCTGTTGTAGTCACGGCGGGGGGAAAGATGGACGTAACAGGGAAGACCATCGTCATCACGGGAGGGGCGAGTGGGATTGGTCTTGCAACCGCGACTCGCTTTGCAGAACGTGACGTCAACCTCGTCTTGGGTGATATCGAAGAGGGACCGCTCGAAGCGGCCGTCGAGGTGCTGAAGGCGAACGGCGCTCGCGTGCTCGGCGTAAAGACTGACGTGACGAAGGAAGAGGACGTCATCGGTCTGCGCGATGCGGCGCTCGCCGAGTTCGGTGCCGCGCACGTCATCTTCAACAATGCTGGTGTGAGCGCAGGCGCCACCATCGGCACGCCGACCGAGGTCTGGAAGTGGGTGCTCGACGTCGATCTCTATGGCGTGATTTATGGCGTCAACGCCTTCGTGCCGCTGTTCGTCGAGCAAAATGAGGGGCACGTGATCAACACGGCGTCGCTCGCCGGACTGAGCGGCTTTCCCGGCATGGGCCCGTACTGCACGGCGAAAATGGCGGTCGTCGGGCTCACCGAGTCACTGTTTCACGAGTTGGCGCTGCGGGGTTCGAACGTCGGCGTCTCTGTGCTCTGTCCTGGATTTGTGCGCACGCGAATCCACGAGTCCGAACGCAACATGCCTCATGAGATTGCAAGTTACGCCGACGATCCAACGGCCCAGATGATCAGTGGACTCGCCGCCCAGGCGGTCAACGCGGGCATTGACGCTGCCGACGTCGCGATCGCGGTCGATGACGCCGTTGGCGACAACAAGTTCTGGATCCTTACACATGAGCACTCGGCGATTCGCACCACCGAGATTCGTCTCGAGTGGATGCGTGGCGGGGCGCCGCTGAGGTTCGACCCGATGAGCGCGACGAAGGGGTAGTTAGCGGTCGATGCCGTTCGGCAGCTGATCGATCGGCCAGTCGAGGTGCGTGACGGCGCTGCGGCACGCGTACCGGTCCGTCATGCCCGCGACGTACTCAACGGCGTCGTGGAGCGCGTCGTCGGTGTGAGGACGCTCGGTCCTCTCGAGGACGTCGGGGATGAGCGTCGGATGGACGCTGTAGTACTCGACCAAGGCGCGCAGCATGCCGACGACCGCAGACGCCTGTTGGCGCGACGCACTGCGCAAGTAAATGGTTTCGTAGTTGAACGCACGAAACGCCGCGAGCGCCTCGGCGTGTCGAGCGTCCATGCCAATCGTCCCGTTCGCGCGCACCGTTGCGATCATGGCATTGATGAACGAACCCAACTGTTCGCTCCGTCGGGTGCCGCAGCGATCGCGAACAAGCGAGGGCAGTTCATCGAGTCCGACAAGTCCCGCGGACACGGCGTCTTCAAAGTCGTGGCAGACGTAGGCAATGCGGTCGGCCCAAGAGACAACCTCGCCCTCGGGCGTGGCGGGAGCGGGTCGGGCCCAGGAGTGGTTGCGAATTCCATCGAGAGTCTCTTCACAGAGATTGAGCTGACGAAGTGAGACGTCCGCCCCCCAGACCGCGTGATCGAAACCTCCTTCGACGAAGGGGTCGAGCGCTTCTTCGCTCGCGTGCCCGCCCGGTCCGTGCCCGCAGTCGTGGCCGAGCGCGATCGCTTCGGTGAGCGCCACGTTGAGCCCGAGCGGGCGAGCAATTCCCGTCGCGACTTGGGCGACTTCAAGTGCGTGAGTGAGGCGCGTGCGCATGTGGTCGTCGGGGAAGATGAATACTTGCGTCTTTCCTGCCAAGCGACGGAACGCGCTTGAGTGCAAGATCCGATCACGATCACGCTCGAAGCAGGTGCGGTACTCGTCAGGCTCTTCGTCAAGGGCACGCTGTCCGGCTCCGTGACTCCTCGTCGCGCCAGGCGCCATCAGCTGGTCGAGAAGGTCCTCACGCCGAGTGAGTGGGCCAGCGAGCGCGGGCGTGTCGGGGGGAATGTCCCCCACGGTGGCGCCAGAATCGCGGTGCGCCACGGTGACCTCGGCGCTCGCCTCGTAGCCGCCCATCGTTGCGGCCCACCGCCGTGCGCGCTCAGACACCGGTTCCGTCACGTCTTCCATCTTGGCGCATCGCCGTATCATGGTCGTTGAAGTCAACTCCGGGAGTGTGTCATGGATATTCGTATAGGCATCGTTCAGTCAATGAAGGAGCTTGACGTCGAACTTCCCGATGACGCCGACCGTGACCGGGTCATGAAAGAGGTCGAAGAGGCCCTCGCTGGCGATGCGGAGAAAGTCTTGTGGCTCGTGGATCGCAAAGGTCGCCGCGTGGGTGTGCCCGCTTCGCGCATTGCCTACGTCGAGCTGGGCACCCCCGCGAGCGAGCGCGTCGTGGGTTTCGGCAACGCCTAAATCCCGTGATCGATTACCACCTGCACCTCTGGCCGCACGAGGAATCCTCGGTGTGGTTCCGTCTTGACCAGATAGCCGCGTACTGCGAGGAGGCGGCTGAGCAGGGTGTGAACGAGCTCGCCCTCACCGAGCACGCCCACCGATTTGTCGACGTGGCGTCGGTCGTTGGCCCGTTTTGGCAGCGCTTCGGGCACGAGCCCACGAGCGCGACAATGGCTGAATACTGGGATTTTCACGCGCGCAACTCCCTCGAGGAGTACGTCACGCTCGCCCAGCTCGCGAAGGACGAGGGGCTGCCCGTGAAGATCGGCCTTGAGGTCGATTACTACAAGGACCAGATGGACGACGTGTCTACGCTGCTCGCGCAGTATCCCTTCGATGTCCTGATCGGCTCGGTGCACTGGCTCGGCACGTGGCACCTCGACGACTACGAGAACCCCGTCGACTATCACGAGTGGACCGTTCGAGACATCGATGAGAGCTGGAAGAACTACGCAAATGCTCTCGATGAGCTCTGTGGCGCTCACGCAGTGGACGTGCTCGCGCACCCCGATCTCATCAAGGTGGCGGGGTTCATACCCAACGCTCCCGGCGAGTACTGGGACGCCATGGCTGAGTCGGCCGCTCGCGTCGACGTCTCAATGGAGTGCTCGTCGGCGGGCTGGAAGAAGCCCGTGGGTGAGCAGTATCCGGCCGAGGGTTTTCTCGACCGACTGGTGGCCAAGGGTGTCACCTTCACGACCGCGTCCGACGCGCACGGCAGCGGCCGTGTTGCCGAGCGCGCGGGCGACCTCGCCGACATGCTCGAGGCTCGAGGCGTGCATCAGCTCGCGTCGTATACGAACCGCGAGCGCCAAATGATTCCCCTCCGAGTGAGCTAGTGGCGACCCTCGCCGAGCTCGCGGCACAGCGAACTCGGCTCGATGAACCGGCGACCGATCACCTTCAACGACTCATCGCCTCGTGGTCGCTGCTCGCGGACCTCGCGTTCTCGGACATGCTGCTCATGGCGAAGGTTGACGTATTAGGTCACCATGACGAGAGCTTCGTCGTGCTCGGCCAGATGCGTCCGAACAACCGCACGACCCTCATCAACGACGACCTTGTCGGTACGACCCAGCACGTCGAGGGGTGGTCGCTCGTGGAGGAGGCGTTCCAAACGGGCTCTCGGATCGTGGGGGAGCTGACCATCGATCACGTCGACGAACCGGTGCCGGTCTGGTGCGTACCGGTGCGCTTCATGGGCACCGTCATCGCAGTGCTGGTGCGTCTCCAGGGTCCCCTTCGCGGGTCGGCGTCGCTCTTTGAGCAGCAATATCTTTCGGTGTTCGTTCGCCTCTGTGACATGGTCTCGGACGCCACATTCCCCTACCGAGAGGATTCGGTTGCGGGACCGGGACTTCCTCGCGTCGGCGATGGCGTGATCCTGATGGACGAGCTCGGACGCGTCGAATTCGCGACACCGAACGCGGTCAACGCGCTGCACCGTCTCGGTATCTACACCGCCGCCGAGGGGCACAGCCTCGAAGAGGTCGGCGTGCGAGCGAGAGCCATCGAACGATCGCTGGCGTTCGGGATTCCCTCGCTTGAAGAGGTTGACCGTGGCCACGACGTCGCGATCCTCTTTCACGGCGTTCCCCTTATGGCGGAGCGCCGCGTCACCGGCGTCTTGACCCTGGTGCGCGACGTATCGGACCTGCGGCAACTGAACCGCATGGTGCTCAACAAGGAGGCGGCGGTGCGTGAAGTGCACCACCGCGTGAAGAACAACCTGCAAACGATCTCGTCGCTCTTGCGCCTCCAGGCGCGTCGAAGCGAGCAGGAGGAGACCCGAACGGCACTCTACGAAGCCGAACGTCGCGTACGTTCAATTGCCGTCGTGCACGAGGTGCTCTCGCGCGAGCCCGGCGAGGAAGTCGTCTTCGACGAGATTGTGCGCTCGCTCGTGCTGCTCGTCGAGGACACGGTGCTGGCGCTGCACCCCGTCGAGATCGTCGTGAACGGCGAACTCGGGGTGCTCTCGACAGATCTCGCGACGCCCCTCGCGGTGGCACTCGCGGAGCTGCTCACGAATGCCGTCGAGCACGCGTTCATCGATTTTGGCGGGATGGACAACGAGCACGTGGGCGTCGTGACCCTGAACCTCTACCAGGAAGATGGTCATGCGATCGCGGAGATCCGCGACAACGGGCGAGGGCTCGGCGAGAATTTCTCTCTCGACGTGCCGACGAGCCTGGGGCTTTCCATCGTGCGCGACCTCGTACGCGCTCAACTTTTCGGAGAGATCGAAATGAAGTCGGTGCCCCTCAGCGATGGAGGAGGAACGTTTGTTCGGGTATCGGTACCGCTGAGCGCTCGGCTCTAGCTGGCGTTGGCGCGGCGGCGCGCAGCGAGCCACTGCTTGCGAAGCTTGCGACGCTCGTCTTCGGTCGTGCCACCCCACACGCCCGATTCCTGGTTCGTCGCCAGCGCAAACTCGAGACAGGCCTTCTGCGCGTCACAGTGGTCGCACACCCGCTTCGCGGACTCAATCTGGTCCGTCGCCATACCCGTCGTGCCGACGGGGAAGAACAACTCGGGCTCGGTGTCCCGGCAGGCGGCGACCGAACGCCACTCGGAGTCATCCCAGGCGTGGGTGCGGTTCCAGATTAACGACATGAAAAATTCCTTTTGCTGGGGGGCTTGCAGGCGAAGTTTCATGAAAACTTCACCTACTTGAAACATAAATTCTACTGAAAATAAATTCGAAAAACAAGGGCAACTTGGGTGATTTGACCTATCTCAAGTGGTTGTAGTTCCTGGTCACGTGCTTGACTTGAGCCATGACGGAGGTCTTTGCTCACCGCGGCGTTCATCGCAGCGCGAGGGAAAATACGCTCGGTGCGTTTCGCGCTGCAATCGATCTTGGTGTTGACGGCGTCGAGCTGGACGTGCGCCAGACCGCCGATGGAGCGCTCGTCATTCACCACGATCCGACGATTTCGGGACGCGCCATCGCCCACATGTCCGCCGCCGACCTTCCGGCCTACGTGCCCCGCCTGGATGAGGCGATGACCCTGCTGCGCGGGCTCATCGTCAACGTTGAGATCAAGAACTCGCGTGATCCGAGCGAGCCAACCTACGACGAGTCGGGCACCATTGTGCGGAGCACTCTTGAGTATCTACGCGAGGCGTCATGGACGGACGCGGCGATCATTTCCTGCTTTGACCTCGCAACGTGTGAGGCCATTCGCTCGTACGATCCCGAGGCGAATCTTGCGTGGCTCGTCTACGAGGGATCGCTGAGCGAGTCGCTCAAGGCGGCGTGCGACCTTGGATTCAACGCTGTCAATCCTCACTATTCGATGCTGAACCAAGAGAATCGGGCGCTCGCTCGCGAGCTCGGTCTCGACATCAACACCTGGACGGTCAATCACGCGAGCGACCTGACGACCATGGCTGATCTCGACGTGGCGAGTGTCATCACCGACGATCCCGCGTTGGCGCTCGATCTTTACGGTCGTTAAATTCTCGGCCGCTGCGATCCCCTCGTTGATGGCCTAGATTACGTTTCATGAATATCGTCGTGTGCGTAAAGCAGATACCCGATCCGGCCGCTCCGCAGTCGTTTGACTCGTCGAACAATCTGAACCGGTCGGGCAAACTCATCCTCGATGAAGCCGACACCTACGGGGTTGAGATGGCCTTGCAACTCGTTGACAAAGCGGGCGGCGGCGACGTGACGGTCGTGTCGATGGGTTCAGCGACTGACGTCGCGGGACTGCGCAACGCTCTCGCCATGGGTGCGACCAAGGCCGTCATCGTGAGCGACGAAAGCTTGCGAGGCAGCGACGCGCTCTCGACGGCGAAAGTGCTCGCCAAGGCGATCAGTCGCGACAGCTTCGACCTTGTGTTGGCAGCGACCGAGTCGTCTGACGGCTACACCGGCACGACGCCCGTTCAGCTCGCAGAGTTGCTCGGACTTCCGTCCATCACCTTCGCGAAGGCCGTCACCATTGATGGTTCAACCGTGAAGGTCTCGCGTCAGACCGAAGCCGGTTACGACGAAGTCACGGCTCCGCTCCCGGCGCTCGTCACCGTAACGGCCGGCGTCGTCGAACCTCGTTACGCCTCGTTCAAAGGCATCATGGCCGCCAAGTCGAAGCCGCTCGAGACGCTCAGCGTGAGCGACCTCGGACTCGAGGGCCAGGTCGGGGCAGCGAACGCGCGTGAGACCATTACGTCGGTCCAGGCAGCGGAGTCGCGCCAAGCGGGCGAAAAGTACGTCGATGAAGGAGACGGGGCCGACAAGGTCGTCGCGTTCCTCGAATCCATCAAAGTCCTTTAGGAGTAGCTCATGACACTGTCCACACTTTGGGTCCTTGCCGAGCCAACAGGCGATTCGTTCACGACAACCTCTCTCGAACTCTTGAGTCATGCGCGTACCCTCGCGGGCAACGTCGTTGCGATCACGTGGGGCAATGGCGGCTCATTCGCGAGCCAAGCCGGCGAGTACGGGGCCTCAACGCTCTATGACGTGGGCGACCTGGCAGGCGCCCTTCCCGATGTGCCCGTTGCCGCGGCGATGCAGGCGCTTATCGAAAGCGCGGGCGCTCCCGACGCGATCCTCATACCTGCGAGTTACGACGGACGAGACATTGCGGGGCGTCTTTCCGCGCGACTCGATCGTCCGGTGCTGACCAACGTGACGGGCATCTCCGACGACGACGGTCTTGTGACGGAGCACCCCGTCTTTGGCGGCTCGCTCACCGTGAACGCGAAGTTCACCGGAGAAGGTCCGGGCATCGTCGTCGTTCGCGCGAAGTCGTTCGCTGCGGAGCCTTCGGGAGGTGCGCCCGCCAACGTGGTCGCCGCGTCTGCGGGCGACGTCGGTGCGACGGGTACGGCGAAGATCGTCGAGTCGCACGTCGAAGAGCGCACCGGACCGAAGCTTGAAGAAGCGACGGTCGTGGTGTCGGGAGGACGCGGACTCGGTGACGCGGGTTCCTACGCATTGATCGAGGAGCTCGCGAAGCTTCTCCACGGCGCGGCGGGCGCGAGTCGCGCCATTGTCGACGCCGGATGGGTTCCCTATTCGCACCAGGTGGGCCAGACCGGAAAGACCGTCAAACCCCTTGTGTACGTGGCCTGTGGCATCTCGGGTGCGACCCAGCACATGGTGGGTATGAAGGGGTCAAAGAACATCGTCGCGATCAACAAGGACGCCGATGCGCCAATTTTCCAGATCGCAGACCTCGGAATCGTCGGCGACGTGCATAAAGTGTTGCCAGCACTTATCGAAGCGTTGAAGGGCCGTAGTTAAAGCCCTCGACCGGGGGAGTTCATACGTCTACGCATACGCACTCGTCGACGACGCTCGCGAGGTCAAGTTGAGGAGTTGCTTTGGGCGGTGATCCCCGTAGCGCGAACGCACGCCGGTGGTGGACACTGTCGGTTCTCAGTCTCGCGCAGCTGATGGTTTTGCTCGACGCAACCATCATCAACATTGCGTTGCCGAGTGCTCAACGCGCGCTGCACTTTTCCGCGGGCAATCGTCAGTGGGTCGTGACTGCCTACGCGCTCGCCTTCGGGTCGCTGCTCCTCCTCGGCGGGCGACTCAGCGACATGTGGGGTCGGCGCACTGCGCTCTACGTAGGACTCGCGGGTTTCGCCCTCGCCTCCGCGATGGGTGGCGCCGCACACACCTTCACCATGCTCGTCACCGCTCGCGCCATTCAAGGCGCCTTCGGCGCCTTACTCGCACCCGCCGCGCTTGCCGCCCTGAGTGTGACGTTTTCTGAAGCCAAGGAGCGAGCGACCGCCTTCACCATCTACGGCATCATCGGCGGTTCAGGTGCGGCGATTGGTCTCATTCTTGGCGGGGCGCTCACCCAGTGGGCGTCGTGGCGCTGGTGCCTTTTCGTCAATCTCTTCTTCGCTGTGATTGCCATCATCGGCGTCAGCATCTTTGTTGAGGGGGGCCGGAGCGAGCATCGCACGCGACTCGACGTGGTCGGCACCGTGCTCGCGAGCGGGGGACTCTTCTTCGTCGTCTACGGATTCAGTCACGCCTGGACGTCGAGTTGGGGCAGCATCATCACGTGGGGCTCGATCCTCATTGGACTCGTCGTGCTCACGGCGTTCGTGTGGTGGCAACGTCACTCGGCTCACCCCTTGTTGCCGCTTCGGATCGTGATGAATCGCACGCGGGCCGGTTCGCTGGTCTCTCTCTTACTCACGACGCTCGGGATCTACGCCGTATTCCTGCTCCTCGCTTACTACCTTGAAGAGACTCTCGGTTTCTCACCGCTGCGCACCGGGTTCGCGTTCTTGCCTCTCGTTCTCTCGATCACGCTCTCTGCGGGTTTCGCGAGTGCTCGCCTGCTCGCGCGAACGGGTCCGCGCCCCCTCGTGCCAACTGGCATGTTGCTCGCGGGCATGGGCATGGTCCTCTTTACGCGACTCACGCCGTACGCCGACTACTGGGGCCACGTCATGCCGGGGCTGATCGTGACGGGTCTCGGACTTGGACTCATCTTTGCTCCGGCGATCGCGAGCGCCACGGCGCACGTCGAGCCGCGCGACGCGGGCGCAGCGTCGGCGCTTGTGAACACGACCCAGCAGATTGGTGGTTCGCTCGGCACGGCGCTGCTCAACACCATCGCGGTCGCCGTCACATTGCGCGCGCTGCATCACGCCGCGCCGACATCCGCTGCGGCGTCAACAGCCGCGACCCTGCACGGCTACTCGGTTGCATTCTGGTGGGCGGCGGGGTCCTTTGGCGTCGGAGCGCTGCTGACGCTCTTCATGCTCGAATCAGGCGTGCAAGCTGACGAACCCGAGCTCGCGCGGGTCGGCTAAATCAGCGGCCAGGGATACGGGGGCCAGTCAGAGGACTCGTCAGGTTCTGGGTAGCAGGCATTCTCAACGAGACCATGCGCTCGTAGCTGCGCGAGGGCGAGCTCGCTCGGGTTGAGCCATCGCGACACTTCACCCACGTTGCCCTTTGAGAAGCGCCCAATGCGCTCAAGGAGTTGCGGTTCGACGGCGAGCCCTGCATACTCCCAGATGACCGTGCGGAGCTTGTCCTCTTCGTGAAAGCACAGTCCGTGGTCGATCGCCCAGAGACGCGTTCCGTCAAAGATCACGTGTCCGGCTTTGCGGTCAGCGTTGTTCGCCACGACATCGAACGCGGCGAGACGCGCGAACCAGTGGCCAAACTCGGGCCGGTCCCGCAGCGTGAAGTAGTGGTCCTCTTGATTGTCAGCGACCCACCACTGCAGGGACCCCGGTCCGTAGGGCGCGTCGTCACGTCCGACAGTGGTCGGTACGAGATCGGTGCCGAGTTCGACGTCGAGTTCGTAGGCCGCAACCTCGCGACGCCACAGTCCGTCGGGAAAGTCCCAGAGCGGCCGCTCTCCGGCTTCAGCCTTGTAACACGCCAACCCGCTTAGTCCGTCCAAGGTGAGCGAGACGAGGAGCGCTTGATTTGACGAACCCGCGACGCGTCCTTCGACTTCGATCGCTCCGTGCTCCAGGAGCTGGCGTTCCTCGTCGCGGGTCACGGCTAGCGGATCGGGGCGTTGTGGCCGTTCGTGCGGGGACAGTCGTGACCCTTGGGGTCGAGCGGTCCTCCACAGAGCGGGCAGAGCGGGCGTCCGGCGTCGACGAGTCGGACGATGGCGATCGCGAGTCCGGCGGCCCACTCGCGCGTAAGGCGAATATTGAGCGTGGAGTCCTCTTCGAGCGATTCCATCGTCACTTCGATCGTCTTTTCGGTCTCGTCCACGGAGACAGCAATGTCACCCGCAACGAAGTCGGTCTCGTATTCAGGCTCCAGGGTGAAATCGTCGGGCAGGTGCCCCGGACGACCGAGCTCTTGAAGAACCTGGCCGATCCATTCAGCGAGCGCGGCGAGCTGGAGCTTCTCGCACTTCACGATGACGAGACGGCGTCCCTCTCGTACTTGGAGGAGAAAGAGACGGGCGCCGACTTCGCCTCGCACGCCCACCATGACGCGATCGGGATTGGTAAAGACGTAGTTCACGAGGGGCTGAGGCCTTTCAGTGAACCGGTGCTGTTCACGCACAACACGATCGGAGTCGAACCCGTGAAGGCAACGGCACTGACGGAACACGGCGAGATCACAGTGCGCTGGAAGAGGTCAAGCGGCACACCTTGAGCGTAGGTGACGGCCGCCTTGATCGGATCGGCGTGGCTCACGACGACGACAGTACGGTGCGCGTGGCGCTTCGCAATCGCGCTCACCGTCTCCCACATCCGCAGCTGCATCTCGACGAACGATTCGCCTTCTGGAAAGCGGAACGTACTCGGCGCGTGCTGCACCGTTCGCCACTCGGCGCGTCGCGCGAGTGTCGCGAGCCGCTTGCCGGTCCAAAGACCGAAGTCACACTCGAGGAGTCCGCGCTCGACGGTGGGCTTCAGGTGAAGAGTCTTTGCGATCGGCGCTGCGGTCTCGCGCGTGCGTTCGAGGGGCGACATGTAGATCGCGCTCGGCTTGTGTGCGAGCTCTTTCAATCGATCGGCAACTTCGTTCGCCTCTGCGTTCCCGCGCTCGGACAAATGCAGCCCCGGTGCTCGACCCGGAAGGACGGTTCCGGTCGTTGCGGTCGTGCCGTGGCGAACGAAGAGAATGGTGGTGGGCCGCTGGGCCGTTGTCGCTGGCATCAGCCCGCCGTGACGGGCAGTCGACCAGGTGCAGGCACTGCGGTGGCAGGCCAGCGCTTTCGTGAGACGCGCGCGAGCTTGTGCAGCAGCGCGACGGCGCCCGGGTCATCGTCGCCAGGGCGGGTCTCGATGAGTCCCTGTTCCTTCATCGACGACAGAATCTCTCGCCCGAGGTCAGTGCGTGCGATTACGAGTGTCCAGTCACCGAACGCGCCGATGCCGCCCGTCGAAAGGTCGGCGTGCTCGGCGGCGAAGTCCGGGCAGTGCGTGCACCCTTCGCGGGTGTACGCGTGAGCTTCTTTCAGTGGAACCTCGTAGTACCCGCCATCCTTCGTCCAGAGCTGGAAGACACCCTTGATGTTCATCTTGGTGATGTCGGCCCGCTTGATGTCGTACTTCGCTTCGAAGAGCTCTTCGAAGATCGAGTCGTCAAAGGTCTTCGAGCAGAGGAGTCCAATAGTGAGACAGAGTCGACGAGCCACCTTGCCGGCCTTTCTCGCTTGCATCGCGCCGGGGGCAGACGCCATGCAGCCCATGCCCACGAGGCCAATGCGCTCCGCGCCGCCTTCGACGGCCTCTTCGTACGCGAGCAGGTTCGTGCTATAGGTGTAGCGAGACTTCGCCGTGTCGAGCACGTCCTCTTTGGTGCGCGCGACGACCGGCTTCGCGCGCCACGTCGAGCCGTCGCCTTCGAGTCCGCTCACGAGCGCCGCGTCGATGATGTCGTGCTCGAGGGCGTAGATGAGGAGCGCAGAGACGAACCCACCGTCCTGGCCGTTCTCGACGAGTGACTCGTCACTGGCGCGCGCGAGCAGTACGTCACCAATACCCCACACCTCTTCAGGGGTGCGCTCGCGTGCGAAGCGATGCACGTCGATCTCGCTCTCCCAATTGCGAAAGCGCGGACAAGCCCGGGTGCACATGGTGCAGCCCTTCTGGCCGTGCGTGCAGTCGTCGGGTCCGCCGTCAATGTCGAGGTGGAATGGCTTATAGACGCCATTGTCGGTCTCATAATCGAGCACGGGATGGGGACAGGCGATCACGCAGGCGGCACAGCCCGTGCACAGCCCGGAGGTCACGACTTCTGTGAAGAGCTCACGCCACTGGGGCTTCTCGAGAGACATAAGTCAACACTAGTAAGCGAGGTCTGCGTGACTTGCACCGAATACGATGCCCCCCGTGCCCGAAATACTTGAAGTGGAGACCTATCGTCAGCTCGCCGATCGAGTCGTCGGCGCGACGATCACACGAGGCTGGGCTGACGCGTATCTCGCGAAGAAGCTCACCTCGTCGTCGGCCTGGGCCCGAACAGTGAAGGGTCTCACGATCGAGGGAACGTCGCGAAAGGGCAAGCTCCTCTTGATTGAGACCGATGGCCCCACGCTCGGCGTGCGCTTCGGTATGACGGGCGTGCTGCTCCTTGACGGGGACGCCGGCATCGAAGGACTCTTCTACGGGCCGCATCTCTTCGACTCGAAGTGGCTGCGCGGCGGGCTTGAATTCAGTGACGGTCGAAAGCTGGTCATGCACGACCCGCGACGTCTCGCGAGGTTTGAGATCAATCCCGATCTCAGTGAGCTCGGACCCGACGCGCTCACGTTGACCCGAAAAGAGTTCGACCAAGCCGTGCGCGTGGATCGGGGAGAGGGTCCCGCGATCAAGGCGCGACTCCTCGATCAGTCGCGCGTCGCGGGCGTTGGCAATCTCCTCGGTGACGAGATCCTTTATCGCGCGGGCATCGACCCGCGCACGCCGAGCAGGACCATGTCGACGGAGCAGAAGGATCAGCTCTTTCGGGCATTTCGCGCAACGATGAACGCACTCAAGCGCCGGGGCGGCTCGCATATGGGCGACCACATGGACGGTCGGTTTCCTGGTGGGCTCTGCCCAAAGGATGGCGGCACGATGCTGATCGCGACCATTGGAGGCCGCACCACCTATTGGTGTTCGGTGCACCAACACTGAGAAAACGCCCGCCCATGCTGCTGTCGGCAAGAATGGACCGGTGCAATCCTTCGTCCAGCACTACGGCTACTTCGCGCTCATAATTCTGTCGATCGCGACCTCAGC
>DASXEU010000027.1:0-14383 GCA_036489935.1 Acidimicrobiales bacterium
TAGAATGACTTCATTCTTACGTTGTCTGCATGCTGTTCTCATCTGAGCGGCATAGGTTTGTCCGGTGATTGAGGTCCGCGGACTCACAAAACGTTTCGGTGACGTCGTCGCGGTGGACGACCTCTCTTTTAACGTCGCACCAGGGAAAGTAACTGGATTCCTTGGCCCGAATGGATCGGGAAAGTCCACGACGATGTCAATGATTATGGGCCTCAATCACCCCAACTCTGGCTCGGTTCTTATCTCGGGCAAGAAGTACAAGGACCTTCGCTGGCCGATGCGCGAAGTGGGTGGTTTGCTCGAAGCACGAGCTATCCATCCTGGTCGCTCTGCGTACGCGCATCTCTGGGCACTCGCCCAATACGGCGGCGTCACGAAAGTGCGCGTCGAAGAAGTTATCGACCTAGTCGGGCTTACCTCCGTTGCGAAGCGACGTGTCGGCAAATTCTCACTCGGAATGGGTCAGCGACTCGGCATCGCCGCCGCGCTACTGGGTGATCCGGCGGTCGTCTTGCTTGATGAACCGGTGAACGGTCTTGATCCCGAAGGTATCCGTTGGACACGATCGCTCTGCCGAGATCTCGCGGCAGAGGGACGTACGGTTTTCATTTCGAGTCACCTCATGGCCGAGATGGCGCTCACTGCTGATCAACTCGTCGTCATCGGAAAAGGCCACCTCATCGCCGAACTCCCCGTTAATGAGTTCGTCGCGTGCAGCTCCAAACAGTCCTTTAAAGTACGCGCGGCAAATCTGGACCTATTGATTCCCGCGCTCGAAGACGCAGGGGCACTCACGTTCAGAGAATCGACCACATGCCTCACGGTGATGAACCTGAAAGCCGAAGCAATCGGCGAAGTCGCACTTGAACAGCAAAACGCTCTCTACGAGCTCACCGATCTTTGTTCACTGGAAGACGCGTTCATGGAAATGACGGAAGGCGCGGTCCAGTACCGAGCGTCGCTGTGACAAGCGATCTTCTTATTCGTGACGTCACGGAACCAAAAACCCGAGCGGGACTCGCCTGCGCGCTGCGCGGCGAGTGGACCAAGTTCTGGTCGCTGCGTTCCGCGGGATGGAGTGTGTTCGCGCTCGCCTTCGTCACGTACGGCTTGTGCTATCTCTCAACGAGCGCCTTACGCGGCAATGCCCATGTCGCCGACCCGATCATGCGGGTCCTCGTCGGCTTCAACTTCGGTCAGTTCGTCATGGGCGTGCTTGGAGTTCTCTTTTTGAGCTCGGAGTACAGCACCGGCCAGATTCGGTCCACCATGGCAGCGATGCCGCGACGGGGGATCGTGCTCGCGGCGAAGGCCATCGTTGTCGGAGGCGTTGGGCTCGTGCTGGGTGAAGTGCTCTCGTTCTCCACCTACTTCCTCGGGCATTTCATACTGTCGGGTCAAGCGAGCCAAATTTCCCTCTCACAGCCCGGTGTTCTTCGCACCCTCATTGAAAGCGGCATCGATCTGGCGATTGTCGGACTCATTGGCTTGGGCATCGCTGCGATCGTTCGATCGTCGGCGGCATCGCTCTCCATCTTTACGAGCATCATGCTGATATTGACCGTCGTGTTCTTTGCGCTTCCTGGAGTGGTCGTCCACGTCGTGAGCCGATACCTGCCTGCCAATATCAGTTCGACAGTTTTTTCCGCGACCATTCCGAGCCAGCTCAATGGGACGCCACTCTTCAGTCCACTCCACGGACTGATGCTCATGGCCCTCTACGCGGTCATTCTGTTGGGAGTCGGGACCTGGATGACGACTCGTAGGGATACGTAGCGTCTGCTAAAGGCTCAGACGAGACTCCCCGGCAATCCGTCGTCATGCCTGACGCGTCGTTCCTTGTTCGCACGATCAACACCCGTTACTGCGCGTCGTGGCGCATGCTTCAATGCGAAGAGAGCGCGACACGAGTGGCGCGTCGTGCATTGACGTCATGAGCAGATAGTCGATATTCGTATTCGAGATCATGCGTGAGTGCGCGAGGCGTTCGCCGCCAACTCTTCCCTTTCATGCGGCGTGTATAGATTGCTGCCCACTTTGCAGGTATGCATTTCGATAAGATTTATTGAAAGGTCGGTTAAAAATTGCCACCCCATAAATGGTCGGTGGGACCTTTTCGCTACCAGTTAGCTTGATCGACCGACCCGTAATGCATGACATATTTATTTACTAATAGGAGCTGAGTTGAGAAGGATATTGCCCAAACGCATTGGATCATTGGTTGCTGCGTTCATAGCGTGTGCGGGTTCGCTCGTTGTCGCGTCAGGAACACTCAGCACGAGTGCGTCTGCCGCTTCAAGCAACACTGACATCACGTTCGCATTACCGCCCGCAATCGTGCCGAACTACATCTTCCCGATCATGGGCGCCGCGTACTACAGCAACGTGAACTTGTATCAGTTCCAGCAGGAAATGTTCCGACCCCTCTATTGGTTCGGTAAGGGTTCATCCCCGACGCTCAACACGAGTCTCTCGTTGGCCGACGCGCCGACGTACTCGAATGGTGGGAAGACCGTCACCATCAAGCTGAAGAAGTACAAGTGGTCTGACGGCGCGGCAGTGACCTCGCAAGACGTGTTGTTCTTCATGCAGATGCTGAAGGCCGAGCAGGCGATCTGGCCGACGTACGTGCCGGGTGAGTTTCCAGCCAACGTCACCTCGATGTCGGCACCCAACGCGTCGACTGTTGTCTTCAAACTCAACGAGGCGTACTCGACGAACTGGTTCTTGGACAACGAGCTCAGCCAGATCACGCCGCTTCCGGCGCAAGCTTGGGACAAGGAGTCAGCGACGGGCAAGATTGGCAACTACACGGCAACGACCGCCGGTGCCAAAGCCGTCTACAAGTTCCTGACCGCGCAGGCGTCAGAGCCGTCGTCGTATGCGACCAACCCGCTTTGGCAGGTTGTCGACGGTCCCTTCAAGTTGAAGACCTTCGAAACGACGGGCTACACCGTGTTTGCAAAGAACACGAAGTACTCGGGCCACAAGCCGGACTTCAGTGAGCTGACGCTTGAGCCGTTTACGACCGACGCGGCGGAATTCAACGCACTGCGCGCCGGCACGATTGACTACGGCTACGTGCCGCCGGAAGACTCGAGCCAGATTCCTCTCTTGAAGGCTGACGGCTATACGAGCAAGCCGTGGATTGGCTGGAGTATCAACTACTTCTCCATCAACTTCAACAACCCGACGGTCGGGCCGATTTTCCGTCAGCTCTACTTCCGTCAAGCGTTGCAGGAGATGGTGAACCAGCCGGTCGACATCAAGAAGGCGCTCTATGGATTCGGTTACCCGACCTACGGTCCGGTTCCCATTGAGCCGAAGACTGACCTCGCCACGAAGACCGAGAAATCAGACCCGTACCCGTACAGTCCGAAAAAGTCGAAGGCACTGCTGAAGGACAACGGTTGGAAAGTGGTGCCCGGTGGCACCACGACGTGCGTGAAGCCTGGTACCGCTCAGGGTGACTGCGGATCGGGCATCACCAAGGGTGAGAAGTTGGTCTTTAACCTCCAGTACGACAACGGATACACCTACACGACTCAGTTCATGGAGCAGTTGAAGAGCAACGCCGAAGCGTCCGATGGTATCGACTTGAACCTCACCACGGCACCGTTCAACACGGTGCTCGCCAACGCGGTTCCCTGCAAAGTCGGACCGACCTGCACGTGGCAGATGGAGAACTGGGGTGAGGGTTGGTCCTTCGGACCGGACTTCTACCCGACGGGCGAGTCAATCTTCGAGACGGGATCGGGCATCAACGAGGGCAGCTACTCGAACCCGATCAACGACGCGAACATTAACTTGACGCACACCATCACGGGCGTGGCGATTCTCGACAAGTACGAGAACTACCTCGCAAAGCAGCTCCCCGACGTCTGGCAGCCGGACCCCGACTTTCAGATCTCTGAGGTCAAGGACACGCTGAAGGGCGTAACCCAAAGCGCGATTCTGAACTACACGCCGGAGTATTGGAAGCTGTCCAAGTAGCTTCAGGCTGCTGAATCAGAGCGCTACAGATAACAATTGAACACTCGGTGACCCGAGTCGACGAGTCCGACGGGCTCGTCGACTCGGGTCATTTTCAATGTTTGAGGCGATGTTGAGTAGGCCGCTACAGCGAGCGATTAATTTTTGTGGACGAAGTGGTCAGGGCGACGGTCGACTCTTTTGGGCGGCATACTCTGCGTGGGGACCGCACGGTGCTCTCTAATGAGATGGACCGCCGGCAGCGTTGAATTCGGGGATCGACTAGAGATAATCTCGCGCAGCGATGGTCGTACCAAGGTTCTGTCGTCGGAACCACAATCGACTGCGGCGCGACATAGCTAATAGGGAGGAGGTAGATACGAACTCCACTGGGATCGACATGCTCGTTAAGGAAATACGACCGCGACGACCCTCGCGTATTCTTGTCCTCGCTGTTCTCATTGCCGCGGTAGTAGCCGGTGGCGTCGTTTTCGCGCTCCGCAGTTCGCGCGCTGCCGCTCCCCCCATAAAACAATGCGCGCTGCGCTCGCTCAAAATCTCATTACCGTCGTCGGGCGCGGGTCTCGGTCACATTGCGTACGACATCAAGTTGCGAAATACATCTCGACTCTCGTGCACGCTGTCCGGCTATCCGAAGGTAGTTGCTCCTCTTACGCGAGAGGTTCCAAACAGAGGGCCCAAAGTAGCGCGCGCGAGCGATCAATTGTCGGGCTACTCGGGGGGGATATATGGCTCAACAAAATTGGTGAAGGCCTACGGGCGCCACCTGCCCGTCGTCCTTCTTCGTCCGCGCAGGTACGCCTCATTCGTCGTGGAGTATGGCGACATGGTGCGAGCGGGCTGTCCAAAGCTGACGCGGTTTGTCGTGACGTTGCCCCGAGGTGGACGCAGTGAAACGTTCAGCCTTCCCGTGCGCGGAGATCTCTGCACCGAATTAGTCGTGCACCCCATCCTCTCTGGAGTCACCGGATTCTTGGACGCGCAGTAATGCACCCTCGGCGCTTGTTCTCGCCCGTTCAGATGACCCATTGTTCGTTCCGCATGATGGTCCGCCCGTCTAAATCCTCGCCTTCTTTCCAAACCTGGATTCGCTCGGGACCGAGCACAAGATAGATGTAGTCGCCACTGTCAGTCCGGGGGTCCCATCCCGCTTGAGCGGCGTACGCGTCGGCGAGGCTCGCCGGTGCGTCTGCCTCCGGGACAGCTTCTACGAGGACGGCGTCGATCATGACAACGTCGCGGGACTCTCCCAGCGCGAGTCGAACCCGTCGGGTAGCAGTGACGTGCGCAACGGTGCTCGACGTCGGCCCAGTGGCGAGGACGACCTGGCTCCCGTTCCAGGTGTGCGTCACCGGCACGAGGTGGACGTCACCTGTGGGCGACGCGGACGCAACCCATACGTTTGCTTCCTTTGCCGTGAGCTTCGCCAGTGCGTCGGATTTTCGTTGCTCGGGCGATCGATTCACAGGGGGCCGATCATTGCGACCCCGCAACGTTGGTGACCTCGTACGTAGTGCATCATCCTCCTTAGTGGCGAAAATGAACCGCTCAAGCTGCTGAGTGGTCGCCTGGGAAGGGCCTCTCGCACGTCCGAATTTTGCAAACGTACATCCGCGCGTCACGTCCGTCAAGACATCATCACCGTTCGTTGGTTGGTGGGCAACGAAGGCGGGACACCTCGGCGTCGGCTCGAGCCCTGGCCAGCGCCCCTTGGCGAGCGGACAGGTCGCAACCGTTTATCATGAACGAAGTGCCCGACCTTCTCGCCACTGGCTCGGTCCGAGCTCACTTCAGCGGCTTCGGTCGGCTTACTCTGGCCACCGGAATCGGGTTGGCCGTCGGGGCAGTGACTGAATGGTCGGTCCCGCACCTGCCGTACTCCCTTGAGCCGCTCGCAAACTCCGCGGCACCTTGGATCCTCGTCGCCTTCGCTCTTGCCCTGACTGCTCGCCGTGCCGGGGAGTCCGTGTTGCTGGCGATCGTCACGTTGCTCGCTCTCGTTGTCGGCTTTTACGCGGCCGAAGCCCACCGCGGTTGGGCGGTGTCACATCACCAGGTCGAGCTCTGGTCCGCCGCCAGTGTGACAGTGGGGCCGCTGGTCGGCCTTGCCGCGGGTTGGCTCCGATACGCCGGGCGCACTGCAGCTGCGATCGGCGCGGGCGTCCTCGGAGGTCTCATTGCGGGTGAGGCCGTATACGGGCTCACCAAGCTCAGGTTCTCGACCCCTGCCGACTACTGGCACGTGCAGTTCGTCCTTGGGGTCGGGCTGGCGATCGGGTTGACTCTGTGGCGCTCGCGGCGTCACCTACTCGGCAGCGTTCCCGTTGTCGCGGTGTCGCTAGCCGCCTGCACGACGATCGGCCTCGCCACTCTGGTCGTTTATCAGGTCCCCTGATCTCCGGCGATCGGTCCTGATCGTTTCAGCCCGTCTGTCGTTTTCGAAAACGGCCAAGTTCCAGACGGAGGCGCCTAATCAGTGCGTCGCATTTCAAAACGATGATGCCCGCGGGCGAATCAATACGCTTCCTTTTAGGACGATCGGGCGGGCAGGTGAGTGCCCGATGGAACCTTGGTAGAGACGCTCTAATCATCGGAGGTAAACGTGTCACAAGAACTTGAAGGACGCACGATCGCGTTCATCGTTTCCAATGAAGGCATCGAACAGGCGGAGCTCACGCGACCGTGGAAAGCCGTGAGCGACGCGGGTGGCCATCCGGTACTCGTCGCTCCAAAGGCCGGCACGGTGCAGGCATTCATTCACCTCGACAAAGCGGACACGTTTCCTGTCGACCGAACGACTGCGGACGCTCGCGTCGACGACTTCGATGCTGCAGTGTTGCCCGGTGGGGTAGCAAATGCCGATGAGCTGAGGACCGACGAGCGAGCGGTCGCCCTCGTGAGGGACTTCTTTGACACCGGTCGTCCCGTCGGCGTGATTTGCCACGGACCATGGACGATCGTCGAGGCGGACAAGGTTCGCGGACGGACGTTGACGTCGTGGCCGAGTTTGCAAACGGACATCCGGAACGCCGGTGGGGAATGGGTTGATCGCGAGGTTCAGGTGTGCGAATCAGGCCCGAACGTACTCATCAGCAGTCGCAAGCCCGACGATCTTGATGCGTTCAACGCCAAGCTGCTGGAAATCTTCTCTGCGGCAAAGAAGTTCTCACAAGCGACGTGACGACCTGAGCGCTTCCGGTTAATCGTCGCGATGTCGCTACGTCGTCTCGTCCCGTGAGTAGTCGCGCCTGCATTGTACGGTGACGAATCTGAAGTGGGAATGGCTCGTGGAAGACGCGACGACGACGAAGAGGAGATCTCGTCACTTCCCGAGCCGTCGATACCAGAGGCGCCATGGAGTCGTATGGCGCTGCCATACTTCGGGTCCGGATGAATAGGGCGGCCCCACGTGCCGGCGATGAGCGGCGGATTCCTCATCAACCTCATAGACGGCGAGATATTGGGGAGCCCCGAGGTACGGAGCCTTAACTTCCTCGATGAGTTCGTATCGGATCGCGCGCAGCGCCCGTCGGCGCTCGGCGACTTCTACAAGGTGGACGTTGGTATAGAAATCGTTGAATGTCGTCAGGTCCGTCTTGCTGGCGTCGTCTGGTGGATTCACGCCCAGGAGGTAAATCGCGTAGGGACGCTCCGTCGCCGGTGCGGTCTCGGCGATCTGGCGATATAGAACGGACCACACCTCTCGAAGTCCCGTGAACTCGTCCTCGTCCGAGTCCGAGTCCTCATCGTCGATCTCCGTCACCACCTTCGCGCTCAGCGCCTGGGGCGGATGAAATCCACGGGCAGCAACCGCCAGCAGTTCGTATCGAGATTCACTACTTGGAAAAGGTGGAGCGGAGCGCTCAAACGCTTCGGTCGCATCAGGCGTCGCTCGCGCGCCCGTGCGTGGGTCCCAGCCTGTCCAGGACACGACGCCTAACGCGTTCTTCGGCATGCTCGCAGACTACGTTCGCGCGGGCGAAGCGGTCTGTCTGACGGGTGAGCTTCGTATTTGTGAAACGAACCACTTGACTTGACTTTCCTAGTTGGAAAGTCTAAGTTACTTTCCACCTAGGAAAGTCGCGGAGGCATGTATGACACACCATGTAAATCATGACGAAGCGGTGGACGCGCTCGAGGTCGTACGACGCAGCCGCGAGGCGGTGCTGGCCGAAATAAATGTTCCTGTCTGGTACTGGTGGGCGGTGGCCGCTGGTTGGATCGGCATCGGCTTCGCTGGACAGTTCGGCAATGCGTGGGTGATGTCTGGTGCGACCTTGTCATTCGGTGCAGCACATTCGTCGATCGCGAACTGGGTCGTGGGCGGACGCCAGCGCACCTCGCAGTTGCGCGTGCGAAGGGACGTTGCTGGTCACTTCACGCCGATACTCGTCCTCGACTCGCTTTGCGTATTCGTGATGTTGACGATTGTCGGGGCACTCGTTGCCCACGCTGATGGCGCCACATATCCCGTCCTCGTGTCAAGCGTCGCCGTCGCCGTGTTGATCGTGATCGCGGGGCCATTGCTCATGCGTGGCGTCCGCCACCGCGCCAAGACGAGGACGCCGGCGTCGTGACCGTGCAACCCAAGTTCGATGAGGTCATTCATCCGAGCACTCGGCTTTCGATCGTTGCGCTCCTCGCGAGTGCCGATTGGGTTGACTTTGCGTACGTTCGCGACCAGCTCGGCTTATCCGACTCCGCGCTCTCTAAACAACTCTCGACCCTCGGCGATGCGGGCTACGTCACGCAGGAGCGACCGGTAACGGGGCGACTACGCCGGGTTCACGTGTGTTTGACCGAGAAAGGTCGAGCGGCATTCCGCTCTCATGTTGCGGCACTGCAACTGATCGTGGCCTCGAGCGAAAGTCCATCCTCCACGAAGGCATGAGTGCCGATCTCGCCACCACATAGTTCACGTACATCGGCTTGCTTTGTATCGGTAATCTGAGTACTGTCGTTCCAATGGCAAACGTACCTGTTCGATCCGATGGCCTCGGGAAAAATCCAGGAGTCTCCGCATTGATCCTCACGAGTCTCGCGGGCGGCGAGAAACATGGGTACGCATTAGTGAAAGACGTTGCCGAGTTCGCCAGCGTGGAACTTCAGCCCGGCACCCTGTATGAGGCACTCGCTCGACTCGAGCGGCGCGGTCTCATCGAGGCGCTCGCGAGCGACGACCGCAGGCGGCCGTACCGACTCACGGGAGCTGGGGCGACGGCGCTGTCCGAATATCTGGCGTCGCAACGACAGGTCGTCAAAGTTGGCCAATCTCGACTCTCGCAAGGATGGTCATTCTCATGAGATCCCTCACGGCGCCCGCGCGGCGTGCTCGCCGACTTCTGACGCTCTACCCCTCGAGCTGGCGCGAACGCTACGGCGACGAATTTGTCGACTTCATGGAACAGTCGATCGCAGACGACCCTCATAATGCGAAGCGAACGGCGAACATCTTCTACAAGAGCGGCAAAGTTCGACTCGGCGATCTCGGAATTGTCGGTCCGTCGCTCGATGAGGCGAGTGCTCCGAAGGTGGCTCTCAGCACGACCACGTGGTTGGCGTCGGTGTTCGCAGTCTTTGCGCTCTTCTACTGGTCCTGCGCGATGGTGTCGTGGAACTCCAATCCGAGGGTGGCAACGGCGTTTGCGGTGTCAATCTGGATGGGGGCGATCACCGTATCGACCATCCTGCTTACCGTCACTCTGCTCGCGATCGGACTGACATTGATTGTTCGAGCCGGGAGAATAGTTGTTCGTCAGCACGACCGACGTCTCTTCTGGCTTCTCATCGCCGTCTTAGGTTCGGTGGCGGCGATCGTCAACTCGATCTATCAGTACACGCGCTGGACAATCGCGCGCGGCGGCATTCAATGGTCAGGGGCTGGCGCGGTCTTAAAGCAAGTCGCGGGCAGCACGCAGTGGGTTACACAAAGCACGATTTGGGGCCCTTCTTGGACTGGTTGGCATTTCCTCTCCAACAATGGACCGCTGCACTACGGCACGCCACTAGCGGTACTCGTCTTAGCATTCAGCGTCGCGAAGCTCGCCCGTCGCCTTGACTTCTCACTGAATGCGAATCGGGTCGCTCGGTTAGCGGCGAAGCTTCTGTCGCTCGCCATGATTGGCTTCCTCTTTAGTTTCGCGGGGTGGACGTTGGCGGGAGGGTTCAATCAATCGTGGGAAGCCCCATTTACCCAGATGGAAACTTCGCTCTTTCTGTTGATCATCGTGATCACGGTCCTCACGTTGGTGACGACGTTGAAGACTCGAACGCATCGAAACGCGCTCGAGGTCATCGACATTTCGGACGCACTGCGCTGAGAATCCGACGCCGCGTCATGAATCGACGACAGCGGCTCACTTATATCGAACCGTGCGACGCGAGCCACGATCTGTCTACATTCCGCGGGGCGGATTCTGTGCGGCTAGAACCAGTGAAACCAAGGGTGATTGTGACGCCAGGCAACTACAAAAACGCGGCCGATGACTTTCGTGAGAGGCACCGTTCCCCAGTATCGGCTGTCATAGGAGTTGTTTCGACAATCACCCATGACGTAGTAGTGATTGGCGGGAATATGCGTTGTTGGAATATCGAACGCTGGCTCCGAACAGCCGGCTGACTTCATACTGGCGAGCCACGGCTCTGCGATGGCGTGCCCGTCAATGTAAACGGTGTCTCCCTTTGATGAGATCGTCTCGCCTGGTAGACCGATCACTCGCTTCACGAGGATGGGTGTTGCGTTGTCCGTGTCGGCGCGAACTTTGTGAAAAACGATGATGTCCCCTCGATGAATCGAGTGCGCAAGACCAGGCAGCTTGTCGACGACGATGCGGTCGTTGATTTGAAGTGTCGGCAACATTGATCCGGACGGGACACGGAATACCTGGACGACGTAGGAACGTATTGCGAACGATGCTAGAAGTGCGATGATTAGGACGGCGATCCACTCTATGAGATGACGCCGCGCGCTGGGGGAGCGCTTGTTTCGCGGCTCAACTTCTCCTGTCTCAATATCATCCGAGATGATCACGAGCCCTTCTTTCGACTCGTACTCGCTTCGTTGAGAGTCGCGTACGACGTCATCGCCGCTCCGACTGTCACTCGTGCGGTTCCCGAATAGTGCAGTGGGATCACGAGTCCGTCGACACAGCCAGACCCGCCGTCCTTGCACTGACCGCGAAGCTCGCTGATCGCGTTCGCGTTGTGACTGGAAGCGTCTGCGGTGCGGATTGAGAGGATTGACCCGACGAGGCCCGTTGATACAGGCCTTTCGGCGACTGCGATATTGAAGTGGTGGGCTGCGAAGGCGGATTCAAGTTGTCGAGACGCGTTACCGGTCTTCGCAATGACGACGGTGACGGTGCTCGACGCGCCCGCGGGAGTTAGCGAAGCGAACAGTGCCAGAGGAACCGCAGCGATGCTTATCGTGATCGCGGCCAACGCCGAACCGACTCGCAAACTCGGCTTCTGCGTTACTCGTTCCTTTACAGCACTGCCGAGAAAACTCCAGGCGATGGACCACCATGGCATTCCATCTTCCAAGAGGACCGAAGTAAGCACAATCGCTTCATCGCCATGTCGGGATCGCCAATGTGCGGGATAGCACCGAAGCACTACAGCAATGATTCGGCTTTCGTGGGACCGTCGCACTAGACGGTCCCAAGTCCCAGACGTAACCGACCAGTCATGCTCACGCGCTCTAGGGCATCAAGGTGTGAGCGCAGGGCGGTGACGCCAGCCGCAGTTGCACGGTAGGGATGCCGTCGATCCTCGGAGGGCAATTCCAAGATCAGGCCGAGTCGCTCGAGACGGTCGAGCGCCCCGTAAAGCGTTCCGGGCCCAAGCTTTACTCCGGAGAAGTCCCTAATGTCCTGGATAAGCGCGTAGCCATGCTTCGGACCGTCAGCGAGGCTCGTCAGGATGAGGACAGATGCATCACCAGCCCGACGCAGCACATCCTGCGGGCCTTCAGTACTTTTCGCAACCACAGAATTCTCCTATTACGACGACCAATAGATCAGTGAACGTAATAGTAGGAGATGGCGCGCTTTTGTGCAAACGGCTGGATGCAAATCTCCCGGTACGAACCAACAAAATATCTCAGGATTCTTAGAACCGTTTCGGGGGTCCCCAAGTGCCGCCGTTCTTTGGTGGCCTGAACAATGATGGCTTGTCTACCTGTCGTTGTCGAGACTCACGAGACCTGCAAGTGACGGAGCGTGAGCAAGGCAGTTCATGCGCTCCGAAGTATGCCGACGGGATTGAAGTGGTATCGGACCCGGCGGTGCGCAGTGACTCCTGGCCATCGCACTACTTCGCCCTTCCCGAGCGAGTGCCCATCTGCACTAAGGACTTCTTCAACGTCGCGACCGGTGTCATCCAGAAGCTGTCGACCTCTGCAAAGGCGCGCTAGGCCCCGTACGAGCGCAGAGCGGCTGATTCGATAAGGATCGCGAGCGGGTTACCCAGTGCCATCTAATCCGATAGCGAGCGGGTGCGGTCGACACTCCGACGCCTCGACTCTGCGACCCTCCAAAAACTTGATTCGCGGTGTTAGCGCCAGAATGAGGCGAGCTTTTCGACAAGGGCTCTGCCTTGGTGGCAACCAGCTCGAGCAGCGGGCGGACGCAGTGACGGATCCATCGCGTTGGCGCCGAACATATTCTCGGAGTCGGCGTCCGGGAAAATCGTTTCCACTTTGCTGCCGCGGGCACGTAGTTCGTCGACCTGTGTCATGAGATGCATGCCCCACTCCAACGGATGCCGTGATTTGCCGCCGAACGGTGAGAGCACGAGCACCCGTGCGTATCCGGCTGCCAAATCGGCATTTTCGTTGCGTCGGTAGCCGCCATTGATGTACCGGTTGTCGCCGATGCGGTAAGGAGGGATACCAAAGCCGTTGGAAGTGCTGGCGGCGACGGCGTCCACCAGGTCGACGCCGCTGTTGCGGTCGAACACGACCGGTTCACCGGTGCGGGCATCGACCGCCGGGATGAGCAGTGGCCGTTGCGGCCAGTCCGCACTAGGCAGACGAGCGGCGACGACAGCCCGCCACTTCATTTGGACAGCATCGTGCGACGGAGCATCCGTCTCGAGGGCGGCCGTGCCCATTCTGCGGCGCATGTCGGCCGCATCCGCAGCGGCACTGATGACGGCGCTCGTTCTCTCCATGTGATCCTGCGCCGGCCCAATCGGCGCTGGACCGCGATCAGATCCGACTGATCCAGTCGCGGGCCGAGTCGCAGCGGCAAGGATGTCGGCAAGCAGTTTGGTGGGCGAGACTCCGCTCGTTATCTGAGCCGCGGCGGTCGATCCCGCCGACGTCCCTATGGTCAGGTCGGCCTCGGTCACATCCAACCCGGCCTCGAAAAGGCCGGCGATGACGCCGATCTCCCAGGCGTTGCCCACTGATCCGGCACCGCCGAGGACCAACGCTCGCTCGCTCATAACCATGCATCGACGCTACACATTCATCCGTTACGGGCCGAAAAACCGTCAGGCACACAGCAGCTCTAGATGATCCTCGGCCGGATCTAGACCGCGCGACGACTCCGGAACTCTCTATGGGGCGGGCGCCGAGCGCGATGAATCGCGAATCGCGAGGCGACTATGCCGACTCGTTCTTCGAGCCCACGATCTCAATGTGATTTCGGACGTGACGAGATTCATTCTTTCTCGCAAGCAAACCTGATCGTGCGACGAGCACGGTGGCGAGTGCCAAAAAGACGAGGTAGGCGACTCCGCCAATATCCCCCGTTTCCCCGAAAGTCGCGTATATCGGTCCACCAACAGTGGACCAAACGACGAGGGTGATGAGAAGCACACCGGAGAGAGTGCCGAGGAGCACCGCGGTCGTAGATCCGAGATGTTTGCTCGCACGTGGAAGTTCGACGCGCCGCACCAGGAAGGCCATCGCTATGGCAAATACCAACACGGCCAACGGAGTCAAGTCGTTCATCACGATTTGCGAGGTGGGTTCGCCCGATATTCCGGGATCCCACATAGAGACCCACGGTTGGGTCACCGAGTGCGCAATCGACGCCAACCCGTAGGCGGCGGGGCCGGGATGCGTCCATCGATAGCCGCCCTGGAACATGTGGCTGTATCCGGCGAACATATTGGGCAGCCAAGGAGGTAAGGCGTAGCAAAAGCAAGCGATCGAGCCCATCACGAAAACAACGGGTCCCGCAATCGGTCGGCCGCGCCCGCGCACGATCTGACGCACTGCGGACGCTAAGACGATCAGCACCGTTGCCACGAGCGCCAGAAGGAGGAGTCCGGTAGCGACCGTGAGGATCCCCGTCGTCGTATCGACCGGCATCGGGTGGTAGTGGCGAGCGCTCCACTGGAGCATGGCCCATGACCAGAAATTGAGTGCGATCACCGCCAT
>DASXEU010000041.1:0-1863 GCA_036489935.1 Acidimicrobiales bacterium
GATCGCGGGATTCGCAAAGCTTGTGGAGCTGGTAAAGAAATACGCCGAACCGATATAGGCACCAACCGCGGCGGGAGTGGTGGAGCTTCGCCCATTTCTCGCCAGCGCGAAGATAAGAAAGATGAGCCCCGCCGTCGCAACCACCTCGGATAAATCGTGCGCCGCGGACGCGCGATGGTGTGTGGACAGCGAAATCGCAGCGCGTGAGAACATGAGGTTCGCGAGCATCGTGCCACTTGTACATCCCGCTACTTGGGCGCCGCAGTAAAGGGATGCGTCCTTCCACGACAAGCCACGGAACGTGGCGTCAACGAGTGACACGATTGGGTTGAAGTGCCCTCCCGACACCGGACCGAGCGCCACGATGAGGACATACAGGCCGAATCCCGTCGCCACCGCGTTCTCAAGGAGTTCGAGACCAAGTGCGTGAGGCGACAGAGTTTGGGCCGCGACGCCGGAACCGATGACGACGGCAGCGAGGAGCCCGCTGCCCACGTACTCCGCGAGGAGTCGGCGCCAGAGGACGTGATGAACGCTCATGAGGAAATGATGCTCAGCAGCAGTTGGCAACGGATGCGCCGAGCGGCGTTGTCGAATCCGAGGTGCAGCATCGTTCGTCCCCTGCCACTCCGTTCGCGGTCGCTGAATCGGAGAGGACCGTGTAGACCTCCCACGGCACACCATCCGCGCCATCCACCCAGACTTTGTCTTGCTTCGCGTAGCAGCACGTGGTCTCGTCCTCAACGCGCGTCGAGAGTCCGACCTCTGCGAGGTAGCTGGTGGCGTCCATGACCTCACCGGTCGAGAAAACCTCGACGCCGAGGTGATTGAGCGAGCCTGCGGTGCCCGCGTTCTCGATCAGTACAAGCTTGAGAGGTGGCTCGTCGATCGCAAAGTTGGCGTAGCCAGCGCGCACCTTCGCGGGTTCGGCTTTGAAGAACTTTGAATAGAAATCAATGGCTTCCTCAAGATTTGAAACATTGAGCGCGAGTTGGACTCTTGACATGGCAGCCTCCATAGATCGATGTTGGTCAATGTGAAGAGTAGCCGTCATATTGATAACTGTCAATGTTAAAGTGACGCTATGGCTACCCCAAGGATTGACGTCGCCGACTCCGTCGTCAGTTGCTGCAGTCCTCTGGGCGATAGCGAGCTCAGTGAAGCAGAAGCGGTCGAGACCGCGATGATTTTCGGAGCGCTCAGTGATCCCGTTCGACTTCGTATGTTGTCGCTGATCGCGTCCCAAGGCGAAGTATGCAGCTGTGCCCTTGAAGGCCCACTCGGAAAAAGTCAGCCGACGATCTCGCATCACACGCGAATTCTGAATGAGGCGGGACTCATCGAAGGCGAAAAACGAGGTCGCTGGATGTGGTGGCACGTCGTGCCCGAGCAGTTGAATCAGGTCGCGAGAATCCTGGCCGCGGGTCTACCGACGACCTAGCGCGTCGAGGACCGGTGAGTCTCGGCGACCACTCGTCCACCGGGTCGATACGCCAGATGCGCCGCACGCGGCGCGTCAAGAATCGCAAAGTCAGCCCGCGCACCGACGCCGAGGTGACCCACCTCTTCACAACGCAGCGCCAATGCCCCGCCCTTCGTCGTCGCCCAGAGCGCGTCGTCGACGCTCATGTTCATCTCCCGGACCGCGAGCGCGATGACAAATCCCATATTTGTCACGTAGGACGAGCCCGGGTTGCAGTCCGTCGCCAGCGCAACGGTGACGTCGGCATCGAGGAGGCGTCTCGCCGACGGGTACGGCGAGCGCGTCGAGAACTCCGCGCCGGGCAGCAGCGTGGCGACGGTCGCCGATCCGCTTAAGAGATCGATATCGCGGTCATCGAGAAACGTGCAGTGGTCGACGCT
>DASXEU010000053.1:0-14106 GCA_036489935.1 Acidimicrobiales bacterium
CCGGTCCCGCCGCGTATCGGGTGGAGCTCGTCAAGGACGAGATCGAAGAGACGCGCGTGGGCGTCGGCGGTCACTTCGGGAGTTGATGTGAGCGCTTCTCGATCCAACGAGCAGCAGAAGCCCCGCGTCGTCAGCGTCAACCCCGCCACCGGTGAAGAACGACTCCTCGAAGCTCGTGAAACGTCGGTGGATGAGGTGTTGCAACTGGCTCCTCGAGTTCGCCGAGACAAAGGCCGGCCGGATCATCGTGAACGCTTATCCGACCGGCGTGGGCGTCAGCTGGTCAATGCAGCACGGCGGTCCCTGGCCCTCGACTACGTCATCGTCGTCAACGTCCGTTGGCGCTGCCAGTATCGACCGCTGGACGCGACCGGTGACGTTTCAGAACGTGCCCACCAACCTCCTGCCAGATGCCCTTCGCGACGAGAACCCGCTCGAGGTGTCGCAGCGAGTGGACGGTGTCCGTCAGGCCTGAGGTTGCGGGAGCGCGGCGCGGACGAGGTCAGCCCGACGACTCAACATCGTGGCGCGCTCGACGACCCCTTCGGCACCACAGCGCTCAAGCCAGTTCGCGAGGATCAAGTACCCGTCCTGAGTGAGCACCGACTCGGGGTGAAACTGCACACCCTCGAGATCAAAGGTGCGATGGCGCATCCCCATGATGAGCCCGTTTGATCGAGCCGTCACTTCGAGTTCGCTTGGTAGTCCCTCGTCGAGCACCACGAGTGAGTGGTAGCGACCAACGGTAAGGGGATTGGACACACCCTTAAAGACGCCCGAGTCGTCGTGGGTCACGAGGCTCGCTCTGCCGTGCAGAAGTTCGGGAGCCACCGCGACGTCGCCGCCGAAGGCCTCGGCGATTGCCTGATGACCGAGACAGACACCGAGGAGCGGGATCTCGCGTTCTGCGCAGTGCTGCACGAGCTCAAGGCAGTTGCCCGCATTGCGAGGATGACCCGGTCCAGGAGAGATCAGGACGCCCTGAACTCCGAGTCCGTTCATGTCACGCGCAGCCACGTCGTCGTTTCGTCGCACGATGACCTTCGCGCCGAGCTCACCGAGATATTGGACGAGGTTGTAAACGAAAGAGTCGTAGTTGTCAACGACGAGGATGGTGGGTTCGGCCGACATTGGTAGATATGTTACGGCGCAGACTCGGTAACCTTTCGCTATGGAGCCCCTCCAACTCGATACGTTCCTCGACCTCGTTGAGGAGGGCTTTAACGTCGTGCCGCTGCACCTGACGCTGCAGCTCGACCGCGAGACGCCCGTGTCGCTGTATCAGCGAATCCAGGACCGGGCCATCTTCATGCTCGAGAGCGCCGCGCTCGGTGAAACGACCGGCCGGTACTCCTTCATAGGCCTCGATCGTCGCTGGCGCCTCACGACCAAGGACGAGACGACCATCGTTGAGGGTATCGACGAACGCGAAAGCGAGCTCGCTCCCCTCGACGAGCTACGCCAACTTCTCGGGAGCTACCGCACGTACGTCTCTGGCGAGTTGCCGGACTTCATCGGCGGCGCCGTTGGATTCGTGACCTATGACTACGTGCGCCGGCTTGAGCGGCTACCAGGTCGCTCGAGCGAGCCGACCTGGCCCGACGTCGACTTCTCCTTCCCGGACGCCGTGCTCATCTGCGACCACCTTCGCCATTCGACGACGGTCGTCGTGCTCGCGATCGTGGACAGTGACAATCCGCCGATGGTTTATCACCGCGCCATCGAGCGACTCAACGATCTGGTATCGCTCCTTCTCGGTCCCGCGCCGTCCACCGATCCCGTAACCGAGCGTCTCGTCGCGACGGCGCCCCAGCAGCGCGGCGCCGTCGACGTGCGCGCCTTCGCCGAAGGGATCTCCAATTTCTCCGAGGCGGATTACACGGAGGTCGTCGAGCGCGCAAAAAAGTACATCGTTGCGGGCGACATCTTTCAGGTCGTCCCGAGCCAGCAGTTCCGTCGCGCGAGCACCGTTAACCCACTCACCCTTTATCGCGTACTGCGGGCGCTCAACCCCTCCCCGTACATGTACCTTCTTGATTCCGGGGAGCACCAGATCGTCGGGGCCTCACCCGAAATGCTGATGCGCGTGCACGATGGCGTCGTGAGCACTCGTCCGATTGCGGGCACACGACCACGCGGCGACAGTGACGCCGAAGACCTCGCCCTCGAGGCCGAGATGCTCGTCGATCAAAAAGAGATCGCCGAACACGTCATGCTCGTCGACCTCGGCCGAAATGACGTCGGACGCGTGGCGACCCCTGGCACCGTTCGAGTGGAGCGGCTCGCGCACGTCGAACGTTTCTCGCACTTGATGCACCTCGTCAGTCACGTTGACGGCGAGTTGCGCGGCGGACTCGACGCCTTTGATGCCTTCAACGCCCTCTTCCCGGCTGGCACGCTGACCGGCGCGCCCAAGGTGCGCGCGATGGAGATCATCGACGAGTTCGAATCCGTCTACCGAGGTCCCTACGGAGGGGCAGTTGGCTACTTCTCGCTCTCGGGCAACGCCGACTTCGCCATCACCATTCGCACGCTCTCGCTGCGTGATGGCGTCGCGACAGTCCAAGCAGGAGGTGGCGTCGTTGCCGACAGCCACGGAGACCGCGAGTTTCGAGAATGCATAAACAAGGCGTCCGCTCCGTTGCTCGCGCTCGCTATCGCTGAGGCCTGAGCCAGCTCGCGTCGCTACGCTGGTGCGGCCACCTAGGGCCGTCCGAGTTCGACGGACATCTTCTTGCACCGCTTCCTAGGCCCACCCGATCGGAGACTTATGGAACAGCATTCATTACTTCGTCGCATCAGCCGCATCCTGCAATGGTTGGGCGAAGCGACCTCGCGCGCGAGCACTGCGGTCGCTGTCGCGATCGCGGTGTTGGTGTTCGTTATTTTTCTCGGTGCAGATGGCTTCCCGTCAACGTGGGAAACCACCTTTTCCACAGTCGCCGAGCTCGTCACGCTCGTGATGCTGTTTGTGATCCAGCACACTCAGAGCCGACATCAGTTGGTCATGCAGTTGAAGCTCGACGAATTAATCCGCGCGTCTCCCCAGGCCGATGATCGCGTGGTGAAGTTAGAGGTGGCCGCGGACGATGAGCTAATGGAACGCGAGAACGATCAACTCGCTCACCACGAATCGCTCCGCGAAGGCGATTCTCCGGAGTAGTTCGCGCCTTTAAGTGTCAGAATCCCCCGACCTATGCTCGATATGTGGTCGCCAATTCGAACAGCAATGAGAAGGACGAAGAGTCTGGACGAGAGCGCTGGCAACGCCTCTATGACCGCGCGCCCCTCCGCTCCGACGCGTTCGCGACGATGTCGGGCATTCCTCTGGCGCCGGTCTACGGTCCCGCCGACGCCGAATACCCGGGCGTCTATCCCTACACCCGGGGCCTGCACGCCTCGATGTACCGCACGAGGCTCTGGACGATGCGGATGTTCGCGGGTTTTGGCACCGCAGTAGACACCAACGAGCGCTTCCGCGAGATCATTCGTTCCGGCGGCACCGGTCTATCGACCGCGTTCGACATGCCCACCCTTCTCGGACTCGATTCCGATGATCCGATGTCGATCGGAGAGGTTGGTCGATGTGGCGTTGCGATCGATTCGCTCGCGGACGTTCGAGATCTCTTTGCGGACATCAATCTGTCCGAAATTACGACGTCGATGACGATCAACTCTCCCGCTGCAGTGATGCTGGCGCTCTTTGTCGCCAACGCCGAGGAGTCGGGAGTCGAGCGCTCGCGACTCGGGGGCACGTTACAAAACGACATCCTGAAGGAGTACCAGGCCCAAAAGGAGTTCGTCTTTCCGCCTCGCCAGTCGATGCGCCTCGTGCGCGACACTATTGCGTTCACCGCGGCGGAGATGCCCAAATGGAACTCCATCTCGGTGTCCGGCTATCACATCCGTGAAGCCGGCTCGACGGCGGTCGAAGAGCTCGCCTTCACCCTCGCCAACGGATTCGCGTACGTCGAGCTCGCCAAGACCACTGGCCTCAGCGTCGACGAGGTCGCGCCGCGACTCTCCTTCTTCTTCAATGCCCACATTGACTTCTTCGAAGAGATCGCGAAATACCGAGCCGCGAGGCGGCTCTGGGCGAAGTGGATTCGCGGGCACTACGGCGCCGAGGATGAGCGATCCTGGCAGATGCGCTTTCACACCCAAACGGCGGGCGTCTCGCTCACCGCGCAACAGCCCGAGATCAACATTGCTCGCACCGCCATCGAGGCGCTTGCGGGCGTCCTCGGTGGCACCCAATCACTCCATACGAACTCCATGGATGAGGCGCTCGCGCTGCCGTCAGAAAAGGCTGCTCGCATTGCGCTACGCACACAGCAGATCATCGCTCACGAGACCAATGTCGCCAACGTGGCTGATCCTCTCGGGGGCTCATGGTTCATTGAAGCGCTCACCGACGAGATTGAACGAGAAGCAGAGTTGCTGTTCGCCCATATCGCCAAGCTCGGCGAGGGCTCGATGCTTGAGGGCTGCATCCGCGGTATCGAAGAGAACTGGTTTCAGGGCCGTATATCCGACTCTGCCTATGAGCTCGAGCGATCCTTCAACACGGGCGAGCGAACCATCGTCGGCGTCAATGAGTTCCTCGAGGGTAACGATGACGAGGATCTCGCCACGCTGCGCATCACGAATGAAGACGAGCGCAAGCAGCTCGCGCGTCTGGCAACCGTTCGCGCCGAGCGGGACTCGGAGCGAGTTCGCGCATCGCTCGCGCGCCTGCGCGACGAGGCTGCCGATCCTGAGGTGAACCTGATGCCCGCACTCATTGATGCGGCCTCCGCCTACGCCACGGTCGGAGAGATGATGTCGACGCTCAGTGGCGTCTTTGGGCGATACGTTGAAGTCCCGACGCTGTGAGTGTTCGGGTGCTCGTCGCCAAAGTCGGCCTCGACGGACACGACCGGGGCATCAAGGTTGTCGCTCGGCTGCTGCGCGACGCGGGGATGGAAGTTGTCTATACGGGCCTCTTCCAAACGCCCGAGTCAGTCGCGTCAGCCGCCATCCAAGAGGACGTCAACGTGGTTGGTCTCTCGATGCTGTCGGGAGCGCACATGACGCTCGCGCCGCTGGTCGTCAACGCGCTGCGCGAACGTGGATCAGACATTCCCGTCGTGTTGGGCGGGATCGTGCCGCCGAGAGACGAAGAAGAGCTTCGCGCGGCCGGCGTCGCGGCGGTGTTTGGACCCGGCACGAGCGCCGAGCAGATTGTGAGCACGATCGAGGCCGTGGCGGCTCTGTCGTAATCGACACCGCACTATTCGCGTTGCTTCGTCCCCCTCGTTAAAGTCAAGGTCAATCGAAGGGAGTTTGCATGTTAAAGGGTTTCAAGAATTTTCTCATGCAGGGAAACCTGGTCGTCATCGCCGTCGGACTCGTGATCGCGCTCGCGTTCAGCACCCTCGTTACCGCGTTTACGACGTCGATCATCACGCCGCTCATCAACGCGCTCGCGGGATCGTCCCCGCACAATCAAGGACTCGGCTGGACGATCAACGGCCAGCGGATCGCGCTCGGTTCGTTCATCTCCGCGATCGTCTACTTCATCATCTTCATGTTCGTCGTCTATTTTGTACTGGTCGTCCCCTATCGGCGTTACATGTCGAAGCGAGGCATCAGTGTCTTTGCGACGCAATCGCCTCCACCACCGACCAAGACGTGTCCCGAGTGTCTCAGCTCCGACTTGCCCGTCGCGGCCACGAAATGCCTGCACTGCGCGAGTATCGTCGGCTGACGACGTCGCACGTAGAGAGAAGCCGCCGCGGCTCAAGAGACATATAGTCCGGCAACTTCGGAGTAGTTTGGAGCGCTGTGACCGACTCCACTGTTCGACCGATCGCGCTTGCCTTCGAGCACGTGTCGGTGCAGTTCGGCGGACTTCGTGCACTTAGTGACGTCAGTTTCGATGTCCCCGAGTGTGAAATCGTCGGTCTGATCGGACCCAATGGCGCGGGCAAGACGACCGCGTTCAACGTCGCCTGCGGGTTTCAGCGACCAACCTCGGGATCGGTGAACTTTCCCGAACTCCAACGACGCGGCCTTCGTCCCGCTCAACTCGCGAAAGCGGGCGTCGCTCGAACCCTCCAGGGCGTAGGGCTGTTTCACCACATGAGCGTGCTCGAAAATGTGATGGCGGGCGCGCAGAGCCGACCGGGCGGCGGCGTGTGGACATCACTCCTGGGACTTCCAATGGGGCGCATACAAGAGCGCGCCATTCGTGACGAAGCCATGAGTCAGCTCAAACGCCTCGGCGTCGCTCGCTACGCAGAGGCGCTACCGAGCGGCATCCCGTACGGCATCGCGAAGAAAGTCTCCATCGCCCGAGCGCTCATGACCGCGCCGACGCTCTTGATGCTCGACGAACCGGCATCGGGCCTCGACGAGCATGAGCTCGCCGAGTTCATCGAACTGATTGTGGAACTGCGCAGTTCGATGAGCGTCTTGCTCGTCGAGCACAACATGGACTTCGTGATGCAGTTGGTCGATCTGCTCGTCGTCTTGAACTTCGGACAAGTCATCGCACGCGGCACTCCGGGTGAGATCAGCCACAACCCCGACGTGCTCGCCGCCTACCTCGGGATTGACGAATGATCATCGTCGAGGACCTCTCAGTCAACTACGGCGCTGTACGGGCCCTTCGAGATGTGAGCTTTGAGGCACCGACCGGTCAGATCACTGCCGTCTTGGGCGCGAACGGCGCGGGAAAGACCACGCTGCTGCGAACGATCTCGGGTCTTGTGACGCCCAAGTCAGGCACCGTGCACTTCGGTGAACAGCTGCTGATAGGACTCGCGACGGAGAACATCGCGAGGCTCGGTGTCGGTCACGTGCCCGAAGGCCGGGGGGTCATCGAAGAGCTCACGGTCGAGGAGAATTTGCGCCTCGGCGCCCTTTCGAGGAAGGTTGACATCGCGAGCGGACTCGCCGATCAATACGCGAGATTCCCGGTCCTCGGTGAGCGGCGCAAGAAGCTCTGCTCGACTCTCTCGGGCGGGGAGCGGCAAATGCTCGCCATGGCGCGCGCCCTTATCGCAAAACCCCGAGTCCTGCTCTTGGACGAGCCCTCCCTCGGACTTGCCCCACAGATCACGGCCCAGCTGATGAAGACCATCCACGAGCTGTGCGAGAGCGAACATCTGACCGTCATTCTCGTCGAGCAGAACGCGAAGAGCGCGCTGCGCATCGCCCATAGCGCGGTCGTCCTCCATCTCGGTTCGGCGGTCGCCAGCGGCGACGCGGCGAGCGTCGCGGCCAACGACGACCTGCGTCGCTACTACCTTGGGGTCGCCGTCGAATGAGCGCGTTTCTCTCGTCGTCGATCATGCACAACATCTTCGGAGGGGTCGCACAAGGCGTCGTCTACTCCCTCGTCGCCCTCAGCCTCGTCATCATCTGGCAGTCCACGCACGTGCTCAACTTCGCTCAAGGGGCGATGGCCATGTTTGCGACGTACGTGGGTATGACCGAGATCGATCGCGGTATTGGCTACTGGTGGTGCGTCATCATCTCGGTCGCCGTGGGCATGCTGCTCGGTGGCCTCACCGAACGGGTGCTTATACGCCCGCTGTACGGCAAGCCCGAAATCAATCCGATCGTCGTCATGGTCGGGTTCCTCGGCGTCCTGGAGGCGCTCGCTGCCGCGATCTGGACGAGTACGACACGCAACATCACCGAGCCGTTTTCGCAGATCTTCTTCCACGACCATGGGAACCTGGTCTATCTTTCGCCCTTCATCATTTATCAGGTGATTCTCGCCTTGGGGATCATGCTGATCATTGCGGGGCTCTTCCGCTACACCAAACTCGGCTTGCAGCTGCGCGCTTCCGCCCTCGCGCCCGAAGTGTCACGACTGCTCGGCATCCGCGTCTCACGGATGCTCACGATCGGCTGGATCCTCTCAGCGGGTGTCGGCGCGATTGCTGCAGTGATCCAAGCGTCAGGGAGCTTTGGACTCTTTCCCACTGACATGGACGGCATCTTCGTCGCGGGATTCATCGCCGCCGCCGTCGGTGGCCTCGAATCACCAATTGGCGCCGTCGCGGGCGGGCTGTTGATTGGCCTCGCCGAGCAGTTCATCCTCGCCTACTGGTCACCCAACGTCGCCCCCCTCGGGGGCATCATCATTCTCGTCGTCGCCCTCATGATTCGTCCCCAGGGCCTGTTCACAAAAGTCGCAGGTCGAAGAGTCTGATGATCCGTACGTTCCTCCGCCAAGAGACCACGCTCTCGCGCTTCCTCGGCGTCGTCGTGCTCACCGCGGTGACGCTCGCGATCACGATCGTGCTACCGCCCGTTGCGGACTCCGAGCTCGCCGGCGGAGCCGCAATCGCCATTGTCATCTTGGGGCTCAGCTGGTTGATTGGTTGGAGCGGACAGATCTCGCTCGGCAACTCGGGCTTCATGGCCGTAGGCGCGTATGCGGCCGGAATCTGGGCGCATCACCATGCGACAACGCCGCTCATCTTCACGCTGTTCCTCGCCACGGTCGCGGGAGCCATCAGCGGGCTCATCATTGCCATTCCGTCGACCCGACTGCGCGGTCCCTACCTTGCGGGCATGACGCTCGCCTTTTCGGCGGCCGTGACGCCCATCGCACAGAATTTCACATCCGTCACGGGCGGCGAAGGAGGGCTGTTCATGAACTCGCTCGCGACGCCCGGCTGGTTCGGTCACTTCTTCAGCGGGCCGAACGCCACCATCAACGCGAACGCCCAGTGGACGGCGGACCTCGCGGTGTTCGTCGCCGGCATCACCTTCTTCTTCATGGCGAACCTCTTTCACTCGCGCACCGGGCGCGCGATGCGACTCGTGCGCGACAACGACGTCGCGGCCGAACTGATGGGCGTCAATCTCTCGCGCACTCGGTCGTTGGCCTTCATGATCGCCGCCGCGTACGCCGGGCTCGGCGGAGCGCTCTACTCACTCCTCCAGGCGTCGGTGCGGCCCGAAACCTTCCCTCTCACGCTCTCCATCACCTTGCTCACCCTCATGGTGCTCGGCGGCATCGGCACGCTGAGCGGCGCGGTGATTGGCGGCATCATCTTCTCCTTCAGCGCCAACCTCGTCGCCCACGTCAACTCCCTCACCGGTGTAAACCCCACCTCCAACCTCGGGGCCAACATGCAGGGAATCATCTTTGGTGCACTGCTGATCTTGACGATGTTGTTCGTCCCGAGGGGCCTCGTAAGCATCAAGACACCCGTTCGACGCCTTTTTCGGTCCCGACACCAGGTGGTAGAGGCGGGCGAGGTACATTAGGGCGCAGGTTGTTTACACATAGTTCACGTAGGGGGGAACATGTTCACAAAAGCACGGCGTCCATTGACGCTCATCAGCGCTTTGGTACTTTCGCTGGCGGGGCTCAGCACCGGATTACTCGCGAGTAACGCGGGTGCTGCCGGTTCGACGCCCGGGGTCACATCGAACAGCATCACGATCGGGGCCACGGTGCCACTTTCGGGCATCGCCGTCAGTTACGCGCCGGTCTCGGCCGCAGCCAACGCTGTCTTCAAATGGGTTGACTCGCACGGCGGCATCAACGGTCGCCAGATCAAGTACATCCGCCTGGACGACTGCTACGGCCTCGCCTCGTACGGACTCGGCTGCACCGCGGGTGCGAGCGTCACCACGCTCAGCCAAAACCAAGTGCTCGTCGCTCAAGACCACGTCTTTGCGACTGTTGGCTCACTCGGGACTGCGGCAGAAGAAAGTGTCGAGAGCTACTTGAAGCAAAACGACGTACCCCAGCTGTTCGTCAACTCTGGATCGAAGGCGTGGGATGACCCGTCGAAGTACCCAGACCTGTTCGGCTTCCAGACGAGCTACAACGCCGAAGGCAAGATCTTTGCTCACTACATCAAGACCCACTTGGCCGGCAAGACCGTCGGGTTCATTGGTCAAAACGATGACTTCGGTGCGAATGGCTTCTTGGGTCTCCAAGACGGTGGCATCAACATCGCGAGCGCGAACCACTTGAGCTACAACGCGGCCGACGCCATCACTGGCTCATCGAGCGACATCCAGGCCGACGTGGGCACGCTCGCACAGAACAAGGTGCAGGTCGTTGTGCTCGACTCGGTGCCGGGCTTCACCGCCGGCATCTTGGAAGTCGCCAAGGCGCTCGGGTACTCGCCCACCTGGATCATCTCCAACGTGGGTGCAGACCCGACATCGGTCGACCAGCCCAGCGAAGCAGGCGCGATCACGCTTGACTACTTCCCCTCGGCGACTGACACCGGAGATCAGTGGATTCCGTGGATTCGCCAAGTGCTCACCGCCGACAAGGCTGACTTTCCCAAGTTCAACGCATCGTCCGTCTTGACCGGCAACGAGCTCTATGGCGTCGGCTACGCAGTCGCTTTCGCGGAGACGCTGAAGGCGGAGGGCCGCAACGTCACCCGCGCAGGCTTCGTGAAGACACTTGAGTCGGCGAAGCTGTCTGACCCCGCGATCACTCCGTTGCAGTACTCGGGGTCGAATCACCAGGGCCTCCAGGGTGGCGTGATCGCGAAGATCGCAGCAAACGGTTCGAGCGCGCCGGTGCTCGCGAACCTCACAAACACGACCGTCTTCACAACGGGCAACTCCGCGTCGTCGCCGCTCGCCCAGAGCCCGAAGCTCACGATCTCGCCGATCCCGAGCTGGCTGAAGTAGTCATTCGTCTCGCGCACACGAAGCCACCACTCACAGGTGGTGGCTTCGTGTGCGCAGCGGTCGATCACCTCGATCACCCCTAGCATGCAGGTCGTGCGCCGACTCGATCTGGAGGCTGGATGATTCCCATTCTCTCGCTCGACGCAATGCGCGCCGCCGACCATGACGCTGTTGGTCGCCGCAGCCAGGATGCCCTCGTGCACGCTGCGGGTACCGCAGTTGCCCAGACTGCGCGACACATGCTCGGCACTTGTTACGGCGCGCACATCGCTGTCATCGCGGGCCCCGGGCTGAACGGCGCAGACGGACGCGTCGCTGCCGCGTGGCTACGTGATCGCGGCGCTCAAGTGGAGGTCATCACCTGGAGTGACGCGCCCTCGATGCTCGCGGGCTTTGATCTCATCGTTGACGCGGCGTTTGGCACCGGCTGCTCGCGCCCGTACGTTGCGCCGAGGGTGACTGCCGGCACCCGGGTCCTTGCCGTCGACCTTCCATCGGGTGTCGACACCGACACGGGCGCGCTACTCGGTGAACCCATGATCGCGACAGTGACCCTCGCCCTTGGTGCATTGAAGCCCGCCCATCTGAACGGTCCCGCTGCCGACTTCGTCGGCGAGTTGCGCTTCGAAGGCCTCGACATCGTGCAGTCATTCGTCGACGGACTGATGACGGACGAGGACCTTGCTGGATTCGTGCACCTCAACGCGAACGACCACAAGTGGAATCACGCAGTGCAAGCGTTTGTCGGCTCGTCGCTCATGCCCGGCGCCGCAGAACTCGTGCTCAGAGGCGCGCTCGCGGGAGGGGCGTCAATGATTCGTCTCGCGAGTCGGGGCGACGTGTCTACCCAGGTCAACATTCCCCCCGAAGTCGTGCACGCGACCGATGCGACGGTCGATACGCGCTGCAAGGCTGTGGTCGCCGGCCCCGGACTCGGACCCGATGCCTCCGACTGGCTACGCGATTCGCTCTCGGATCTCACGTGTCCCGTCGTCCTTGACGCTGACGGGCTCAATCGCGAGTTGATCGACGAGCACTCACCGCGCGACGGCTCATGGGTGCTCACGCCCCACGCGGGAGAGTTCGCTCGACTCACCGGAAAGGATGTCGGGCTTGATCGATTCTCCAGCGTGCGTGATCTTGCCGAAGCAACAGGCTGCGTCGTGCTGTTGAAGGGACCAACGACGATCATCTCAGCACCCGACGGGCGCCTACGCGTCGTGACGTCCGGTACGGCGTCACTCGCGACCGCGGGCACCGGTGACGTACTCGCGGGCTTTATCGCAGCGACGATCGCACGCGGGCACAACTCCCTCGAAGGTGCGGCGCTCGGTGCGTTTCTCCACGGCCGCGCAGGTGCTTCTCTCGCGCCCTACGCCCACGCCTCTGAGGTGGCGGCGTCGCTCGCGAGACTCGTCGGCGACCTTGCGGGTCGTTGAGCCGCCGTCTCCCCTAGATAACCGGTGACAGTCCTCCGTCAAGGCTGATACCCACGCCGGTAACGTAACTCGCCCGGGGCGACAGCAGATAGGACGCGAGGTCAGCGAACTCATCGGCGCGCCCGAGTCGACCGAGGGGAACCCTCGAATTCTTCGCCATCTGAGCGTAGAACGTCGCCAAGTCAACGTTGCTGTCCTTCGCCCGACGCACCCACTGACCGGACTCGATCAGTCCAATGAGTATTGCGTTGACGCGAACACTGCGCGGCGCCGCTTCGTTGGAGAGCGCCTTCGTAAAGGCGAGCCCCGCCGCTCGAGACGCGGTGGTGGGCGCCGAGTTAGCACCCGGCGTGCGTGCCCCAGTCGCGAGTACGTTGACAATCGCCCCACGGCTTGCTTCCAGTGAAGGGAGCACACGACGCGACACGTGCAGCGCCGAGATCACCTTCAGCTCGTAGTCTGCGCGCCAGAGGTCGTCCGTTGACTCCGCCACCGAACTCGCCGACGACGCACCCGCGTTATTGACCGCCCCGTCAAGTCGACCAAAGCGTTCGAGCGTGCCGTCGATAAACGCGTCGAGCTCGTTCGCGTTCGTCACGTCGGCACGCACGCATAGCGCGTTGGCACCAAGTGCGGCGGCTGCGTCGTCGAGGCGTTTCTGATCGCGTCCACAGATCGCCACCTGCGCACCTTCTTCAACAAGGCGGAGTGCAAGCGCGAGACCGAGACCGTCGGTGCCGCCCGTGATGAGGAATGCTTTATCGCGAAGCTCAAGGTCCATCGACTTAGCCTACAAATTGCGGCTACTGAAGATAGTTTTCAACGACTCCCTCGGGCCGGACCGACGCCTCGTCGGGATCCTGACCGGCCGTGCGGCGGGCACGCCGCTGACGAAGGAGGTCATACGCCTGGTCGAGTTGCACCTCAACCGACTCCAGGCGATCGTGCTGCTCCTTCGAGAGTGGCTCGCCGCGATGAGACTCTTCGAGCGTCTGCTCTTCCGTCGAGAGTCTTTCGATCAGTTCAAGAATCGATTGGTCGTCCACCGGGTTCCTTTCGACGGGTACGCGTTCACCTTATTCCGTACACCCCAATCGCGTGACGGTAACAACGTAAGAACCTCGCAATGTGCAACGACTCACTCGTCCGAGATCTCTTCGATTGCAACGATGTGTCGTCGCTAGATGCCAGTGTGCTCCGCGCGAACCGGATTCGGGTCGGGCACGTGTGGCATGAGCGCATTCGGCGGAATGACGCCAAGTCGTCCCGCCTGGAAGTCCTCAAGCGCCTGGGCGATCTCTGAGCGTGTGTTCATCACGAATGGTCCGTAGTGCTCGACGTGTTCTCCGATTGGCTGACCGCCGAGGACGAGCAACTCCATGTTGTCGGTTCGACCATCTTGACGATCGTTCGACCCGACACGAAGCCAGTCGCCCGCGCCGAATGCAGCCAGCTGGCCCATCTCGATGGGCCGACGCTCACTGCCGACGTAGCCCTCGCCCGCGAGCACGTAGACGAGCGCGTTGAACGTGGGATCCCAGGGCAGGTCCAGCTGCGCGCCGGGTGAGATCGACACGTGCGTCATCGCCATTGGCGTGTGGGTTGAACCTGGACCGCGCTGTCCCGCGATGTCGCCCGCGATCACGCGAACGAGTGATTCCGCATCGGGAGAGGTAAGGAAGACAACGTCGTTCGCCTCGAGACCTTGGTAGGCCGGTGAGATCATCTTGTCCTTCTTCGGCAAATTGACCCACAATTGGATACCGTGAAAGAGACCCCCGGAGACAACGAGCGCCTCGGGCGGGGTTTCAATGTGCAAGATCCCCTTTCCCGCAGTCATCCACTGTGTGGCGCCGTTCTCGATCAGTCCCCCTCCACCGTGGGAATCCTGGTGCTGGAACGTGCCGTCAATCATGTAGGTCACGGTTTCAAAGCCACGGTGAGGGTGCCACGGCGTGCCCTTTGGCTCTCCTGGCGCGTAGTCCACTTCACCCATTTG
>DASXEU010000067.1:0-2764 GCA_036489935.1 Acidimicrobiales bacterium
CCCCACTGCGATCGAGTGATCGAGTGCCGCACCCTTCGCCAACTAGAAGCCTTTGTAGGAGAACTCGCGTGATGGATGAAAAAGACGAAAATCGCCTCCCGCCGGAGGGCTTCCGTCAACGGGGTCCTGCGCCACGCGGGACGAGGCTGCTCCTCATCCGCCACGGTGAGTGCGTCGCCAATGCCGTCGGTCTCGCCGGAGGACCGGTCGGTGACGGGGGACTGACCGATCTTGGGATTCGTCAAGCCACCGCCCTCGCGGGACGACTCGCGATCACGAAGGAGCTCTCGAGCGCGAGCGCGTTCTACACCTCGACGTTGCCACGAGCCATTGAGACGGGCGAATACGTCTTTCCCGCAATCAATCCTGATCTCGTCGCGGTTCGTGACGAGTCGCTCTGTGAGCTCTCGGTGGGCGAGGCGGACGGTCTCACGTGGGCCGAAGTGCAGGCCCGCTACGTGCTCCCCAACTGGGACGAGACTCCCGACGCGCGCAACGTGCCCGGCGGCGAATCGCTGCTCGGTTTCTACGAGCGGTGCGTGAGCGCGATGGAGCGCATTGTGCTCGCCCACCCCAATCAGCTCGTGGTCCTGGTTGTCCACGGGGGATTCATCGAACAGGCAATGAAGCTCTACCAGGGCGTGGGTGGCAGGGTGCGTCTTCGACCACGAATTGAGAACTGCTCAATGACCGAGATCGAGTTCTACGAGGGCCAAAAGCGCCTCCTTCGCTACAACGACCTCTCGCCGATTGGCGTGGCATAGCGCTGCAAGTACTCAGCGACGTGGAAGGCCATGTCGAGGCTCTGTGTCGCGTTGAGCCGCGGATCACAGATCGTCGTGTAGTTGAGATCGAGGTCGGTCTCGTTGAGACGCGAGCCCCCGCCGAGACATTCGGTGACGTCGTCGCCAGTGAGCTCGATGTGGAGTCCTCCGGGCCAGGTGCCGAGCGCCTGGTGGACCATGAAGAACTGCGAGGTCTCTGAGAGCACGTCGTCGAAGCGGCGCGTCTTCTGGCCACCCGAGGCGACGAAGGTGTTGCCGTGCATCGGATCGCACGTCCAGAGCTCGGTGCGTCCGTCGTCGCGCAGCGCTTCGACGAGCGCGGGCAGGAGATCGCTCACGCGCTGGTGACCCATGCGTGAGATCAGCGTGAGCCGCCCCGGCACGTTGTCGGGGTTGAGGACTTCAACGAGCTGGCGCAGCTCATCGATGCCCATGGACGGACCAAGCTTGAGACCGATCGGGTTCGACACGCCGCGCAGGAAGTTGACGTGCGCGCCGTTCAGCTGTCGAGTGCGGTCCCCGATCCAGAGCATGTGCGCGGAGCAGTCGTACCAATCGCCGGTCAGTGAATCGCGTCGCGTGAGCGCTTGCTCGTAGGGGAGGATCAGCGCCTCGTGGCTCGTGTAAAAATCAACGCTCTGCAGCGCCGAATCATCGTGCAGGTCAATGCCGCAGGCGCGCATGAAGGCGAGTGCGCGCTCGATCTCGTCGGCAATGACTTCGTAGCGCTTGCCCTCGAGGGAGTTGGCGACGAACTCTTGGTTCCACGCGTGCACGCGACTGAGAGCGGCGAAGCCCCCGGTCGTAAAGGCGCGCAGCAGGTTGAGCGTCGACACGCTCTGGTGGTACGCGGCGAGGAGTCGCTCGGGGTCGGGTCGACGCGACTCGGCGTTGAAGGCTTCGGAGTTGACGATGTGGCCACGAAACACGTCGAGCGTCTCGCCGTCGCGCTCTTCGGTCTCTTCGGTGCGTGGTTTGGCGAACTGGCCAGCGATGCGCCCGACTTTGATGACGGGGACACCGGACGCGTAGGTGAGGGCGACGGCCATCTGCAAGATGACTTTCAGCTTGTCGCGAATGGCGTCAGCGGAGCTCTCGCTGAAGGACTCCGCACAGTCGCCCGCCTGGAGGAGAAATGCCTTGCCACGTGATGCTTCAGCCAGCTGGGACTGCAGGCGACGGGCTTCACCGGCAAAGACGAGTGGCGGTTTCGTGGCGAGTTCCGCCTCAACGCGCTTCAGATGCTCGGCGTCAGGCCAACGCGGACTCTGAGCGGCCGTGTAATCGCGCCACGAGCGCGGTGTCCATTCGAGCGACGTCGGTTCCATCCATCAATGGTACGGGCTGGTCGAAGAAAGCCGCAATCGCGGCTTTCTCGTAGGCTGAACCCTCAATGGGAGTTCATCGTCTCGGTCTCTTCGGTGGGACCTTTGATCCGCCGCATCTCGGCCACATCGCTGCCCTCGAGGCGGCTGCATTGTCGGGACGGTTCGACGTGATCAAAGTAACCGTCGCGGGTGATCCGTATTTCAAACAGTCGGGCGTACACCCCGCGGCGCTCCGACTCGCGATGGCCCACGCGGCTTTCGACAACTTGCCGCTCGTTGAGGTGTCGGACCTCGAAATCCTCCGCCAGGGGCCGTCGTACACAATCGACACGGTCCGTGAACTTCTGGAGGACGCCGACGCGCTTGACCTGATCGTAGGGGCTGACCTCGCCACGCAACTCAACCAATGGCACGGGGCACAGGAGCTCTGCGAACTCGTAGAGGTAGCGATCGTCCCGCGGCCGGGATCGTCATCACGCGCACCCCTCGGATGGCGCAGCTACGAAATCCCTATGCAACCGGTCGATCTGTCGAGTACGTTTATTCGTGAGATGGACCCCAGGGCAAAAAATCTTATCGACTTCATTCCGGCGAGCGTGATACCGCTCTACGAAGAAGCTCGAGGCTAGAGTCGAATCGATGGCCGTACGC
>DASXEU010000111.1:0-5789 GCA_036489935.1 Acidimicrobiales bacterium
TCAGACTTTTACGTCGAACTCGATCGATGCCTCATCAACGTCATCGGTGAATTCGCATCTCATGGGCCTACGTGAGTTCCTCGTCAACCCGCGCATGATCCTTCTCATGATCGGTACGGCCGGTTCCTGGTTCCTCTTCGACTACGCGTACTACGGCAATACCCTCTCGCTGCCGAGCATCTTGAGCGAAGTATCACCCAATGCAACCCTCGTGACGAAGTTGATGCTGACGCTCGCGATCTTCGTCGTCTTTGCAGTCCCGGGGTATTTGTTCGCTGTCTGGAAAATGGACAAGATCGGACATCGCCGTCTTCAGTTCATCGGGTTCGCGATCATGGCGATCTGCTTCCTGGCGCTTGCCGCGTTCCCCGCGCTCACCATCAACGTCGTGCCGTTCATTGCGATTTTCGGAGTCAGCTACTTCTTTACCGAATTTGGTCCGAATACCACGACCTTCGTGCTCCCCTCCGAGGTTTTCCCGGTGAACATGCGCACTACCGGCCATGGCGTTGCCGCGGGCATTGGCAAGCTAGGCGCCTTCGTCGGCGTCTTCCTCGTCCCCGAATTAGAGACCCATTTCGGACTGCGAGGACTCCTTCTTGTCGCAGGCATTGCCGCGCTGCTCGGTTTCGGGCTCACCAAGGTTCTGCCTGAACCCTCTGGGCGATCCCTCGAGGACGTCTCCGGGGAAGACCAGCTGGCGCCCGACTCCACCATCGCAGGTGGATCTCGCGTCAATCTCAATCCGACTAACTAAGCCGAACTCGATCGCACTGGCGACGAGGGCAAGAAGATCTCGTCGCCCGCGCACAACCTTGCACTGACCGCAAGGAAAGCACCTCAGTAGCGCGCGGTCGCTTCTAACTGATTTGGCAGCGAGCTCTCAGCCGTCCAACAGCACCTTCACATCACACTCACAACAGCGCTCCGTACTCTGAGACCGTTCTTGTGAAGGGAGAACGTATGAGAAACATAACCACTAGATCTATTGCCGCACTGTCGCTGGTCGCTGCAATGGGAGTGGGCGTGCCGGCCGCTGCGTACGCTGCGACGACTACGACCACCACCACCCCGAGCGCCAGCTTCTTGGCGGCGCAGCAACTGCTCGAGTCCCAGCTCACGGGACGCGTCACGCGACTGCAGCACCTGCTGGCGGACGTGACGGGGGCCACGTCGCTCGGCGCAAGCGCGTCGTCGGTGCTCCAAGCGCGACTGTCCACTGAAGAATCCAGCATCAGCGCTCTCGTCGCGAAGGTCCCGACCGACACGACACGAGCGCAGCTCAACGCGGATCGGGTGGCGATGCTGAAGGACAACCGCGTGTACGCGGTGATGTCTCCCCAAGTGTTTGAGATGATCGAAGCGTCGGTGGTCGCAAACCAGGTGACCGCGATGCAAGGTAACGAGTCGACGCTCCAAACGGAGACCGCGTCGCTCGTCGGTTTGCCCGGCTACCAAAACGCACTCAATCACTACAACAATTACGTGGCCCGCCTTTCAAACTGGGCGGCACGGATCATGACGGTTGAGGGAGTCGTGATTGCCCAAACCCCCCAGGGGTTCCCCGGCAACACGAGAGCCTTCGTCTCCGAGAATCACGACATTCTTACCGCGAACATTGCACTCGCATACGCCGCGTATGACGCAAGCATCATTGGTCTCGCGACCGGCGGGTACACGGGTTCGTAAGCGCTCAAGAACTCATTCATTGATCGCTGAAAATATGGCGGCTGGTGACTTCGGTCATCGGCCGCCATATTTGTCTGATCCTCGCGACTATGTCGCAGATCTCTGGGCGCACGTGCGTCACCACATCTCGAGAGCCGTGCGATCGCGCCCTCAATGCACCGAGAGTGCGGTTTTCCAGGAAGGGATGACGTCACTCACCGGCGTAGCGAGCACATCATTCAGCAGGCCGCCATACACGCTCCGAAAATCCGTCGTCACTTGGAGATTTCCGTTGACGTCGAGATTGCTGAGGGGCGGCTGTTCTCCGTACAGCCCACCTTTCACCGAGTTGCCGATGAGCAACACCGGGGCGGACGTGCCATGGTCGGTGCCGTCACTCGCGTTCGACATGACTCGGCGACCGAACTCCGAATAGACCATCAGCGTCACGTCGTTGGATCGGCTTCCCGCAGCAATGCTCGTCATAAAGGCGCCTATCGCCGCGTCAACTTCGGACAGCAACGCGTTCTGATCCATCTGTTCGCCCGAGTGAGTGTCGAACGAACTCAAGTTCACTTCCCACACTCGTGTGGGCACGTTGGCGTTAATCAATGTTGAGACGAGCGACAACTGCTGTCCAAGGTCCGAGCCCGAAGGGGATTTGGGCACCAGTGAGCTGAGCGCACCGGCCGTCGCATAGAGATCCGTAATGGACGTCGCTGCGGCGGCTTCGAGCGGTGCGTCGGTCGACGACGGACGACCAATCCGAGGCAAGAGCGACGCCACGGGGCCCCACGGCAGTTGAATGCCGCCCACGTCGACCATCGACGCGACACTTTTCTCGCCAATCATCGAAGGCGGCAGGGTCGAACCAACGCCAATGGCGTTAAATGCGCTGTAGGGCTGTCGGTCGAGCCATCGGCCAATCCACCCGGACGTCGTGTCGGCCGACAGTGACGCAGACTGCCAGATTGCCATCGACGAAAAGTGCGAAAGATTGGGGTTTGGATAGCTCACGCCCTGGACGATCGCGACGTTGTTCTGCTTGTACAGCGCACTGATCGACGGCATAGAGGAATTGAATGCGAGAGTGTCGGTAAACGGGAGCAGTTGCGACGACGTCAGCGCGATGTTCGAGCGAGCACTTTGATACGTCGGGTCGGTAAAGGGAACCACGGTGTTGAGTCCGTCGTTGCCGCCGTAGAGCGTGACGAGAACGAGTATCGGCGTGTTCGTAGGGAGCGGAGAGGAACTCGCCGCGCCCGCGAGGCTTTCCAGCGACAACTCAGTCGAGAGCGCCGCGAACGCGCTGGCACCTGTCCATTGCAAAAAACGGCGACGGTCGAACTCGCACTGCATCATGTGCTCACCACGTATTCGGGCGAGAGAAGGGCCGCGAGGACGAGCTCTGAGGGCGTCTCCGTCGCGGCGGCGAGGGCACTTCCCGTTCGCCTGGACCACTCTGGCACGCCGAGCCAATCGGCGCACGCTTGGACCATCTTCGATTTTGGCACCGAGAGTGGTGACAGATCACCAGCGGTCACGATGCCTTGGGCGAGCTCGAATCGGTATTGAAACGCGACACCGCTCAGCCACGCTTGGCCGTAGGGCCAACCGACCACGTTAGGAGGATTGAACGGCAACTGGCCCATCTGCGAAAGCGACCACTGCGTGTCGGACACATTCAGCGTCGAGGGGCGGACCTTCAATGCTCGGCACGCACCGATGAACCATTCCACGGGCGACTTCACGAGGGAGTTCGCTGGCTCACTCCACGCAGCGGAGTGAGCGAGGGCGCTGACGAGTGAGGGAATATCGCGACTCGAAAAGCTCGCCGCGAGTGACGCGGGGGGCTTCGTTGTTCCCGAGACGAATCGGAACCACATGCGATCCGCGATGAATTTTGCGTTTTGCGCCTTCGACACAATCAGCGACGCGAGACTTTCGGCGTTGAGGTTCGCCGTCGTTCCAAGGATGGTGACGTGCTTGGAGTAATGCTGCGACGAGTCGAAGCCGACTACGCCGGTCGAGAGGTTGGTCGAGTAGCCCGTCAACGCGCGAGCTGCGGCGGTGACGTCATCTTGCGTAAAATTGTTCACGCCGAGCGTCATCAGTTCCATCAGTTCTCGCGCCAGATTCTCATTGGGCGAGGTGACGTAGTTCTCTTCGTTGTCCAGCCAGTAGTTCAGCGCGCTGTCAACGACCATCACCATGGACATGTCCCGATAATTTGCCAACGCGTATTTGCGAAGCGTGTCGTTTTGCTTTTGCATGGGAATCGGATACGCGATCTTTGAAACCGACGTCGCCCAATGTCCGTGCCAGAACCACGTCATGCGTTCGTTCAAGGGGTAATGGGACAAATACATGCGATCGAGCCACCACGACACAAGTTCCGCTTGACCGGCGGAGATCGCCTTCCAGAACACGGTGCTGGCCTCCGTATCCCCCGGCGGATAATTGCCGAGGAACGGGAGGTGGAGCGCGGCCTGCGATTCGACGCCGGGATCGATCACGCCATGTTTCAGCACTGATGCTTGCGTGGCTGCGATGCCGCGCTGCAGCAGTTCCGCGTATTGACCGGGGGTCGGCCCAAAGTTGAATCGGTGCACCAATCGCGACGTAGCGAGTCGCTGCGCATACGTCGCTGTCGAGTTCACTCCCGAAACGTACAGTGCGGTGATCCACCGAACTGAGTCGATTTCGTGACAACGCGCGGATTATTCACAAATTTCCAACGACGACTCGACAATCGGGTCCTTTCGGTCTTCGTACGCATACCCAGTCATCGTGACCGAGGCGTCCTTCTTGAGTTCGCTCACGAGGTTTTCAGGGATAGCGTCCGCATTGGAGGATAAAGAGCTCGCGTTGGTCGAGTACGTAACCTCTCTCGGAAGAGGAGGTTGGCTTGCTGAGGTGGGCGACGGAATCTGTACGGGTGGCATTAGCGGTGCAGGGGTGCGGGTGGCGTTGTCCGCGTAGACGTCGGATCAGCCCATGCACTGCGCTCATCGCGAAGCCGAAAGCGGTACAGGGCCAAGGTAAAAAAGTGCGGCTGGAGGGATTCGAACCCCCGACCCTCGGTTCCGTAGACCGATGCTCTAATCCGCTGAGCTACAGCCGCGTTGTTGCTGAAGGAACATCTTAACCGACCCTGGTTCGGCTTGAATCTTGCCCCTCACTACCATTCGACTATGCCAGAGAACTTCACTGACGATTTACCCGAATTGCTCGACGCGGTGAACGACTCGATGATCGAACTTCGCCACGATCTTCACGCCCACCCCGAATTGGCCTTCCAGGAGTTCCGCACCACAAAGGTGATCACGGATCGTCTGGCGTCGCTCGATTTCGAGATTCGGCCGTGCCCTACCGAAACGGGTGCGGTGGCACGACTTGTCGGAGGGCGACCGGGGCGCCGAGTGATGATCCGCGCCGACATCGACGGTCTCCCCGTCACTGAAGAGCGCGATTTTCCCTACTCGTCGGTGATTGATGGCGTCATGCACGCCTGCGGACACGACGTGCACACCGCAAGCCTCCTCGGAGTTGCAGAAATTCTGTCGCGACGACGCGACGAACTTGCTGGCGAATTCACCTTGTTGTTCCAGCCGGCCGAAGAAGTCATTGGCGGAGCGATCGCCATGATCAACGGCGGCGTGCTGACGGACAACCCGGTCGACTTCGTGATCGGGGCGCACGTCACGTCACTCGCACCCGTGGGAGTCGTGGCGACGCGTCCTGGCGTCATGATGAGCGATGGTCAGATGCTTCGCGTAGAAATCACCGGTCGCGGAGGGCACGGTGCCATGTCGACCATCGAGGGCAACGTCGTGCTCGCCGTCAGTGAGATCGCACCCCGGCTCTCCGACGTCGTGGACGGATTGGTGTTCCAGGGAACCACGTGCGCGTGTTCTGCGGGCGTCATCGCCGCGGGCACCGCGAACAACGTGGTTCCTCGTTACGCTTTGCTCCGCGGAACGCTCCGCACGTTCACGGCCGAACAGAAGAACGAAGCGCTCGCACGACTCCGTGCGCTCCTTGACGAAGTGTCGCGCAGGTTTACAGTCACCTGTGAGCTGCAACTTGACGTTGGCACCCCTGCCGTCGTCAACGATCCC
>DASXEU010000130.1:0-4993 GCA_036489935.1 Acidimicrobiales bacterium
GCCTGTTGCGGCTCGGGTATTGGAATTGCGATGGCGGCCAACAAAATCCCCGGTGTGCGAGCTGCCGTCGTGCACGACGTGACCTCGGGACACCTGGCTCGAGAGCACAACCACGCGAACGTGTTATGCCTCGGTGAACGACTTACGGGTTCTGTAGTCGCGGTCGAGACCCTCGAGGCGTGGCTACGAGCAACGCCCGAGGCTCGACACGAGGCTCGAATTGAAAAACTGCGTCAACTCGACGAGACCGCCACGATGGAAAGTAGGTAGATACATGGGTTCTTCCCCGCTCGACGCATGGATCGCGAACGACGAGGAGATCACCTCGCTTCTCGCACGAGACTGGGACCGTCAGACGACGACCGTGCAGCTCATCGCGAGTGAGAACTTCGCGTCGCCCTCCGTGCTCGCCGCCACCGGATCAATACTCACCAATAAGTACGCCGAGGGCTACCCCGGCAGGCGCTACTACGGCGGCAACTACATCGTGGACGAAGTCGAGGAGCTCGCTCGCCAGCGCCTCACCGCGCTCTTTGGCGCCGATCACGCCAATGTGCAACCCCACAGCGGGGCGAACGCCAACGTCGCCGTCTACGAGGCGCTGCTCGACGCGGGCGACACGATTCTCGCCATGCGTCTCGATCAGGGCGGTCACCTGACTCACGGCTCGCCCGCCTCGATCACGTCAAAGTTCTGGAAGTTCGTCTCCTATGGCGTCACGCCGCGATCCGATGATCCGATGTCACCGGGTGAGCTCATCGACTTTGACAACGTGCGCGATCTCGCGCTCGAACATCGCCCAAAGCTCATCGTCGCCGGAGCGACGGCCTACGCGCGGCGCATCGATCCCGCGCCCTTCCGCGAGATCGCTGACGAAGTGGGCGCGATGCTGATGTTCGATTCCGCGCACGTCGCGGGTCTCATCGCGGGCCACTCGCACCCCGATCCTGTGCCCTATGCCGATGTTGTGACCTTTACCACGCACAAGACGCTTCGCGGACCACGTGGCGGGGCGATCGTGTGTCGAGATGAGTTCGCGAAGAAGATCGACTCGGCCGTCTTCCCGGGCCAGCAGGGCGGGCCCCTTGAACACGTCATCGCGGCCAAGGCCGTTGCCTTCAAGGAGGCGAGCCAGCCGAGCTTCTCGGTGTACACCGATCAGGTCGTCGCGAACGCCCAGGCCTTCGGCAGCGCACTCGCGAAGGAGGGCTTTCGAATGGTGTCGGGCGGCACCGAGAACCATATGGTGCTGCTTGACCTTCGTGAGTTCGACGCCGACCTGACCGGGAAAGTCGCCCAAGAGGTGCTCGACCGAGCGGGCATCACGACCAATCGCAACACGATCCCCGACGATCCGCGCAGCGCGTTCATCACGTCGGGACTCCGCGTCGGCACCGCCGCCGAGACGACGGCGGGCATGCGCGAAGGCGAGTTCGAAACGATCGCGGCGCTCATGGCGCGCGCCCTTCGCCAGCGCGAGGACGACGCTGCGCTCGCGGACGTCCGACGCGACGTGGCCGAGCTCTGCGGCGCGTTCAACCCCTACGCCAGCTTTACGAAGTAGTTCATGGGCAACATTGCCGCCTACATCGCCGTAGCGGTAGTGGGGGCGGTCATCACCCTGATCGCCAATCGCCCCGCGCGCGCGATCTCGCTGCAGGTCGGCTACACCGCGATGCCTGGTGACCGCAAGGTCCACCAGAACATCACGCCCTACGGCGGGGGCGGCGCGATGCTCGTGGGATTCTGTGTCGCGCTCTTGTTCGCGTTTGTCATTCCCGTCTTACGCGGCGTGATCATCTCTTCGCACGAGATGCTCGGCGTGCTCCTCGCAACGGGCGTCATCTTCGTTGTCGGCGTACTCGACGACTTTCGCGACATGAGCGCACCGGCAAAGGTCGCCGGCCAGTTCCTCGCGGCGTCGATTCTCTACTTTTCTGGTGCAACGATGTATCAGCTGAAGCTTCCCTTTGCGGGATTCATCGTGCTCGGACCGTCCATCCTGCCGATCATCACCGCGGTCTGGGTGTTCGCCCTCTGCAACGCCATCAACCTGATCGACGGCCTCGACGGCCTCGCGGCGGGCATCGTCGCCATCGCCTCGGGCACCTTGTGCGTCTACGGACTACGTCTCGAGGATCTCGGGCTGCTGCCGGTGACCAACGTCGGGCCACTGATCGCGGCCCTTACGTGTGGGATCTGCATTGGCTTCCTTCGCGACAACTTTCACCCAGCGAAGCTCTTTATGGGCGACGCAGGTGCCTTGATGCTCGGACTCTTGATGAGCGCCTCAACCATGGTCATTGGGGGCAGAACGCCCCCGACGAGCGGCGTCACCTTCTTCTTCTTTGCCCCGCTCCTCATCCCCGTCTTCATCCTCGGAGTGCCCCTGGTCGACGCCGTCTGGGCCTTCATCCGACGTACCGCGTCGGGTCAGGGCTTCCACACGCCGGACAAGGACCATATCCACCACCGCCTGATGCGACTCGGGCACGGGCACCGGCGAACGGTGATCATCTTGTGGGCCTGGACGGCGCTCCTCTGCGGCTTTGTGCTCTTGCCCCTCTTTGACACCCGCGCCAATGTCTTCATTCCCCTCGGCGTCGCGGTCCTCGTCATCGCGCTCTTCACCTGGATGAGTCCGCTTCGCTGGCGGCTCCGTCGACTCCGCGACGGCGCCGACACGTCCGATGACCGCGTGCCTCGGTGACGGCTCCGGGCAGCAGCGACTCCGATAATGTCCCGCACCAGGAGAGATCGAACGTGAAGGACCTGCCCGGTCTCGCGGCGTTCGCCGCCATGGGTACGACGCTCGCGGGCTGTGAGGCGGCGGGGGTGCTTTTAGGCCTCTACCTCGACCACCTTTGGAGCTTCGCTCCGTGGGGTCTTTTGATGGGGATAGTGTTGGGAACGGTCGCCGCCGTGGCGAGCGTGATACAGCTCGTCCGGCGCTTCCTTTAAAATTGACCGCCCGTGCTAGAGAACCTGCCCACCAACACCCTGCCACGCCTCCTCCGCCGGACCACCCTCTCAGCACTCGCCGTGGGCATCGTCGGTTTCGTGGTCGCTATTTTCATTGCGCCGCCACTCGCTGCCCTCGGGGTCGCGCTCGGCGTCGCGGGCGCCATTCTCAACCTGCGATTCCTTGACCGCCAAGCGGCCCACGTCGAACTCCGGGGTGAGCAGAGCACGAAAGCAGTCCGTCGCCAGCTCGGCGGCAAGACCACGGCGCGCCTCGTTGTCGTGACGATCGTTGTGCTCGGCTTCGTGTGGCTGAACGGCCCCTTCGGAATCGGTATTGTGTCAGGGCTTGTTCTTTATCAAATCGTTTTTGTCGCGAACGTACTTCGCGTCGTGGCAAACCAGGGAGGCTTGTAGTGAGGATGTTGGAAGCCGGGGGTAACATCACCGTCGGCGTGCACCCTCAAGTGCACGTCTTCGGTGTCGCAGTCGACGTCGACATCGTGACCTCGACGCTGCTCGCCATGGTGATCTTGCTCTGGCTCGGTTTTCGCATGCGCGCGAAGGTCACCGACGGCGTACCGGGCAAGCTCCAGCTCATGTGGGAAGTCCTCGTTGAGCAGGTGAATGATCTCGCTGACTCGGCCATCGGCCCGAAGGGTCGGCGTTTCGTGCCGATCGCGGTGACGCTCTTTCTGTTCATCTTGATTTGCAACTGGATCGGGTTCATCCCCTCCGCGTTGCACCCGGGCGTCTCCTCGGAGATCCTTCCGGCTCCGACGAGTGACGTCAATCTTCCGCTCGCGATGGCGCTCTTTGTCATTGCGTGGGTGCACATCGAGTCGTTTCGAGCGAGAGGCATCCGCGGATACTTCCGCCACTACAAGCAGCCCTACCTCGCTCTTGCGCCGATCAACGTGATCGAAGAGATCACCAAGCCCATCACGCTCACGTTCCGACTTTTCGGCAACCTCTTCTCCGGTGGTCTGATGATCGCCGTGATGGTGTCGTTGCTCCCCATCTTCGTCTCGCCGCTGGGCGAGCTCATCTGGAAGCCGTTCGACCTCTTTATCGGGTTGATCCAGGCGTACATCTTCATGCTGTTGACGGTCCTCTATTTCGCCTTCGCGACGAGCAATGACCACGATCCGGCACTCGAGACCTCGCATTAACAAACCCAGGAGGAAATGATTAATGGCTACAAATACAGATGACATCGCAAGTGCGGTACGCATCGCGGGTGCACTGGTCGGTGGCGGTCTCGCCCTCGGCGGTGGTGCCATCGGTGCGGCGATTGGTGACGGCTTGGCCGGTAGCCAGACGATCGCCGCGATCGCTCGTCAGCCCGAAATCGAAAACAAGGCACGTCAGTACTTCTTCTTGACGGTTGGTCTGGTGGAGGCGATGTACTTCATCAACCTGCTGTTCATGGTCGTCTTCGTGTACGTCTTCGAGAAGCACTAGCAAGTTCGCGATGACGCCCCCTCGGGGTGTCGCGAGCATTGCGCCCTAAGAAAGAAGGTCTCACGAGATGATTGGAACGTCAATCTTCCTGCTGCCCAATGGCACGTTCTTCGTTGAACTGCTGGTGGTCGCGGTCATTTTGTTCCTCATGACGAAGTACATCCTGCCGCCGCTCAATCGAGCGATGGAGTCGCGACAGGAGAAGATTCGTTCCGCCCTCGCGGCGGCGGACGCCGCACGCGCCGAGGCGGCTGCGGCCGACGACGAGCGCGCACAAGTGCTCGCTCAAGCGCGCGAGCAAGCTCGTGCCATCGTCGCGGGCGCGCAAGAGACCTCCGATCAGCTGAAGGCCGAGGCGGGTGGACGCGCGCAAGTGGAGTACGACCGCATCGTGGCGACAGCCCAGAGCGAAGTCGTCGCCGCTCGCCAGCACGCCATCGACGAAGCGTCAGCACGCATGGGCGAGATCGTCTTTGACCTGGTGTCAAAGATTGTCGAGCGCGAAGTCGACCAGAGCACTCACGAAGACCTGGTACGTGAGGCGGTCGCGGCGCTCAACGCCGAGGCA
>DASXEU010000159.1:0-4929 GCA_036489935.1 Acidimicrobiales bacterium
GTCGCTCGAGACCTCGACCTTGCCACCGACTCCATTTGATGGTGCGGCGCAGCTCTCCGTCTTCTCTCGACTGCGCGATCTCGAGGCCGAGGGGGCTCAGCTCATCTTTGGTCACGAGCCGAGTCAGTGGCCGAGCGGACCGGAGGATGACCGCGTCGTCGAGCTTGCGTGATCGAGCATTGACAGATGGAGCCCACTTCGGAGTTACCGGTGGCTCTCCAGGCGGCACGGGCTCGGGCGGAATCGTTGGCTCGCGAGTGGGGCCTCACTCTTGGTACGCCGTTTGAGATCGCCACAGCTTCGTTCGTCGCCCCCGCAGACGATCACCTCGTACTGAAAGTCCCCTCTGAAGGGGGCGACGAATCCCTTCATGAGGGTGACGCTCTCGAACTGTGCGGGAGCGACATCGCAGTGCGCATCATCCAGCGTGATGGACGTGCGTTGCTAGAAGAGCGCGTCGTTCCCGGGACCGATCTCTCTGCGCTCGATGATCATGAAGCGACCGCAATCGCGGTAGAGCTCGCCGGACGCCTGTGGCGTCGCGAGGGCGACCCCATTCGCCCCGTTGATCACGACGTCGCACGGTGGCTTACCCGGGCGGAGCGGCGCGGGAGCACCCTCGTAGGTCTCGCTCGCGATCTCCACGGCGCGCTCGGCGGGAGAGCGGAGTGGCTGGTGCACGGAGACTTCCACCATCACAACATCCTGCGAGACGGGTCGCGTTACGTCGTCATTGATCCGAAACCCTGTTTGTCGGATCGCGAATATGACGTTGCCTCATTTCTCTGGAATCCCATGGAGAACACGATGAGGGATCACGAGCAGACCGAGCGCCGCATCAGTGCGTTTGTGGCCGAAGGCCTCGACGAGTATCGCATTCGCGCGTGGGCAGTGATTCGAGGCGCGTACCTGCGCCCGGAGTTTGCGTTGCCCCTTCGCGCACTGATGGAGTGACGCGCGGGACTTTTCATCGCGCGACGCCGGGGTGCGGGCTCTTACACGTGAGCTTTTGAATCTTTAAATCTGCGAGATACACTCCGGCTACGGCACGATCGCCGGATGCGCAGTATTCCACGTCCCTCCGTCGTGCCAGCATGGGTTGATCTCACATCCGGTGAACTCATCGAGGTAGCGACAGGAGAGCCATGACATACAAGGTGGGAAACTGCGATGCCCGAGGAGTCAACCGGACGTGATTCAGCATCCATTTTTTGACGTTGAACAATGGCGACTCCGCGAGGGCGCACTCGACCTCGACGTGCTCGCCCAAAGCGAGTCGCTCTTCACGCTCTCGAACGGACACATTGGCTGGCGCGGCAACTTGGACGAGGGTGAGCCGCACGGACTGCTCGGCTCGTACCTAGATGGTGTGCACGAGCTTCGTCCGTTACCGTACGCGGAAGCCGGCTACGGCTATCCAGAACAAGACCAGGTCGTTGTCAACGTCACCGACGGAAAGATCATCCGACTGCTCGTCGACGACGAGCCCTTCGACATCCGCTACGGCACGCTGCACGAGCACGAGCGCGTGCTCGACTTTCGAACGGGACTCCTCGAGCGCCGCGCCGACTGGTCAACACCGACGGAGAAACGCGTCAAGGTCACCTCCACCCGGCTCGTCTCGCTTTCTCAGCGAGCGATTGCGGCGATCAAATACGAAGTCGAAGCGATCGACGCGGTGCGCATCGTGATTCAGTCCGAGCTCGTCGCGAATGAGCCGCCTCCGCCCCCGCCCGTCTTTGATCCACGGGCGTCTGCGACACTCGACGACATCTGGCGTAGTCAGGAATTCGACAACCGCGGCACGAGAGCCATCCTCGTGCACGAAACGAGCTACAGCGACCTCACCATGGCAGCAGCGATGGACCACGAGGTGGATGGCCCTGCAAGTGTTGAAATTTCGTCAGAGAGTTACGAAGACTCTGCCCGGATCATCGTGACCGCCGCGCTCGCTCCCGGCGAGCGCCTCACGATCATCAAATACGTCGCCTACGGCTGGTCGGGAGTGCGCTCAAAAGAGGCGCTGCGCGACCAAGTCAACGCTGCACTCGTCGCTGCGATCGCCTCCAAATGGGAGGGGCTCTGTCAAGAGCAGAGCGACTACTTGAGCGAGTTCTGGAACCACGCCGACGTCGAGCTCGACGGCGACGCGGAGGTGCAGCAGGCCGTTCGCTTCTCGCTCTTTCACGTGCTTCAAGCGAGCGCTCGAAACGAACAACGAGCCATACCTGCGAAGGGTCTCACCGGAACGGGCTACGACGGGCACGCGTTTTGGGACAGCGAGACCTTCGTGCTGCCTGTACTCAATTACACCTTCCCTGAAGCTGTCAAGCACGCACTCATCTGGCGCCACAGCACGCTGCCCTTGGCCCGCGAACGGGCGGCACAGCTCGGCTTCAAAGGTGCGGCCTTTCCCTGGCGCACCATCTCGGGCGCCGAGTGCTCGGCGTACTGGCCCGCGGGCACGGGAGCGTTCCACGTGGGTGCCGATGTGGCCGACGCCGTGGTGAACTATTTGCACGCCACGAGGGACCAGACGTTTGAGCACGACTTTGGGTGCGAGATGCTGGTGGAAACTGCGCGGCTCTTCGCGTCGCTCGGTCATTTCGACGTGGCGGGCGGTTTTCGACTGGACGGCGTGACGGGGCCCGACGAGTACGGCGCGATTGCTGACAACAACGTCTACACGAACCTCATGGTGTGTCGGAATTTCCGCGCCGCCGCCGCCGTCGCTGAACGACAAGGCGACGTCGCGGGCATTCTCAACGTGAATGAGGAGGAGATTGCGGCGTGGCGGGCGGCGGCAGACGCCATGGTGATTCCGTTTGACGACAAACTCGGCGTGCATCAGCAAGCGGAGGGCTATACGGCTCATCAGGTCTGGGACTTCGAAGGGACGACGGAGGAGAACTATCCCCTGCTGCTGCATTATCCCTACTTCGACATCTACCGCAAGCAGGTCGTAAAGCAAGCTGACCTCGTGCTTGCGATGTACCTCTGCGGCGACGCCTTCAAAGACGAACACAAGCTCGCGAACTTTGACTACTACGAGCGACTGACCGTGCGCGACTCGTCGCTGTCGGCGTGCGTGCAGTCGGTCATGGCGGCCGAGGTCGGCTACATCACGCTTGCCTATGACTACCTCGCCGAGGCGGCACTGATGGATCTCGACGATCTGGAGCACAACACTCGCGACGGACTCCATATGGCTTCCTTGGCGGGATCGTGGATCGCGCTTGTCGCAGGACTCGCGGGTATGCGCAGCTGGGCCGACTCGCTGAGCTTCTCTCCGCAGCTACCAGAGGGAATCACACGTCTCGCATTCAATCTCGTGTTCTGCGGAAATCACGTGAAGGTCACAGTGGCCTCAGATTCGACGATGTATGAATTAGTCGAAGGGGATGGGCTGACGATCAAGCACGTCGGTGAAGAGATCACCCTGAAGGTGGGATCGCCGGTCACCAGTCCAGCGCGGTGCCCCGTGAAGGGCGCACACGAAGTACCGAGCCAGCCTTTTGGTCGCGCACCGCTGCGTCGTCTGGCGGACAGTCAACGAGGAGACGAGAAGTGACCACGAACGAACCAACCGTGAAGGATCCCGCGTCGGTCGACCCGACCGCGTACAAGGCGTGGCTCTTTGACATGGATGGCGTGTTGACGCAAACGGCACTCGTGCACGCGGCCGCGTGGAAGCAGGCCTTCGACCAGTTTCTGTTGGAAGAGGGCAAGCGCACCGGCACGACGTACGCGCCCTTCGACGCCGAGGCGGACTACGAGAAGTACGTCGATGGCGAGCCGCGCGCGGACGGAGTGCGCAATTTTCTCGCCGCCCGTGGCATCACGCTGCCTGAAGGCACGGATAACGACCCGCCCGACGCGCGCACGGTGTGTGGCGTTGGCAACCGCAAGAACGAACTGGTCCTCAAAGTCATGCAAGACCAGGGCGTCAAGGTCTACGACGGCGCCGTCACGCTCGTGAAATTCCTCCGCGCGCACGGCGTCAAAGTGGGCGTTGTCTCTGCGAGCGAGAACACTGTGGCGGCCCTCACGGCGGCGGGCATCGTTGACCTCTTTGACGCCCGTGTCGACGGACACACCGTGAAGGACATGAATCTGGCGGGCAAGCCCGCGCCCGACAGCTATCTGGAGGGCGCCAAGATGCTGAGCGCCCAGCCACGCGAGGCGGTCGTCGTCGAAGATGCATTGGCGGGTGTCGAAGCGGGCAGCGCCGGTCATTTCGGCCTCGTCGTCGGCGTCGACAACCACGACGAAGGTGCGAGTCACGATTACGCCGATCAGCTCCACGCCCACGGCGCGGACGTTGTTGTGCAGAGCCTCGCTGAGCTGGTGCCTCCATCAGCGACGTCGTAACGCCATAACGATCTTTGCTCAATCCGCGAAGGGCTAGGGAAGACGTGTCTCGCCTAGGGGTAAGGTGAGGATTCATGACTGGTGATGATGCTTCCTATGATCTGAGCCTTGCTGCAGCGACGCTTCGCTCCAATAGCGGCGACACGCACGCGTTGATAAAGGCACTCTGCGACGAACTCGCGGACACCCTCGGCGATCGTCTTCGTATTCAGCGCGCGGGCGGCAGGTTCCACAAGTCGGACGCCATTTCTTCCGTGCAGATCGTTCTCGACGGCAATCAGTTTGAAGCGAACGCGGATGGGCCCGTGTTGCAATGCAGCGTCGGACACTTCTCGGGCGGCATTCGTATTCGCAGTGAATCGGTCGACATTGAACAGTGGATCTTGAAGCTCCTCGAGGCCTTAAAGGCTGAAGCAACCCATAGCGAGGCCGCTCGCCAAGCCCTAGAAAACATTGTCATCGGAGGACACTAGTGAGCGATGTAACCAGCGATTTACCCGAAGCGACAGAACATCGACTCCAGGAGCTCGAACACGGCCTCTTCACGTCGGACCTCTC
>DASXEU010000035.1:0-15891 GCA_036489935.1 Acidimicrobiales bacterium
TGCGCCGATACGGCGAAGTACATGATCGCCCCCGTGACGGCCGAAATTGCACTTAGTACCATTCCCGCTAAACCCATAATCATTCCTCTTTTCGCTTGTGTTGAAAATCAGAACGACAACCCGGTTGTTGCAGTGTCGTCACGTAAATTTTACGACCGCGGCATTCGGAGGGAAAATAAAATCACGAGCACTCACGACGTAAGAGTTGCCCGTATTCAAAACCTGCGATCTTACGGATCGCTTCTAATCGCAACCGTTCCAGCGCCTTATGCGAACGTCGAGGTCGGCGCGCCCGCGTTGCCCCCGGAACTCTGCGATGTTTCTAAGAATCGTTCAGCGAGTGAGTGATCGACCTCGCGTGAAGCGCGCCGTGACTCGCGAACGTTCATGGCGCGCACGTCAGCGTGACGTCAGCTAGTCGGGGATTTGCGTTGTGAGGCAGAACGGGTGACCAGCGGGATCCAGGAAGACCAGATACGTGTCGGGATCCGGCTGGCGTTCGCAGCGCGTCGCCCCGAGGGCGAGTGCATCCTGCGCCGCCGCACCGAGATCCTTGACCGCGAGATCGAGATGGATTTGCTTCGGCGACTCGTCATCAGGCCATGTCGGCGGCACGTAGTTCTCGACGGTGGTCGCCGTCAGCCACATCGCGTCGAGTTGCACCGCGACGAACGAGTCGCTTCGAAAGGCGACCTCCCCACCGAGGAGTGTCGCCCAGAAATCGGCGAGAGCATGAGGGTCTGCGCAATCGAGCGAGACAGAACCGAGTCGGATGTTTGTTGTCATTCGCCGAAGCGTAGCGAAAGGCTGTTACCCAAGTTAACCCTCGCGGATATCGAGTCCGAGGTCGAGCGCACGCACCGAGTGGGTGATCGCCCCTACCGCGACGTAGTCGACGCCCGTCTCGGCGATCGCGCGCACGTTGTCGAGCGTGATACCGCCGCTCGCCTCGAGCAGCGCGTCCGACGACGAGGCGAGTTCGACCGCCTTTTCGATCTCGCCCACGCCCATGTTGTCGAGCAAGATAAGCGTGCACCCCGCATCCAACGCTTCTCGAACCTGATCGAGCCTGTCGCACTCGGCCTCGAGCGCAATGTCCGGGCGAGCACGCCGCACGTCGTCGATCGCTCGCGCGATGCTTCCTGAGGCGGCGACGTGATTGTCCTTGATGAGCGCGGCGTCGCCAAGGCCCATCCGATGATTAACGCCGCCGCCGCATCGAACCGCGTACTTCTCCAGCTGGCGAAGACCCGGCAAGGTCTTTCTCGTGTCGCGCACGCGACAACCGGTCCCCTCCACCGCTCGAACCCAGGTGTTTGTCGCCGTCGCAACGCCGGAGAGGTGCGTCAGAAAATTGAGCAAGGTTCGTTCTGCGACGAGGAGGGGGCGCAGCACGCCCGACGCAGTCAGGACCAGGCTGCCCGGGACCACTGACTCACCGTCACGAACGTGCGCCGTGATCCCGTCAAGCCCAAATCCGACACGGTCGAGGACGACTCGCGCGAGGTCAACACCGCACACGACGCCACCTTCGCGAGCGACCACGTCGGCATCGGCGAACTGATCGGGACGGATGGTTGCCTCGGTCGTCACGTCGGGCCCGTATCGCAGGTCTTCGTCGAGTGCGAGATCAACGAGGCGAGCGACTTCGATCGCGTCGAGACCGGCGGCGAGAATCGCTTCTTCGAGTTCTACCTTCACGCGTCCGCCATGGCGCCGTCGCGTGTCACGACATGTCCGCCCACGATTCGCAGAACCAGCGGCTGAGCAAACGCAGAGTCCGAGTTCGCGAAATCGCTCCGCCGATGACATCCACGGCTCTCCTCGCGCAACAGCGCGGCTGACGCGAGCAACAACGACGCCGTGTGAAGATTCGTTGCCTCGAGTGTGGCGAGATTGAGCGATGCGACGTCGCTCGACGGCGTCGCATCGAGCGTTGAGAGGACGTGTTCGAGTCCCTCTCGATCTCGCACCACGCTGGCGTGCCTCGACATTTCCGCGCTGAGGGAGGATCGCGACGATGCGCGAACGCCTGCACCCGACGAGGCTCTTGACACGTGACGTGAGGAATTCGCGTCGTGCTGGGGACGAGAGAGCAGCGCACCAACTCGCCGGCCACTCACCACCGCTTCCGTGAGCGAGTTCGAGGCCAGTCGATTAGCCCCATGCACGCCCGTCGCCGCAACTTCACCAATGGCGAAGAGCCCGTCGATCGACGTCCGACCGTCGAGATCGGCTCGTACGCCACCGCAGGCGTAGTGCGCCCCCGGTGCGATCGGAATCAAATCGGCCGAGGGATCGATGCCACGCGACCGGCAGATCGACAGGGTGGTCGGGAACTCGGTTGCGAGGCGACTGGCCACGCTGCGAGCGTCGAGCCAAAGGTGCGTGGCGCCACTGTGGTTCATGCTCTTCACCATGGAGTATGCAACGACGTCGCGCGGCGCGAGATCGGCGAGCGGATGTTCGCCTCGCATGATCGATCGACCCTCGTCGTCCACGATGGTGCCCCCCGCACCCCGTAGCGCTTCGGTGATGAGTGGCGATTGCCCGCGCGTGCCGGCAACAAAGAGCACTGTGGGATGGAACTGCACGAACTCGACATTGGCGAGTTCTGCACCCGCGCGCGCCGCAAGAGCGAGCCCGTCGCCGGTCACGTCGGCGGGGTTCGTTGAGGACGTGAAGGCCTGACCATAGCCACCCGTCGCGAGCACGACGGTAGCCGTGTCGATGACGCCGACCTCGAGAGAACCTGCTGCGCCGACGCGACCAACCAAGAGTCCGGCGACTCGACCTTCGTCATCGGTTACGAGATCGATCGCGACCGCGTGTTCCATGATCTCGATCCCCGAGTCGCCGACTGCAGCGCGCAACACTCGGTGCAGTTCGGCGCCGATGGCGTCACCGCCCGCGTGCACAATGCGCCGGTGCGAGTGCCCGCCTTCCAGTCCGAGCGACCCTTTGTCAAAATGTGCGCCAAGTTGCTGGAGCATGTCGACCACGCTCGGTGCGGACCGCACCAAGTCCTTCACGGTTGGTTCATCCGCGAGTCCCGCTGCAGCGACCACCGTGTCCGACGCGTGTGCGACGAAGGAATCTTCGGGATCCGTGACGACGGCGAGACCGCCCTGCGCGAGCGGCGTAGAACCGCTCATGAGTTCACCCTTCGCGAGCACGACGACGCGTCGCCCGCTCGAAGCGAGCGACACCGCGGCGCTGAGACCTGCCGCTCCGGTGCCGACCACCACGACGTCGGCCCGAGCGTGCCACGTCGGGCGGCTCGCGGAGAGGAATCGAACTTGGGGAATCACTCGCCCGCCATCGACGGCGAGCCGACGGCAATCATTGCGTCGACGGCTCGCCGAGCCCGACGCGCGATGTCGGGCTCGACGACGACTTCCGTCGCTCCCTCGCGCAAGCAGTTGAGGAGCACGTCGCGCGTCGTCATCTTCATATACACGCACTCAGCCTTCTCGTTGACCGGCTCCCAGCGCACCGCGGGATTCGCCCGGCGAAGCTGGTGCAGCATGCCAGTCTCGGTCGCGACCAGCACGGACTTCGCTTTGGTGTCACGCGCGCGATCAAGCATGCCGCCCGTTGAGAGCACGTGGGTGCGTTCTGCCGGGAGGTCGCCCGTGCCAGCGAGCCAGAGCGCGGGCGTCGCACAACCGCACTCGGGGTGAATGAAGAGATCTGAGTCGGGCGACGCGAGAGCCTTGGCGCGCAGCTCGACCGGACTGATGCCCGCGTGCACGTGGCACTCACCCATCCAGATGTGCATGTTGGTGCGCTTGGTCATTCGCTGTACGTGAGCGCCGAGAAACTGGTCAGGCAGGAAGAGCACTTCGCGGTCGGCGGGAATGCCCGCAACGATCTCGACAGCGTTCGCCGACGTGCAGCACAGATCCGACTCGGCCTTCACCTCGGCGCTGGTGTTCACGTAGGCGACCACCGCCGCCCCGGGGTGCTCCGCCTTCCACGCACGCAATTGCACCGCGTCAATGCTGTCGGCGAGCGAGCAGCCCGCGCGAGGCTCGGGAATCAGCACCGTCCGTTCGGGAGCGAGAATCTTCGCAGTTTCTGCCATGAAGTAGACCCCGGCGAAGACAATGGTTGAGGCGTCGCTCGCAGCGGCAATGCGCGACAGCGCGAGCGAGTCGCCCACGTGGTCGGCCACGTCTTGGATGTCGGGAAGCTGGTAGTTGTGCGCGAGGATCACGGCGTCGCGCTCGCGTGCGAGTCGTCGCACCTCGCGTGACCAGTCGTCGATGACGATGGGATTCTGAGCGATCTCTGTGGTACTCAACGTTCGACCTCACTGACTGTGGGTAGTTCACGTGACTGCCACGCTGCGCCACCGGGTGTTCACCCGTCCCTCAGGTTTTCGCCTACTAGGCGAAAACCTCTCGATTAAGTTACCATGCACAGTGAGCGACCGTCAATATCAGGACCAGACGCCTAGCGAACACGCAGGTCGCTTCCGCCATGAAGTCCTCGCCGCGGTCTTCCAGGTGCGCGACGGACATCTGCACTCCCTGCTCTGGCGTCGCGGGCGCGAACCCTTCGAGGGCGCCTGGGCCCTCCCGGGAGGACCCCTGAGCGACGTCGAGCGTCTCGGCTCCTCCCTCGGACGCCACTTGGCGGCGAAGGTGGACCTCACCGATATTGCGTACCTCGAACAGCTCGAGACGCGCAGCGACGTAGATCGAGACCCGCGCGAGCGCACGATCGCAACCGCCTACCTCGCGCTCGTGTCATCCGAACACAACCCCTCCCTCCCGAGCGACACCGAGTGGTTCCCGGTCGACGAACTGCCTCCGACTGCGTTCGACCACGCGTCGATCATCCATTCGGGTCGCGAGCGCCTTCGCGCCAAGCTCACCTACACGAACATCGGTTACGCACTCGCCCCCGTCGTGTTCAGCGTCACGGAACTGCGGACGATCTACGCGGCCTGCCTCGGTCACGCCGTGTCAGCGACCAACTTGCAACGGGTGCTGTCGAGGCGCCACATCATCGAGCCGACCAACTCGGTCGCGTCCCCTTCAGCGTCGGGTGGTCGGCCCGCCGCCCTCTACCGTTTCACCGAACGCACGCTCCTCGTGACCGACCCCTTTGCGGTGTTCCGCCCGCCGTCCACTGCGCGAGCGTAAGTTAATCGCGTGAGAGAGCCTGGTCCGCTGCTCGCGTCCGGACACGACTCGGACATCTTCGAATACGGAGATGGGCTCGTGCTTCGGCGCTCGCGGAGCGGACGCTCGCTATCGGTCGAAGCGCGCATCATGGAGTACGTGCGCGAACACGGCTTCCCCGCGCCCAAGGTGTACGAGATGAGCGACGACGAGACTGATCTCGTCATCGATCGGGTCGACGGCCCATCAATGCTCGATGTGCTCGCAGCGCGTCCCTGGAAGATCCGCCGCATGGCGTTCGTGCTCGGCACGTTGCACAACTCGCTCCACGACATTCCCGGACCCGACTGGCTTCGCCCTTCCCCCGTGGGGGAAGGCACACAGCTTGTTCACCTGGATTTTCACCCCGGCAATGTCCTCATCAGCGCCGTTGGTCCCGTGGTCATCGACTGGGCGAACGTCGCGCGCGGTGACGGGAACGCTGACGCCGCCCTTTCGTGGCTGCTCATGTCGGCAGGAACCGTCGAGACAAGCCCGACGAAGTCAGCGCTCCTCGAGCTCGGTCGTTCAAGGATGATCAAGGCGTTTCTCAAGCGATTCAACCGCGCCGAGGTCGCACGACAGCTGCCCGCCGTCGTCGCATGGAAGCTCACCGATCCCCACATGAGCGACGTCGAGCAGGAGGCGATGCGATCTCTCCTCGCGAAGGAGCTCTTCTCCAAGGGCTAACCCCGAGACGGCCGCGCCCAGAGCGGATGCGACAGTGTCGACTCCGTGTGAATGATTCGCTCAAGGTGACTCGCGGCATCGAGCATCATCCATTCGCTCCCCGGCCGACCGACGATGGCGAGTCCGACCGGAAGGTCATCAACGAGACCCATCGGCAGTGAAAGTATCGGCCAACCGGCAATGGCCGCCGGGGTTGTCACCGGACTCGTCGGACCCGGGTGTCCGCCGATGCAGAGGTCGCTCTTCCAGCTCGGACCGCACGCGGGGGCGATGATCACGTCGGCGCCCTCAATGCCCGGCGTGAGACAGGTCTCGATCGCCCACTGAAGATTTCGCCGTCGCGCCTCGGCGTAGTACGGACCCCTCCTGCCACCAGTCTCGATCGCTTCGAGAAAGTGCTCGTGCCCGAACCAGATCTGTTCGATGTCGCGATGCTCGTCTTCGTAGGCAATCACGTCCGCGAGCGAGCGCACCCCTTTGCCCGGGCGATCCGCAAGATACGCGCTGAGGTCGTCAACAAGTTCGCACAACAGCACGGTCAGTTCGTCGCGTCCTTCCGATTCACCCGGTTCCGCCACGTCGCGACGGTTCACCGTCAAACCCGCCGCGACGAATGTCTTCACCAGTTGATCGAACAGCGAATCGGTCGTGGGATGTCCCGTGCGCCAGTTCTGCGCGACAACGATCGATGGCGGTGAAGTGAACGCGGCGGGCGCCGAGCGCGCAAGCACGCCGTACATCAAGGCGACGTCGGCGACGCTGCGTGCCATCGGACCAGGACTGTCCTGGCTCGCACTGATCGGCACGACGTGCGTCGTCGGCACCGCGCCGACGGTGGGCTTCAGTCCGGTCACGCCGTTCACCGATGACGGTGAGACGATCGAACCGTCGGTCTCGGTGCCCACCGCGAGCGGTGCGAATCCCGCGGCGAGCGCGGCGCCCGAGCCCGACGATGACCCTCCGGGTGATCGATCAAGTGCCCAGGGATTGGCGACGAGGCCAGCCGTCGCCGAGTACCCGCTCGTCGAGCGCGGCGAGCGCAGGTTCGCCCACTGACTCAGGTTGGTGCTCGCAAGCACCACCGCGCCGGCTTCACGAAGGCGTGTCACGAGCGGTGCATCGCGGCTCGGGCGACCGATGAGCGCCGTCGATCCCGCCAGTCCCGGTAGACCGCGTGCCTCGATGTTGTCCTTGATGACGACGGGTACGCCGTGAAGTGGGCCACGCAGCCGACCAGTCGCGCGCTCGTCGTCTCGCTCGCGAGCAACCGCGCGCGCGTCAGCGCTCACTGCGGCGATTGAGTTGAGCGCGACGTCGCTCTCGGGCGCGTCGACCTCAATGATCCGCTCGAGCAACGTGTCAACGAGGTCGAGCGACGTGAGATCCCCGGCGCTCAGTCGCTGGAGAATCTCGTGGGCGGACAGGTGAGCGAGGTGGGCGCTCTGCTGGTGGGGATCGTCGTGCACGGCCCAACATTACGAGACCGCGACTGCGTGCAAGTATGGCGCGGGTATGGAGAATTCAACCGGTGTGCCGCTCAACGTCAAGCTCGGCGTCACCGAGGGAAGCTCCCTCGCGCTGCTCCACGCGCCGCCAGAGTTCCGCTGGTCACCACCACCCGGCGTGCGACTCACGCGCCGCGCTCGCGGTCATGCCGAGGTCGTGCTCGCCTTTTTCACGAGACGCTCCATGCTCGAGCGTCAGATCGACGCACTCAGCCGACTCATCGTTCCCGACAGCTCCCTGTGGGTCGCGTGGCCCAAGCGCTCCTCAGGCGTCGTGACCGACGTCACCGACCATGTCGCACGTGACGCGGCCCTGCCGCTCGGCCTTGTCGACAACAAAGTGTGCGCGATCGATGAAACGTGGACAGCGCTTCGTTTCGTGTGGCGGCGTTCGCGCCGCTAACAGACGTTAAGTGCGACTGGCGAGCGTGGCGAGACCCTCGCCGGATAGATCACGATGCGCGTCCTTGCGTCCCACCATCGCGAGCAGGATGGCGATCATCGGACCAACGACGTCGGGACCTTGCCCGTGGGTCCATTCGACATCGTTTGCCTTCAATGTCACGCCAGCGATGCGGCGCTTGGCGCCGACGATCACGTTCATGTTCTTCCAGCCGTTGGCGACTTCGACCATCGCTGCGAGCGGGTAGTCGTAGTGCAAACCGAGGGGTCGGCGGATATCCGCGCCGTGCACGAGAACTTCGCCCAGCATGGCAGAGACCGGTCCGGGCGGATGGTTCGTCGTCGTCGTGCGCGCTTGTAATCGGCGAACGAGTTCCGTGGGGCCGGAGCTAGCGATTCTCTTTGCGCCACGATTCGTAAAGGTGTCGAAACTGAATCCGGCTTGCGCCAGTTCTATAAAGAAATTGGGAGGTGTCTGTTCGGCGGCGCCCACCAGATGGCCAGCAACGTCCTGGATCGACCATCCTTCACATAGGGAGGCGGCAGACCACTGCTCGCTCGTCAGGCCAATCCAGGAATCAATCAGATTGGCCCGCTCGGTGTGAATGTTGCGCCAGAGTTCTTGGGACTTCACGACTGCCCCCCTTTGGTCGAGCACCCGTAAGTCGCTCGCTCTAGTGGGACTCTAACCTCGGCGGGCCCGTCGCGCCTGGAAAGATGCGGACGTCAGCCCCCAAGTTACGTATCGTCTCGAAAGCGCCGGAAGAGGTCAGTGAGCGTCTCCAGCACTTCGGGCGCGAGATCCTCGGGCGCGACGACACCGCTTGCCGCAATGGTCGCGCGCATCTGTTCGAGGTAGGCAGTGCACGCGTCGCACAATGCGAGATGCTTCTCCAGGCGGCGGCGGTCACGACGCCTCAGCGAGCCGTCGAGGTACTCGCTCATGAGCTCGACGGCCTGTTGGCACACGAGCTGGCTTGGCATCAACTTCATGATTCACCCTCTCGCACTGATTCTTCGACCTCTGATCGTATTTTTGCGCGGGATCGGTGCAAAATGACACGAACATTCGCTTCGGAGAGCTCCAGCAGCTCTGCGACTTCCGCAGTAGATAGTCCCTCCACGTCGCGGAGCGTTACAACGGCACGCGACGTCGCGGGCAGACGCGCAATCGACGCGTGCACGAGATGCACGAGCGGCCCGTTCACGAGCGCGTCGTCGATGGTGTCGGTAAACGGCACGGGCGGATCACTCCACATGCCGCCCTGGTTGAACCTGCTCGGTGCTACCGACGCCTCCGTCGCCATGACGTCGACGGGGATCGTGCGATGTTCCTTCGTCCCGGTCGTGCGAGCTCGATTGACGCAGATGCGAAAGAGCCACGTCTTGAGCGTTGAGCGCCCTTCGAAGCGTTCGAGCCCACGGAGCACCGCAATCCACGTGTCTTGGACGACGTCCTCGGCGCTCGCGTCGTTCGACACGTAATAGCGCGCGACACGCACCAGCGGCTGATGGTAGCGAGAGACGAGTTCGACGAAGGCTCGTTCGTCGCCCGTGAGCAGTTTCGCCAGCAACTCTGTGTCGTCCACCTGGACACCATATCGAGGAAGGTCACGTGCTCCCGCGAACATTGTGTAACGCGCGCGCTCGTGCGAGGACTGCTTGTCGGCAATGATGCCCGATCTAGGAGACCTACATGAAACTACGCACATCACTTCGAGCAGCGAGCGCGAGCGTGCTCGCACTTGGACTCGGCGTCGCCGTCGCGGGAAGCGCCGGCGCGTCAACGCACCGATCACTGCACTGGTCGGGCTCGAGTCCCGCGCTCTTCGTCGAGACTGACGCCAGCGCCGGTAATAGCGTCCTTAGCTACGCTCGGTCGATCGACGGCACGATTTCTTTTGCCGGCAGCTATCTCACCGGTGGCAACGGAGCAACGGCCGCCAATGCAGTGGCTGATCCGCTCGCCAGTCAAGACGGACTGGTACTCGCGAACAACGGTGCGACACTCATCGCAACGAACCCCGGCAGCGACACCGTGACCGTCTTCGCGGTCAACGGCACCCACCTCTCGGCAATCCAACAGCTACCGAGTGGCGGACTCTTCCCAGACTCGATTGCTTCGAGCGGTCGCTATGTCGCGGTGCTCAACGCCGGGGGCGCCGGGTCGGTTGCCGAGTTCCAGTGGTTCAACGGTCGCCTCGTTCCCCTTCCGGGACAAGACCGTTCGCTCGGACTTTTGAACACGACGCCGCCAGATTTTCACCACGGCGCAGGACAGGTGAGCTACACGCCAAACGGCCAGCACTTGATCGTCACGACCAAGCTGTCAACCAACTCCTACGACGTATTCTCGGTGGGCAACAACGGCGCACTGGGCGTAGCCCCCGTCGTGACGCCGGCCGTCAACGCGTTGCCGTTCTCCTTCACCTTTGACGCGGCCGGTAACGTCGTTGCGACCGAGGCATCGAACAGTTCCGTGACGACGTATCGAGTGAACGCAAGCGGGACGCTTACGTCACTTGGCTCCGTCACAGATGGCGCCGCGGCACTCTGCTGGATCTCTGGAGCCAACGGTTACTTCTTCGGTTCCAACTCGGGGAGCGGAACCGTCAGTTCGTTCACTGAGGGCGTGAGTGGTGCCCCGGTGCTCGTGAACGCGGCGGCGGCAACGGCCCACGCGGGCACGACCGACTCCGTTATCGCACCCGACGGGAAGTTCCTTTACGTCGAAAGCGGTGGCGCGGGCACCATCGACGCCTTCGCGATCGGCGGCACTGGCACGCTGACCCCGATCGAGACGATCTTCAACATTCCCGTCGCGTCCGAGGGACTGGCCATCAGCTGAGTCATGCCGTCACGGGACGACCGCAGCATTCGAACACGGGCGCTGCGGTCGTCCCGTGACGTTGGTAGTCGGCTTACCAACTCGCGAACGAGGGGACAGAAGGAGATTCCCCGGTGGTATCGTCAGCCACATAAGCCCGCGCCGGATAGCGGGCGCCAGCGGGGAGGTCGCGGTGAAGGCGTCTTGGATTGCGGGATTCGTCGTTGCGTCCCTCGGGCTTTCTGCCTGCGGCGCAACGGCCACCATCCACTCGGCCGTTTCCTCCCTCGGATCATCACCTGACGTCCAGGTCCACTTGACCGGCACCGTGTCGGGCGCGGGCACCACACGAGCGCAGCAGGTTCTGAGCGTGATGTCGATCGATATGGAGTACTCGAACCCGAATGGTGGGTCGCTCTCGCAAGCGGGTTCAGCGGTTGATTCCGAGTTCAACGTCAATGTAGGAACACAGGCGCTGGCCGACGTTCGTGAGGTCGGCGGCAATGTCTACGTCTTGATTAACGTGAACACGTTGACGAGTATCCCCACACTGACGCTGCCAACGTCTGAAGTCAGTGCCCTGCAGCTCATCCTCGGCGGTCGATGGTTTGAACTACCCAAGAGCTTCATTGACTCCTACGTTCCCCCGAAGAGCGCATCGACGACCGACACGGCGAAAGACCAAGCCGCCGCAAAGAAGATCTTCGATGCGATATCCAATCTCATCAACACGACGCCGTACACGACGTTGCCCAATGGTGGCTTCTCGCAGACGGGGTCCCTCGAGAGCGTCGTCACCGCTGTGCTGCCGACCATCGAACGCCTAGAGACAACAACGAGTGCGCCTTCAAGCAACGTGAAGGGTAGTTACACCATCACGCTCACGATGTCTGGGTCGACCGCGACGGGCGGGTCGATCACAATCACGGCGCCCAACGGTACGCAAGGTAACGCGAGCGTCGGGCTGCAAGCGACCGTCACCCACAACAACGACAGCATCGTGGCGCCGAGCGGCGCGACAATTATCACGAAGTCGCTGCTGAAGGGACTTCTCTCACAGGCGTCGTAATCACGTTCGCGCAATGACTGGCAACTCCCGTCAGCGCGCGACGAGCGCGCTGTTCGCAGTCGTCGTACTCGCCTACGCGTGGTTTGCCACTGGCTCGCGATCATTTTCCCCATCGGCCTACGTGCTTCTTGCCGCGCCGTCGTTGATCGCGCTGCTCCTCTACGGAGCTCTGGGCGGTTTTTCACCGCGCCGCTACGACATCGCGAACTACTACCGAATGCGCTCATCGCACATGTCGTGGCGTCGCGCGGCGCCGTGGCTGGTCGCCGCAATACTGTCGGTCGCGCTCGAATCGATCGCACTTGCGCTCGGCGGCCGCTCGGCGAGCGTGCCGACGCTCAGCACCACCGTTGATCACCTACTCGTGAATCACGGGGTGCGATTCGTGCTCTTTGCGGTGTGGCTTGCCGTGGGTGCCAGCTCGCCGCGCCGACTCGTCCTCCTTCGCCGGGGAGTGCGCGAGTGACAGCCACCATTGCCTGGATCGCGCTGCTCGAGGTGAGTCTCGTTATCGAGCTGCGTTCGCGACGCGACGGGCGTCACGTGGCCTCGCTGCCACAAATCGGCGCGTGGGTTGCGATACGCGTTCTTGGTCGTGTCATTTTTTGGATGATCTGGATATTCGTAGGCTTGCACCTCTTCGCTCGCTACGGTATCGATCGCTAGACCGCCCGTGCGCGTCCCCTGTGCGAGACTTTCGCGATGGGTGAAGCCAACGACAAGCCACGCAAGCCGCGACGCAAACTGGGCAAGGTCCCGCGGGGCCTTGAGCCGGATAACTTGCCGCTCGCGGGGATCTCTGAGACGAGCGGCGGCCTCTATGGGTCGCGCGTTGACCACGAGAAGGCGCCGCGGCGTAGCAGCGACCTTGGCCGATTCGGGCGAGGATTCTTACGGCTGCTCGGTCGGCGCACCCGCGACCCTCAGTCGAACGAGAAGGAGTAAGCGGTCGTGCCGCTCACGCCCGACACGAAGGACTGGACGTGGGTGCTCGAGCGCGCGTGTCCGGAATGCGGTTTTGATCCCGCCAACTTTCCACGAGACGATTTCGGCCTGACGCTTCGCGACTGCGCGCGCGAGTGGACGACGGTCCTATCCCGCGACGGAGTTGCGGACCGCGTCGTTGAGGATCGGTGGTCCGATCTCGAATATGGCTGTCACGCACGCGACGTCTGTCGCGTCATGGATGGACGACTTGCCTCGATGTTGTCCGAGGACGATCCCTTGTTTCAGAACTGGGATCAAGACGAGACCGCGATCACTGAGCGTTACGGCGAACAAGATCCTGCGACGGTCAGCGATGAGCTTTCGATTGAGGCGGACCAGTTCGCCACACGCGTCGAGGCGATCGCGCCAGGTGAATGGGTGCGCCCCGGCAGGCGCTCGAACGGCAGCCGCTTCACGGTCGAGACGCTGGTGCGATACGGCCTCCACGACCTGGTGCACCATCAATGGGACGTCGCGCGCGACTGACGCGTTAGTCGCCGCTCCACTGGCGAAGCTCTTCTTCGAGCGCGTCGAGTCCGAGCGGGCCGAGCGCCAGTGCGTACGCGTGAAAACGCTTGAGGGAGAACGCTCGACCAAGACGGACCCGCGCGTCTTCGCGCGCACGCATCCAGGTTCGCTCCCCCACTTTGTAGGAGATCGCCTGGGCGGGCATGCCGAGATAACGATCGACTTCGGACACCGACATCTCGTGGGGCTGGAGTGCGCGTTCGTCGAGCACGGCGACGGCCATCTCCGGTGTCCAGACCTGACCGGCGCAGTCCCCAAGGTCTGCGAGCTCACCGAGGTCACGGGGCGCGCGTAACTGGAGGTGCAGTCCGATGTCGACCATGACGCGTGCCGCGCGCAGTGCCTGGCTCGCGAGAAAGCCCATCTCCTCGCCCGGGTCCTCGAAGAATCCGAGCTCGTCCATGAGCCGTTCGGCGTACAGAGCCCAACCTTCGCCGTAGCCGCTGGTCCACGCTTCGAGCCGGTGGAAGCGGCTCTGGCGATCAGCTTCGAGAATGGACGTGGCGCTCTGGAGATGGTGCCCCGGCACGCCCTCGTGATACCAGGTCGAGGGGATGCTCCACCACGAAAACGTCGTTGCGCCGAGAGTCGGAAACCACGTCGTACCCGGGCGAGAGAGATCCTCGCTCGGGGGAATGTAATACGGCGCCGCCGCCGAACCTTCGGGCGCGAGCCGTGCGTCACAAAACCGGATGCGCGGATCGATGTCGAAATGAACGCCGTCTACGGCTTCGATGCTTCGTTCGGTAAACGCGACGAGCTTCGACAACAGCTCGTCCGTGCCGTGTACGAGACGCGAGGGGTCACGCTCAAGGAAGTCCGAGACCTCGACGAGACTCGACGCGCCGGGCAAGAGTTGATGTGCCAGCTCCCACATGCGTGCGTTGATGCGACGAAGGTCTTCCCAACCCCAGGCGTAGAGCTCCTCAAAGTCAAGCTCCGCGCCGTTGTAGTTCTTCGACCAGACTCCGTAGCGCTCGACGCCGCACGCGTCGACCTCGCCCGCGCGCAACGAAACGACATCGCTGAGCCAGCGCGACAGCTCACCGCACGCGGCGTCCGCTCGGCGCGCAGCCCGGGCGAGTTCGCTGTCATTCTCAAGTCCGGGTGACGCGCGCTCGGCGAGACGACTGAAGGTGCCCGTCGCGTAGGTTGCAGCCTGCTCGGCCACACCGAGGACGTGACGACGCGACGGAAGCTCGCCTCGCTCCGCCAGCGCCTCAATGGTTCGCCGCCAACTGGCGAGCGACGCAGGCACCTGGTCTAGGCGTCTTGTGATCACGCTGCGCTCTTCCTCGCTGTCGGACGCCATCAACTCGAAGACTTGGCGAATATCGGACAGCGGTGACCAGATTACGGAGAAGACTCGCTCCGCTTCGCCAGACTCGAGGAGCACGAGGCGCGTCGTGAGGCGCTCCTCCATGACCGACAGCGCGAGGCGATCGATGTCGTCGCGTGCCACGAGTGCCGACAGTTCCCGCAGGGTAGCTCTGGTTGCTTCGACGCGACGTCGAGTTCCCTCGGGCGAGAAGTCCGGCAGCTGATCGTCGTACGCCGTGATGCCTGCGTCCGTCGCGAAGATCGGATCGCGAGCAGCGTCGCCCTCGACGACGTCGTGGGCAAATGAGAAGACCTCGGAACGATGTGACGCGGTCACGGATACCTCCGCTGCTGGGCTAGGGGACCACGCTACTCACCGGCCCGTCCCAGGACCATCGAGGCATCTCCATGTCGTCCGGCACGGTGGATCCACGCGGCGAGTACCGGTGGACCTCACTGGTTGCCCACGTCATGTAGTCGTGGAACACTCGACGCAGGGCCGGCTCATCGGGCAGGTGCGCATCATCGACGGCTTGATCAAAGCAGACAACAAAGCGCGACGCCAGATCATCATCGGCGCCAGTATTCGCGTGAATCGAGAGCATCGCAGAGTGTCCGCCGAGAGCGGAGTAACTCGGCGGACCTCCAAACACTTCACCGAGATAGCCCGCGAGTCGTGCGAGGTGCTCGGGATGACCTGCGTGCGAGAAAGGATGATTGAGTACTGGATCAGCAAGGCACCGATCATTGAGCGCGGACGCCAGCGCGAAAAACGCGGCTGCCCCGCCCACGTACTCGTATATCGAAGGTCGTTCCGTCATGGCGTTCCCTCGCCCATTATGTCCTCTGTCGCGCGGCGAGGACGTCTTCGTTGCCCGGCGATCTCGTACCTGAGCATCAACGACGTCGACACCGCGATCGAGCCGGACGGCAAGCACCTCGATCAGTAGTGTTTTGGCAAACGAGCCAAGGTCGAGCTGTGGTCCCATCGTCGTACATAGAGTTCATGATCACGTCCGCCGGTTCGCGGGAGGCGTAGCGGTCCACTCGCGCGCCCGCACGCGAGTGGACCGTGAACGGCCTTTGTTACATCATCTTCGCGTCGTTCGTCATTGCCCTCACGCGTGCGTGGGACCTCATACGTGCCGAGTCGCCCACGGCACCGGGCGCGTCGAGCTAACTGCCCTCGCGCACGATCGCGAGCGCTGCCGCGCCGACACCAATGCTGATCACGGGGTGCGACGACGGGTCGAGCCAGCGCATCACTCGATCGAGATCCCCGAGGGGTATGGACACGCAACCCTGGGTGGGCGCGCCCATGCTCACGTGGAGGAAGAAGCCGCTGCCCGCGCCCTTCACGACCGGGTTCGTGTTGTAGTTGATGACGACTGC
>DASXEU010000036.1:0-16947 GCA_036489935.1 Acidimicrobiales bacterium
GCCTTGATCGTGAATTCATCGCGAGCGCCGAAAAAGCTATTTATCGTCTGCGTCAATTTGCTTGACACCAGCGGCGACCCCTTTGTAAATCCGATGAAAGTTAACCTATCAGCCGTTATCTGCCACGTTGCACTTTGAAAAATCATGTCACGCACGCCCAACACTTTTTATGCCCGTGTCACAGCGCGTCTCGCACGAGTCCACGTCGAACACGATGCTGAGAATTGCTTCAGGCGCGCCTCGGCCCAAGAACGACGTTGCTCGCGTCGCGTGATGTGTTCGACCACACCGTCTGCATGCGGTGAGATGCGCTGCAGTCGTTATGTCGGGCCTCGTAACGTATGACGGGAGATACCGTGGACCGAAACTTCAAGCGCATCGTCATTGCCGTGCTCTGCGTGGCGGTCGGGGCCGTCATTATCTACGCGTCGTATCCGCGTCCAGCGCGCGCGAAGGGCGTCGAGCTACGCGTGGAGACGACCTCGCAGTACGGGGCCGTCCTCGTAGTTGATGGGGGAGAGCTCAGTGGTTTTCCCCTCTATGAGTTCAGTGGCGACGCCAGTGGGCACTTCGGCTGCACGACGACGAAAGCCGAGGGTTACGACCTCAATCCCGATGCGCGGGTGCGACTGTCTTGCACGGGACCAGAAAGGGACATCGTCGACGGCGTGACGTCTGACGACTGGCCTGCGCTTACAACGAGCGCCTCTCCGATCGCCGGTCCGGGCGTTGAGCAGCGTCTGCTCGGTTCGGTGGACCGCAAAGGTATTGGCAACCAAGTCACGTACGCGGGGCATCCGCTCTATCTCTTTGATCCGTCGTCCGCACCGTTTCGTCCTCTCGGCGTCGACTACGTCGAGACCGTGGATCCGCTTGCTCCGTGGCACGGGTACTGGTTCCTTGTGAGTTCGAGGAATGGGGATCCCGTGTCCGGTCCCGTTTCTCTCGGGCGAGCGACGCTGTCGAATGGTTCGCGCGTGCTCGCCATGACGGGCGATCCCAACATCAACCCGTTCGCCGTGGTCGTTTATACGTACAGCCACGACGGTCGAAACGTCAGCACGTGCACAGGAGTGTGCACGCGAACGTGGGTGCCCGTCGTAACGACGGCGACTCCACACGTGGACGCGGGCGTTTCCTCACGCGATATCGGCACAATCCGGCGAGCGAATGGAACCCTTCAGGTCACGTACGACGGCAAGCCTCTCTACCTATACGCGCGGGAGCGCGCTTTCGTGAAGCCGTACGGTGGCATCGAAGCGAAGGGGACCGCTGGCAACGGAGAGGGTCGGCGAGGGCCTTCCGGGCACTTCTCGGTGGTTCACCTGGGACGAGGCTGAGGCACTTTCGACGCTCAGCGCCGTTACTCCGCGCTGATTCGGTGAAGTTCGACGACGGGGATAACCCTCGTAGTCTTCTCCTGATATTCCGCGAACTGAGGCATTTTCTCTGCCTGGGTCCCGTACACACGGTCGCGCTCACTGCCCTGGAGGACGACCGCCGACGCGGCGAAGGTGTCGTTATCCAGCTCGACGGTTACCTCGGGGTTCGCCACGAGATTGTGGAACCAGTCGGGATTCACGTCTGATCCGGCTTTTGACGCGAAGACGAAGAGACGTCCGCCATCTTCGAGGTACATCACGGGGTTTACGCGTTCAGCGTTCGTCTTGGCGCCGTGAGTGTGCAGCAACAACAGCGGCGCGCCGGCGAAATCGCCCGCCAGGTGCCCTCCACTCGAGCGGAACTCGTCAATGACCTTTGCGTTCCATGCGTTGAAATCGCTCACAATTGGTCCTTTCACTGGTCTCCTCGGTACATTACCGAGTGCTGCTTCGTTTGTCATCCGAGCCGACCTACTCTCGAGACATGTGCAGGAATATCACCATCCTCAGAGGTCTCGAACCGCACGCCACGGCCGAAGAGATCGAGTCTGCTGCTCGCCAGTACGTGCGAAAGGTGAGCGGCGTGCAGACCACATCATCTACCACCGAAGATGCGTTTGAGCGCGCGGTCGCGCTCGTCACCTCCGCAACGACCGATCTGCTTCGAGACTTGCCGCCTCGCCAACGCCCACCGAGCAGCGAGCCTCCTCTTCGGCGAAAGTCCAGAGAATAGGCGCTGTTTGCTCCATCTACAAAATGCAAAGCATCCACTAAATCCCTCTGCCGATCAAATACACTTTTGATCTAGTTTCCGCCGAAACCGGTTCTGGCAAGGGAGAATGATGGGATTTGCGTCCAAAGCGAGGCGTTGCGCGCGCACGGCTTTTCCGGGTCGGATGTCGGTCCCGAGTCGCGTGGAGTTGGCTCTGTTAGATGTGCCGTCCTTTGTGGCGGCCGACGGGGCGTCGTGGGAGAACTCGATATCCGGATTCGCATCGAGCGCGTCTTCCTCCGGTGGTAGTGGGCGCCACCGCCGCGTGGGCCGCTTCTCGAAGAGCAGGAAAATCATCTCCGTCACGGCAGGCATGGTGTTCGCGGGCGGCGCGGCGTATGGCGCGACGACATGGATTGTTGCGCTTAGCGCGGGTTCTTCGGGCGAGGGACAGGCTGCAACGGTACAAAACCTAACCATTACGAGCGTGGCAACGCCATTACCGTCAGCGGAGCTATACCCGGGAGGAGCGGGCGACGTCGTCGTCACGATCTCTAATCCCAACCCGTACGCAGTCACGTTGACGGGCGTCAATCTCCCAACGACCACCACGTACGCGACCGGTTACACGACGTCCAGTCTTTCCACAGCGCAGAGCGGATGCACATCCTCGACGAGCGACGTGAGCTGGAGCTTCGCCACGTCGAGCTCCGGCTCGGCCCACACATTGACAACGTCCCTGGTCATCGGACCGAGCGGCAACGCGAATAATCCACTCACCGTCACACTCTCGAGCGACGCCTCAATGACCTCGTCGGCACCGGCCGCCTGCGAGGGTGCGTTTTTCGCCATGCCCTCACTGACGGGCATTGCCGCATCGGGCGGACCCGGGACCGCGACGTCAACTCCCGCGGTCGACGGCTGGACAAGCTAGCCCAATGCCGAAACGGTTTCACCGACCAGGAACGCTGGTCGCGCTCTGTGTCGCCGTCGCGCTCTTTGGCGTTGCCAATCTTTCGTTCGCGGGAGCCGTGACGAACTGGATCTCGCCGCTGAAGACTGGATCGAAGGGTGAGGGAGCTGCCCGGCCCGCAATCACCAGCGCGAGCGCCAACCCCACGTCATTCAACGCCGCGTGCACGTCGTCGTCGAGCGAGAGCGCGGTCTTGACCTGGTCCACAGCGGGTTCGGCCGTCACCGGGTACGAAATTTTCGTCAGTTCGACGGTGTCGGGCACGTTTGCCCTCGATACGACGCAACCGTCTGGGACCGCGCTGACGGTGACAGAGACGTATTCGAGCAGCACCGCGGGAAAGAAGTTTTACCGTTTAGAGGCGGAGTCAGTGAACTGGTCCTTTCCGGGCACGAACATCACCAACGCCCGTGAAGCATCCGCCGTGTCCACGCTCGGCGGCTATCTCACCATGGCGAGCTCCGGAACGGAGTGCGCGGCGACCGCATAAATCACTGTGTAGTGCCGTTCCAGTGCACTTTCTTGCGTCCCTGGTCAGCATTTACTGGCCAGATCATCAAAATTGTGACGCTGTTGTTCGTGGTTAGGAATCATCTTGATTTTCTATTGGGAAGATACACGCTGTATAAAACACGCAAGGGCAACTCTCCTGAGTGCGTCTTCAGAGATGAAGAGGGCGAAGGGACAGTCACTACGTGCGGCAGTCCACTACTAGGGAGAGAAGACAATGAAACAGAATCGAACCAACCGAACCACGAAACACCCGAGATTTCACCTGAGCGGCCGGTCCGTTGCCTTCAAAGTCGTATCCGGCGTTGCTGGCATGGCAATGGTCGGTGGGGCTGCGTACGGTGTGACCAGCTGGGTCGTTGGACTCAACGCCGGATCCGCGGCCGAAGCCCAGTCAGCGACCGTGAGCAACCTCACGATCACGGCGGTCGCTGCCCCCTCAGCGACGAACCAGCTTTATCCAGGGAGCACGGGTGACGTCGTCGCGACGATCACCAACCCGAACCCCTTTCCCGTTACCGTGACCGGCGTCACTTTGCCCGCGAACACGGTCTACGCGAACGGGTACACAACGTCAGCGCTCGCGACAACCCAAACGGGATGCATTTCGACGACGCCGAGTGGTGTGACGTGGAATTTCGCGACAGCGACGTCGGGAACTGCCCACACACTGGCGACGGCACTCACGGTGGCCGGAAGTGGAACCTTGACGGTGACGTTCACCAACGATGCGACCATGACTTCAGCCGCTCCGGCCGCGTGTGAGGGCACGTTTTTCTCGCTACCCTCGTTGACCGGCGTCGTCGCTTCGGCGGGAACCGCGACGGCGACGACTAGTCCCACGACCGACTCCTGGACCAGCTAGCAACCTTTTGGACGGTCCCGTATTTCGTCTCTGAGCAATCGCGTAGCCGTCACCTTTTGAGGTGTCGGTTACGCGATTCTCGTATCTGGGCTACAACTTGAGTGTGCGAACCCGGGGAACCCAACGAGTGCTGGTGATCCTGCTGACGGGCGGCGTGCTCGCGGTTGTCTTCACATTTGCGTCGACGGACGGGAGTCCATCGACGACGACAACGTCCGCTGCTGCAGCCGTTCCGACGTTCAAGGGACTCACGCTCGCGAAGGCGCGATCGCTTGCTCGCGCGCGCGGCGGTCGTGTCTACATAGCGCTGCAAATTCCCTCGGGCGCGCCAACTGAGACTGTTCTCAGCCAAAGTCCCAACGCAACGTGGCCTGTTGGTCTCGTGATATCAGACGGCCCCTTGCGCAACGATCACGAGGTCTTGCCCGGCGAGAGCGTCGCGCCCGTCGCGCGCGAATGCGCGCAAACGGTGTGGCTCGCCGCCGACGGCAACGTCTATCCGGTGCTCTGCTCGGGAGGCCGGGTCAACGTCGGCGCGTGGCTCTTCTATGCCCACAATCATCCCTCGATGATGTCGCTGTCGCGCACGACATCGGTCGCGCGAATGACTGCGTCGCTCTGTCACTTCATGGTCGATGCCCCCAAGGGTTTCAACCTCTTCGAAGAGACGCTTCCCGAACAAGAGAACGTCTTCACGTTGGCGGCCGCGTACAACGGATGGCGGGTACCGAAAGGTCTCAGCTGCGCAGGTGCGTCGTGAGAGTCCCCGCTCACGGCACTCTTTACGCTGGTCTCGACGACCTTTGTTACTACCATTAGTCCGAGGTGTCCCGTGGCTCAACTGCTCTTTACCGCTTTTAGTAACCGCACCGACGCGGTCGAACTCGCCCACGAGGTCGGTGAGCGGCTGGCGCGTGAGGGCATCACCTCAACCTTGTACCTCTTTGACGCCCCGGGCGAGCCGGCCCTCGATGCGGACACGCTCGTCGTCAGTCTTGGGGGAGACGGGACCTTTCTTAAGGCGACGCGGCTCGCCCACGAAGTCGGAGCGCGTGTCGTTGCCGTCAATCTCGGTCAAGTGGGTTTTCTCCTCAATGTGCCCTCCACGGAGATTGTGGAGAACATCAAGTGGGCGCTCGTCAGTGACGCCGTCTCTGAACGTCTCGCCCTCGAGATCACCATCTCCAACTCCGACCTTGTCGAATTCGCGCTGAATGAAGTCGTCGTAGAGCGGGCGAGTCCCGGGCACATGGTGAAAGTGAAGACCTTCATCGACAAGGAGGAGTTCCTCACGTATTCGGCCGACGGCGTGATGGTCTCGACGCCGACGGGTAGCACGGGCTACAACTTCTCCGCGGGCGGACCGGTCGTTGACTCGTCACTGGCCCTCATGGTGCTCACGCCCGTAGCGCCCCACTTTACGATCGGACGATCGATCGTGGTTCCGGTGGACAAGGTGATCCGACTCCTCGTGGACGACAAGCCCGCCATGCTGGTCGCCGATGGGCAGACGATCGGTTCGCTCGAACCTGGCGACTACATCGAAGTTCGCCAGAGTCCGACGCCTGTCCACGTCGCCGCGACGCGCAGTTTTGATCTCGCGACTCGTCTTCGCCGCAGTCTCAGAGAGGGTCATGCCTAAGGCGAACCTCGTCGAGCTCTACGCTCACAAGCTCGGCGTCATCGACGACGCTCGCGTCGAGTTCGGCTCAGGATTCAATGTGATTACTGGCGAAACCGGCGCGGGAAAGACTCTGCTCCTAGGCGCGCTCGGGCTCTGCCTCGGAAGTGACGCGAGCGCGTCGCGCTATGCGATCACCTCAGACACCCGCGCCGTCGCCCTCTTCGATCGTGGCGGTGCGGAGCTTGTGCTCTCGAGGGAGTCGAGTGACTCTGGTCGCCTCCGGAGCTCGCTCAACGGGGCACCATCGAGCGCCGAGGCCCTGCGCACGCTCGCCGAGGACGTCATCGTGATCCACGGACAGCACGATTCGTTGTCCCTGCGCAACAAGAGCGAAGTACTGCGTATGGTCGACGAAAGTGGGGAGGTCGACGCGAGCACGCTCGAGGACATCCGCCATGAACTACGCGAGGCCCGCCGGCTCCGCAGTGATTTCGGCGGAGACCGAGGATCGCGCGAGCGAGATGTGGAGTTTCTGGCCTTCCAGCTCGCCGAGCTGGACGCGGCCGAGTTGGCGTCTCCCCACGAACTCGATGAGACGTTGGACGAGCTCATTCGCCTCACTGCCCTCCGAGAGGGTCAAAGCGCGCTGAACGAGGTGCTGCAGCTGCTCGACAGCGATGGGGATGAGTCCGTGCTCACGCAGTTCGCGCGCGCCGTGAGTCGCCTGCCCGACGGCGACGCCTACGAGCTCGTCCGCCAAGGACTCGACGCCTCGCTGATACAGGCGCGAGAAGCGCTGCACGAGCTCGCCGCCCTTACTGATCCCGACGCCTTCGATCCAACGACGCTCAGGGAGTTGGAATCGCGAGTTGAGGTCCTACAGAAGGTGGCGCGCAAATACGGCGGCAGTGTTGAAGCGGCACTGGCGGCGCGTGACGACATTCGCGCTCGGCTCGCTCAGTTCGCCAGCGAGCGTGAGCGCCTTCAGGGTCTTGATAAAGAGATCGAGGCATTGGAGCAGCGAGAAGGTGAGCTGGCGCAAGAGATCCGGCGCTTGCGTGAAGGCGCGGCTGACGCGCTCACCGGTGCCGTGGCACGTCAGATGGGACGGGTCGCGCTGTCCAATGCCACGTTGCGCTTCGTGGTGGACGGTCCAGACGGATCCGACGCGCAGATTCTCTTCACACCGAACCCGGGTCAGCCAGAGGGTCCACTCGCGACACTCGCGAGCGGGGGAGAGCTCAGTCGCGTACTCCTCGCGCTCTCGCTCGAGACCGTCCACCGCGACATGGTCGCCGTCTTTGACGAAATTGACGCGGGGCTCGGGGGACAAGTGGCCCAACAGATCGGCGAGTGCTTGCGCGAGGTCGGTCGTGACCAACAGGTCATCGCGATTACGCACCTTGCGTCCGTGGCGGCGAGAGCCGACCACCATTTCGTCATCGAAAAAGAGGTCGAGCGTGGAATCACGACCACGTCAGTTCGTGCGCTTTCGGGCGACGAGCGAGTTCGTGAAATTGCGCGAATGCTCGCGGGCAATGACGTGACTGATGAATCGCGCGCGCTCGCAGAACAATTACTAGAAAACTCAAGCGAGGATCCGACCACCGCCGACTTTTCTCGCTAGGCTGTTGTTCCGTGAGAAGCGCAATTTTGCCATGACAAAATACGTTTTCGTGACGGGTGGAGTTTCAAGCTCACTCGGAAAAGGCCTCACGGCCTCGTCGCTCGGCAGACTCCTTAAATCCCGTGGCCTCAAGGTCACGATGTGCAAGTTGGACCCCTATCTGAACGTTGACCCGGGAACAATGAACCCCGGTGAGCACGGGGAAGTCTTCGTCACTGACGACGGGGGAGAGACCGACCTCGACCTTGGTCACTACGAGCGCTTCATCGATGAGTCTCTGTCCAAGATCTCTAACACCACGACCGGTTCGATCTATTCGAACGTGATCGCCAAAGAGCGCCGTGGGGATTATCTCGGAAAGACCGTCCAAGTCATTCCCCACGTGACGGACGAGATCAAAGAGCGCATCCGTCGTCAAGGTTCGCTCGGCGCCGACGTTGTCATCGTCGAGATCGGTGGCACCGTGGGTGACATCGAGATCGTGCCGTTTATCGAATCGATACGCCAGTTTCGCCGCGACACCGGTCGCGACAACGTCTGTTACGTACACCTCACCCTCGTGCCGTACCTGGCGCCGTCAGGTGAACAGAAGACCAAACCCACCCAGCACTCGGTCACCGAACTGCGTTCGCGGGGTATCCAGCCCGACATCATTGTCTGTCGCAGCGACCAGCCGATCTCGGACAGTTTGAAGCGCAAGATCTCACTGCTGTGCGACGTGCCCGTCAATGCCGTTGTCTCGGCCGTCGACGAGGCGAGCATCTACGACATCCCGATCACGCTGCACCACGAGGGTCTTGACACGATTGTCTGCAACACCTTGCGCATCGATCTTGACGAGCATCCGATCGATCTCACGCCGTGGGAGAGCGTCGTTCGACGTGTCCACAACACCACCCGTACGCTCAAAGTCGGCATCATTGGAAAATACGTGACCATGCCCGATGCGTACTTGAGCGTCGTCGAGTCGATTCGACACGCCGGTTTTGCCATCGGGGCACGAACCGCGATCGAGTGGCTGGAAGCCGAGCGAGTTCCCTCTGAATTGGATGCGGACCGACTGAGCCAGCTCGACGCGATCATTGTGCCTGGAGGTTTCGGAGAGCGCGGCATCGAAGGGATGATCGCCACGGCGCGGATCGCGCGCGAGAACGACATTCCTTACCTCGGCATCTGTCTTGGCATGCAGATCCAAGTCATCGAATTCGCCCGTCACATTCTGGGGCTGAGCGACGCCCAGTCGACCGAGTTCTCCCACAGCTCGTCAGCGCCAGTCATCTCGCTCCTGGCTGAGCAGATGGACGTCACCGATCTCGGCGGGACAATGCGTCTCGGGGCGTGGCCCGCCATGCTCGATGAGGGCTCCCAGGTTGCCGAGCTCTACGGCGCGACGGTCGTCTCCGAGCGCCACCGCCACCGCTACGAGTTCAACGCTCGATACCGTGAGCAGTTCGAAACGGCGGGTCTGCGCTGCTCGGGTAACTCGCCCGATGGTCGACTGGTTGAGTTCGTGGAGCTGCCCGGCCACGCGTTCTTTGTGGGCACCCAAGCTCATCCGGAGTTCAAATCACGACCGGATCGCCCGCACCCCCTCTTCCTGGGTCTGATCAAAGCGGCCGACGTGCGCGCGGAGGGACGCGAGCCGCACATCATCGATCCCTCAACGGTTGACAGCACCTTGTGAGTGACTCCTTCCGCGTTGAAGCGGCCGAAGTCGTCTATCGCTCGCACGTCTTCAACGTAGAAAAGCGCACCATTCGCCACGGCGAGGATGTGTTTGATCGTGATATCGCGGTCCACCCTGGTGCGGTCGCAGTGCTTGCGATCAACGAACGCGGCGAAGTCGGCTTCATCCGTCAATACCGCTCAACCTTCGATCAAGAGCTGTACGAGATCCCGGCCGGCACTCGCGACATTCCCGGTGAAGATCCCCTCGACTGCGCCAAGCGAGAGCTCCGTGAGGAGCTCGGCTGCGAGGCGAGCGAGTGGACGCTCATCGGTCGGTTCATGAACTCGCCTGGCTGGTCGACCCAAGTCATGGTTGTCTACGAAGCTCGCGGCATCACTCAGAGCGAGCGCGATCCGGCGGGTCCCGAAGAGTCCAGCTCGAGCGTCCACTGGCTTGCGCCTGAACTAATTCGCGACACGCTACGTTCGACCTTCGCCATCGACTCGACGACGACGATCGCGCTCAGCACGCTCTTTGGGACCTTCCTTGACGAACTTTGACGAGGTGCTCGACGAGTATCTGCAATGGATGACGATCGAAAAGGGGCGCAGTCGCGCGACCATTGAGGCCTATCGGCGTGATCTCGTGGCCCTCGGGCGCTGGATGGATGATCATCACCTTGAGCTTTCGGGCGTGCGCGAAGAGGATCTTGAGCATTACTTCAACGAACTGCGCGACCACAAGCGCTCGCTCAACACGGTCGCGCGCAACACGGCGTCAGTGCGGGGGTTCTTTGCGTACTTGCTCGATGAGGGTCATCTTTCCCTTGATCCAAGTGCGCGTTTGCACGGCGGTCGACGCGGGCGCTCGCTTCCGAAGCCTCTAAGCGAACGCGAGATCATCACGTTGCTGGACTCGGTCCCGCGAACGAGCGCGATTGATCTGCGCGACCGCGCGCTGCTCGAGCTGCTCTACGGCACGGGTGCGAGGGTCAGCGAAGTCGTCGGGCTCAACTTGCACGACCTCGATTTTGACGAGGAGCTCATACTGCTTACCGGTAAAGGCTCTAAGCAGCGTCTCGTGCCCGTCGGCCGGGCGCTGAAAGCGGCCCTCCAGGAGTACCTCGGACCCGGCGGACGCTCGACCTTGCTCGGCGCCAAAAAGGGCACTCGTGTCTTTCTCAACTCGAGGTCGCGTCCTCTCACGCGTCAAGGCATCGACCTCATTGTGCACAAGCGCGCGCTGCTCGTCGGCATCGACCGCACGCGCATTAGTGCGCACGTCTTTCGCCACAGTTGCGCGACGCACATGCTGGCTCATGGTGCCGACATCCGAGTGGTCCAAGAGCTGCTCGGTCACGCGTCGATCGCGACGACCCAGCTGTACACCGCGGTGTCGGTGACCACCCTGCAGCGCGAGTATGAAAACGCTCATCCCCGAGCGCACGAGTAAAGGGTAGAGCTCTTGTCCAACCTGTTCTACTGGTTCTACTTCATCTGTCTCGTGCCGTCCGTGGTCCTCCACGAAGTGAGTCACGGCTACGTGGCGTATCGCTTCGGCGACCCGACGGCAAAAGAGCAACACCGCCTGACGCTCAATCCGCTGCGCCACATTGACCCCTTCGGCACCGTGATCTTGCCCGCGTTGATGGTCCTTCTTCACTTTCCGGCGTTCGGGTACGCGAAGCCGGTGCCGATCAACCTGCGACGCCTGCGCAAGCCGCGTCAGCAGGCGCTGTGGGTCTCGCTCGCCGGGCCTGCCGTCAACGTCGTGCTCTCGGCGATCGCCTTTGTGATCTGCCGCTTCGCGCTCTCGAACGGATGGTCCTACGACACGCTGCTGTTTTTCATCGCCCTCGGGCTCGTGAATCTGGTCCTCGCGGTCTTCAACCTGATTCCGATTCCGCCGCTCGACGGCTCGGCGATCATTGAGCGTTTTATACCCGCGCGGCACCTGCAGCGCTACTACCAGCTGCGCGCCCGCGCACTGCCGGTGTTCTTTATCTGCCTGATTCTCTTGTTCTACGTCACTCACGTCGCCGAGAACTGGCTTGGAGACCTCGAGAACTGGTGGCTACAAGCTCTTTAGCTGAGACCCATGGCCGTCGCGGCGCGTCGGTAGACGGGGCCTGCTATCGCACTCGCCTTGTCTGCGCCGAGTGCGGCCACTTTGTAGAGCTCGTCGGGCGAGGTCAGGAGCTCGTGATAACGAGCACGTAGAGGCGCCAGCGACTCAATCATGAGGGCTGCGAGGTCCTTCTTCAACGTGCCGTATTGGCTATAGCGCTCAGCGACCTGTGCGGGCGTCTCGTCGCTGAAGCTCGCGTAGATCTCGAGGAGGTTCGACACTCCCGGTTTCTTTTCCCAGTCAAAGCGAACCTCGCCATCGGTATCGGTGACCGCCTTCGAGATCTTTCGCTCGATTTCCTTCGGTTCGTCGAACAGAAGAACGGTTCCGAGCGGGCTCGAGACCGATTTGCTCATCTTGCGCGTGGGGTCCTGGAGGTCCATCACGCGCGCCGCGACGGGAGGCTGCACGCCCACGGGCACCGCGAACGTCACACCGAAGCGGTTGTTGAAGCGCTCGGCGATGTCGCGCGTGAGCTCCAAATGCTGGCGTTGGTCGTCGCCGACGGGCACCTCTTCAGTCTCATAGAGCAAGATGTCGGCCGCCATGAGGACCGGATAGGTGAGGAGCCCTACGCGATAGCCCTCCTGACGTTCGGACTTCTCCTTGAAGGCGACCATGCGCGAGAGCTCGCCGTAGGTCGCGACACACTCGAGCAACCAGCTGAGCTGAGCGTGATAGGGAACCTGGCTCTGAATGAAGATCGTGCAGATCTCGGGATCGAGCCCGGCGGCGACGTAGCTCGCGAGCAGATCGGTCGTGTTTTCGCGAAGTGATGACGGCTCGATATGCAAGGTGAGAGCGTGCAGATCTACCACGCAGTAGTACGAATCCTTGTCTTGCTCTTCGACCCAGCGGCGCAGCGCTCCAAGATAGTTGCCGAGGTGCAACGCCCCTGATGGCTGCATGCCAGAAAGAATCCTCATCGCTCAATCGTAGATGAGGAGCCTGCAGAGGGCACCCAGTACAGTTGTCGGGTGACCTTCGTCGTGACGACGCCGTCCTTCAGCGGCCCAATTGAGCTGCTGTTACAGCTGATCTCTGCGCACGACGTTGACATCTTGGACATCGAGCTCGCGCCACTCGTCGACGAGTTCGTGATCACGCTGCGCAACGAGGCGAGCATCCTCAGCATGGATGACCTTTCCGAATTCCTCCTGGTCGCGGCGATTCTTTTGGAGATGAAGAGCCATCGTCTGCTCCCCGGGCGTGAGAGCGGGGAGATTGACGAAGAGTTCGTCGGATGGGAAGAGCGCGACGTACTGCTCGCTCGGCTGCTCGAGCTGCGCACCTACTCGGGACTGGCGGACGCCTTCGTCTCGCTCTTTGAGCGGGCGAGTCGCGCTTATCCGCGCTTACGCGGTATCGATGACGGTTTCGTCGTCCAGCCTCCTGACTTGCTCGCTGGCGTCACGACCGCACAGCTGGCACTCGCGTACTTACGCGGTATCGAAGAGAAGCCCGTACCGGTCGTGCGACTGCACCACGTCACCGTTGACGCCGTCACGGTGGCTGAGACCGTCGCCCGTCTTGCCCAGCGCTTGCCGACAATGGGGCGCTTCTCATTTCGCCAGCTGACGTCTGCGCTCACGACGCGCATTGAGATCATCGTGCACTTCCTCGCAATTCTGGAGCTGTGCAAGCTCGGATATTTGGAATTGGGCCAGGGCACGACGTTCGGTGACGTTGATATCAAGTGGATCGACACCGACTCGAGAATCGACATCGGAGGAGTGGACAGCTATGAGGGATGAGCTATCGCTCGAACAGAAGCTTGAGGCGATGCTGACGGTCGCGCTGGAGCCGATCTCGGCGGAGGAGTTGGCCGACGTTGTCGACGCCGACGCCCGAGACGTGGTCGAAACGCTTCAGTACCTGCGGACCGAGTACCTCGAAGGTCGTCGCGGCTTTCAGATCGTCGAACTCGCGAGCGGTTGGGTCATGCAATCATCGCCGGACGTCGCCACCTGGGTGGCCAAGTTCGCCAACCGAGACGTCTCGCACCGCCTCAGTTCCGCTGCACTTGAGTCGCTTGCGATCATTGCGTACCGCCAACCGATCTCGCGCGCCCAGATCTCCGCCCTGCGCGGGGTCAACGTTGACGGTGTCGTGCGTCTGCTTGAGCAGCGCGGATACATCGAAGAGCTGGGTCGCGCGCCCGGTCCCGGTCAGCCGATCCTCTACGGCACCACGGAACTGTTTCTCGATCGCATGGGGCTCGCGACGGTCACGGACCTTCCGCCCATTGAGGAGTTCATGCCGCCGATTGAAACCGCCAACGACTTGGCCGATGAGCTCGCGGCCCGCTTCGACGAAACCGAGGTGTCGTAGTTGGACGAAGGGGAGCGCCTCCAAAAGACCCTCGCGCGCGCTGGCTACGGCTCGCGACGCGTGTGCGAGATCTTGATCGCCGGCGGGCGGGTCACTGTGGACGGCCGCGTCGCCGAGCTCGGCAACCGGGTTGACCCTGAGGTGAACGTCATCTGTGTCGACGGCAAGATGGCACCGACCTCCCAGAGCAAGGTCTACTTTCTCCTCAACAAGCCCGACGGCGTGGTCACAACCGCATCCGACCCACAGGGCCGCACGACCGTGCTCGATCTCGTCGAAGCGCCCGTGAGGATTTTTCCGGTGGGTCGTCTTGACATGAACACCGAAGGTCTACTGATCCTCACGAACGACGGGCGACTCGCGCACCTCTTGACGCACCCGAGTTCGGGCATCAACAAGGAGTATCTGGCCCGAGTAGAGGGCGACCCCTCGCCAAGCGCGTTGCGGCGCCTTCGTGAGGGCGTCGAGCTCGAAGACGGCATGACGGCGCCTGCACAGGTGTCGCGCGTCAGCGAGGGGCTCCTGCGCATCGTGATCCACGAAGGACGCAATCGCCAGGTGCGTCGAATGTGTGCCGCCGTTGGCCACGAAGTGACGCGACTTGTACGAACACGGATCGGCCCGCTCCAAGATGCGACACTCTCGCCGGGTGTGTCTCGACAACTGTCGCTCAACGAAGTTCGTCGGTTGATGGAAGCGGTTGGGATGACCGACGAGCTGGCCTCTACGATGCCTGCATGAGTTTTGCCATGGTACGAGGACTTCGCGGCGCATCGACGTGCGCAGCGAACACGCCCGAAGAGATCAATGAAGTCACCCAAGAGCTGCTGCTCGCGATGTTGGAGCGCAACGGCATCAGTCACGACGACGTCATCAGCGCGCTCTTCACCACCACACCGGATCTGACGGCGTCCTTCCCGGCGACCGCGGCGCGTGGCGTCGGGTTCGGGGATATACCGCTCCTGTGCGCCAGCGAAATCAACGTGCCCGGAGCGATGCCCCTCACGGTGCGAGTACTGCTCCACGCATACACCGAACTGGCTCGCGACGAACTGCGTCACGTCTACCTGCGCGACGCGGGGTCGCTTCGCGATGATCTCCCCGAGTAGTCGACGCGCGCACGTGGTGGGTCTCGGGCTCATCGGTTCGTCACTTGCCCTCGCCCTTGGCGAACAAGGATGGACCGTCTCGGGTACCGACCTCGATGTCGCCATCGTCGACGCGGCGATGGTCGCAGGTGTCATCGTGGGCGGTGAACTACACGATGAGACTTCCCTCGTGATCGTGGCGACGCCCGCGAGCGTGGTCGCCGACACCGCGTCGAAGATCCTCGCTGAGCGCACCGATCCTTCGATGATTGTCACCGACGTCGCGGGCGTCAAGGGAGCGATCGTCTATGAGGTCACTGACCCACGCTTCCTCGCCGGTCACCCCATGGCCGGCTCCGAGCTCCGCGGGCTCGCGGGCGCGCGGGCCGATCTCTTCCAGGGATGCACCTGGGTACTCACGCCGACGTCGCATACGAAGCCCGAAACGTACGGCACGCTGCACGGGATCTTGCGCGAGCTTGGTGCCAACGTTGTCGCCGTTGACGCTGACGACCACGATCGCCTCGTCGCCGTTGCGAGCCACGTGCCGCACCTCCTTGCGGGCGCACTCATGAACGAAGCGAGTCGAATCGCCGAACAAGACGCCATCTTGCTGCAGCTGGCGGCGGGAGGTTTTCGCGACATGACCCGTGTTGCTGCCGGAGACCCGAGTATCTGGCCCGACGTGCTCTTCGAGAATCGAGTGGCAATCAGCCAATCGCTGCAAGCCCTCGAGGAGCGCCTGTCCAACCTTCGCGTCGCGCTGTCGTGCGACGATCACGACACCATTGCGGACAGTCTCATGAGCGCCGCGTCCGCGCGGCGACAGCTGCCCGGTCGAGCACTTCACTCGGAGCATCTTGCCTACCTGCGAGTCGCTGTGAGCGACCAACCCGGTGTGCTGGCGGCGGTCACCATGGCCGCGTCGGAGCAACTCGTCAACATCTACGACATCGAGATCGCCCACGGCATTGAGGGCTCAAGCGGCACGCTGTTGCTCGCCATCGACGAACGACAGGCCGAATCCTTTCGCCAAACCCTCGTTGATCGTGGATTCCAGGTTGGCCACGAATGAGCGACGTCGAGCGCGTCGTCCACGCAACGCGGCTTCGCGGCTCCGTTCGCGTCCCGGGTGATAAGAGCTCCTCGCATCGCGCGCTCATGATCAGCGCGCTCGCGCCGGGGGAGAGCTCGATCACGGGACTGTCGCCGGGCGACGACGTCGTCTCCACGAGCGTCATCTTGGAGCAGTTGGGGGCGACGCGCCACGACGAAGACGGTGTTGCGTACATGCGCGGTCCGAACGATGGACTTCGTCACGAGTCAGGTGACCTCGACTGTGGCAACTCAGGTACCACGATGCGCCTCATGAGTGGCATCGTTGGCGCAATTCCCGGAACGCATCGTCTCGTCGGTGACGCGTCGCTCTCGAGGCGCCCCATGGACCGAATCGCGACGCCGCTCGGTCTGATGGGCATCGCGATCGCGGGCGAAGGCCCAACGACCACCCCGCCGCTCACGGTGACAGGCCTTGAGCACCCGCGCGCGGCCGACTTCCACGTGCCCACAGCGAGTGCGCAGGTGAAGTCCGCAATCCTCCTCGCGGGGCTTTGTGCCGACGCCGCGACGCACGTGCGCGAGGACGTTCGCACGAGGCGCACGACCGAGGACATGTTGCGTCATGCCGGGATCACGATCCAGAGTAGTGACGTTGGCGAGGGCCGAGAGATCACACTCTCCCCGGGACGTCCGCACCGGCGCGACTGGCACGTGCCGGGCGATCCGTCCCAAGCGGCCTTCTTCGCCGTCCTCGGAGCGATTCACACCGACGCCTCTTTGGAGGTGCTGAGTGTCGACGCATCGCCGGAGCGCGTTGGCTTTGTGACGGTCCTCCAACGCATGGGGGCGCACGTCACCCTTACTCCGCACGACTCCTACGTGGTGTTGAGCACGAAGAGCTCCTCGCTCGTGGCGACCGAGATCTTCTCGAGTGACGTACCGTCGGTCGACGAAGTGCCCGTTTTGACCGTGGCGGCATG
>DASXEU010000099.1:0-5383 GCA_036489935.1 Acidimicrobiales bacterium
ACGGTCGTCCAAGATGACGTACGCGCGCTCGATCGCTTCGTCAATCAGCGTGACGAGCTTGACGGTCTCGCCGTCGCGGGACTTGAACATCTTGTGGTCTTTGCCGAGCACATTGCCAAAGACGACCTGCTCACAACGCACGGTGTCAGGCAGCCAGCCGGCCATGCGACCGACGGCAAAGACCATCTCAAAGTGCTGCACCTGAGGCGCACCGACGACGTAGAGCAGTTCGTCGCCGTGAAGCGTCGACAGGCGATCGCGCAGCGCCGCGAGGTCGGTCGCCGCATAGCCGTATCCCTCGTCGCGCTTTTGGACGATGAGCGGCAGCGGCTCGCCGTCGCGATTGACGAAGCCCGGCGGGAAGACGCACAGCGCCCCGTCACTTTCAACGAGCAGACCAGCCGTGTCGAGATCGCGCACGACGCCCGCCAGCTGCTCGTTGTAATAGGACTCTCCAACGACGTCGATCGCGGTGAGGGTGACGTCGAGCTTTTGGTAGACGGCGCTGAAGTAGGCGATCGATTCATTGACGAGCACGTGCCAGAGTCGCAAGGTCTCCGGATCGCCGCCTTGCAACGCCACGACGCGCGCACGGCTACGGCCCTTGAACGCATCGTTTGCCTCAAATTTGGCTCGCGCCTCGCGGTAGAACGCGTCGAGGTCGCCAATCGACAATGTCGCAATGGCCTGATCCTCGCCAAGGTCGAGCAGGTGTTCAATGAGCATCCCAAAGGGCGTGCCCCAGTCGCCGACGTGATTTCGCGCGATGACTTGGTGGCCCGCAAATCGATACATCCGCGCGAGCGCGTCGCCGATCACCGTTGAACGGAGGTGTCCGACGTGCATCTCCTTCGCGACGTTCGGCGCCGAGTAGTCGATCACGGCGCGCTTCGGTGTCACAGGAGCGATGCCGAGCCGTTCGTCGGTCGTGAGCGATCGAAGCTGAGCGTTGAGAAACTCTGTGGCGAGCGTCAGATTCAAAAACCCTGGCCCGGCTACTTCCACGCTCGCGACACCGGCGACGTCGATCCCTCGCACGATTTCTTCGGCGACCTCACGAGGGGGGCGGCCAAGGCGTTTTGCAAGGGCCATCACACCGTTCGCCTGGTAGTCGCTGCGCTCGGAGACTCGCAGCACCGGGTCGGCTCCCACCTCGAGGGTGTCAAAGGCCTGCTGGAGCCGAATCTGCAGCGATTCGTAGGTCGACGTCACGTCGAACATTCTCGCACCTGCCACCAGGCTGTCACGAATTGGGCGCGGAACGCTTCTGACAAAACACGGCAGAATGGTCGTATGACCTCCTCGCTCGACTCCTTTCAGACGAAGAGCACCCTTGATGTCGAGGGTCGCTCGCTTACCTACTACGCACTCCAGAGCGAGCGATTGAGGCCCTTCGGCGTCTAACGCCTGCCGTTTTCCATCAAGGTGCTCCTCGAGAATCTGCTTCGCAGCGAAGACGGTGTGAAAGTCACGGCTGACGACATCGAAGCGCTGGCGCGCTGGGCGGAGACGCCGTCCGCCCACGGTGAAGCGGCTGGGGACGACGCTCGCGAGATCGCCTTCACCCCCGCGCGCGTGCTGATGCAAGACCTGACGGGCGTTCCCGCCGTCGTTGACCTCGCCGCCATGCGCGATGCGATCGTGGCGCTCGGCAGCGACGCGAAGAAGATCAACCCCCTCGTGCCCGTCGAGCTCGTGATTGACCACTCGGTCATCGTTGAGCGCAACGGAACGGCGACGAGCTACGAAGAGAACGTCGAAATCGAATACCAGCGCAATGCCGAGCGCTACACGTTTTTGAAGTGGGCGCAGAGCTCCTTCGAGCAGTTCCGCGTGGTACCCCCGGGAATGGGCATCTGTCACCAGGTCAACCTTGAGCACCTGGCAAAGGTCGTCTTCGACCTCGAAGGCGTCGCCTACTTCGATACGGTCGTTGGTACCGACTCGCACACGACCATGGTGAACGGACTCGGCGTCCTCGGCTGGGGCGTTGGCGGCATCGAAGCCGAGGCGAGCATGCTCGGCCAGCCGGCCTCCATGCTGATTCCACCGGTCGTCGGACTCCGCATCGTGGGCGCAACCCGCGAGGGTGTCACGGCGACCGACGTCGTGCTCACGATCACCCAGCTCCTTCGCCAACACGGTGTCGTCGGCAAGTTCGTCGAGGCATTCGGACCGGACGTGAAGTCACTGTCGGTCGAGACGCGTGCCACCATTGGCAACATGTCACCCGAGTACGGCGCGACATGCACGATCTTTCCGATCGACCAGGTGACCCTCGACTATCTCGCCTTCACCGGTCGACCCGCAGCGCAGCTGCAATTGGTCAAGGCGTACGCGAAAGCTCAAGGCGTCTGGCACCACGAGCACGCGCCCGAGCCGGTCTATTCGGAGTACGTGGAGCTCGACCTCACGACCGTCGAGCCGAGCCTCGCGGGACCGAAGCGTCCCCAAGACCGAGTCTCACTCTCGGGCGCACGAGGCGCGTTCCGTGACGCTCTCGGACGCGAGCCATTGGAAGTCCACGGCGTCGAGGCGGCTGAAGACTTGAAGGACGGCGCGGTGGTTGTCGCTGCCATCACGTCGTGTACCAACACTTCTAACCCCTCCGTGCTGGTTGCAGCAGGGCTCGTCGCGAAGGAGGCCGTCCGGCGCGGGCTTACCGCCAAGCCATGGGTGAAGACGTCGCTCGCCCCGGGCAGTCGCGTCGTCACCGATTACCTTGAGCGCGCTCAGCTCATCGAACCGCTCGACTCGCTCGGCTTCTACCTCGCCGGCTACGGCTGTACGACGTGCATTGGCAACACGGGGCCACTGCTCGATGGTGTGTCGGACGCGGTCAACGAGCACGACCTCTCCGTCGTCTCGGTGCTCTCGGGAAACCGCAACTTCGAGGGTCGTATTCATCCAGATGTCAAGCAGAACTTCCTCGCGAGTCCGCCCCTCGTGGTCGCGTACGCATTGGCAGGCACCATCGACATCGACCTCAGCAGCGAACCACTCGGTATCGGCTCGGATGGTCAGCCAGTCTTCCTCGCCGACCTTTGGCCAACTGACGCCGACGTCGCGGACGCGGTACGCGCGTCCATCACGCCCCAGATGTTTGAAGAGCGCTACGCGAGCGCCTTCAGTGGTGACGAGCGCTGGCGCGCCGTGCCGACGACCCACGAGGTCACCTACAACTGGGACCAGAAGTCGACCTACGTGAAGCTGCCCCCGTACTTCGAGGGACTCACGATGGAGCCGGGTGTCGTCAGTGACGTGCTCGATGCGCGCGTGCTCGCAAAGCTCGGCGACTCGGTCACAACCGACCACATCTCTCCCGCGGGCAACATTCGTCCGAACGTCCCCGCGGGCAAGTACCTCATTGACGCGGGCGTCGACCCGAAGGACTTCAACAGTTACGGCACGCGCCGCGGTAATCACCAAGTCATGATGCGCGGTACCTTCGCCAACATTCGTCTACGCAACCTCATGGCCCCTGGCACCGAAGGCGGCGTCACCATCAAGCTGCCCGAGGGCACGCCGATGTCGATCTTTGACGCGGCCATGGCCTACGCCGAAGAGGGCACGCCGCTCGTCATTCTTGGCGGCAAGGAGTACGGCAGCGGGTCAAGTCGAGACTGGGCCGCCAAGGGCACGAAGCTCCTCGGTGTGCGCGCGGTGCTCGTGGAGAGCTTTGAGCGCATCCACCGCTCCAACCTCGTCGGCATGGGCTTGCTCCCTCTGCAGTACCTGCCGGGCGAGAGCGCAGAGACGCTCGGGCTCAATGGCACCGAGATCATCTCGATCACGGGGCTAGAGCCGCTCAACCTTGGCGAGACCGTCAACACCGTCATTATGCACGTCACGCGAGAGGACGGTTCGCAGTTCACGTTCGAAGCGCGACTGCGCATCGACACGCCGACGGAAGCTGAGTACTACCGCCACGGCGGCGTGCTCAACTTTGTGCTGCGCCAATTGGCGGCAAGCTAAGCCGGGCTCAGCGCCACTACCGCCGCGTCTACGCTCCCGTAGGTCGGGAGCGTACGGATCGTCGGATCGAAGGACTTCGCCAGTTCGCCCTTCACGCGTCCATTGACGCGCGCGAACGAGAGATTGATGCCGTCGCGTCCCAGGTCACTCACGACCTGGGAGAGAATGGTCATGCCGGTGAAGTCGATTTCGGCCATGGCCGCCGCGTCAATTACCAGGTGACGTGTCGCGGGGAACTTGGCGAGGACGTCATGCACTTCACGACGAAAGATGCCCGCGTTAGCGAAAAATAGATCGTTATCGAAGAGGACAACGAGCGCGTGGTCAACGGTTGTCACACCGTCGTCGCTGAGCGGCTCCCAACTCGTCGTTCCCTCGCGTCGTCCGAGCACGATCATGTGCGGTCGCGCCGAGCGCCAGGTCTGGTCCAGGATCGCGAGTCCGACCGCGATGGCGATCCCCTGCTCAACGCCAATGAAGATGACCCCGAGCGCGGAGATCATTGCAAAGAGAAATTCAACCCGACTCGAGCGGAGCACCCTCGCCATGACACCAATTTTGATGAGTCGCGCTCCGATAAAGACCAAAACGCCCGCAAGGGCGGCTAGCGGAATCGTGTGGGCGTAGCTCCCGAGGGGTGACAGGGCGATCGCGATGACGGCGGCGGTCAGCCCGACGAGCTTGGTGGAACCCCCGGCGAGCCGAGAAACCGTCGTTCGTGCGGGCGACGCGTCGACGGGAAAGGCTCCGACGAGGCCCGCCGCGACGTTCGCAAGGCCGACGCCGACGAAGTCCCGACTGAGGTTGGTGTCAACGCCCAGCTCATCCGCCGCGGTTCTTGACGTCGCCGCCGTTTGGGAGAGGATCACGATCACGAGGGTTACCGACGTCGTGAGAACGACCCCCCATTGGCCCGAGGTCAGCCAGTGCAGATGCCATGCGGGCGGACCCACGTGCACGGAACCGAGCTCGGTCACGCCGTGATGTACGAGATCGAGGGCAACCGTGAGGATGATCGCGACCGCGATCGCTCCAAGCGCCCACGGCACTCGAGCGTTCACCTTCTCGCCCACTACCAGGACGATGAGCGTCCCGAGGGCGATCGCGATCGACCAGGCACTCACGTGCGCGAGCTGGCTGAAGTCGGTGTGGAGACGTTGGAAGATGCTCGTGCCCCCCGACGCGATACCGAGCGCGCTCGGCAGTTGGTGCACGATGATGATGACGCCGATACCGCAGAGAAATCCGGTCACGATCGGGACCGACCAGAAGTCGGCGACCCATCCGAGCTTGAAGAGCCCGACGCAGAGAACCGCGATCCCAGTGATGACAGCCGTCGCCGCGACGAGCTCCATGTAGAGCGGCGTCGAGACTGGTGCGAACAGCACGAGCACCACAGCAAAGAGCG
>DASXEU010000145.1:0-4174 GCA_036489935.1 Acidimicrobiales bacterium
CTGCGTTGAATTGAGATCGACCACGTGATCGGACTCGTGGGCCTCTCGATCACTGATGATGCAGGTGATCGTTTTGCCCGTCGTCAGATCGTGCACCGTGATGCGCGTGCCTTTGGGCAAGTACCACGTCGCGCAGTGACCGGGGACATAGTTGTACCAGGTCGCGACGCCGACTTTGAAGTTCGAACCATTGACGATGCCCGACACGGGAGCGGTCGGCACCGTGGCCGTGACGACCGGCTTTTTGACGACGGGACGTCTCGTCGAGACGTGAATGACGACTTCGCCGTGCCAGGCGACCCGGGTACCCGGACGGGGCGACTGGCTGAGGGCGACCACCCACCTGCCCGTCGTACTCCCTGGTCCGACGGTGCGAAAGAACAGTTGGTCCTGACGCATCATGGCGTACACGCTCGCCCGCGACATCCCGATCAAACGCGGCACCGTGCGTGGCGCATGGGGCGCAGTCGCGGAGACCGTGAGGGCCGCTTGGCCGTGCCAGGCGATGAGGGTCCCGGGCAGCGGTGATTGTGACGCGACGACGGCCCAGTGATCGTTCGCGCTTCCGGGGCCGCGTGTATTGAAGTAGAGACCGTCGTGTCGCATCGTTCGATAGACGGCGAGTCGCGAGCGGCCGACGAGATTTGGCATGCGCACGGGTGCGTGCCCGGCCGCGCCCGACGCAACGGGTGCGATCAGTACCAGTGACGCGGCCACCAGGGCCGTCATGGTACGAAGTAACCGGGGACACCGAAGTGTCCCTCGTCGTAGTTTGCTCAGTATCTGTCCTCCGCCAGGACTGTGGGAATCTAGGCAATTCCCGCCCTCCCACGCTAGAAGAGGCCGTCGCCGGTGGCAAACGGATACCAAATACCGCTTAAATTATGGGTTCTGGACTCATTTTGTCGGAAATTGGAAGAGGCGCGCGGAGTTGTGCGACGTGGCGGCCTGGAACGCCAAAGGGTCCTCGCCGCGTAACCCGGCGACGTATTCACCGACGAGTGACACCCACGCGGGCTCGTTCTTCCTGCCGCGATGAGGCACGGGCGCGAGAAATGGACTGTCGGTTTCCACGTGCAGTCGCTCGAGCGGCACGAGTTTGGCGGCTGCTCTCAGATCGTCCGCGTTCTTAAACGTGACGATGCCCGATATGGAAATGTCGCACCCGAGCTCGAGACATCCTTCCGCCTCAGCGGGCGAACCCGTAAAGCAGTGGATCACCGTCCGTGGTGGCACTCCCTCACTTCGAAAGATGTCGAAGAGGTCATCGAAGGCACCCCGGGCGTGCACGACGAGCGCGAGATCGAGCTCCTTCGCGAGGGCGATTTGGGTCGAAAACGCTTGGCGTTGCTGGGCTTTCGGCGAGTGCTCATAGTAATAATCAAGCCCGCACTCACCGATCCCCACGAGACGATCATGTCCCGCGCGAGCGAGCTCGACGATCGGTGTGACGTCCTCTTTCGCGTCGTGGGGATGCAATCCAACCGTCGCGAACAGTTCGACCGGACTCTCGAGCGCGGTCAACTCGAGCGCTTCCATCGAGCTCGCGACTCCGGTGCCGACGATGACGACTCGGTCAACACCGGCGTCATAGGCACGTTGCATCGTCGCAATTACGGCGACTGATTTGTCAACGCCCTCGTCGATGAACTCGTCTTGGAGATGGCAATGCGCGTCGGTCCACGCGCTCATTCGTCGCTCTTGATGCGTGGGAAGAGCGGTTCACCCTTCTCGACCGGCCCTCCGGAGTACCGCCCCCAGACGGCGACGTCCGCAAAAATTGCGTCATCGGGAGCGCCCGAGAGCCCGATTCGCCGCCAGATCTCCTGCGCGACGCCGGGCATCGCTGGCGATACAAGTATCGCCACCAGGCGTATTGCCTCGAGCGCGTCGCCCATCACGGTATCCACGTCTGCGCCGGGTGACATCTTCCAAGGAGCGTGTGCTTCGAGGTAAACGTTCGTCGCGCTGACGAGTTCGAACGTTGCTTCGAGCGCGCGCTGAGGTGCGAACTGATCCCACGCCTGCGCCGCTGCGTCGATTGCGTCGCGTGCCGCGTCCTTCAATGCCGAGTCCGCGTGCGGCGTCGGACCGACGCCGGCACACTTTGACGTGACGACGGCGGCGACGCGCGCGACGAGGTTGCCGAGATTGTTCGCGAGATCGGTGTTGTAGCGCGCGGCGATTCCTTCGAGCGAAAACTCGCCGTCGTTGCCGAGCGCGGTCTCTCTCAACAAGTAGTAACGCAGCGGATCAACGCCGAACTCCTTGGTGAGACCGATCGGCTCGATGTCGGTGAGCTTGACGGCACCCTCTGCCGCCATGGTCTTGCCAAGCTTCTCACCGCCGACGAGCAGCCAGCCGTTCACGTGGACGTGGTGGACCGGCTCCAGACCCGCCGCCATGCACATCGCGGGCCACCAGACGCAGTGAAAGCGAATGATCTCCTTTCCGATCAGGTGATTCGACACGGGCCACCACGTCGCCACCTCGTCGTCGTCGCGCCCGTAGCCAATCGCCGACAGGTAGTTGATCAGTGCGTCATACCAGACATAAAAGACATGACGTTCGTCCCACGGAACGGGAACGCCCCAGGTGATCGAGGTCCGTGTGATTGAAATGTCGCGAAGGCCACCTTTTACAAACGCGTAGGCCTCGTTGCGTTTGGTCTCGGGCGTCACGAAGCCCGGATGGGACTCGTAGTACTCGAGCAGTCGATCTTCGAAGGCGCTCAGCTTGAAGAACCAGTTCTCTTCTTCCATCTCGGTAAGCACGCTGTGGTGGATCGGACATTTTCCGCCGTCGCTCGCTTCGAGCGTGTAGTAGTCCTCGCAGCTCACGCAGTAGAGGCCCTTGTAGACGTCCTTGTAGATGTACCCGTTCTCGTAAATCACCGAGAGAAGCTTCTGCACGGACTCGTAGTGGCGCGGCTCGGTCGTGCGTATGAAGTCGTCGTTGCTGATGTTGAGCGCCGCCCAGGCCTCGCGGAACCGCTCGGAGACCCGGTCAGTCCACTCGATGGGCGTGGCACCGTGCTTTTCGGCGGCGTCCGCCATTTTCTGGCCGTGCTCATCCGTTCCGGTCAGGAACTTCACCTCGTCACCCACGAGTCGGTGCCAGCGCGCAAGCGCGTCCGCGTTGACCGTTGTGTACGCCGAGCCGACGTGCGGAGCGTCGTTGGCGTAGTAGATGGGTGTCGTTATATAGAAGCGGCCCATCGGAACAGGTTAGTTACGACGAAGAGCGACCCTTGCGAGCTTCCAATGCCAGCTGGTAGACATCGCGGCGCGCCGCCCCGAGCGCTTCGGCAACGAAGTCCACCGCGTCGCGCGTCGTCGCTCCTTCGTTCCACTGCTCCTCGAGCGCGGACAGAATCACCCCGTCGTCGGCACGAGCTTGCTTCGGTGCACCTTCGAGCACGACAACGATCTCGCCCATGACGCCGCGACCGCGCAGTATGTGCGCCACCTCGCTCACTGTGCCGCGGATCACTTCTTCATGGATCTTCGTGAGTTCGCGCACCACCGCAACCCGACGGTCCGGCAGGACGCCTGCGAGCTCGCCGAGCGTCGCGGTCACCCGTTGAGGCGATTCGTAGAAGACGATGGTGCGCTCTTCGCGGGCCCAGTCGCCGTATCTTTCAGCTCGCTCGCCCGCCTTTCGCGGCGCGAACCCTTCCATGACGAAGCGATCGGTCGCGAGACCGCTCACGGTCAGGGCGGCGACGACCGCGGACGGCCCTGGCGCGGTCGAGACCCGAAGTCCCGCGGCGACAACGGCTTCAACCGCCCGGCTGCCCGGGTCCGAGATTCCCGGCGTCCCGGCGTCACTGATGAGCACGACGAGTTCGCCCGCGCGGACTCGTTCGACGATGTGGGCGCTTTGGGCGACCTCGTTGTGCTCGTGGAGTGACTCCAAGCGCCCACCGGTCGGTATGTCGTTTGCGCTGAACAGGACGCGCGAATGGCGAGTGTCCTCGCAGTAGATGACCTTCGCCGTCCGGAACAGCTCGAGGGCTCGCGCCGAGAGATCACCCAGATTTCCGAGTGGTGTTGCCACGAGCACCAGTGCTCCGGCCTGTGTCTCGTCCACGTCAGATTCCTCGTTTGGCTCGCGGGCTGCTCTACCCATTAACATTGTTCCCTATGTCAAAGCGGACCGTGAAGCGCAAACT
>DASXEU010000047.1:0-82263 GCA_036489935.1 Acidimicrobiales bacterium
CCTGACCGAGCTGCGCGGCACGTTCGATCTCATTATCAACACCGTCTCGGCGGATCTCGACCTCACACCGTACTTGGAGGCGCTGAAAGTGAACGGCACGCTCGTCGTCGTAGGACTTCCGAGCAATGCATTTTCGATCAAGGCAGGCACGCTCGTCGGAAAACGCCGTTCCCTCGCCGGTTCGAACGCCGGAGGAATAAAAGATCTCCAGGCGATGATGAACTTCTGCGCAGAACACGACATCACGAGTGACATTGAAGTCGTAAACGCCGACTACATCGAGCAGGCGTACGCGCGCACGGTCGCGAGCGACGTGAAGTATCGCTTCGTTATCGACGCTTCGACGTTCTAATCCTTCGTAGCGAACTCGGAGGCGTCCGCGTTCGCTACGAAGATCCCTTGAGCGGCGCCGTTCGAGGCGCAACTTGATCAGCATTCAGGAAACGAGGAAGCGGCCGCAGACGGCCATCAGCTGACCGATCCTCCGAATTCGGATGCGTAGCCGACAACCTCGATCAGCAGCAGCAAAGATTGCAATGATGGTGACGGCGAGCGGTCAGCGCGCGAAGCGTCATGCAGATCGCTTGCGATGTGAGAGGACGGAATGTGACGTCAGCTGAAGTGCCGCACGACTGGGATGATTCGTACGCGGGCGAACCGCCGCCTTGGGACATTGGCCGCCCGCAGCCGGCGTTCGTCCGCCTCGCCGGGGCTGGCGCACTCAACGGCGCACTGCTCGACGCCGGCTGCGGCACGGGCGAGCACACGATCCTCGCTGCCCGACAGGGCGCCCCGGCCCTCGGCATCGACATCTCCCCACGCGCTATCGAGATCGCTCGCGACAAGGCCGCCGAGCGGCACGTCGACGCGCGCTTTCAGGTTCTCGACGCACTCCGCCTCGTCACACTCGGCGAGACATTTGAGACCATCGTCGACAGTGGGCTGTTCCACGTCTTTGACAACGATGATGCTCGCATCCAGTACGTCGCTGCTCTTCACTCCGTCCTGCGCCCAGGTGGCCATCTCCACCTCATGTGCTTCAGTGACCGCCAGCCCGGCGACTGGGGTCCGCGCCGGATCAGCGAAGGCGAGTTGCGCGACGCATTCGCCTCCGAGTGGGTGATCGATTCTCTCGCCCCCGACCGCTTCAACCTCAATCCGGGCCTTGACATCCCGACGGCCGAAGCGTGGCTCGCGGATATCGTTCGACGTTCGTAACTCGTTTGTTTGGGTTTCCAGACGTCACCTTTCCGTGGTTCTGATGTCACATCCCACTGCGAAGATTTCTTCAAGGATCACCGGAACCCTGGAATTACTCAGGAGAGGACGGAAGACATGAACCCGAAGACCATTGAGTATTTGGCAAACGATCGAATCGCCGGAATGGTCGCCGAAGCCGCTCCATCACGTCGGCGCTCGACGGCGCAGTCTCGCGAAACGAGGACTCGGTCCGCGAGTCACCGGCACCATTTTGCCGTGCGGCAGCATCTCTCGAATTTTTTGGTCCGCTGAAGTTAACGCGGCCTCAGACGAATCGACTCCCTCGCGCAGTTCGCGACCGAAGCCACCGGCTCCGGTCGCGAACGCGGTGGTGAACCGATCCCTCACTCTGCGGGTGCGACCCACCGTGATCAATCACCGTGATATCGAAGTGCGGTAGAACATCTGAGTGGAACTCGACTTCTGTGTCTTGGCGGGCCGCTTCGTGCGGTTGGAGCCGTTCACTCCTCAACTCAAGGAGGAGGTTCGCGCTGCCATCGATTCCGATGCAGAAGCGTGGGCGATCATGCCTATCAATCCAACTGGTGATGGCTTTGACAGTTACTGGGGTGTCGCGTGCGGCGCTCCCCTCAACGAGCGGTTGTCCTACGCCATCCGCCGTCGCTCGGATGGGTACGTGATTGGCATGTCGAGCTTTTACACGGGATTGGCCAACCAAGGCGGAGTCGAGATCGGCTCGACGTACCTTCGTCCCGATGTGCGTGGAGGGTCCGCTAACGCGGAAACAAAGTTGCTGATGCTCCAACACGCCTTCGACGGCGGCGCGATACGCGTTCAGTTCAGAGTCGACACCCGCAACTTACGCAGCCAAGCCGCTGTCGCGAAGCTCGGCGCGGTGAAGGAAGGAATCCTACGCCGCGATCGTCTGACGTGGACGGGGTACGTTCGCGACACCGTATATTTTTCCATCCTGGCTGACGAATGGCCCGCAGTAAAGGAGCGACTGGAGGCGCGTCTTCTGACTCATGAATGAGGCGGTCGACATGTTCAGCCAACTCAGCGGGGCGACGCGATTGTTTCCAATTATTGGAGACCCGGTCACCTACGTCGAGTCTCCCGCACGATTGACCCGCACGTTCGTGGAGCGCGAACATAACAGCGTGTGCATTCCGATGCACGTGAGCGAGGACGATCTCGACGTCGTCATGACGGGCCTGTCCGACACCCTCAATGTGGACGGCATTCTTGTCACCATGCCGCATAAGTTCGCTGCGTTTGCCCACTGTTCGACCAGCTCCGGGCGTTCCCGATTGCTGGGAGTCGTGAGCGTCCTACGGCGCAATCCCGACCGCACCTGGCACGGCGACATGCTCGACGGTCTCGCATTCGTGAAGGCGCAAAAGCACAACGGTGCGCGCGTCGAGGGCGCGCGGGCGCTACTTCTCGGTGCAGGCGGCGCAGGCCGCGCGATCGCCATCGCACTTCTTGAAGCTGGCGTCGGCGCACTGATTGTCCACGATGCCGACGTGTCTCACGTCGCCAGCCTCTTCGCACTGCTACCGGAACTTGATGATGGTCGAGTGATCTCTGGATCGTCAGACCCGACCGGCTGCGATTTAGTGTTTAACGCGACTCCACTCGGCATGGGGGAAGGAGATCCGCTCCCCCTCGACGCGACACTGCTTACCCCGACGATGTTCGTTGGCGATGTGATTGCGGGGCATGGAATGACGCCGCTCATCAGAGCCGCACAACAACAAGGCTGCAGCACCGCCAGTGGCGGCGACATGGTGGATGCCGTGCAAGACCTCATGATCGACTTCATGCTCGGCATCTGAGTGCATGAGCGAGACCGCATTCGTTCTCTAGGCGCTCAATTCGCCCATCAGAATCTTCTCGATGTCCATGTACTTCTGAAGTCCAAGGATCTCACTTCGCTCATCTAAGGTCGCCATTTTGGATGGGAAGTAGGAATCAATGCTCCCCGAGGTTCGAAGTTCCTTGAGGAAGTTTGACATTGCCTTCAATGCGACCTTCTGACAGGCTCCGGGAAAGTGCGCAAACTTGTACCCGAGAGACTCCAATTCCGCCGCGGTGTGCAGGGGCGTTGACCCACCCTCGGCCATGTTCGCCTTCAGAGGAATAGCAAGATCGGCGAGCGACGCCGCGACCTCCGCAACTTCTTCCTTCGTCGTCGGAGATTCGACCATCAGACTGTCCGCTCCCGCTTCGGCATACGCGCGAGCTCTCGTCAGCGCGCTCGCGAGACCCTCGACGGCGCGGGCGTCGGTTCGCGCCATGATCATCAGGTCTGGGTTCTCTCGCGCCTTGATAGCGGCTTTGATCTTTAGCACCATCTCGTCAATTGAAATAACGCTCTTATTCGCGAAGTGCCCGCACCGAGGAGGGTACGTCTGATCTTCAAGGAACAGCCCGGCGACGCCCGCACGCTCAAGAGCCTGGACCGTGCGCATCACGTTCAGCACGCCGCCGAAACCCGTCTCGCAGTCCGCGAATACGGGAACGTCCACCGCATTGACGATGTTGGCGACCTGGTCGACCATTTCACTCATCGTCACAAGACCCATGTCGGGTGCGCCGAGTCTGCTGGCGGCGACGCCGGCTCCCGTGACCGCCACCATTTCAAATCCGGCTTGCTCGACGAGTCGCGCAGAAAGGGCGTCATACGCCCCGGGCGTCACCACGATGCCGGGTCGGCGTAACAGTTCTCTCAGGGCCTTTGGCTTATTCATGGAAACACTCCTTCTGTATCGAACACATCACACGACCCGCACGTTCAGATAACTCCCGTGGTTCGCACCCACTTACGAGCGACCGTGGCGAAGGGCAACCCGCTGAAACGAGGTGGCAACGGATTGGCCTCGCATCACTAACGACCTCCGCCGTCCCACCACACGAGGAGTCGTCGACGGGCGACATCTGATCCCATCACCAGCAACAAGCTGCAAATGGTGAGTACGGTGACCACGCCAAAGGTCAGCGCGGCGTTAGCTTCGTCAACCGCGGCAATGAGAATCTGCCCGATGCCGCTCGAACCGGTGAAGAGCTCTGCGGTCACGGACCCGACGATGCCGAAGGTCACAGCGTTGGGAAGACTCGCAAACGTCCATGCCAGCACATAACGCCAGCGCACGCGCCAGAGAACTGTGGCCGCGGTGCCGCCCAAGATCTTGACGTTCTGAATCACTTCGATCGGCACCGAACGCCCGCCCTCGAACGCGTTGAAGAACACCAGGAAGAAGACAACGGTGAAGGCGGTCACCGCGTCGGTCATCTCCGCTGACTTCACGAGGATGATGATGATCGGGATAATGGCGACTCGCGGAACCGCATTCAGCGCCACGATGAACGGACGAAAGATCCGATACGAATATGCGTTATGACTGAACAGCAGGCCGAGCACCGCACCCGAGATGATCGCGCAGATGGTGCCGCCGAGTGCGGCGCTAAGCGTGTGGCCGAGCGGTCCCCAAATGGTCGCAATGTAATTCTTTCCCGTCGCCAAATAGAAGACCATCTTCGCCACACCAATCGGCGAACTGATGAAGAAACGCTGGAAAAACAAAAAGTGCTTGCTCAGAAATGGCACCGTCGGTAGCCACTCCCAGCCCGCCAAAAACCCGAAAAATAGCACGAGCTGCCAGAAGAGCACCGTCACTGACTCGCCGCGGGTACTCGATCGCCACGCGCTCATGCGCTTGGGGCGTTGACTCGTGTTCGCCGAGGCGGGGTCACTCGTGGTCTCGGCGTCGTCGCCTCTCGTTCTAAGACTCGTCATCGCTCAACCGTGGGGTGTATCTGCAGTCGCAGGTCGCGCCAGACTTCGCTGTAGGACTTTTGGTACCCCGGCAATTCGCGGATCATCATCATGTCGCGCGGTTCTTCGAACGACATGGGAATGTCCGAAGCGACGCGACTCGGTGATGAGCTCATCACGCAGACTCGATCGGAGAGCGACACAGCCTCTCCGATGTCGTGTGTGACGAGAATCGTGGTGATGCCCATCTCGTGTGTCATCTTGAGGAGCTCGGCGTGAATGCCAATGCGGGTCGGCTCATCAAGTGCGCTAAAGGGCTCGTCGAGAAGCAGCACGTGTGGGAGTGGAGCAATGCCCATCAAGAGCGACACGCGTCGCCGCTGGCCACCCGAGAGCTTGCCCGGATACTGGTGACGCACGTGGCTCAAGTCGACGAGCGAGAGCAGCTGATCGGTCCGCGCGGCTGCCTCTTCCTTCGTGATGTCGAGATACCGGAGGCCAAAGCTCACGTTCTTCTCAACGCTCAACCAGGGCAACAACGTGTCCTTTTGGAAGACCAACGTGAAGAGCGGTCGCGTCTTGCTCCGGCTCATGCCACCGGCCCATCGAATGGCACCGCTGTCCGGCTTCGCGAGACCTGCGATCAATGAGAGCAGCGTCGATTTCCCACACCCGCTCGGGCCAACGATAGAGATGAATTCGCCGGAGTGAATCCCGAGGTTTACGCCAGAGAGAACTTCTTTGTCAGGCGCATAGCTGTAGACAATGTCATCTAACCGAACCAGATACTCAGCATCATCCGTAGACGTTGCGCTGAACACGCCCTCTCGAGAGCCGGCCGTCATCAACTCTTGGTGAGCTTGATGGCCGCTTCCAAGGGAGCCATGTCAATGATGGACTTGTAGGAGAAGATCGGATCCTTGAGATTGACCGGCAGCTTCCAGGCGTTGAACGTTGCCAACGACTGACTCCACAGCGAGCTCGAGATCTCTCCACTGATTGACGACAAGTAGGGCTTGTCCTGCGTCTCGGTTTGTGTGAGATCAGACAGTGAGAACGGGGCGAACGCGGAGTTGGTCTTCAAGATGCTGGCGATCTTGGCCGGTGTCGCTCCGTGTACGTACTTCACCGCGTCAACCATTCCCGCCAAGAACGAGGTCAGCGCGGTGCGCTTGCTCGCGACGGTCTTCGACAAGACGACCGCTGATGATGGAACGATTTTTCCACCCAGGAGTGCGGAGTCGGTGGGCGTGGTGGGGTTCACCAATACGCGTACTGACTTGTTCGCGAGTTGCGTGGGAAAGAAGTCAAGAGGACCGACCGTTGCAGCAATCGCGCCCGAAGCAAGCTCCGACTGCACCGCTCCAAGACTCGTGAGTCCGACCACGTTCAGCGGGGCAAGACCGGCCTTTTTGATCCGTGACGAAAGGAATTCCGCACTGCCATAGGCAGACGTGCCCACTCCAATGACGCCCACCGTCTTGCCCGCCAAGCTGTCCAGCGTCTTGTACTTCGACTTGGCATCTACCAAGACGGCGCCCGAGATATCGCCGACCGTGTTGGCGTACAGGATCTTCATCGGTTCGCCCCCGGCAGCGGCGGAGAACCCTTCGGTTGTTCCTGCGAGTTCCACATCGGCTCGACCCGCCACGAGATCGGTCGCCCCATCGGAACCGTCAACGAGGATGTTGACTTTGACATTCTCCTTCGCAAAGAATCCCTTCTGCTGTGCGACATACAGAACGGAGTAGAGCGTGGACGGTGTCGAGATCGCCACCGTGAGTTGCGTCTTTGGCCTCGTCGCTGCCTTAGCGGACGCCGCGCTCGTGAGTGTGGCACTACCGAAGAGCGCCACCAACGTCACCGTGGCAATGACCGACGTCTTCTTCGCATAACCAATCGTCGCACGGTGCTTCTTCACCACTGACTCATTCGCAAATGTACTTTGTGTTTGCATTGATCCCCCAAAAGAGTTTCGAATCGAATCGGAAAGTAACACAGCGCGTGACATTTTTTTAATGACACATCGAGATACGTGACATTCGCGTTGTTGATTTCTTAACTTCGAGTACACACTCGCGCGCGTAAGTCGACAACATGTTCACTCCGACGTTGAAGCGATCGCGAAATTTCGAAACTCACAAAGTACGACTCGCGATGTGTGACAAGGAGATTCGACAGAAGTGGCTCTGAACTTGAGACCGCGACGACACGATGTACATAAGTGTGAGCAACGTCAATGAAGAGCGTGCAACGGGGACGATGTCGAACTTTCTCATCTCCTTCACATGTGGAGCGCTCTCGATCTTCTGCCACTGCCGTGACACGGGCGCTCTAATCTCGTCCAGATGAGTCTCGTCGCACCACCTCGGGCAACGCTGTGAGCACGAAGCGTCTGAGTCTTCGTCGTGCTGACGCCTGCGCCGTTTGCGGTGTTGAACTCGTTGTCGGCACGGTCGCGTGGTGGAGCAGTGAATTGCGTACCGTGTCGTGCCAGTCGTGTCACGATGCTTCGGCCAAGCCCCTGCCCGTAGACAATATTTCTGCCGCGACCGCCCTCGAACCCCTATCCCTTGAAGCACCGGACGTGCGGACTGGGGAAGCGGGACGGTCGGCGCTTGAGGAGTACCAACGACGTCACGAGAAGCGCGAGGCACTCATCGATGCGAAGTACGGCCGCTTCGCCAGCGTCGTGAAATTCCTCACTGACGATCCTCAATCAATCACCGCGTGGAAGAAGGGTTCGATCGGGGAGCAAAAACTCGCGAAGAACGTTCAGGAGAATTTGGGGGATCGGGTCATCCTGCTGAACGACAGAAAGGTGCCCCGTACGAGAGGCAATATCGACCACCTGATCATTGCTTCTTCAGGCGTCTGGGTCGTTGACGCCAAGAACTACTCCGGTCTCGTTCAACAGCGCGACGTTGGCGGTTTTTTTAAGGTTGACATGAGACTCTACGTCGGAGGTCGCGACCGATCCAGGGTCTTGGAAGGACTCGACTGGCAGGTGAGGTCAGTCACCACAGCACTTGGCGACCCCGAAGTTCAAGTCTCGAGCGCCGTTTGCTTCACGGACGCGGAATGGGGATGGTTTGCCAAGCCGTTCACGATGCGAGGAGTCTTTGTGTCGGGACCAAACGGGCTGTCGCGAAAGATCGCAGAGACTGGCAACCTCTCAAAAGAAGCCATCCACGAGATTGCTCGTCGCCTGTCGGAAGCACTGCCACCGAAGGAATGACCGGGCAATTGAAGTCAAGACTTCGGCAGCGGACCACGGCAAACGCCGTTAGCCTCAAAGCTCCCGGCGTCGAATCTCGAAGCCCGTCAGCGGATTACTCGTCAATCCTCGATCCACCACCTTCTTCGGGTAGTGCGAGACTTGACTGACACTCTTGAATCCGAGCTACGGACGCGGATAACCCGCGCGCGCGACCTCCCATGAATGCAAATCACTGAGCCCGCCCATGCGTCGAGTGATTCGAGCGGCACACGACACCACCGATTTACCGAGTTGCTCAATTTCGTCTGCACTCAGTTCAACGCCGTAGGTCGTAGCGCACACCGCACCGTTTTGCGAATGCCGATTACCGAGGATTGGTGCGGCGACACTCCACATGCCGCGACTCAATTCCTGACGCTCGACGGCATATCCAAGCTGCCGCGTCGTCGCGATGTCTGCCGCCAGGTCGTCGAATGACGTAATGGAGTACTCGGTTTTCGCCTCATAGGGACCCTCGCCCACAATGTTGCGAAAGCCCCGCTCATCGATTGACAACATCGCCTTGCCCAGCGCGGTACAGGTGGCGGGCGCCCGACTTCCGGCTCGCAAGTTCAGCGAGATAAGTTCGTCGGTTTCGACCTTCACCATGTACAACACATAGTCATCGACCAGGACACCAACACTCGTCGTCAGACCGACCTGTTGCGCCAAGCGCTCGATCTCCACGGTGACCACGTCGCGCATCGTCGTACGATTAGCGATCTGGCAACCAATTTCGAACAGTCGCAACGTCAAGCGATATTCCTTGGAGTCACTCAGCTGCTCGACGAAACCCGTTCGTTCCAAGACACGGAGCATCCGGTGGGCATTCGCGACGGGAATCCCCAAGTGCCGGCTCAAACGCGTCACCCCGATTCGGTCGAACTGAGCCAACTCTTCAATCAGATTGAGTAGTTCGACCGCAGACGAACGCGGAGCCTTGGCGGCGTCGTCCTCAGCTTTGGTCGCCCGCGTCGGAGAAGTTTGTGACGGGACCGACGCTGTACCTTCTGCCTTAGCCGTCATGCCCCACATTTCTCTCTGAGAGATACCGCCCAATTATTGCATAAAGCAGTCCATATTCCATCCACAGAAAATCGTTCGCCCCCAGTGATATCGAGATGGTCGGCGCCGTCCCATCTCGCGATGAGAACGGGTGCCGACGTGCTCTCTTCCCGTTGCCCACACGCCTTCATCAGGGAACCAACCCCGATGCGGTGAGCGAGGAGCGGTAGATGTCATCCAATCTGTCGAGGAAACTATCCGGTGTTTGCGCGGCGGCGAACCAGTCGTCGAAGAGGTCGATCATGGAATTTTGGAACTCCGCAAACTGAGGACCATTGGGGCGCGTCCACGACCGCTCGAGCACGCCGCCCACGCTCGAGAAGAATCCGCCAGACCTTTGGTCGAGGTCGAGGCTCGACCACGCCGCGTGGTGCGCCGGTTGACCACCCGAGGAGTAGTACAGCCCGCTTTGCACTTCACCCGAGGCCACGTAGTTCGCGTACGCAAGTGCCTCGTCAATCGAATCGCTGAATGATGAGATCGCCAGACCCGCACCACCGAGCAACGCGCCGCGCGCCGTCGCCCCCGGTGCGTTCGAGGGAATGTCTCCGAACGCGACCTGTTTTCCGGTGTGATCATCGCGCGAATAGTTCACGTAGCAAAAGGACAACGGCGCGTACGAGAAGTCGTCAGAATGAGCCAACGCCTCGAGCATATGAATCGGGTTGATCTCAAGGCACTGGGGATCACTGTGACGCGCCACTTCGTGCATGGTCCCAAGGGCCCAGCGGCCCGCGTCGCGTTCCACGAAGCGATCGCGAGTGATCGCGCACTCCTGGCCCTGAGCCTGGGTAAGTGTCATGAAGCTCGCAGCCGCGTCGACCGCACAAAGCGGCCACATCACGAGTCCCGTCGTCGCCAAGGCCATGACGTCAGTCCACGTCACGGGCGCAACGTCGAGCAGGTCGGGTCGCCAGGCGCTTGTCTGGCAGGCGGTGTCGATTGCGAACGCCCACTGTCGCCCACCGTATCGATAGCTCTGGTGCGATCGACCTGGTGAGCCCTCAGCCAAGGCGTCGAGTGTCGCGGCGTCGAGGTAGTCCTCGAGCGGCACCACGGATCCCGACTCGGCCATTGTGCCGATGTGAGGGTGGTCCATGACGATCAAGTCGAACTCGTGAGCCAACTCCTCAATCGACATCATTCCGAACTCTTTGAGCGTTCGCGGCACCCATTCAATCGACACCTCGCCATTTCGAATGCCCTCGTACTCCATGGCGGTCGCGACCATCGGAGCGTGTCCCCGAGGGTGATCCCACGATGAACCGCGGAGCTTCACCATGCGACCGACCATGTTTTCCCGCCGCTTCCCATCCCTAAAAGGCCGACTGCGCCGACAGGCCAGCGTCAACGATGTAAGGAGCACCGGTCACCGCGCTCGCCTCATCGCTTAACAAGAACACCACTACGTTTGCTATCTCGTCGGGCTCAATGACGGTGCCACGGGGGTGCAGCTTGCCCCACTGTGCGACCGTTGCCTCTGGATCCCCTGGGGCGAGCTCCGCGGCGTGGCGCAACATTGGTGTCCGAACGGAACCCGGCAGCACGGCATTCACGCGAATCATGTCCTTCGCGTGGTCGAGTGCCAGCGTCTTGGTCAAGGACACGATTCCACCTTTGGACGCCGCGTACGCAGCAACTTCGCGCTGGCTGATCAAGGCTTGCACCGAGGACAGGTTGACGATGGCTCCGCCCCCACGCAAACGCATGGAGTTGATGGCGTACTTCGACATCAGAAACTGACCCTTCAGGTTGGTGTCGACAACGGTGTCCCAGTCATCTTCCTTGAACTCGGGCACCTCGCCGTAGATGACGACCCCCGCGTTGTTCACGAGATAGTCCACGCCACCGAATTCTTCGTCCGCCACAATGGTGGCTTGACGCGCGTCGCTCGCGACGCTCACGCTGCCAATTACCGCTACCGCACTTTGTCCTAACGCGTTGATCTCGGCCGTGACCTTCTTCGCCGCTGCTTCGTCAAAATCGAAGATGACTACGGACGCCCCTTCTTGGGCGAGACGTCGTGCGACTGCCTCTCCAATGCCCATTCCGGCGCCGGTGACGATCGCGACCTTGCCGGCGAACCTCTGCTGAATAGTGGTAGTCACTTCCTCATCTCCCTAACTGACGTTTCGATCAACTGTTTGCCAATCACAAATACGTCGCTCACGGTGTCGCGAATTTCACGACACCGCCTTCGGTGATCCCTTCAACTGCGGTACTTCCTTCAAATAAGACGGCTTCGAGAACCACCTCACGCGATTCAGCGGCTTGTAGCGTGACGAAGGTCTCACCTTTGGCGCGCGCCGATTGAATGCCGTGGCCAGGAATGGACGAAGCGGGCTCTACCGCAACGACATAGGCGCGTTGAAACCACGGCCATCCCTCTCCCGAGTGGATCTCTTGCCACAGCCATGCCTTGTCAAAGACGTCCAAGGGCCAGCGAATCCCCACTCCGAGACCTAGCGTCGGATTGGTAATTGCAAAAAATCCCGAACTGAATTCCTTCATGTACGCCAACACCGCTCGAGGCTCGCTTGGGTCGGGAATTACGCGCAAGTCCACTCGTTCGCCGTCAACTGACGTGGCCATTGGCCACTCGTGAATCGATGACGGCGACAAGAGGGTCCCGGGGGCCTCGTCGTCCGCGTGCACTGTTCGACAACCCGCCGACAAAATGCACGTTCCGTCAAGGAACGGCGAACCAAAAGCGGGGTGGTGCGACCACATCACCTCAACGTCCTGGGTCGATTCGTTCGTCACCGTCTCTTTCACTTGGAGCACTGAACCCGAGAGACTCAGCTCGCGGCGAACTCGTAACGGCGACGTGACGAGACTCGTCTCCAGCGTCAACGCATCGTCGCGACGTTCGAGTACGTTCCAGGGAACCATGGCGGCCTCACCGTGGAAACCCCACGTGACCCCCTGTTCCACACATTCGTCGCCGCCGTTGGGAAGCAGCAGCTGCCAGCCTCCCGCGTAGGAACTAATCCATCGTTCGAGGGACGTCGAGGTCTCCGGCCACAGACTTGGTTGACGTGCTCCCCACGGCGACTTGAACAACACGTCAGTCCCCGTTCGACGATCGACGAGCGCGTAGATGTCCGCTCCCTTGTTGGCGAGCACCACGACTTCGATGTGCTCATTGCCAATGGTGATCGCCCCCAGCTGAGGCGGCAGCATCTCGAGGAGGGCGACCACTGATCTATTTCTTGTGCAACGCGGTGCCGGTGATCCAGCTGACCAAGTCGTCGATGTTGTAGTGGCCACGGTGAAGCTCGGTCACGACCCGGCCGCGCAGTAAGACGACGACGCGGTCGCAGAGTTCGTGCACTTGGGGCAAGTTGTGGCTGACCAGGATGACCCCGACGCCCTTCTCCTTCACGCCCGCAACGAGTCCCGCGATCTTGTCGGACTCTGCAACGGCCAGTGCTGCGGTCGGCTCGTCAAGGAGCAGGACTTTTGATCCCCACATGATGGCGCGCGCCACTGCAACCGCCTGTCGCTGACCACCGGACATCATTCCGCAGCGGGTTTCCACGCTCTTGATCTCAATGGCGAGTGAGTGCAACGTTTCGATTGCCGATTCGTACATCGCCTTGCGGTCCATTGCGCCCAGTCGTCCTCGGATACCCGACAACTTCATCTCTCGACCCAAGAAGATGTTCTCGGCGACCGAAAGCTCGTTGGCGAGCGCCAAGTCCTGGTACACAACCTCAATGCCGCGCTCTCGCGATTCCTTCGGCGACGAAAAGGTGACCTGTTCGCCATCGATCAGAATTTGCCCCGACGAAGGCTGATGCGCTCCGCACAGGATCTTCACGAGTGTAGATTTGCCGGCTCCGTTGTCTCCCACAAGCCCAACGATCTCGCCGCCGTTGAGGCAGAAGTTGATGTCCGCCAGAGCCTCCACGTTGGCGTAGGCCTTCGTGATCCCTTTCGCCTCCAGCAGCGGGGTGGATGTGTCGCTCATTGTTCTGCCCTTCTCACAAATTGATCAACCAGTACGGCGAGAATCAAGAGGCAACCCGTCACGAGGTTCTGCAGGTAGCTGGAGAACTCCAATAACGCGAAACCGTTTTGCACGACACCCAAAATGAGGATCGCAAGGAGCGTGCCGCTCAGTCGACCGCGACCACCGGTCAGACTCGCTCCACCCAGGATCACGGCGGTCACCACCGCCAGAAGGTAGGGGTCGCCAATCTGCGGGGCGGAGGAGACGAGCTCCGAGGTGACCACGAGGCCAGCGAATCCGGCCGCCAATGAGTTGAAGATAAACAATCCCATGCGAATTTTGTTCGGCCGGATACCCGAGCGGTCGGCGGCGTCGATGTTGTCACCCGTTGCGTAGATGTGGCGACCCAAGGTGGTGTACCGGGCGATATACGCGCCAACCAGCCAGATGGCGAAAAAGAAGAAGACGACGACCGGCACCGAGAAGAGAGAGCCGCTCCCAAGGTATTGGAATCCGTCGCCCGTAATCGTCACTGTGGTCGTTCCCGACAGTACGTACGCGAGGCCTGTTGCGATGGAAAACGTCCCCAACGTCGTAACGAGCGAATTGATCCTAAAGAAGACGGTGACGACTCCGTTAATCGCTCCGACGAGTGCTGCGACCACCATCCCCACGCCGGCCGCGAGCCAGATTTCTACTCCGTGTCCCACGAGTAGACCAACGACGACCGACACGAGCGCCATGACGCCGCCGATGGAGATATCAATTTCGGCGGCGATGACCAAAAGGGTCTCGGTGACGGCCATGAGGCCGAGGACGCTCACCACGCTGGCCGCCGTCAGCAGGTTGTATTTGTTCATGAAGTAGGGCGAACTCACCCACATGATGACGACGACTATGACGAGCACCAAAGCCAGACCCTGTTGCTGCACGCGCTCTAAAAATCGGCGGCGGCGGGCTAAACGGCGTTCGGTCTCGAGACTTCGTTGCTCTTCTGCAATCTCGAATACCGCTTCGGTACTCGAGGTTTGACCCTTTTCTTCTGTGCTCACACGGCCTCTTTCATTATCAAAACCATTGGGAATCACGCCGACGCGAACATCTGCGATTCAAATGTCCTACTCGTCGGCATTTAGGGGAATGCCGACGAGTAGGACCACCCAGTTGAGCTCTAGTGACTCACCTGGGCGTGAAACAACATCACTTGCAACCGGCGAGGCCGTTGGCCTTCGTGGCCTGTACGCCGAGGATGCTGGTAGTGGCCGGCACCTTCAGGCCGTTCGCCTGCTCCATAACGAGCGAGAGAGCGGTCGGGCCCCACGTCTGCGGCTCGAGGTCCCATGCTCCCGCGTAGGTCTTCGGGTTCTTGCACACCTGTGACATGCCGTAGCTATCGCCACCGAAGCTCTCAGCGATCACTGCCTTGAAGCCACCGTGAGCCGTGACGCCCTGCCAAACACCAGCAGTGTCCTCATCGTTCACCGCCTGCGTCATGACAACGCTCCCCGCAGGAATGCGTGACGCCGCCTGCTTGGCAACCGAGTACGCCGTTGACTGCGTACCGTTGGTGTCAACCTCGATGACGTGACTCGCCGGAAGCCCGGGAAATGCCTTCTCAAAGCCAGCCTTAGCGCCCTCGAAGCGAGCCAGAACTGCGGCTCCACTCTCGGGTTCAGCCCCACCGACGAAATACGGCTGGGAGCCGGGGTACTTGGCCTTCACGAAAGCAGCCTGGGCCAGCATGGCCTTCTCTTCGCCTTGGAACGGGCTCAGCCCCAACGATGGAAACCCTGGCAGCAATGCGCCGACGATCGTCACCGCAGGAATGTGATGTGCCTTCAGGAGATTCGCAATCGCCTGCTGATACGGAGCCAACACCTGGAAGTCAACAAAGAGGTTTATCCCCTCGTTGATCTCGGTCTTGACGTTCGCAATTGCTTGCGGTCCATTCATGTTGTCGACCTCGGTAATCACCGTGGCACAGCCAATTGCCTTTGCAGCAGCCACGAGGCTATCCGAAACCGAAACCGCAAACGGCTGGCTGCTCGAGAAGACCTCATAACCAATCTTGTACGTCTTACCGCTCTTGCACAGCGCCTTTGTTGGGTGACTCAGGTCGTGTGCAGTGAGCGTGGCACCGACACTCGACGTGCTGCTCGACGTCGCCGTCGTACCACGTTGCGCGGCTCCGGCCACGCCCGCCGTCAACGCCAATAATGTGACGACTGACAACAACGCTGGTCCGATACCTTTGCCCTTCTTATATGCCACTTTGATTCCTCTCTCTTTCTCTAATTCGCCTGTTGGCGAACCCCCCTATTGAAAGTCCGTCATGCTGTGACGTCATCGGAATGGATGACAACGTCGCACCACGGCAAGCACTTCTAAGGACTTCAGGCCACGACATGTGGCGTAGATTCGTTCGGAGCATCACCGACCACCTCGCGCCGGTATCCACGCGGCGTCGAGAATTCCTTCACGAGCCAACTGATACAGGTGCGCCCGAGCAGTCGGTGCAGTCTGCGGCGTCAAGGCCGGCTCTGCACCCACGAGCTCCCCAATTCGAAGCGCGAGCTCGCGAGTGAGGAGCGGGCCAGGAGCGACGTACTCGACCATTGATCGTGCGAGGTCGTCAACCTCATCGATAAACGCGAGACTCGTGGCAAGGAAGGCCAGCCCCGCGTCGCGGTCCATCGGGCTCACGTGCGCCGCACAGAGTTGCTCGAAGGGCAAGGCCTGCAGGCGTTCCAACCCCCAGCGCGCTTCTGCAACGTTCACGTAGAGCGGAGCGAACACCGTCGTCCCGTCGCTCGCGGGAATACCGCGACCCTGCACCGCGTCACCGGTGAAGAGTGTCTTGGTCCGTTGGTCGAGAAACGCACAGTGACCCGGCGTGTGACCTCGGGTCTCGACGACGTCGAGACATCGGTCACCCACCGTCACCTGGTCACCATCGCGCAACAGCAGGTCTACCGAAGGCTCCGGAACGCACATGCTGGCGAGAAATTCTCGCGACGGGTTGTTGTCGATGACGCCGGGATAGTCGTCCCAAAATTGCACCCATTGTCGATCGAAGGACTCCACCCACGGCGCATCCACGAGCGGCGCGGCGATGCGTGCATCGGGCGCGTCATCCTTCCACGAACTTTGCCCGCCGGAGTGGTCTGGATGACCGTGAGTCGCGAGCAATAGATCCGCGCCCGCCAAGTTGAGGCCGATCTCTTCCACGGCGCCAGACAACGTCGCTTCGAAGGTGCTGCGAATACCCGGGTCGATGAGCGCGAAACGGTCATCACTGATCAGGAGGTAGCTCCACAGCGGAGCGTTGCAAACGTCCGGATAGTCCGTCGGCACTTGGAAGATGCCGTCGCCCAACGCGTGAATCTCCGCGTGAGAGCGTCGCGCGTGCCCGGCTCCTGCGTGCGAATGCACGTCGCTCAACTCAACTCCTGCGAGAGAGGGGCGAAGAATTCCTCCGTATGTTGGCCGAGGTTGGGAACTCCGCGATGTAGTGCCGCGGGTGTCGCCGAAAAGACGAAGGGGGTTCCGACGGTGTGGAAGACCTGCTCACCATCTCCGATACCCACATCCCAGAACATCTCGTTGTGGAGCGCCTGAGCGTCCGTCATCAATTGGTCGTAGTTCTGCACGGGTGCGCACCACACATCTTCAGCCAGCAGCTCTTCGATCCAGTGGTCGGTTGAGCCCTGCGCCAACTTTGTCGAGATGGCGGCGTAGATCTCCTGACGATTCTCAAGCATGAGCGCATTGGTATCGAACTTCGCCAACTCCGGCATGTCCAGGGCGCGCGCGATGATGGGGCACGGCGTCATCGCAATGACGAGGTGACCGTCGTTGGTCTCGTAAATGCCAAACGGTGCCGTCGCCCACACCGAGCCGTGATTTTCAGCGGGCCGTTCTGGCACGGTGCCGTGATTCATGTAGTACGTGAGTTCCTGCTGTTGAGCAGCGACCATGCAGCTGAACAGGTTCAGCTCAACTCGCTGACCTTGGCCCGTCACACTACGGTGCACGAGAGCGGAGAGGATTCCAATCACGATGTGCAGGCCGGTGTATTGGTCGGCGATGCCGACACCCAGCGCGGTGGGAGGGTCTGACCGTCGGCCCGTCAGGAACATGACGCCCGATAGTGCCTGAATCAGCATGTCTTGACCCGGACGAGTTACGTAGGGACCGTGTTGGCCGTAGCCCGACGAGCTCACAAAAATTATTCCGGGATTCACGGCGGCGAAGTCGTCGTAGCCAAGCCCAAGACTCGCCATGACCCCTGGTCGAAAGTTCTCCACGACGACATCGAAGTCTTTGGACCGCTCAAGAATCCTTTGGCGCGTGTCGGGATCCTTCAAGTTCGCGATCACACTCTTCTTGTTGCGATTGAAAGCGAGGAACGAGTCTGTCTGCCCGTGAGTGTGCCCATCGGCGATTCCCCAGTGTCTACTCCACTCGCCTTCAACTCGTTCGATCTTCACTACGTCCGCACCAAGGTCGCCGAGCATCTGCGTGGCGAGTGGTCCCTGGACCAGCGCGGTGAAGTCAAGGACTCGAACGTGCGCGAGGGGCCCAGGCGTACTCTCGGAGGACATCGGAACAGAATCGGTGCTCATACCGTCTCCCGATCCCGCGTCGCGCCAACGTAGGTATCGCGGCCATGGAAACGCCCGGATGAGCTCTCATACATTTCGAACGCGGCGACAGCGCGACGAGAAGTGTGCGACAAATCATGGGCCAAAGGGTGCTCACCCTCCAGCATTGTCACGATTTCTGCGTCGTCGTGACGCGTCGAATTGTCGCTCTGACCTTGGCTCACCTCAGTGTCCCCCCGAGAAATATGAGATTAATATTCCGTTTAACTAAAAACTTGTTTCACTGACGCATAGACGATTTCACTTTTCGGAAGAGTATCACAAGGGTCCAGTGCCCGCAAGAAGTGGCCGCCGCTCACTCGAACGGGTGTGGACCTCCCAAATCCAACGTGTGCGATGGTGATCGCGGCGACCTCACAGGCGCCCTCACGGGCTTCAAACTTCACGCGCCCGTGAACTCCGCGGTGCGCTTTTCAATGAAAGCTTGGATCCCCTCGCGTGCGTCCGCGGTTGTAAAGACCATCGCTCCCATTGACTGCTCAAGATCGAGGGCAGCGTCCAGCGACGAATCGGATCCCGAGCGCAACAACACCTTGGCGAGTCGCACCGGCAGCGGCGCTTGCCTCGCGATGCGCTTGGCTAGATCGACCGCCGCCGCGAGCGCATCGGCGTGTTCCCCGATCCCAAGAGCCATACCCCATTCGACCGCCTGCGCCCCTGAGATTCGTTTGCCCACCATCATCATCTCGGCTGCGCGCATGGTGCCGATCAGGCGAGGCAAGCGTTGAGTGCCACCCCCGCCGGGCAAGAGGCCGAGCTTCACCTCGGGCAGACCCAGCTGGGCGTCGGGTGCAGCCACGATGAAGTCGCACGACAGAGCCAACTCCAACCCTCCGCCGAGGGCGTAACCGTGGACTGCCGCAATCACTGGTTTGACGCACTCCGAAAATCTTGACTGCACTCGATTGCCCGTGCGCATGAAGTCGAGATACTCAATGGCCCCGATGTCCACGTAGTGCTCAATGTCAGCGCCCGCGGCGAAACTACGTCCATTGCCGTGAAGCACGGCGACCTTGGCAGAACTTTCCTCGGCAAATCGAGTGATGCAGTCCTCAAGAAGCCCAAACACCTCTGGACTGAGTGCGTTGAGCTTCTCGGGTCGATTCAACGTGATGAAAGCTACGTTTTCCTCTTCGCGGTACAAGACCGGTTTGTCACTCACCCGACACTCCCTCAACCCCTTGACGCGCCTAAGGCAAGAACCACGATTGCCTGCGCCCCGATATTTTTCAGACTTTAGTGCTGAAATTACGCGCCCAATGGTGCACCGACGTATCGCGCGCGATTGACCGCAGCGAACGAAACGAGGCGCCACGGAGGCGTTCTCGCCACTGAAACTTGACAGGGTGTTTCAACAATATAAACAGACGTTCCTCGACCAACACTCACGGAAACGTCAGGAAGATTTCGCCCACTGAAAAACTGCGACCCACGGGTCGCGACGCACGCGACGAATTTCGTCGCGAAGAATTTTGGTGACCGAAGGCGTCGGATAAGGGTGATGAACTCGATAGTGTGAACGCGTGAACCCGCTAGAACGACTGAGCGAGTTGCGCGTTGTTCCCGTGGTGGTTCTCGAAAAAGCGCAGTTCGCCACTCCCCTGGCTGACGCCCTCGTAAGCGGCGGTCTGGCGTGTGCCGAGATCACTCTTCGTACCGATGCCAGCTTCAGCGTCATTTCTTCGCTTGCGCTTCGCGGCGACATTCTGGTTGGAGCAGGGACCGTCCTCACCATCGACGACGTCGACCGTGCGATCGGCGCCGGTGCGCACTTTCTCGTAAGCCCGGGGTTTGATCCCGAGATCATCGAGAGAGCTCAGTCCGCGAACGTCCCGTTCATTCCGGGTGTCGCCAGCGCGACGGAGGTCCAGCGCGCGCTTCGCGCCGGACTGACCCACGTCAAGTTCTTTCCCGCAGTGCCCGCAGGAGGTCTCCCAGTCATCAACGCCCTGCACGGCCCGTTCCCCTCGCTCCGATTCATGCCCACCGGCGGCATCACCCTCGCCACTCTCAACGACTATCTCTCGCATCCCGCTGTCTATGCGGTGGGGGGAAGCTGGATGGTGTCTAAGTCATGTCTCGACGCGGGAGACTTCTCCGCCGTGGAGCAACTGACGCGCGACTCCGTCGCTCAAGTCGCGACGCTGACGTAACTTCGCGGCGTCGCCTCAGACGTCAACCGCTGCGTCGTCGAGGTCCATCATCTCGATCAAGCCCTGGATGTACCCCAATGCAAAGGAACGTCCGCGGTGACCGTACGACGAGTCCCCGACGAGCTCGGGCGTGTGGTCGTCAAGGATGAAGCCGGTGAAGCCGCCCTCACGCAAGGCGCGGATGACGACGGCGGGACGATAGTTGCCCTCCCCCAGGAAACACTCCACAAAGCTGGGCACTGTCCCGTGCACGTCACGCAGATGGACGTAGGAAATCTTTCCACGAGGCGCTAGGTATCTCACCGCTTCCAGCACCGCTTGCTCGCCGCCCATCTCGGACACCGTTCCCAGACAGAGATCGAAGGCAAAGCCCGGTCCCGGCGAGAAGTCGGCGGCTCGCTTGAGCGCGTCGACGCTTCGAAAGATCCTGGCGATCCCGCCGAGTGACGGAACCGGTGGGTCGTCAGGGTGCAGCGCCAAGACGACCCCGGCCGCTTCGGCCACCGGAACAACGGCGCGCATGAAGTACTCGTAGGACTCCCACATGTCCTCGTCATTTCTCTCAATGTCGATGTCGTAGTGCTGACCACGGGACCAGGAATCCTTCTGGTCCTCCACGCGACGATCGCGACGCGCGATGTAGATGTCGCTCGTCCGCTGGGGATCAGTGGCCGCGTCCAGATCGAAACCGGAGACGACCGCGCCGCCCCTTCCCGTCGGTGAAAGTTCGGTACGCCACACCGACGTGGGTAGCCAACAGAAGCCCAGGATGGGTATCTCAGCTCGCCCCATGTTTCGAATGGTCTCGATGACGTGCTCAATCTCTTCATCTCGACCGTCCAATCCCAGCATGGACCGCTCATAAAAGTGATTGGGGATGTTCTCAATCGCCTCGAGACGAAGATCAAAGCTCTCCACTCGCTCGCGAAGAGCACGCAGGTCGTGTTCCTCCCATCGATGCTCGCCAGGCAAGTCGGGCGTATTGAACTGCACGCCTCGCACGCCCAATTGGGCCGCCCAACGGAGATACTCATCCGTAGCCCTCGCGGCCTGTCCGGTTGCGATTCTCATTCCCATGTTGTTGGTCCCTTTCGCTTATTGATCTGTGATGAATACGCGTTGGCGAGGACGCACGACGTCACGTGTGCGCCAACGAACGGTCGATCAGGTCCTGCTCGGCGGCAATGCACTGAGCCAACAGCGCGGAACGCTCCTGAGCGGGTACGAATTCAAGTCGCCGTATAGCGAGAGGATCAATTTCGTCGCGCAGCACGCGCAACACCTCGGGCGAGGGCACGGGAGTGGTCATCAACTTGTCCGAAACCGTCAGCGTAAACCCAGTCGCCGCACGAACCTCATCAAGGGTCACCCCAGGGTGCACGTGTGTCAGCACCAGTTCCCCAGAGGTCTGATCTAACTGATAGATACCCAGGTTGGTGATAAGCACGACTTCGCCGGCAACCAGCCCGGCGCGTCGACGCTGCTCAGGAGTAATGAGATGACGCGACGCACTCACGCGATTGACCGACTCAACTAAGGACATCGTTGACTGACGTGTTTGATAAAGGACGAAATCGCGGTGCAGATCGGCGACGTCGGCCATGCCCCCCTGACCCGGAAGCCGCACCCGCCGACCTTTCGGACTCGTGACCTCGATGTTGTTGGTACGGGCGTGTCGATCGATCTGAGCCGACGCGACGACCTCACAGGTCACGCGGCCCTGTTGGTAGTACCAGCGATACGTGTCTTCGCCGCCGCACTGCACCGGCGCGCTCGCGGTGTCGAGCGCTTCGCCCAGGCCGAGCAACATCGGACGCAGCGCAATATCCACCAGACCACCGCTCGTCATCATGATCGACATTCGAGGGGCGTGAGTGGCTTTGGCGAGCAGGTACGACGTGACGGCCAATGGCGATACTGCGCCAGCAGAACATATCGAGTCGTTGTCGTAGCGACTCGCCAACCAACACACCATGATTTCATCGATCGTCGGGGGCTCAAGTGACGGGCCGCGCCCGGCCACGATGTCAACAACGGTGGCTCGAATCGTCTCGTGGTTGAGCGACGGCGCCGCACGCAGCCGCTGGGCGACGTCGCCGTTCGGCCGAGGTGGTTGCGGCGGTGGCGAACTCGAGGTGACGTCGGCCAAGCACGCAAAGTCCGCGATGTAGTGCGGGAGGCACGACGACGGATAGGCGCCGAATGGTTCGATGGCTATTTGATGGATTACGTCACGAGGAATGACAAAAGAGTCCCGGAGGTTGCCGAGGGACCCAACAGGAACAACCTCCTCCGCCGTCACGAGGACGGTGCGCGCACAGAAAACGGCCAGAGTGTCCATACCGCGCGCGCCGCAGATCTCGACATTGCCCGCCTCATCCACACGCTGGGCGTGCATGACAAAGACGTCTAGGTCTCGTCGAGGAGCGAGCCCAATTTGGATTTCTTCAGTCGAATCGGGTGACGACAGAACCGCGCGGCGTTCGCCGAAGAGATCGGATCCTTTAGGAATGCGAAACGGCATCGATGGAAGGTTCTGCTTCGACGCCTCGAGGGCCGCACTGAAGGCGAAAGCGGGCCACTCTTCGTACTCCACAGAACCCTCTTCGAGAGACTTTCGAAAGAGCGGGGCGAGGCCAAAGATGTCGAGGCTCGAGAAGCAAAAGACGATCTTCGATACGGCGCCTGCACCGAGGAGGATCTCTAGGGGGACACCGCCGCCCCAGCTGACGTACTCGAGGTTCTTAGGCGCGCGCGCCGCGAGCGCGTGCAGCGCGACCAACGGCAGGCGAGTTAAGAGCGCGCCACCAACACCGATCCGGTCGCCATCCTCAATATTCGCCACGAGGTCCTCGACACTCGCGAACAGCGGCTGTTCTTGTAAGGAAACTTTTTCCCCCACGCTGGCTCGTTGCACCATTTCACTCACTCCCGAGACGCTCAAAGCCGTTGGACCCGGACCACGCGGGCGCGTCGTGACTTCGAGCTATCCGGAGCAATCGGTTGTACTTCGATAGCCGTTCCGAGCGCGCCACCGAGCCCACCTTGATCTGGCCCGCGCCGCTCGCCACGGCGAGGTCGGCCAGCCAATCGTCCTCCGTCTCGCCCGATCTCGCCGAGACTACCGACCTCATGCCCAGTTCTCGTGCCCGATCGGCCACCGCGAGCGCTTCGCTCAAGGTACCGATCTGATTCGCCTTGACCAATACCGCGTTGGCACAGCCCACGCTCGCGGCTCGTTCTAAACGGTCAAGGTGAGTACACAAGAGGTCATCTCCCAGCAACTGCACCCGCGTATCGAAGGTGGATGCGGCCACGTGCCACCCGTCCCAATCGTCCTCGGCAAGCGGGTCTTCGATCGAGACGATCGGATAATCGCCCAACCAGCGCGCGAGGGTGGCGACCAGCTGCGCCGATGAGATTCTGTCGCCGTCGAGCACGTAGCTTCCGTCGGTTTGAAGCATGTGCGTGGCGGCGACATCGAGGGCGATACCCACCTCCTCACCGGCCACACGGCCGGCGCGAACGATGGCGTCACACGCCAACGCGATGCACTCTTCGCTGGATGACGACGGTGCACCAAAACCGCCCTCGTCGCCGACGAGCGTCGACGCACCTCGACTCGTGAGGATGTCCTTCGCCGCGTGATAGATGTCGTGCGCCCACTCGATCGACGTCGCCATATCCGGGGCTGCGAAGGGCACGATCAACACGTCTTGAATCGTCATGCCGCCTCGGGCGTGGAGATTGCCGCTGAAGAGATTGACCATCGGCAGTGGGAGCGACGGCTGGCGGCCTCCGGCCAGGTGTTCCCAGAGCGGCTCGTCGGCGACGACAGCTCCCACGCGAGCGCACGCCGCAGACACGGCCACCATGGCGTTGGCACCAAGGTGGGAGCGGTCGGGCGTCGCGTCGAGGTCCACCAGCCGCTGGTCGATGGCGGATTGGTCTCTCGGGTCCATACCCCTCAGTGCGCCAGAAATCTCCTCGCGCACAGACGCCGCGGCGCCCATCACACCTCGTCCCGCGAAGCGTCGATCGTCGGTGTCGCGTCGCTCCAAGGACTCGTGCATTCCGGTCGACGCTCCCGAAGGGGCCTGCGCAAATCCCTGACGACCGTCGCTCAGTGTCACGGTCGCCTCAATCGTAGGCACCGCTCGCGAATCAAGTACCCAGTCTGCGGTCACCGACGCAATCGTGATCATCTCTCAGTCCTCTCGTCATCTTCAAGTAAGCCCAACAACGACTCCACGGAATTGATGTCGCCCCCTAGCGCCAGCGCGCCGATTCGAAGAGCGCGCCGTCGCGACGACTCATCCACGAGATACTCGACGGGCGACTTCCCGTAGAGGCGGGCAATCATCACCCCACCGGTATGACGGAGGGAACGTCCGAGGTCCGCCGGTCCGTCGTAGGCCAGCCAGAACCCGCGCGCGGCCTCGACCAGCGGGTGTGCTCTACGGTTCACGCCGTGGTGGAGAGCCTTCAACATGAAGTGCGCGCCCATCATTCCCAGATCGAACGCGGGGTCGCCAACGTGGATGACCTCCCAGTCCAAGAGGACCGGTGCGCTCGAAGTGATCAAGACGTTCTTCGGAGTGAGGTCACCGTGAACGAGGGTGGCGCATGGCGCAGCGATGGTATCGGCGACCAACAACAACAGATCATCGCGCAATTCTGGGCGCCGCTCAGCCGCCATCCGATAATACGGGTCGAGTCGCAATTCATCGAAGAGCTGGCGCGGTGCGGGGCCTGCGAGATTGGTTGGCGGAGGAAGTCGATGCAGCAACCCGACCGCCTCTCCGAGCGACACGGCGACGTCGAGATGAGCACGCCCGTTGAGCAGTTCGTCCTTGTAGTTGAGTGTCGGACCCTCAATGAACTCTTCGCCCAAGACCACGAACGAAGGGTCGAAGAACAGCAGGCGCGGGATCCGCACGGGACCCAGATGACCCGCCAACAGCTCCAAGACGCTCGCCTCGTTCGCGCCGCGTTCACGTCCGACGCGCCATTCGTCGTCGACGCTGAGTTGTCCGAGCGGAACTTTGACCACCCATCGTTGATCGCCGTCTTCAATCACGGCGACCAAGGCCGAGACGCCGCCGGTGAGGGGGCGTATCTGTGGAGCGATGCCCACTCGCCCCAGGGACTTCAGAGCGACCAATGCGTCATCAAAGTTTGTCAACGCAGACGGCATCAATATCGATCTTCGAGTGTGCGAAGTGCACCACGACTTACTCCGGTCACACTAATCCCGCCTTAATAGTTGCGACTCGACGGTCGCATTGTCGAACATTTTCCGCCCGCACATTATGAACGCCGTACATTGGTCCTTTCCAAAAACGTCGCGTCCCCACTCCCGGACGCTCCGATGCCTCAGTCCTTCGCATCTGATGCCAACGTGATGGTTCGCTACACCTAATAGGCGACGATCTGATTGGTGAGTTCGCCGATCGCGTCGATGGTCACCGTCATGCTGTCACCGTTCTTGAGGTAGACCGGGGGCTTCATTCCGAGTCCCACGCCCGACGGAGTCCCGGTGGCGATGATGTCGCCGGGCTCCAACGTGATGGACTGCGAAATGTGCGCAATCAACTCGGCGACGGGCGTAATCATCAGCGAACACAACGCGTTCTGTCGAAGTTCACCGTTGACGAAGGTTTGAATTCTCATCGACTCAATCGGCGGCGCGGAGTGAGCGTCCAGGACGACCGGGCCCAAGGGAGCGAACGTGTCGAGGGACTTACCGCGAATCCACTGGGGCTCGGCGATCTGGAGGTCACGGGCGGACACATCATTGAGAACCGTGTATCCCCCGATCACGGAGAGCGCGTCGTCGACGCCGACCGCTGACGTGCGCTGCCCGATAATGACCGCGAGTTCGCCCTCGTAATCGAGCTCCTCGGTGATCGACGGCAGGCGAACATCATCGAGGTGACCCACCAAGCAGTTGGGATACTTGGCGAAGAGCACGATTCGTTCGGGTCTCGTTCCACCGCTCTCGGTGATGTGGTCCATGTAATTGAGCCCGACACAGATGATCTTGCCAGGTCGACGTACGGGCGGAGCGAAGCGGGCTTCACCTGAGCCAATGGTCGACGGCGCGTCAACGGCCAGGGCGCGCAGATCGTCCATGGCCGTGCCGCCCAGCGCAAAGAGCTCGCCGACGTCTCTCAACCCCTCGAGGTGGTTAAGTCCGGCAGCTCGGGCCAGAGCCTCGACTTCCGCGAATCCGTCTGGCGTCTCAACATAGAGCCCGCTTTCGTCACCATGTCCGATCCGTAGTGCCGCCAATTTCATTTCTTGCTCCCTTTTCATCACTCGTCGCGATGTCACGACACGTTCGATTCCCTACCGCAGCTGCACTACTGGTACGCCGCCTCGCGCAGGCCCGTCATGTACCCAATGGCGTACAGCCGGCCCAGCGTCGAATAGCCGAAGGAAGAATTCGAATCTCCCTCGAGGGCGGGCACGTGGTCGGGTCGTATGACCCCTTCGAATTCAATGTCGGCGTAGGCGCGCATGCATTCGAGCATGTCGGTAGGCCCCTGATCGTGGAACGTCTCAACGAACTTCTCACGCGTGCCCTCCACGTCGCGGAAGTGAGCGAAGAAGATGCGTCCGTCACGTCCGAGCCGTCGAATGAGGGCGGGTACGTCGTCGGTCATCAGGGCGAAGTTACCTTGACAGAAGGTGATGCCACTGTTGGCGCTCGGCACGATATCCAACACGCGCTCAAAGGCCTCGGGAGTGCCCAGGATGCGCGGCACGCCGCGGACGAAGGGGATGGGCGGATCGTCGGGATGGAGCGCGAGGCGCACGCCCGCTTCTTCGGCCACTGGTGCGACGGCGCGAAGGAAATACTCGAGTCCCTCCCAGAGTTGGTCGTGGGTCACCGACCCCTCTTCGATCATCTTGGGAGCGGCCAGCATGATCTCGTTGTCGTACCCGGACGTCAACGCTCCTCCGCGCAAGACTTCGGTGTTCGACGTTCGAGCCCAAGGGATGATCGCGACCCAGTTGTAGCAAAGGGTCCCGATGCCCAGTCGACCCATAGCGCGAATCTGGTCCATCACCCACTCGATCGCTTCATCGCGACCAGGCCCGTTCAGACGAATGGCATCCATTGGGGCGGTATCTTCCAGCACGGCGACCTCGAGGCCATAGTCGGCGTACTTCTCTTGCAGCCACGCGAGAGCCGGCAGGTCCCACGGCCGCTCGCCCGCAGGTGCAACCTCGTACGGGGTCGGAGAGTAGACCTGCGAACCTTCGCTCTTCGGCCAACGCCACTGCTGCTCGGCGCCATCAAGCAAGCTGACAACTTCGTTGACGCCGGCCTGCTTCACGAGACGCCACAAAGGTGTCGGCGTCGGCTCTAAAAGTTCCGAGATATTCAACATGATGTCTCTCCCCTCCTCATAGCGACCAGTCAGCGCTTTTCACGCTCTTGTTCACTCGCGCGACCTGCGCTCTCACGATGGTGTCGAACTTAAGATGCCGTCGTCGACCGCGCGGCGGAAGTGCTCAATCGTTGCCCGCACTCCATCTTCGAGCGAAGTGTTCACGAAGTCAATGACGTCACCCAGAGCGGGCGCTGACAAGAGAGCGGGCGCCGAAATCGGCTTCGTCTCCCAACTCAACAAGCCCGCTGATTCGGGAATGAGCTCCTCGATCATGGCGACCAACTGGGCCACGCCCACACGACGACCGGGCACGTTAAGCACGAGTGCGTCGCCCGAGCCCGCGGCTGCCCGCGCCGACTCAATGAAAGCTCGCGCGCAGTCTGGTGCGTAGGTCAGCAGCATGTTTCCGCCAAATTTGAAGTTGAAGAATTCACCCAACACCGCGGCCAAGATGGCCTTCGTGGCATCCGACGTCATGCCCTGGTCCCGTCCGGGACCGTAGACGATGAAGGGGCGAAGTCCAATCGAACCGATGCCGTTGTTCAACGAATAAACGCGAGCGGTGCCCTCGTTCGCTACTTTGTACACGCCGTAGTGCGTGTCAGGCAAGAGGGGCGACACGTCGCCCACGACGCCGCCCGTATACGCCGAACCGGCTCCGAACACGGCGGCACTACTCGCATAAGCCAGACCAATTCGTCGCTGCGCGACGCGAATGGCGTCGAACACGTTCACGTTTCCTACGACGTTGACCATCGCGCCGAGTGGAGGATTGGCCGCACAGAAGGGCACCTGGAGTCCCGCCAGGTGGATCACGTGGGTGATGTCATTCTCTTGCACAACGCGAGCCACCTCGGCGGTCGCGGTGACATCGAGTGGCACGAAAGTGACGTCGTCGTTACGCGGATGAGAAATCAACCGAAAGCGACGTAGGTCCTCACTCACGTCGCTGGCGACGACGTCGACCCCCTCGTCGAGCAGCAAACGGATAGCCCATGCACCGATGCAACCGGCCGCTCCCGTGACCAGAAATCGTTCAGTTAGCTTCTCCATGGACATGCCTCATTTCTTGGATATTCGACCGCTTGTGCGATGCAATTGATTGACTCGTGTGCGTCGGGCCCGCACGTCGCCCGTGCGGCATCGCTGCGTCGCGTCCCGGTCACCGTCACGGCTCCACGCTGCACTGCCGGCCGGCGTCGCTGGCGTCGCTCGGCGCGGCGAGCGCGATTCCCGCCAACACTCCGCCGTCGACTCGAAGGTCCGCCCCCGTAACAAATGAGGACAGGTGGCTGGCCAAGAACAAGATGGTGTCCGCAATCTCACGGGGCTGACCGACGCGCCCCAGTGGGTGACCTCTCCCCCACTCGGCGATGACGCCGTCAGGGTTGTCGGGGTCGATGCTGAACGCCGACGCACGGAGCATGGGTGTGTCCACCGATCCCGGACACACCGAATTCACGCGGATGTTCTCGGGTGCGTAATCGACGGCCATCGCCCGCGTCATAGCGACAATGGCGCCCTTGCTCGCGGTGTAGGCAACGACGTTCTGCTGACTCGCAACCGCCTGGCCGGACGACACGTTGATGATGGAACCGCCTCCGTTCAATCGCATCAGCGGAACCGCATATTTGACCGTGAGAAACATACCGCGGAGATTGACGTCGATGACCTCATCCCACGTCTCGATCGACGTCGTTTCGGCGGTCCCATAACGTTGGATACCGACGGAGTTGACGAGAGCGCTCACTCGGCCACGACGACGCGCGACTTCTTCGAAGAACGTGCGCACTTCGACGGGGCTCGCGACGTCAACGGTGGAGCCTCGAACGTCGAACCCCTGTGCTACAAGCTTCGCCGCCACTTCCTCATTCGCACTCGCGTCAAACGAAAAGAACTCGACAGCCGCGCCATTCTCGGCTAAACATTCGACGGCCGCTCGACCGATGCCCGAGCTACCTCCTGCGACGACCGCGATGCCACCGACGACGAGTTGATTTGCCACGATCCCCTCGGTCACTGAAACTCCACTTGCACAAGTCCGAGCCCACCGAAATCGGCGCTCACCACATCGCCCGGCGCGGCGAAACAGTGGCCGGTGCACGTTCCCGTACTGACTACCTCGCCCGCGCTGACGGCTCGGCCGTGCGATCGGGCCCAATTAACCATCCACGCGAGACTCGTGACGGGATGACCCATCGCCGCTGCCCCCACGCCCGACTTTATATAAAACTCATTGAGGTAGAGGTCCATCCCGGCGCGAGCGAGATCGATCGAACGCCAGTCGTGCACCTTGGTTCCTTCGACAAAGGCTGCACCTCCGCCATTGTCGAGACACGAGCCAAAGTAACCGCTCGCTCCATACCAATCGAGGAACACGGTGTCGCCGATCTCGAGCGCAGGGAATAGTGACTCGATGCCGTGGGCCACCTCGTCGGTGGTGTACGGCTCATCTCGCACGGGAAAATCGTGACCAAGTTGGAACGCGAATTCGCATTCGACATTGCGAAAGTTGATGAAGAGCTCCGGACCCAGAGCGGCGCCGCTCTCAAAGATCGTGTCCGCGTAGAAGCGACCCGGCGAAGGACTCGGAAGTCCTTCCGCACGGCGTATCTCCTCACTGGCCGCACCAATCTTCCAGCCGGCACCCACCCTCGCCAGCCGCTCATCGAGTCCGAGAATTACCTCTTCGACCGACTTCCAATCACGGGTGCGCAGACTCTCAGGAAGGTTGACCGCGCGTCGTTGACGTCGACCCGTGGCAATGATGTCAACCACCTGTTCCACTTCACTAGGGCTCAGAGGTGTGTCTCGAGCACACGCCGTCGCGCCCGACGGTGGTGTCTCGCCATAAAGGAAACGACCTCGCACGCTCAAATCGGGTGACTGCGTTCGACCCCCGTGCCGAATCGCGTCTCGAACGGCGTCCACTCGTGAGGAAGATCCCGACATCGCTCTACTTCGCTCGTGCAACGCGAAGCGGGCGACGAGCCGTTCGTGCGCAAAGAACCGTCGTCTTATGTCGTTCGATCACGAGCCCCCCAAAAACTGCCGAAATATTTCTATTGCCGGAAAAATCGTTTTACTCAGCCAAACATCATTTCAGTTTCGGAATGAAAGTAGCACAAGGAAGCCGGTGACACAAGCGTCAAACAGGGACCTCAAACGTGGCCGCGACGTTCCCCAACATGTCGTTTCGTACTTCCACCACATCGCCGGGGGCCACCCACTGGGTCTGAACGACCGAACCAAGCAGCGCGATGTCTCCGGCGAGAACAGGTGTCCCCAACGACGCGCAGTTGTTCGCCAGCCACGCCAGAGCGACCAGCGGGTGACCGAGAATGTCCGTTCCGCGCCCCTCGCCGACCACAGCACCATTGATGCGCATGTCAGCGGTGACGTCACCGAGTTGGTAGGGATCCTGCGCCTCGTTCTCCGCGCCAAGCACGCAGCCGTAGTGGAAGAAGTCGTCCGCCACCAAGGTGGACGTGTCGAGGGATTGGTAATCGACGTATCTGTCTTCCACGATTTCGATCGCCGCCATCGATGCGTCGACGGCGTCGGCCACGTCGTCAGTGGAATAGGGCTGCTCTCGCGCGGGAAGGTCTCGACCCAGCCGCACTGCGATCTCGCACTCGACTCCCAGCACCCTTGGGGGCGACACGAGAAAACGATGCTGTCCGTGCCACATCGTCTGACGGAACATCGCGCCCGATACAGGCGCGTCCACGTGGAGATATTGCTGCATCACCGAGGTGGTGCAGCCAATCTTCCATCCCCCTTGTCGACCGAAGCCCGAACGTGACATCTCATCCATTGCGACTCGCTGAACGCGGTACCCGTCATCGAGCGACCGCGGCCGCAACGCTGGTGCGAGCGAGTCGAACTGGCGACCGGAGAGGCGCGACGCCAACAGTTCACGTGCGGCCAATCTCGCGAGGTCGTCGCCGTATTCTCCCGTCTCCGCATCTGTCACGATGCCTCCTTGAGCAACTCATACCTACTACTCGCGACCCTCGCGCAGAGTGGGACGGCGTCCATTAGCGGACCACGCCATTGTCGGAAGACGCAACGTAATCGAGCGCTCCGCGTAGCACGTCCAAAAGCGCGTCGTCGTCGACGGGACGGGGGTTATTGCTCACGAGTCTCTTGATCCGGCCGGCGGCTGAGGCCATCGGCGCCAGGTCCGCGTCGTCAACGCCGAGTGAACGCAAGCTCGGGCTGATGCCCACCGCGAGCGCGAGCCTCTCTAGAATTTCGGGCAACTCCGACGCGGCGTCGGCGTCGGACGTCTCGAGCGAGCCGAGAAGTCGGGCAACAATCGCTCCTTCGCGTTGACGTACCGGCAAATTGAATCGAACGGCCGACGGAAGAAGCACAGCATTGCCAAGACCGTGGGCCGTCTTCGTCAGAGCCCCCAACGGGTATTGCAAGGCGTGAACAATGGCGGTGCCCCCGGAGGAGAACGCCATCCCGGCCATCAGACTGCCCAATGCCATGCCCGTCCGCGCTTCCACATCGTCACCTGAACGCACCGCCGCCACGAGACTTCGCCCGATGAAGGTGATTGCGTCCTTCGCGAGCGCGTCGCTCACGGGATTCTTTCCGACGAACAACTGGTCAGAGTACTTCTGAACGTCCTTATCCTCGAAGCTGATAGCCGTGAAACATTCGATGGCGTGTGTCAGGGCATCCATACCCGAGTACGCGGTCACCTTCGCCGGACACGACAACGTGAGAAGCGGATCGACGAGTACGGCACGGGGCAAGAGAGCGTGACTCTGGAAGCCCACTTTCGTCTGATTCGCCTCGTCGGTCAGTACCGCGATCGCGGTCACTTCAGAGCCGGTGCCCGCGGTGGTGGGAAGGGCCACAACGGGCAGGGCGCTCGAGGGAACGCCCTGAGAAGACCAACTTGAAATAGGTCGAGGGTCGCCCACACGTGCGGCGACTACTTTGGCCAAGTCCAGGTTGCTGCCCCCACCAATGCCGACCACCACATTGGGAGCAAAACTCCTGACGTGCGCGGTACAACGTTCCGCACCTTCGAATCCGATCTCGGCCTGACCTTCGTCAAAGACCAGTACCTCGACTCCGGGTACACGGCGAAGGGCAGACACGATCGGCTCAATGACCCCGGCCGCCACCAGATTCGCGTCGGTGCACACGAGGACCCGATCACCGAGCTCTCCCACGACCTCTGGAAGGAACCTGCTGCTGTAGTGGCCGAAGCTCACGCGGCCCGCAGTCGAGAAACTCCACCATGGAGTCCGCTCTGATGAAAGGGTTGTGCTCATGAAATGACTCGTCTCTCGCTCGCCGTGGCGTTCGCCTCATCTCCAAATTGATGAAAGGGATCAGGGTTCATCGGGCTCGAAGTGACGCTCCCGAGAGCCAGCGCAGCGTCCCAGCTGGCGATGGCAACTTCGACGCCCTTCGCCTCTCGAGAGGCCCGCTCCTCGCGCGCTCGCTCTCCAGGGATTCTCACGCCGGTCGAACCCGGGATCCTCGGCGTGGAACGAACGTCTTCCAGATACCTCGATACGTCGACACTCCGCGATACCCCCGTCACGACGGTCTGATCGATGCAGATAAAGACGTCCCCCTTGTTGCACACGTGCATGGCGTCGAGCGTCCCGTGAATGTCGGGACCGAGCGCAGAGTTTGTCAGCGAACCAACCAGTACTTCGAATGCCAGTCCGAGGGCAAAGCCTTTGGCACCGCCGAAGGGAGCGATCGATCCCTCAAGGGCGACCTCGGGATCCGTGGTGGGCTCGCCATTCCTATCCACGGCCCAGCCCGGTTCCAACGGCTTTCCTAGTTGCGAATAGTGGATAACTCTGCCCATTGAGACTTGACTCGTTGCCATATCCAACACCAGCGGAGTGGGATCCGCGGGAACGCCAATCGCTAGCGGGTTCGTCCCAACCATCGCGTCGCGCCCTCCCCACGGGTGAACCAACGCTTCACTGGTCGTGAGCGCAATGCACGTCAAACCCTTCGCGGCGACGCCCTCCACGTAGGGAGCCAAGATTCCCAAGTGGTTGGTGTTCGATATCGCGACGAGCGCGATGCCAGACACCCTCGCGCGCTCGACCGCAACCTCAAGCGCTCGTTGCGCCACCACCGGTCCGAATCCTCGCGCACCGTCTACTGAGAGAACTGACTCAGAGCGCCAGGTCATAAGCGGCGTCGAATCGGGAACGATGAGTCCCGCCTGCATGCGAGCGACCAACATGGGCAATCGCGCGACGCCGTGAGAACTCTGTCCACGCATATCCGCTTCGACCAACCAGTTCGCTTGCACGGATGCCGTTTGTGCGGTCGCGCCGTATCGCTGTAGCGCAGTTTCAATTACTTCGCGCTCGTGGTCCGCACCCACCAACACCGTTGACTCAGTCACCTATCGTCCACCCGATCCGTGCCACGTTGCCGTGATTGCTCAGCGGTCCCGGGGCGCACGAATTCCTAACGGTCGCCCTCGACTCTGCTCAGCGTGAGCGACATTCAGTCGACGATTCATCCGTGCGCCCCCCGCGCGTCGCCGCCGGATGCATCGAGTCCGGCCAGGACTGCACCGCGAGACGCGGATCCCACCAATAGGGCGTAGTGCGCCAACGCACCAGTGCGAATATACGGATCGCGCGTCGAAGACGTACGACGGTCGAGGTCGACATCGAGCACATTGATACTCCTCGAAGGAACATCAATCTCAATCTGGTCGCCCTCGAGGAGTTTTCCGATGGGTCCACCCGAAGCCGCTTCGGGACTGACGTGTCCAACCATCAATCCGCGAGTCGCACCCGAGAATCGTCCGTCGGTCACCAAGGTGACGCTGTCGCCGAGGCCCTCGCCCATTATTGCTGAGGTCACCTGCAACATCTCGCGCATGCCCGGACCGCCCTTGGGTCCTTCGTGACGCACGACCACCACGTCCCCCGCAACGATACGACGATTCAATACCGCACTGATCGCGTCCTCCTCGCATTCAAAGATTCGCGCGGGTCCGCTGTGACGGACCAATCCGTGATGGGCGATCTTGGTGACCGCGCCCTCGGGCGCCAAGTTCCCCCACAGCACCGCCAGACTCCCGCCGGTGGAAAATGGTGCCGCGGTGGTCGAGACGACTTGCTGACCGGGTGTTTCCACCGCGTGCTGACAAGCCTCGCCGAGTGACGCGCCGGTAATGGTGAGGGTTGTTCCATCGACATGGCCACTCTCGATGAGACGCCGCAGCACAATGGCCGTGCCCCCCGCTTCGTGCAACGCGTTGGCCGCGTATCTCCCGCTGGGTTTGAGATCACAGATCAGTGGCGTGCGACGCGAAATCTCATCGAAGTCCGAGAGCGTGAAATCAACCTTCGCCTCGACTGCGAGAGCTAAGAGGTGGAGCACCGCATTGGTCGACCCTCCCGATGCCGCCACCACCGCCGTGGCGTTTTCAAATGCGGCTCGCGTGAGAATCTTGCTGGGGCGTCGGTCGGCGGCGAGCGCGTCGAGCGCAATGGCGCCTAAGTCGTGCGACGATGCGATCTTTGAGGGATCCATGGCGGGGATGCTGTTGAAGCCGACCGGCGAAAGACCGATTGCCTCGAGCACCATCGACATGGTGTTTGCGGTGTATTGCCCACCGCACGTCCCCGCACCGGGGCACGCAACCTCCTCAAGCTCGTCCAAGTCTTCGAGTGACATCGTCCCGCCCGCGACTTTGCCCACCGCCTCATAGATGTCACCTGATGCGACATCCTTGCCGCGAAAGCACCCGGGCAGCACGGTGCCGCTGTACGCGACGACGGCGGGCCGATCCAACCGAGCCACCGCCATCGCCGCGGCCGGACTCGTCTTGTCACATCCGGTGATACAGATCATCGCGTCAAAGTAGTGACCTCGCGCCATGAGTTCGATGGAATCGGCAATAACCTCGCGGCTGATCAGTGAGGCCCGCATGCCCGCCGTGCCCATCACAATGCCGTCGGCGATAGCGATAGTTCCGAACTCCATTGGTGTTCCACCGCTGCCCGATACTCCGATCTTCGCGGCGGCGGCCAAATCTCGATGGTTCAAATTGCACGGTGACGTATCTGTCCAACAGTGCGCGACGCCCACAATGGGCCGCGTCAAGTCCTCTTTGGAGTAGCCGATGTTACGCAGGTACGAACGCGCCGGAGCCCGTTCCATCCCTTCGAGAAGTGTCCGACTCACTCGCCGCTTGCGATTCGGCTCTACGGTATCCGTCACCACGCCCCCCAGAACGATGAAATGTTCCATTAAACGAAATAACTATTCCGCTCAACAATAGCCATTTTCATTTTTCCCAGACGCTACCATTCTCGCCCCTCAATCGCAAGCAAAGTGATCATCCACGCAACTCGCAACTCCATCGCTCGTCGCCGACCTGGCCCCATACCAATCGGGGACCTCAACGATGGGTGGTGCCGGACTCCTGAAGCAAGAGATCGAGGTCGTCGCGACAGGGCAGGCATTCCCAATCGCCCATTCGACTCGCGGCGAAGGCACCCGACGCACAACCCATCTTCAGTCGGTTGGCAATGTCGACGCCGTCGAGAAGTGCCACGAGGTAGCCGGCGACGAATGCGTCACCCGCGCCAACGGGATCGACCGCGCGGACGCTGACGGCGGGCTCGTCGAGAACCCCCGTCGAAGAGATAGACGTTGCGCCCCGCTGGCCCCGCTTGATCACGACTTCGCGTCGCCCACCGTCTGAGAGGGCCATGGCGTCAGACATCGGATCGTCGCCGAGAACGAAGAGCTCGTCCTCCCCCGCGAAGACGACGTCCGCGAGATACGCCAGCGGTCGAATGGCGGCAGCCGCGTGCTCGGGCGACCAGAGTCGCGAGCGATAGTTAAAGTCGAGCGAGACGATGATGCCGGCATCCTTAGCAATCTGCACCGCAGCGTAGATCGCCTCTCGTGCGGTATCGCTCAGCGCCAACGTGATGCCGGTCACGTGCAGTATCTTCGCCGACTCGATGACCTTCGTGTCGAGGTCGTCGCGGGTCAGCGCCGAGCCGGCGTAACCGCGCCGGTAGTAGCTGACGCGTACCACGTTCTCCGCGCTTCGCTCCTTGATCATGAGCGCCGTCTGTCGCGAATCATCAATGACAGCGCCTGTCACGTCAACGCCTTCACTGCGCAGCGTCTTGAGGATAAGTTGCCCGAACTCGTCGCCGCCTATTCGCCCGATCCACGAACTGGTCCGACCCAATCGACAGAACCCAATGCTGACGTTGGATTCGGCTCCGGCAATGGAGACGTCAAGGTGACGGGCGTCGCGAAGGCGACCAACCGTAGGGACCGAAAAAAGTGCTGTCGCTTCCCCGATTGTCACTAGATCGCTCACGTTCCCCTCCTCTGGAAAACCGACGCACCTCTCGCGGGGGGCATTGTCGAAACGTCGGCTAATCCGCTATTTTCAGGGGTTCGAATCCCCATATCTCCGCGCGCTGTGATGTTTCGAGCGGCCGTGGAGCAATAAGCGCCCGAAGTCTAGTTTTCCACCATTAACGAACCTCATCTCGATCATTTCAGGAGAACATGACGTCGTCGCTCTGGGCACGCCACGACGAATTCCACTCATCGACCTTGGTGTGGGGGCAACGTCGAGCGGCCAACCATCTCTGCAAGTCCCTGCCGAAGAAGCCGCCGTGTCGTGCGTCGAAGCGACATTGCCAGCATGTGAGAGATGACTCTGTTAGTTCGACTTCTCCCGACCGACACAATTTTGAAAGGGGCTGACGGAGTTCGAAGAGAATCGTTGCTCAGGACGAGCGAGCCCACTGCAGATACTGATTGGTCGCACGTTGACTCGCCGCAACGTGTCGGCGCGCCGGTCCGAGCCTCGCCTTCTCGTACGATGCGAGCATTCGGGCGGTATCGCTGGCCGAGGTGTACGACTTCGCGAGTCGTGCGGCGTCGTAGAGTCCTTCGGAAAAACCGCCACCGACCATAGGTGACGCAGCGTGCGCGGCGTCTCCAGCAATGGCAATGTGTCCGTTGACGAGTCGCTCAGGCATGTACTCCGCCACTGGCGTGCCAAAGATGAGGTGCCGCTCTATGGCGATGTCGAGAGCTTCTGCCCACGGCGAAGGCCACGTCTGTTGGGCGATCGCGCGCAATTCAGCGCCGAGTTCTTCGGGCAGCGCATCGGCGAGGAGAGAACCTCGCACCTCAACACCTTCGAGAAGCCCGCGCGCTCGAAGCAAGTGCTCACGAGCCGTGTCGTACCAGACCAGGTTGAGGCGACGCTCTCCGACGCGCGTACCTCCCTGTGGGCCTGGCACCGGATAAGTGACGAGTCGATAGCGATCTTCGTAATACTCGCGCGACGGCTCGCGCGGACCGGGAAGTTTGGCGACGCCTTTGACGAGCTCTTCGGAGACCATCGCCCGCCACAGCACGAAGCCGGCATAACTCGCCTTGGGATGATGCGAGTCGACGAAGGTGCGAACTGTGCTGTGCACGCCGTCCGCGCCTACGACGACGTCCGCTCGCCACTCTTCGCCCGCTGAAGAAGTGATGACTGCCCCGTCCTGGTCATCAGCGATAGATGTCACGTTCACGTCCTGGCGCAGTTCGATTGCGTCCACGTCCGCGGTGCAGTCTTCCAGCCAATCGCGAAGGAGCTGCCACGCGGTGGTGTCGCGATCGACACCATGGCACACCGGAGGGGCTGATGAAACACCAGTGACTTGCTGAATGAGATCGGTGTCAACGCCGAGTCCCCCGCCGATGTCGAGGGCACGGAGGTCGGATCGTTCGAGGACAGTGACGTCAGCGCCAGCGTGAGCCAAGGCGAGGGCCGAGCTCAATCCCACAATCGATCCTCCAACGATGACGACTCGACCGTTCATCCTGCTCCTCTCACGACTCTCTTCCCGACAGCGATGAGAGTAAGTCCGCTTCGTCCTGAAATTAGGCCATCTCGCTAGGTCATTTCCATCTCGTCGCCCTGCGCCCCGCCACCCATCATCTTGAGCATCATGGTCCCCCCGCTTCGGAAAAACCGCACAACCAGCGCAATCCCCACCACGAGGAAGACGATGTTCAAGTACGTCGTGTAGTTCCATGAAATCACCGGGTTCAGCGCCGTAGCGCTGCGGGTTGCCGGCACAAGTCCCGCAGCGCCGAAGATGAGCTCGACGACGTAGCCCGCGGCAACCATCGTGGCGTAGAAGGTTCCGAAAATGAACAACGCCATCTTCGTCCCGTAATACTTCCGATAGATCAGCAAGATCGGCAAGATGATCAGGTCGGCGAAGATGAAACTTACGACTCCCCCAAAGCTAATCCCGCCATTCCACAGCACTGCGGCGAGGGGAACGTTGCCAATGGAACACACGAACGCGAAGACGGAGATGATCGGCCCAAGTAACGGTCCCCAGATTTTCGCGAGCAAAGGATGGCCGGAGAAGAAAAGATCTCGCCAAAAGCTGTCCGGCACCCAGGCACCCAGAGCGCCGGCCATTAAGAGTCCGCCCACGACGTCGCGCAAAACCGCGAGCCATTCCATGACGAAGATGTGCGAGACCGACGTGAACCCTTCGGCTGAGGACAGGCGAGAAATCAGTGTTCCGTCGCCCTTCACACTCATGTCCATCCTCGCGTGACCCTCCATTGAGCCAGCGAGACCTCGGTTCGCTTGCTCCTTGGCGGCGTCCGCGAGCTTTTGCCTGAGAAACAAGCGAAAGAGAACGGCGACGAGGATGATCATCACGGGACCACCGACAAACTCGGCGGCAGTGAACTGCCATCCGAGGAGCAGAGCCATGATGGTCCCGAGCTCTATGACGAGGTTGGTGCACGCAATCTCGAACACCATCACCGCCGTGAAGTTGGCGCCCTTGCGAAGGAGTCCACGAGCGAGTGCGACGGCTGCGTACGAACACGAGGAGCTCGCAATCCCGAAACCGGTAGCGATGATAAGAGTCTTCGGCGAGTCATTTCCAAGCAGCCGTTCGACCGTGGATCGTCGAACGAGCGCCTGGATGATCGCTGATAACGAGAATCCAAGAATGAGCGACCAGAGTATTTCCCACGTCATCCCACCGGTGATCGTGAGCGCATGTCCGACTGCGTTGACAATTCTCATGAATACGTCACGCGATCCGAGGTCACCGTCAATCAGCCTCGACGGCGGGACTCGAGACCATGCCCACATTTCGACGGTTTCGCAAACATATATCCATGCGCGGCCCTCTCTTCCAGCCCCCGCCATATATATAGTCACTTCGGCGCAAAATCCTCCCTGCGCCGTCAATTTGGCGGATTTTGACCGCTTCTTCCATCAGTGGCAGACTGAACCGGTCCGTAATGTCGGGATTGTTTACGAGATTGACCGAAGATGGAAGCGAATTCCTTAGCGCTTCGTCGTTTTCGGGTATCCAAGGGAGCCGTCGTTGGCGCGTCGTACATCATCGAAGTGGCTCAGAGCTTTCCTGCTGTCGACCTTGGCCGTCTCCTCCTCATTCGCGCTCGTCGCAGCAACGGCATTACTTCCGGCCTCGGCAAGTGTGACGGCGACCACTCATGAGACCCCCTGGCAAAGCGAAGTCGGTGTCACCGACTTATGCGCGCCGAACGCGAGCTACGCGTGCACCGGCGATGGGTACAGCACGTGGGCGGCCGACCCGAGTGGTTGGGCGTGGACCGATTACGGAAACGGCATCGCGAGCGAGAACTCCTACGGTCCGCACAACTGCACGCTGTACGTCGCCTATCGCTTGCAAGAAAGTGGACTTGCGTACCCGGGCTGGCACGGCAACGCAGACGACTGGGCGACGGACGCGTCAGCAGCTGGCGCTACCGTCAACCAAACGCCCGCAGTGGGAGCGGTCGCACAGTGGAATAATCCCTCGACGGGTGGTCACGTTGCATACGTCGAGCAAGTGACGAGTTCCTACATTGTGGTGACGGCGGATAACTACCAACCGTCGTCCGCAACCTTTATGCCCGGCGGCTACACCGATAGCTACGAGATCGCGCTGACCTCGCCCGCGATGCCCGACAATTTCATCCACCTTACGAATGTGTTCACGGCGCCGAGCGCACCGGCCAATGGAACCTACGTGAGCTTCCTCGGCAACAATTACGTGATCGCGGGCGGCGCTCCCGAATACATCAGTAACTGGTCGGCCGTTGGTGGTGTTCAAACGACCGAGGCGCTCAGCGCAACGCAGTGGACGCAGCTCGCGACGGATCCCGCCAACGACACCTATGTATGCGCCGACGGCGCCATCTATGTGATCGCGGGCGGTTCCCCGGAGTACGTGTCGTCATGGACGGCGGTGGGCGGTGAGCAGCCGTGCATCACGATCGATCCCGCCGACGTCACGAACGCCGGAACGGCGAGTCCGTGGAATCATCTCAACGCCTACCCCTCCAATGGTTCGTTCCTCGAGGAGGCAACGACGGGAGCCGCCTATGAAGTCGTCGGTGGCTTCGGGCTTCTCGTTGATTCATGCGCCGCGCTCGCGGGATGCCCTAATGATGTATTTGTCGATCCCGCCGACATCACGAACGCGGGCGGCGCAGCTCCGTGGAACCACTTGGCTGCCCAGCCATCGAACGGTTCCTCACTCGAGGACGCTGCGACGTCGACGTATTGGACCATTTCGAACGGCTGCCGCAACGCAATAGCCAATTCGACAACCGCCGTCGCCATCGATGCCGCAATGCTCGCAGAGATCGCACTCTGTCCGACGATTCCTGCGCCGCCGAGTTTCCAATCGCTCATCGCCCGCAAGGGCTCGCTCGTTATACGCATACGCTCCCTTGCCGCGCCCCCCGTACCGGTCGTGACCTATCAGTACTCACTCAACGCGGGAAAGTCCTGGATCAACGAGCCCACGAAAGGCGCGCCGATGATCGTAGTGAGATACCTGATTCAGAATCGCGCATACGAAGTCGCGGTGAGAGCCATCGGAGCGAAGGGTCCGAGCATTACCTCGAAGGTCATGCTCGCAAAGACCCTCTAGATTTCGCGTCCGAACCGACGTCGCGATCTAGTGCGATGGGCGCGAAAGCGAAGTGTTGCCGTTGGATCGCGACGCTAGTGGCCCGCGTCAGGCTCGCCCTGCGAGTGAAAACCATCTCCCAGTTCAGTTTCCACGAATTGCCGTCGTTGTAGGAGAAGGATTGGCACCACTTCGGCGCGATTGAGTCGGTCTGCCACTCAAAGCGAACCTTTACAGCCTTCCCGCTGATGATGTCGTCGCACTCGAAAGTCCCGTGACCGTCGACGAACTGGCCCACGACTGGCGGGTCAAGTTTCCCTGGAGACCGGGAGGAACTCCACCAGATGCTCCACGTTTCCGTTAACGGATCGAAGAGACGCAGCGTGAACCCCTCGAACGGATCACCGTCCGAGGGCTCGGGCACGTACATGCGGTCCACGTGACCGATCCCTTTGAGAATCGGAAACACGTCGCTCGAAGCGACGAAATCGACCCACTCATCGCACGCAGGATCAGCCGCATTTCTTAGCTTGCGATTCTGAACCGTCCAATGTCCGTAGATGAATTCGAATGCTCGAGACTGAGGCGTTTCCATACCGCGGAGTTTCGTGCATGGCTGTAACACGCCTGCCATGAGAATTCGCGTCGGACGCTGACTCAGTGTCGGAGGCTCGTCCTTTTCGCCCAGCAATTGACACACCCCGACCGCTCGGACATCAACCCGAGCCGCCTGCTTACCCTCTGCGAGAATGCTCACAAAGCAAGTGGACGAACGGCCAATGAGAAGCATCAAAGCCAATGGCTATTCCGTGAGCAACAATGCGATATGGCATTGGTGACGAACAGCCGATTTGGCGCGATGGCGAGTGGGTTTTCCTTCCGACGATTACTGCTCGCCCTCATCATTGGGTTGATTGGCGGGGCGGTGGCGGGATTCTTTTTGCCCTGGGAAGGCGCAGCGCTTGCGGGGTGGGACGTAGCTGCGGCCCTTTATATCGTCAGGGTCTGGGCGAGGGTCTTGCCGATGAGTGTGACTGAATGCGCAGCCGACGCCGAGAGAGAAGACCCCAGCGTTGCGCTCGCCGACACCGTCATAGTGATTGCGGCCATTGCGGAGTTGGCTTCCGTCGGACTCATCCTCGTCAAGGTGGCCCACTCGCATGGAGGTATGAAGGCGTTCCTTTTGACCGTTGGCGTGTTGAGCGTCATCCTTGCGTGGGGCGCAGTTCATACGATGTTCGCGCTCCGCTATGGGCGGATCTATTACACCGGACGCGATGGTGGCATTGACTTTAACGAAAAGACACCGCCCGATTACGCGGATTTCGCCTACCTCGCCTTCACGATCGGCATGACATTCCAAGTGTCTGACACCGACTTGACGTCGAAGTCCATGAGAAGGATGGCGCTCCGACACGCACTGATCTCATATCTGTTCGGCGCAGTGATTATCGGACTCGTTATCAATGTAGTGGCAAGTCTGCTCCGCTAATGCGGCGCCAGATATTCCCCAAATGAATGACGATGAGCGTAGCCCGAGACACAACGCGACGTCCACGAATTCCTCTTCGTTCCAGTGCGCCGGACATCGCAAGGTCTCTTGTTGCCAACTCCGTGCAACGAACTTAATGCGCGCAGCAAGCGCGCTAGAGTCGAAAAAGATCCCTCCTCGGCCGATCTGACGGAGTTGCGACATCTTTCTCGGTGGCGTACCCGACTCCCAAGGGATGCGCGGCGGCGTACTTTCGGGAGGCCAATGTGTTGGTACCCCTAGATTCAACGGCGCTCGGCAGTGACCAGCGCACATCAAAGTCCATCATCATCCGCATCGAAGCGGCCTCGTGAGATAGACGCACTCTGCAGTCGCGCCGTCATCGGCGAGTCAGTGACGATACGACTGCGCCACCCACTGCCGATTGACGACCCCGGCGGTCACGAGTTCAGATCAGGCGCGAGAATCAAGTCATGTCGGTGCGAGCTTTCTTCGCCCGCTCAGCACCGATCGCCGTCTTGACTTCCTTCTGTTCTTCGGGCGGAGGCAGCACAGAGGGCATTCCCAGGGATTCGATCCAGAGTTCACGCGCCCAGCCCGTCGTGTGATAGAGGTGTTCGTCTTCCTGCTCCTCTACCTCTTCGACGGCTGCTCGAATCGCTTTGCCCTCTTCACCCTTCGCCTTGCCGCCAACTTCTCCTAGAAGCTCCCAGTTGAGATGGTCCTTGCTTTCGGCGAGGATGACGCACTCCGCGGCGACCAGCTGCGCGGCCACCGGAGCTCCGCTGGCGCGAGCTGTTTCCATAACTCGCAAAAGGGATTCTCCGATACGGCGCACGACGAGACGTCCAGGAGTCTCGGTGCTTGTGTCCAAACCAAACACCCCAAAGAGTCCCTCGACAATTTCGACGTGGTGCGTGGTCTGAGCGTGATACTTCTCCCACTCTTCGCGCAAGTCATCATTCTTGGCGCAACGAATGGCTGCTTCGTAAATCTTCACTCCGCCTTGTTCCGTCTCAAGCGCTTGGTACAGCAGTTCGTGGACTTGATCGTCGTTCATGTTGGACCTTTCTTTGAGTTGACACCATTGCTGTCGTAAAGGAATTAGTCACTGTGACTCGAACTCCCGTTGCGTAGATCAGAACGTACTCAAACCTCGCTGGTCCTGTCGGCAAGAGAAGTGTTACTCACTTTTCTTTCCGTACGAGCGCGCAACGACGGTGTTGATGTGACGTGCCTCGATGCACGCCAACCATCGCGAAGTATTCCTGGGAACGTTGTGTGGCCCTCGGGCATGAATCAACGCGCGCCGGGATGGAGCAGAACTTTGGTCCAACCATCGGAGCGGGCGTCGAAATTCTTGTACCCCTCCGCAGCGTCATCCAGATTCAACTCGTGGGACACGATGAAAGACGGCTTCGCCTTTCCTCGAATAATCAGATCTCGCAGTTCGCGGTTGTATCGCTTTACCGGACACTGTCCCGATCCGATGCTGATCCCCTTCTTAAACGCGGTGCCGTAGTCGAACGCGATCCGGCCTTCCTTCGCGCCCTCCGTCGCCGCCTTGGGATCCTCTGGCACATAAACGCCCACGACACCGATGCGCCCGGTCGCTCGGACCACCTTCACCAGGTTGTCGAGCACGAGCTCGGGGTGCTCTTCGCCGCTTTGGTCATGGGCTTGGAAGCCAACGCATTCGACACCCGAGTCGACGCCGAATCCGTCCGTGGCATCCAAAATGGTGTCGGTGGGATCAACCTGCGCAAAGTTGACGCTTGTTGCGCCGATCCCTTCGGCGAGCGCCAGACGGTCCGGCTGCTTGTCGACGACAAACACTTGGGATGCTCCTCGGATCACGGCGCTGTACGCCGCCATGAGACCCACGGGACCTGCACCGAATATTGCGACAGACTTTCCCGGCAACACGCCGGCCATCTCTGTCCCGTGGTAACCGGTCGGAAATATGTCGCTCAAGAGCGCGAAGTCAGATTCCAGTTCCGTCCCGGCCGGTAGCTCAAGCAGATTGAAATCCGCGTACGGAACCCGAAGCAGTTCCGCTTGGCCTCCCCAGAACGGCCCCATGTTCGGATAGCCGTATCCGGCACCCGGCTCGCCCGAAGGATTGGCCCGAAGACACGCCGAAGTGAAGCCCTCGTTGCAGTTTCTGCAGGTCCCGCACGCAAGATTGAATGGCACGGACACGCGGTCACCGACTTTGATGCGTCCTACCCCAGCGCCGACTTCTTCGACGATGCCCATGTTCTCGTGGCCCAGCACCATGCCGTCTTTGAGATTCGTGCGCCCTTCGTACGGGTGGAGATCGGAACCACAAATATTGGCCGTGGTGATTCTGACAATGGCGTCGAGCGGCTCCTCTATCCGCGGATCGGAGACGTCGTCCACCGAGACATGGCGAGTGCCATGGAAAACGAGTGCTTTCATGATTGGCTCCTTTTCATTTGCTCTCTACGAGATTGGCGACGAAACGCGCACTCGGTGCGCGTCGTCCGTTCATTGTCACGCTCAGTTGGCACCCCACAGGGACGACAGAACGGCATCATCCGTTGATCAAAGCGTCCTCGATGAATATCGAAGACGTCAGCGGTCGCTTCGTTACGCTCGGTCGGTCCGCATTCATACTCGGCGCTCGGACTGGTCGGTCCACGTCCGCGCCCATGCGCTCGCGCGTGCCCACCGAGCTCAGCGCGTCCCACGCCGATGATCCTCTCGCAATGTCGTCGATGAACTCGCTTGCGACCATGTGGCCCTCCTTCGATTCCAACGCCGGTGGATCGTTTCATTAAGTTTCCTTTCGCACAACGACACGGTCAAGCGCTCTTTACGATCACTCGCATTCAATGCGAGCGTGAATTAATGACATTCACAGATTCATTCGCACGAGAAGCTGCGCCGCATCGTTGATGGATTGGGGCTCGCAACGCCGATGCGGATCGGGATCACGGATCTCTCCGCTGATGAGTCCCTGATCTGAGCCAATGACTACTCGATCCGGTAACGCTCTGCGTCACTTCGTTTCAATTCGAGACCATTCCCGGGTCGCGAGGGGTCGGGACGAAGCGAGCCCGCCCGAGGCTCCAGCACACCAGAGAACAGCAATCGGTCCACGCGCTCGTGATCTGCAAAGTACTCAAGATGCCGGAGGTTCTTCACCGCGCTCCCCGGATGAGCGTGCAGCGACTGTGCGCAGTGACCAGAGACGTCGAGACCGTGAGCCTCTGCGAGCGCCGCCACGCGTATCCACTCGCTTATTCCTGCACACCTCGACACGTCGGCCTGAAGGCAATCAACCGCCTGAGACCGACACATCGCTTCGAAATAAAAGAGGTCGTACCCGTACTCACCGGCCGCGACGTCCATGGGCACATCGGAACGAATGCCCGCGAGCACATCAAGATGGTCCGACGAGACGGGCTCTTCGAACCATGTCACTCCGAGGTCGGCGAACTCCAAGCCCATCCGCACGGCCTGCTTCGCTCGATATCCGCCATTGGCGTCGACAAAGAGTTCGCACTCCTCGCCGATTCGGCTCCGTGCTTGTCGGACGCGCTCAAGATCTCGATCGGCTCGCGTGCCCCACGATTCGGCGACCTTGATCTTGACTCTCGTCATTCCCTGGTCGATCCAACCGCTCAATTGCTCGTCCAGTTGCCTATCCGTCAGTGACGTGAACCCTCCGCTCCCGTAGACGGGAACTTCGTCGCGAACTTGACCAAGCAGTGTGGCCAGGGAAACCTCCAGCAGCTTCGCTTTCAGATCCCAGAGCGCGCAATCGACGGCGGCGATGGACATCGACGCTACGCCGGGTCGACCCATGTTCCTGATCGCTCGGACCATAGATGACCAGGCCCCCTCCACGTCGAATGCGTCGCGCCCGCAGACCACCTCGACGAGCAGATCCTTGATCAGGCGCGCGCACGCTGGCGTCGCGTACGTGAAGCCGAGGCCGCGGACACCTTCGGCGACCGCTTCGACGACCACGACGCACGTCGAACTCCACGTCAGTGTGCCGTCAGCTTCGGGGTTGTCCGTCGCAACTTCGTACACGCTCACTTCGAGAGAGTCGACGACCGGCATTATCCGTCCTTTCACGGTGAGGCAACGAACCGATCAGACGGCCCCCGCCGCCTGTAAATGGATGGCGAGACGAGACGACAACGCCATGATGGTGAGCGCCGGATTGGCCGAGCCTTGAGTGGGCGCAACGCTGCCGTCGGCGATGTAAAGGTTCGGCACAGCCCACACACGCTGGTCACGATTAACGACACTGTTGCCCGGCGATGTTCCCATTCGCGCGCCGCCAATGAGGTGCGCGTACCGAGAGATCGTAAGAACATCCTGGGCCCCGGCTGCCTCCAGTATGTCTCTCAGAATCCGCTTCGAAAATTCGATATTGCGCTTATCGTTCTCGCCAAGGCTGTGCGTGAACTCGGCGACCGGGAGTCCGAAGTGATCGTCCTCGCTTGCGAGCGTGACCCGGTTCTCCGCGCTGGGAAGCAGCTCGTTCAGCACGCCAATGGTCGACCAGTGGTTGTAGTCGCGCATGTATTCACGAAGCGCTCCTCCCCAGTGACCTTCGGCCGCGACGTGCTCGGCCCAACCGATGGGCTGTGGCGAGACGGTTTGAATCGAAAAACCCCGCGCAAATCCACGAGAGGAATCCGTTTCGTAGAAATCCTCGGAAGATATCTGAGGCGGGGGTGCTTTGTACATGCGCAACTCGTCGGGGAAGCGTCCGGCCGACTGGGTGGCGCCCTGGACCATCACGTATCGCCCAACCTGGTCGTCATTGTTGCCAACGCCGTGGGGAAACCTGGGAGAGGAGGAGTTGAGGAGCAACCTCGGCGTCTCGATCGAGTAACCAGCAACGGCAATCACCTTCGCGCGTTGGCGACGTTCGAACTCACCGTCGGGACCAAAGTACGCCACCCCCGTTGCGCGCCCGGAGGCATCATCGATCAGAACTCTCGACACCATTGAATTCGCGCGGATTTCGACGCCGTGCGCCAACGCGTCAGGAAGGTGCGTGACGTACGGACTTGCCTTGGCGTTCACCTTGCACCCTTGAAGGCACCATCCCCTATATATACAGTGAGGTCGATTTCCAAATGTGCCGTTGACAATCCCTACCGGACCCACGCGCATGGTGATGCCGCATTTCATCGCGCCGCGCCACAGCACCGCGGCAGCTTCTGAGATCGGATGGGGCGAAAACGGGTAACTGTGCGGGTCTCCCCACGGCCAAAACTGTCCCGCCACCGGAAGCTCCCGTTCCACCTGTTCGTAGTGGCTCCGAAGATCCGAATACCCAATCGGCCAGTCCGCACCGACTCCGTCCTGGCTCAGCGTGCAGAAGTCAGAGGGATGAAATCGCGGCGTGTAGCCCGCATAGTGGACCATTGAGCCGCCCACGCCGCGACCCGAATTGTTCTTTCCGAGTTCCACGGGGTCAGCGCCCCCGATGATCCTCGTTTGGTTCCAATACAGCTCGTGCGAACCCGCCTCGTCAGAGACCCAGTCCTCATCGGGGTGCCAGAACGGACCGGCTTCGAGAATGACGACGCGCCAGCCTTGCCGCGCGAGTCGCTGGGCCAGTACGGAGCCGCCCGCGCCAGCCCCCACGATGCAGAGATCAACTTCGTCGTCATCTTCGTAGTGACGCATCGTGTCTTCGCCGGGCAAGTCGCGCCGATGGACATCCAGGAGATACCTCGAATCGTTATTCTTTGGCCCGAGGGAGCCCTTCAGTAGGTAGCGTTTCACTCGTCCAGCGAACGCGCGACACGAACCGGGTCTTCAGACGTCGCTCCGGGTGACTCGTGCGGGTCGAGTGTGCTAATCGGCCCGAGACGCATATAACCCTCTGGATACGCCGGCCCGCCAAAACCGATCTCATTCCACGCCCAGGGGTGCGAATAGAACGCGGCAAGAATGGCCCGCGTGCAGACTTCCCACGCCCGACGCACGTTGAATCCCTCCCAGGAACCACCACTGAGTTCGCCCCGTTCGAACTCGGCAACGATTCCGTGAGCGGTGTCGTCGTCGCACTCGGCGAGGACCACACCGTGACGAAGCATCGCCGTCTCGTCAAGCGCGCCCAGCACACGGTGCCACGTAACTCGGTCATCGGGCATGTCGGCGTAGTGAAAACCGTCGAGTCGTCCGTTCGCCATCTTTGAATCGATGAGCTCCATCACGGGAATTCGCGGTTCTCGGTCCTGGGCCATGACGAGATCGCAAAGTCGTTGAGCTGCTGCCTGCTCGCGTGTCGAGAAGAACGTGAGTCTTCGCGAGATATCCATTCGCCCTTGGACAACCCTTCGCGTCGCGTCGTCCCAGGTCGTAATGAATTCGAGGACGTCGTAGTCAGGAAAGCGCCCGATCATCTGCGGTGTGGTGCCACGACGTTGAACGGGCAGCCAGGTCGGATCACGCGCGTCACGTCCCGGCCGCAAATTCGGCAAATGGTCGGGCTGTCGTAAATCTCGCCGATCGGCGTCGTCGCGTTCGTCTCGACGTTCGTTCGAGGAATCCATCTACTTCTCTCTCCGCAGAAGTGCAGCGAGCACTCCCATGCCCGCGACGATGGTCATAAGTCCGGGCGCGACGATCGGCGGACCCATCGGAACGTTGTAGCTGGGTATCGACCAGCCTCCCGGTTTGCGGCTGACGCCGCGTGCGTGAAAGTACTCGCCCGCGGCTCCCGTAAGCCCGTAGAGCAGCGCCGCCGCGGGCAACGCGGACTTCGCCCAACGTCGTGAGAACACGCCCGCGATGCCCGCGACGACCACCGGGGGCGTCACAATGATGGGACTCCACATCACCTTGTTGCCAAAGCTGGCGCGATAGTGCTCCACGTAAATCTCCGCGCTCGTGAGAAGTGCCGCGAACGCCGTCAGCCCTGACAGCGAGCGCTCGAAGCGTCCATGTGCCACGTTTGAGAAAATGGCGTCAATCAGATGCTCGGCGCTGCTCGCCTTTCGACGGGGCCGCAACGAAGCGAAGACGAGACGACTCATTGCCGACTCGGCAGTACTTCGCGAAGCTTCTCTATCATCGCTTCCTTCGCTCCCGCGAAACCACTCACCGGGTCGTCCAGCGTCGATTTGGTGAGCGCCTTCACTTGCTCGAACGTGATGTGGGGCGGAAGAGGAGGCTCATCCGGCGTGGTGACAGCGTCAATAATGACTGGCCGATCCGACGCGAATGCTTCATTCATCGCCGCCTCGATCTGGTCGGCCCTTTCAAGGCGAATCCCCTTCAGTCCGATCAGCCGCGCCCACTCGGCATACGACAGCGGCGGCACCGATTGCGAGGCCTCAAAGCGAGGGTCGCCTTCCATCGCGCGCTGTTCCCAGGTCACTTGGTTCAAGTCCTCGTTGTTTAGGACTAAGACGATCAGTCGCGGGTCGGACCATGACGTGTAGTACTTCGACGCCGTCAAGAGTTCGGCCATACCTCCCATCTGCATCGCGCCGTCACCGACCATCGCGACCGCCACCCGATCAGGGAAGGCGAACTTCGCTGCAATGGCGTAGGGCACGCCCGGACCCATCGTGGCGAGATTCCCAGAGAGCGAGGCCTTCATGCCCGACCGGATGCGAATGTGGCGTGCGTACCAATCTGCCGCCGTACCCGAGTCCGCGGTCAACACGGCGTTGTCGGGCAGATGACGCGAGAGCGACGCGAAGATGCCTTGAGGCCGTATTCTCCCGTTGAGATTGGTGGGCTTCGCCAGTTCGTCCATGCCCCCCCACCATTTTTCAACGCTCTTGGCGATCGACTCTTGCCAGCGACGATCTTCTTTGCGTCGCAGCAGCGGCAGGAGCTCCGCGAGGGTCGACTTCGCGTCACCCACCAGCGCGAGATCCATTGGATAGCGGATCGAAAGCATTCGCGCCGAAAGATCTATCTGAATCCCCGTCGCCTGGCCGCTGGTCGGAAGAAACTCCGAATAGGGAAAACTCGAGCCCACCATGAGCAAGGTATCGGCCTCTTGCATCATGTCCCACGACGGCTTCGTGCCGAGCAGGCCAATCGAACCGGTGCAGTACCCGATGTCGTCAGGAACGACCGCTTTGCCCAAGAGCGCCTTTGCCACGCCGGCGCCCAAGCGGTCGGCAACGGCCATCACCTCGTCGCTCGCACCAAGCGATCCCGCGCCAACAAGCATGGCGACGCGCTCGCCCGCATTGAGGAGATCTGCTGCTCGGCGTAAGTCCTCCTCCGCGGGGATGATCCGAGGTGACCACCACCCGATACCCGAATGGATCGTGTGAGTCTTCTTTGGCTGCTCCTCGACTCCCTCCATGTCTTGGACATCAGCGGGGAGGATGACGCACGTCACGGTCCGTTCAGCCTGTGCAATGCGAAGTGCACGATCAATGGTGTGACGCACCGCCGAAGGGGTGTTGACCTGCTGACAGTAACTGCCGGCGACGTCAGAGTAGAGCTGCAAGAGATTGACCTCTTGTTGAAAGTCGCCTCCGAGCGCGCGAACGAACGTCTGGCCGACAATGGCGACGACGGGTTGATGATCGAGCTTCGCGTCGTAGAGCCCATTGAGAAGATGAATGGCGCCGGGGCCCGAGGTGGCCATACACACGCCGACCTCGCCAGTGAATTTGGCGTGGCCGCACGCCATGAACGACGCCATCTCCTCGTGGCGCGTCTGGATGAACCGTACGCCGCGATCTGAGCGCTGAATGGCTCCAAGGAATCCGTTTATGCCGTCTCCCGGATATCCGTAGATCGTGGTCACGCCCCACTCGGCGAGTCGATCGCACAGCACGTCTGCCGCTGTCTTAGACACAGTCAGTCTCCTCCGGTACTCAGAGCGGCGGTAACGGCGTCACGTGATGTCGACGCCACGCCGCGTGATCCTCAGTTTCTGCGTCGCGCACATTTGATGTCAAGTCGCCCGTATGACCCGCACTCTCTGGAACGAAGAAGTTTTTTTGTATGCGCGACACATTTGCATCTCAGCGCGCGCGCACGTGCATTCGTCCAATAGCTTTCGCCGTATTGAACGAAGTCCGCGACGCGGAATCAGCGCTCTTATTCGAGGTTTGAATTCTCAGCGTTTTGTAAAGCGATTGGTGACGATTGCGTCCCGGACGATGCCAGTAGCTCAGTGAAGACGCCTACGCCTGCTCCGACGCATCAATCGAACGTGCGGCGCTGATGAGTGCAAGGTGCGACAGCGCCTGAGGCACATTGCCGAGGAAGGCTCGGGTCTGCGGATCGATCTGTTCCGCGAGTATGCCGACGTCGTTGGTCAATCCCACCGCCTCGTCCATGAGTCGTATCGCCTCTTCGCGCTGCCCGCTGCCCGCTAGCGCTTGAACCAGCCAGAAGGTGCAGGCGACGAAGGCGCCTTCGCCCTCTCGAGCGCCCGTATATCGATAGACGAGCGGACCGTCACGAAGCTCTCGTGAGATCGCCTCAATGGTGCTCGCCAATCGCGTTCCCACGTCGAATCCTGTTCGAGCACTCAGCAGCACCGAGGCGTCGAGATCGTCCGTGCCAGCGTAGAACGTGTACGACTTCTTCTCCTCCGACCAGCATTCGCGCTCGATGTACTCGCGAACTGCGTCACGTTCGCGGCGCCACCGTGCAACCTCGCCGTCGCGAACCTGGTTCATCTCGTGGAGCTTTACCGCCCGGTCGAGCGCCACCCAGCATCCGATCTTTGAGATTGTGTAGTGCTCGGTCGTGGGTAGCTCCCAAATGCCCGAATCTGGATTCCTCCACTCGTTGCAGCAACGTTGCGCGAGCTCGCTCAGTAGTTCTTGGGACGTCACGTCAAGGACGTTGCCCTCTTTCACATACCGATAGACGGCGTCGAAGACGTCGCCGTAGTTGCCCAGTTGCCGCTGATGCGCCGCGCGATTCCCCGATCGCACCGGCTGACTGCCCCGATATCCAGCGAGGTCGAGCTTCTCCTCGCCCGCGGGGATCTCTCCGGCGAGGGTGTAAAACACATGGAGGTCGGGACCGTTCCGACCAATCGCGCGCAGAAGCCACGCGACGGCGTTGTGTACCTCTTCCGAAAGTTCCAAGTTGACCAGAGCGTTAATCGCGAATGAAGAATCGCGTACCCACGCAAAGCGGTAGTCCCAGTTCTTTGGGCCGCCGATCCTTTCGGGAAGCGAGGTCGTTGCCGCTGCAGCGATGGCGCCCGTATATTCGGCGAGTAGTGACTTCAGCACCAGGGCAGAGCGAACGACCGCGTCGCTCCATTGATGCGTCGGACTGATCTTCGCGGACCACCGACTCCAGTTCTCTTTGGTTGCGTCGACTCGCCCGTCGATTTCGGTGAGCGTGGGCACAAAGATCGGTTCGCCGTCGCTCGCGATAAACGCCAGTACGGCCTTCTCCCCTGGCTTCAGCGTGAACGTCGCCGACACTTTTTCTGGTGCCACCTCAATATCGCTCTCGCCATCGAACAACGCAGCGATGGTGTGCGTGCCACACCTAACGACAGGGATGCCCTGCTCAATGGTGCTGACGCAGGGCGTCTCGAAGTGGGTATGGGGTGACAGCACCCATTCCATCGTGACGTCACCGCTAATCCCTTCAACGCGCAGCGCCAACTCCGTCCACGGAAGTCGACCGGAAGATGCCATGTTGAGGGCAGACGTCACCCGAACCGAGCCATCAACGGTCGTGAACACACTTTCGAGAACATTCGTCCCCGCCACGTACCGCCGCTCAACGACGGACGGGCTGATTGGCGACAGGGAGAGAAACCCCCCAGACTCGGCATCCAAGAGCGCCGCGCACACGGGCAGTGAATCAAGCGTCGGCACCGGCCACCAGTCGATGCGTCCATCAAGCGAAATAAGCGCGCACGTTCGCCCGTCGGTGAGAACCGCATACTCCTCAATCGGCGCGTAGCCGTCGATTCGCGGCGACGGAATCATCGGATCACCGCCTTAGGCATCATGCTTCCTCGTCTCTTCTCGCACGGGTTCCCGTCCAGAAGCGCGATGGTACGCCAGGTTCCTCGTTCATCATCGATACGTCAAAAAACGATGTGTGCATCACATACTTTTTTCACGAAATGGTGCATCCTGCGACACTATGGTCGCGGTGATCGGCCATTGGCAAAGGAAGTCTGAATCAGATTGCATTTTGTTCTAGTAGGTAAGGAGGAACGTATGACGGCGACTCGCAAGACAGCAGTCATCACGGGCGCGTCCGCTGGCGTTGGCCGAGAGACGGTCCGAGTCTTTGCCAAAAATGGATATGACATTGCGCTGCTAGCTCGCGGAGATGCAGGACTCAGAGCCGCCGCACTCGAGGTTGAAAACCTCGGTCAACGCTGCCTCGTCATACCAACCGACGTCGCGGACTTCGCGCACGTCGATTTTGCCGCAGCACTGGTTGAGCTGGAACTCGGACCGATCGACGTGTGGGTCAACAACGCAATGACCACCGTCTTCTCGCCGCTCGCCTCCGTAGAGCCCGAGGATTTTGAGCGGGCCATTCGCGTGACCTTTCTCGGCCAGGTCTGGGGAACAATGGCCGCGTTGAAACGGATGCGGCCGCGCGACGAGGGTGCGATCATCAATGTCGGTTCGGCGCTCGCGTTTGTAGGCATTCCGCTGCAGTCTGCGTACTGCGCATCGAAGTTCGCCTGTCGAGGATTCTTTGAAGCCACGCGAGCAGAGCTTCTCCATGATCGGTCCAACGTCCGTCTTTCGATGGTTCACCTCCCGGCAATGAACACGCCTCAGTTTGACTGGTGCGAGACCACGATGGATAAGCACCCCCAACCCGTTCCGCCCATCTATCAACCTGAGATCGCGGCCCAGGCGATATTTGATACCGCGATCGACGGAAAGCGTTCGCGAATCGTGGGCTCGTGGAACAAAATGCTCGTGGGGATGGACAGTATCTTCCCCGGACTGGGTAACCACTTCGCATCGCTCGGGGCTTGGAACAGCCAACTGACCAAGCAGCCGGTGGTCGCCGACCGGCCGTCCAATCTGCGCGCACCGGCGGACAAGGACGTTGACTACGGCGGCCACGGCATCTTCGACAATAAGGCCCGAGGGGTGAAGGATCCGTCATTCCTCATCACGCTTCCAAAGATCGCCGTCACGTACGCGCGAGCATGCGATCGGACCGTGCGAGAGATGATTGCTGTTCGAAAGCGAGGCGACCAGCGCCGACGCGACGTAGATTCTCATGACGTCAAGCCGGACCAGGACGGGGCCGTCGGGACGTGGGATGGATCGAATCGCACGGGCGCCGTACCGACATCGTCTGCGAGCCCCGTAGCGCGGAGTATCCGTGGATGGCTACACGGAACGAACGGAACGACGCTGCCCGCGACGGAGAGCTTTCGGAGCGATGCGTCACCGCCGAAGATCGAGACGACCTCGCTCGACGTCCTTGAAAATGAGGACGAGCGTCTTCTCGGACTCATTCAGGGCATCGCCATCACCCGAGGATCAGCCGTGGAGGAGCGGTACGAGCATGGCAATTTGGCGAAGGAGATATTGCGCCACCTCGCCGTTCGTGAGTCGAGCCTCGTCAACGTGGGCACGGTCATTTCGTCGGATCCCGAACTGCGCACAATCGGTTCGCGGATGGAAAGTCGAGCGACAGAGCGCCGAGGGGCGATCGATGAGGCAACAAGGATGGCTCGCGCCGTACAGCCCGTGGCGCTGAACGAGGGGCAAGACTTCGACGCCGTCTTCGATCCATTGCTCGACTCGGAGAAGCAAGAGATTGAGTGGGAACTCTCCAACGCGATCCCCGCCATTCGAAACGTCATATCTGAAGATGACGCTCGGGAGCGCTTTCGAAGTGCGCGCTACACGCGCCGACATGCGCCCACGTTCTTTAGCGCCAGAGGTCCTCGATGGTATGAGCAGGCGCCAGTGGTGTCGCGTCTGCTCACCATCTATGAACACATGAACGATTTCCCACGAGCGTCGAGAGATTGGAGGAGTTCATGATGCACGTCCGTGCACATGCCAACAAGCAACGGGCTCGGCGGCCTTTACGTTTGACCAGTTCGAGAGGCGTCGTGAAAGCGTTCAGCAAGTCGCGGTGATCGCCATGCAGGTTCTCCCTTTTGCCAACCCTCGAGGTCAGGAATCTGCAAGCCGCTCCCTCCGCTGACGAACAGCGCGATTCCTCCGAGCCCTCCCGCGAGGGCGAGTGCGAAACAGATCCACACCGAGACGGTGATCCCCGTCCCCTTGACGACACCAACGTCGCTCGCGACGAACAACAGGATCGGCGCGACCAAAAATGCGGCAACGCCGCGCATCAATTCGATAAAGGCGAACACACGCTGAATTTGACTGGAGCGAAGCGAGAACCCCGCAATGAAGAGGGAGGGTGATACCGATGCCCCAACTCCCAGCCCGATTAAGCCAGCGCCGATCGATATCGAGGTATCGCTCTCCGTTGGTAGATGGACCAGCACCAGCGCCGCGGCCGCGAGCGACGCCGCGCCCGCAAACGCCAAAATGGGGGTGAATCTGGTCTTAAAGAGCGCGGCGAAGATCGCCGCAGTGAGCAGTGCAGCCACGAACTCCGGCAAGAAGACGATCGCCGCCTTTGTGGGAGACGAGTGCTTCGCAAGAACCGACAACGACAGCTCCATAAGTCCGAACGCGCCCGCACTCACGCACATTGCAATCACAATCCCCATGAGCGGCAACGTGGTCGCAAGCTGTCGCACCGGCATCAGCGGATTTTTCATTCGGAATTGATGTATCACGAGGGCGAAAATCATCGCGACGCCCGCAGCCATGAGAATGATCGTCCACGCGCGAACCCGGTCGCCGCCTTCAAGCGCACCTACCCCGTAAAACGCCGCCACACAGCCTCCGAGGGCCAGCGCATTCGCCACGAGATCGAAGGGGGCGCCTTTGTCTTGAGCCGGCTGGTCCTTGAAGGTCAGAAGCGCCATCGCGACCGCGAGCAGTGCGACAGCTGCCACGCACCAAAACAGCAGCCTCCACTGGTGAGCCGAAGCAAGAAGATTTCCGATAGTCGGTCCGATAGCGACCGCACCGAACACACACAAGTTCATGACCATTCCGGTCATCGGCATCTTGGGGACAGGCCACCCTGTTACGAGCGGCGGCACCGCTGCGATGAGCATGAGACTCGTGCAGAGACCTTGAACAACGAATGCCACAGCGAACACTGTTCCCGAGGTCGCCGTCGCCGCGACAAGCGAGGCAATCGCAAACAACGTGACATAGACGAGGAGCATTCGGCGAGCCGGCCGGTGTACCGCAAACTGAACTGCGACCACCGTGCCCACGGCGTATCCACCGGTGGAGAGTGCGACAGTCAGATCGAATGCAGCGCTCGAAAGATGGAGTGATCGTTCGATGATCGTGGCGAGCGGCAACGCGGCAGAACTCAACGTGAGATAGGGAACCAGGGCGCACACGACGAGCGCCACAGCCGCCGGGTAGCTCCCGCTTAACGGCCCGTGCACCCCCGTGATCGGTTCGTTCGACGGATCTTTGCCCCTCGGGGAGCTCTTCCTCGTTAGCGCGTCCGCCATCGCCGTCTCCCTGCTAGGCCTGCTCTCTGCATCACCGGAACGACGACCTAGTCCGTTACTTCAAACGTCGATCGAGCGCTCTCAACAGTTCCGCACGTCCCATCTTTGAACGGCCGGGGATCTCGGCCCGGCGAGCCTCTTCGTAGAGTTCCGCTCGCGTCTTGGGCTCGCTACCTCCGGTGCGCTTCCTTGCGGCGACCGCGGCCGCTTGGCGACCGAGCGCGCTCCGCGTACTCTTCGGCATCGAGGCGATCGACCGCTTCTTCTTCGCGGACCTCGTCGCCTTTTTAATGTTGCTCTTCGCCGCCTGACGTTGCTTAGTCGTTACCATGATCTTCTCCTTGACCCTCACATGTGACGTGGTTCATTCTCACCGGCCTATTGCTGCATCTCTCTCAATTCGGGAAGAACCTTCGATCCGTAGACGTCGAAGAAACCCTCCATATCGGGACCCACCTGTTGGACGTACACCTCATCAAAGCCGTGGTCGAGGCGCTCCTGAAGCGCTTGGGCGTGACGTTCGGGGTCAGGGCCGCACGGAAACTTATTGGCGGTCATCTCCGGCGTCACCAACGACGAAGCGCTTTCAATGTGGCGCGGCACGGCCAATTCCTGGTTCAGCTGGCCGGGGTTGAGCTCGATCGACCAGAGACGATGGAGCGTCTCGATCGCGTCGTTTTCGTCAGCGTCATAGCAAGCCTTAAGCGCCGTCTGCGCTAATCCCTTTCCTCCGCGATCGCGATACTTCGTGAGCAACTCTGGCGCAAACGTCACGAACCCATCACCGATTTCTGCGGCGAGGTTCGTCGCGAGCGAACCAAACGCTGAGACGTAGACGGGTGGCGGTCCATCGGGCACCGAATAGATCCGTGCATTGACCGCGTGGTAGTAGCGCCCGTCAAAATCAATGTTCTCCCCGCTCCAGAGAAGACGCATCAACTCGATCGCTTCACGGAGCCGTTCGAGCCGCTCCATAATGGGCGGCCACGGCGCGCCCCACACGTGCTCGTTGAGGTTCTCTCCCGTCCCGACGCCGAAGACAAACTTTCCCTTCAGGAGCAGGGACGAAGTGGCGGCAGCCTGGGCGAGGATCACGGGATTAATCCGGATGATCGGGCACGTCACCATCGTTGACACGGCCAATTCTGGTGTTGCCTGTGACAGCGCGCCGATCATCGACCAGACGAAGGCACTGTTTCCTTGCTCCTCGTTCCAGGGGTGGAAGTGGTCCGAAATCGAGAGCGCATCGAAGCCAGCATCACGTGCGCGTCGAGCCTGCTCGATGAGCTCGTCAGGGGTGAACTGCTCTGACGAAAGCGAATAACCAATTTTCATTTCGACTCCAAAGTGTCGTACTGACCAAGAATCCAGAAACGCCTTGAGGGCCTATTTCTTGTCGACTGCCTTTTCAAGCTCGCGCTTGTTCATCTTGGACCGTCCAGGAATTCGCTTCTTGCGAGCCTCTTCATAGAGCTGCTTGAGCGTGCGGCCTCCCGGGCCCTTGTGTGAGCGAAGTCCTCCGCGCCGACCCGACGAGATGTCGTCCGTCGATGTCGCACTTTTAGTGCGAGACTCGCCTTTCCGAGCACGTTCCTTGTTGACGGTGCGCGCGGCAATCTCTTCCGCAACCTTTTCGGAACGCCCCTCCTGCTTCTCGCTGTCGCGAATGTGCTGGTACTGACGCTCTCGCTTCTCGCTCCACTTACCCCTTGGCATTTCATCTCCTCACCGTTCGCTCATGCGATCGAGCACAAAAATGACTCCACCAAAACGGTAGCGATATCACGAGCGTGCGCGCCAGAAAAAGTCCCGCGCGAGTCCTCGCGGCAGTGCACTGCATTCGACACGGATGAAGTACGCGTCGAAGGACGTTGCTGCGAAGTGCGATTCACTTTTCTTGTTGGTTCGACCTACTCACAGAAATCTAAATTGCGTCACATGGATAAGTGCAGTGATTCGGTGCGTGCGAGTCTGAACGACGTGCGTTTTAGCCAGCCACTCGACGTTTCTCCGATCAAGAAATACGGCGTGGCGTGAACATTGTCGAACGAGCACTGCGGCGCGTTGACGGCTTCCAGCAGCGCCACCTAATTCCATCGTTCGTCCTTGGGGTGTTGAAGAAGTTCGGCGACGACAACGCAGGAAACCTCACTGTCCAGCTCACGTACGCAATGTTCGTGACGGTGTTCCCACTTCTTTTGCTACTCGTGACGATATTGAGCATCGTCCTGGCCAATGATCCCAGCGACCGCGCTCGAGTCCTGCATACGGCGCTCGGACAGTTTCCTGTTATTGGCCAGCAGCTCGGCCACAATATCCACGCACTCAAGCGGAACTCGACGTGGGGCCTCGTGGTCGGGATCCTCGGGATGCTCTATGGCACGACCGGTCTCGCACAGGCTGGTCTCTTCTCGATGGAACAGATCTGGAATATCCCGGGGGCGTCGAGACCGAGCTTTCTCATTCGCCTAGCAAGATCTGTGACGTTTCTCATCGTGCTGGCAGTTGGTCTGATCGTGACGACAGCACTCGCAGGATTCGGCACGTTCGGAAGGCACAGCTTCTGGCTCGGAGTCCTCGGAGAGATCTTGGCGGCGCTCGTCAACGTAGCGCTGTATCTGGCCGCGTTCCGCACGTTGACGCCAAAGCAGATCGACACCCGATCGTTGATTCCGGGAGTAATCATCGCAGGCATCGCGTGGACAGTGCTTCAGGCCGCGGGCAGCTATGTGGTCGGACATGATCTGAAGGGGGCGAGCGCCCTATACGGGCTCTTCGGCCTCGTCCTCGGCTTGGTCGCCTGGATCTACCTGGGAGCAGAGGTCACGATCTACGCGGCCGAGATCAATACTGTCCTCCACCACAAGCTCTGGCCAAGAGGCTTGATTCGCCCTCCTCTCACGGAAGCCGACCAGCGTTCGCTCTCGTTCCAGGTCACGCAGAACCAGCAACGTCCCGAGCAAGAAGTGTCGACTCATTTTCGCGACAAGCCGATGACCCAGGACGAGTACCTTGAGCACGGCGCGGAAAACGAGACGGGTGCCCCGGGGAGAAAATGACACACTCTGTCACTGAGGTATTTGCACCGTCGCCCACCGAGTCCCCGAGGAATGTCGGAGAGTCAATGATCCCTCGCTGTCGTCCGTGCGGTCGCGAATCGTTCTCTTCACGAAAATCGCTCACAGGGTCCGTGCTTAAGCAACATTCACAATTCCATAGATACAGAATCTGGACAATCGCTGTGAAACTGATGTTATGTTCTTTTCACGCGGGCAAGGAGGTCACATAATGCGTCACCTGGGACTATTAATCGCACGGCTTATCTTCGGCAGTTACCTCGCGGTGCATGGCGCTCAGAAGCTCTTCGGTTCCTTCAAGGGGTCCGGCCCCGACGCAACCGGGGATTACTTTCAGCAGATCGGCTTGCGTCCCAGCAAGCCCATGGCCTACCTCGCCGGAGCGAGCGAACTTGCGGGCGGCGTTCTGACTGCAACGGGAATCGCATACCCGCTCGGACCAATCATCATCGCGGGAACTATGGCGGTCGCGAGTACGACGCATCTAGAGCATGGAGCGCTCGCACAAGACGGCGGATTCGAACTACCGCTCACCAACATGGCAATGGCCATTGCGCTCACGAGTGCGGGTTCTGGTGCCGTGCGACTCGGCCCTCACGCCTCCAAGTCGCTCCTTCGGTTCTCGCTCGTTTCGGGAGCGGTTTTGGCGGGAGTCTCCATTTTCCAGATTCTCTCGCCGAAGAACAATCCCGTGACCCCGGAGAGCAGTACCGGCGCGAGCGACGACAAGGACGAGCCCTTTCTTAAGGCTTGACCACCGCTCTCATTGAGCTGATGGGCGCTCGCGGTTGGAGCGGATGCCGACTCGACATTGCACATCGAAGCCAGTGTCCGCCCCCCTAGCGATCGACTGCCTCGTTGTATTGCGACCGCACAGCTCGATCAGTGCGAAGCAGATCTGTCCGTTGCGGAAGACTTGCCGCTGGTTTCTCGCTCGAATTCGCGCACCACCTCTTCCACCGAGAGTCCCTTGGTCTCAGGTAAGAACCTGTACACGAAGACGATCGCTACGAGACACAGCGCGGCGAAGCAGACAAGCACCCAGTCAAGTCCAATCGACGAGTTCCATACGGGAAAGACCTCGATAAGGGCGAAGTTGGCCACCCAGTCAACGGCCGCGCCACCCGACGCCGCCTGACCTCGAACCGAAGTTGGAAAGACCTCGCCCTGGAGAAGCCAGCCCGTGCCTCCAACTCCCACCGCGAACGAGGCGATAAAGAAATCGAGACCGACCATAACGAGCGCCAGTCGAGCGGTTCCGGTGAGAAATCCGAGACCCGCCGCCGCAACAAGCGCAAAGATGGTCATGCCGAGGTAGCCCCCCATTGCCAGCTTCCGGCGACCGATCCGGTCGATGTATCTGAACGCGAAAAAGGTCGCAGCCACATTGACCGCCGTCATGATTGACGTCACCTCAACCCCCGCGATCGTGGTCGACACGATTGAGGAGTTGTGACCCTCGAAAATAGGACCGAGCAAATGCGGCCCGTAGTAGAGGGGCACGTTGATGCCGGTGATCTGCTGGAAGAAGAAGAATCCGGCGACCACGAACAGTGCTCGCTTGACACCCGGCGTCCACGCGCTGCGCCGCCGCTGCTCTTGGCTCTCGTCCTGCTGGTGGAGTTGGCGGGCACTTGACTTGATCGCCTCGAGCGATGCATCGACGTTGAACGTCGCCAACGCGTCCCTCGCCTTTTCGTAGTGGCCCTGGCGCATGAGCCAGCGCGGCGACTCGGGCATGGTCGTTCGGAGCACGAGTCCCACTAACGCGGGGACCGCCCCGAGCCCGAGGATCAGCCGCCATCCCACGGTGCCCGCACTGCCGGGTGCCACACGCAAGACGACGAGGGCGACAATGTAGGCGCCCAGGATCCCCACCGTGATCATCCACTGCTGGAGCATGGCGAGGGATCCCCTTCGACCCTTCGGCGCGTACTCCGCGATGTAGGCGGTCGCGACGGCCGTGTCGGCGCCGATCGCGAGACCAATGCAGGTGCGAGCTATCAACAAGACCGCAGCGTCGGGCGTCACTGCAGAAAGGATGGCGCCTAGGGCGTACACGGCCGCGTCGGTGATGAGCAGCGCCTTCCGACCGAAACGGTCGGTCAATGTACCTGCGATGAGTGCGCCCACGCCAGCGCCCAGTGACGCCCCCGCGACCAAATACCCTTGCCAAAAACCGGTCAGGTGGTAGGGAACGAAGTTGAGGGCAGAGCCGATGTTCGAAGTGTCGTACCCGAACAAGAAACCGCCCAACGTCGCGAGCAACGTGAGCTTCCAGTAGAAAGACGTCGGCGTTCGATCATCAAGGTCCGCCAGTACGTCGGGAGAATTGGTCGTACTCGTTGTCCCATTCCCTTCACCGCCAGTCATTTCTGACTTTAGGGTCCTGACGACGACTTTTGACATGGGAAAGCGATTATAAAAATCCGCATTATTCGTTAAGGTGAGCGCGCCGAATTGCCTTGTTTTTCCACCGCACGCGTTCGATTAACGCGTGCGCATTACAAAGTTCTGCTGATTTTTTCCCATCGCGCGTGATGCGATTAACGCGTGCGGATTACAAAGTTCTGCTGATTTTCGTAGATGGAAATGCAATCGCACGGACGTTAATCTTTTTCCGTTTTACAACTTTGTTCGGTAAGGGGATAACTAGACAAGGAGCGGACGAATGACAGCGCAGCGCAATCGCAGAACTCAAGCAGTGGCCAATGACAACGCGCTGAGAAGTGCAGCGGTGAGTGAGATTCAGCGGGTCGGCGTTGACCAACTCTCACTTCGCGACATCAGCCATGCCGCGGGACTCACACATGGGGCGACGTACGCCCGATTCGAAGATGCCGATGAGATGCTCGTGGATCTGTGGAACTCGATCCTTCGAGAGCGTCTTCAGGAAATGTTCGAACTATCGCTCAGTGCGGCGCAGGATCCAAATGCCGACTCGGTCGGGGCGCTCTTTGAATTGCTGCGCGACGCTGATGCGCGGGACCTTGCCGCCATCGAACTGCTGTTGACGTCTCGCCGAAACCCCATTCTTCGCGAGGAATGTGAGAGCTTTATTCGGAATTATCTGGAGCTGGACGAGGGTACGTCCGGCGACTCGAGGGCGATATTCTCGCGCGCAGTGCTTCTGTTCGGCACCACCATGGCGCGGCTCTATTCGGATCGTCATTTCGGTCTCGACGAGAACTACAACAACGCGTTTGAGAAGTTGCTCATCGAATCGTTGAGCGTTAGCCCTTCAGAAGTGGAGGCCGTCGACTTCCACGGGCCCGAACAGACCGAATTTCGTTCTCGCTTTAGCGAGGGGGACAGTCTGCGCGCGGACCTCGCGTACGCAACCTTTCGCGTCGTCGGGAAATCCGGTTACGTGGGTGCGACAATTTCTCGCATCGCACGCCGCGCCAACTGCTCACCCGCCGCGATCTACAAGTCGCATCATTCCAAGGAAGACCTCGTCGTCGGCACCTTCGTCGACATTTTGGGGGCGCAGCGAATGAAACTGGCTGACGTAGCGAATGTGCTTGACGGCGACTTCCTGGCGGCGGCGATGAACGCAGGTTCGCACGAGCGGAGCCAACTGCGAACGAACTTCGTGTTGGAGCTTTTCTTGGCGGCGGGACATCATGAGATGATCCGAGAGGCAATCCACAAGCAGCTCATGCACCTCGAATCCACCGTGCCTACGGCGCTCGGTTTGGACGATGAGGAGGGCGACCGCCTTCGCTACATGCTCCGCACCGTCATCACGATGATGATCGGCGCGAGCTGGGTGTCGGCACTGTGTACAACGTCAACGGATCTTGATTTCGTCCAATTCACAGAGCCGCTGAAGCGCGCCGTTCTCCTTCGGTGGCTCCCGGATTGGGAGGTCATGTCGCGCGACATCAGAACCGCTGCAGCGTCATTCTCCCGAGAGGTCCAGCGAGACGTCATCGAGGCACCGTGAGCAATTCTCCAGGAGCGCTCTGACCGCCCGCGAACTACGTGGGCCTCGGATTTTCGGCGGCGTTACTCGGGAGGCAGGGAAGCTGCATCGGAATCTTGAGCCCATGACGTCACGAGATCTTTCCCGTGAGGAACTGAAGACCGAGGCTGCTTAAGGCCACCAACACCCACAGCATGCCTCCCATGGCTAGAGGCCTGAATCCAGCCCTGCGAATGTCACGCACGTTGGTGGAGAGTCCAATCGCAGCAAGTGCAATCGTGATCATGACTTGGGCACCCTCTGACAGGGTCCCGTGCCACGATGCGGGTATGAGTCCCAGGGTGTCGAGCGTGACCGCCAAGAGAAACCACCCAATGAAGAGCGGAAGAATTTCGCCGAGCTTTCCTCGCCCGCGACTCCTGACCGTCGTGGCGTCACGCAAGCGACTCTCTCGTGAGCGCCAGATGGCCAGTCCGATCGAGATGGGAATGATCATGAGAGTTCGAGTGAGCTTCACGACGACCGCGTAGGACGTCGCGCCGTGGCCGAACACTGATGACGCCGCGACGACCGATGACAGGTCGTTGATGGCGGTGCCCGCCCACAAGCCAAACTGTCCCGGCGTGAGGCTCAGTAAATGCCCAATAGTGGGGAACGTCAAGACGGCGACCACGTTGAAGGTGAAGATCGTCGCGATCGCGTAGGAGACATCAGCTTCGGCCGCTGAAATGACGGCGTCGGTAGCCGCGATCGCGGACGCGCCACATATTCCAGTACCGACGCCGATCAACGTGCGAAGGTCACGGTCGATCGAAAGCCAACGTCCGATGAGTGCCGCACCGAGGAGGGCGACGAGCAGCGAGCCGAGCAGCACCGGAAGTGATGACACACCCGTCGTGACTACTTGATGAAACGACAGCCCCGTGCCGAGCATCACGATGGATCCCTGTAGGACAAACTTGCTGGAAAACGACAGCCCGGGGCGCTCGCTCGTCGAAGGCTGGCGAAAGAGAGAGATCACGATGCCACCGACTATGGCCAATACAGGTGCGCCTACGACCGGGGCCAGATGACCAAGGCCTGTTGCCACCGCGGCCACCAGCAAGGTCATGCCGAAACCGGGCCATAGCTTCCGAACTCGACCACGCTTTGAGACAAAGGGTGCGTGTGTGGGGTGCACGTAGCCCGGTTCGGAGTTGCTTGTTGGTCGTAGCGCCATGAACTCCATGTTGAGCGACGTAGCGAGGATAGGGAAGACCGGTTCTCGCGACACAGGTATAACGTTTGCTTATGCCTCTCGTCGAGCCGGTGCCGGATCTTTTCTCCCTCGACCTGTTACACAGCGTCGCCGAATCAGGCTCGATCCGTCAAGCGGCGTTTCTTCATGGGGTAAGTCAACCCGCCGCCAGCACGCGACTGCGTTCGCTCGAACGTACGCTCGGACTTCAGCTTCTGGATCGCTCGCACGGTCGCGCCCAACTCACCGCAGAGGGAAGGGCCGTTGTCGGATGGAGCGAGGAAATCCTCGAAGCTATGCGGCGGCTGACCCTGGGCACTCAGGCGTTGCGTCTCGAGGGTGCGACGCGACTGCGCGTTGCGGCCAGCATGACCGTCGCCGAATACTTGATACCGCGCTGGCTCAACGCACTTCGCGCGTCCGATCCGTCAATCTCCGTCTCGCTGCAGATGGGAAACTCTCAACACGTCGTCGAAATGATGATGCGCGACGAAGCCGATATTGGTTTCGTCGAAGGCCAGCGTGCGCCGCGCGAACTTTCATCACGAATGGTGTGTTCCGATGACTTGGTGGTGGTGGTCTCACCCTCGAGCGCCTGGGCGCGACGCAATTCCCCCATACGGGCGAGTGAGCTGGCGGCGACGCGCTTGGTGCTACGCGAATCCGGCTCTGGAACGAGGGAAGTTCTTGAAGCCGCGATGCTCGCTCGAAATCTTGAGGTGAGAGCCCTCGTGGAACTCGGATCCACCACGGCAATAAAGATCGCTGTTGCCTCTGGCGCGGGACCCAGCGTGCTCAGCCGACTCGCGGTCGAGACCGAAGTCCGCGAAGGACGGCTCGTCGTGGTCCCGATCGAAGACCTCGCGATCAAGCGCTCAATTCGAGTCGTGTGGACGAAAGGAAGATCGCTCACGGCGTCGGCGAAACACCTGCTTCGTCACGTCAATGCGTCCATCTCGTAGCGCCGGTTGCCACCTACACCCTGAAGGTGATGTTCGACGCGCTCGACTAGGAGTTCATCGACTTGTGCACGGTCGTCACAATCCGCTCCACCGAGGGGATCGCGAGGTCCTCGAGCGCGTCAGCAGCGGGTAGAGGAATGTGCGGTGTCGTAATGCGCACGACCGGACCGTCGAGATCGTAGAAGATCTCGTCGGCGACGATCGAAGCGAGCTCTGCTCCCCACCCGCAGAGTCGCGGGTTCTCTTCAACGGTGAACAGCCGACCCGTTGCGGACACTTCTTTCAAGATGGTCAGCGTGTCGAGCGGCACGAGAGATCGCACGTCGATGACCGTGCAATCGATCCCGTTCGCCGCGAGCTCCTCAGCCGCGTCAAGCGCCTTCGGCACCATCGCGCCAAGGGCGACGAGCGTGGCGTTCGAGCCGCGACGAAGCACGCTCGCCGAGCCCAGGCTGTCAACGATCTCGCCGTCGGGCACGTCCATTTTGCTCGCGTAGAGCGACTTCGCTTCGAGAAAGATGACCGGATCGGGATCGCGCACGGCGGCCGCCATGAGTCCAATGACGTCACGCGCGTTCGAGGGAACGACGACCTTCAGTCCGGGGATCATCATGGCCCAGTTCTCGACACTCTGGGAATGCTGCGCACCGAAGCGCAGTCCCCCGCCGTTGCCCGAGCGGATGACCAACGGAAAGGACATCTGACCGTTCGTCATGTACCGGCTCTTCGCGATCTCGTTGGCGACGATGTCCCAACATACGGCGAAGAAGTCGGCGAACATGATCTCCGCGATCGGGCGAAGGCCCGTCATCGCAGCGCCCATCGCCGCACCCAGAATCGCTTGCTCACTGATGGGCGTGTCGCGCACGCGCACGTTACCGAACTCTTCAAGGAGACCAACGGTGCCCTTGAACACTCCGCCGGCGGCGCCTACGTCCTCGCCGAGAAACACGACCGACTCGTCTCGGCGCATCTCTTGAGCAATGCCCCGCGCGATCGATTCGCGAAATGTCAATTGCGCCATGCCGCACCTCCGTCAGCCCATACGTCCTTCATCAACAGATCCTCCCCAGGAATGCCGCCCGCTTTCGCCTCTTCGGTGGCCTCGTCAACTTCACGATTCACATCCGCTTCGATCTCGACCAGGGCCGCTTCACTGACGCCGGCTTCGAGCAGTCGCGTTCGATAGCGCGGGATTGGATCCTTCGCCAGCCACTCCGTCAGCTCGTCATCGGGTCGATACTTTCCGGGATCAGCCCTCGAGTGACCGCCATGCCGATACGTCTTGGCTTCGATCATGCTCGGTCCCTCTCCCGCGCGAGCACGGTCGATCGCAACCTTCGTGACTTCGTACACTTCATCGGCATCGTTGCCGTCAATGATGATGCTCTCGAGGCCGTACGCGATTGCGCGATCGGCCGCGGGGTTCACGACCGAGGTGACCTCTGACGTTCTCGTGTACTCCATCCAGAGGTTGTTCTCACAGAAGAAGATCACCGGCAACTTCCAAATCGCGGCGAAGTTGAGCGCCTCGTGAAAGGCACCGATGTTGGTAGACCCGTCGCCGAAGAACGCAACCGCCACCTGATCAGTGCCGCGATACTGGGCGCTCCACGCGGCGCCGCACGCAATTGGGAGGTGAGCGCCGATGATGGCGTAAGAGCCCATCACCCCGTGCTCGACGCTCGTGAGGTGCATCGAACCGCCCTTACCTGCCATCAAGCCGTTGGTCCGACCCATCAGCTCAGCGAAGACGGGGGTCATGGGAACCCCGCGCGCCAAGGTATGTGCGTGACCTCGGTATGTCGCGAACGTCCAGTCCGTCGGACGCATGGCGGCCGCCACTCCCGTCGCGATGGCCTCTTGACCGATGGAAAGGTGACTCGTGCCTTTGACGTAGTTCTCTAAGAAGAGGTCGTACGCGCGCTTCTCGAACTGACGTAACGCGAATTGACTGCGATACATTTCGAGCTGGAACTCAACGTCGCTCGTTGCCGGTGCTGCTTTCGTGCTGACCATCATGCCTCCTAGTACCGATTCGCGATCATGAGCTCTTGGGCCGGGAAATGCGTGAGGATCGCGGGGCCATTCTCCGTGACCACGATCTCCTCCTCGATCCGCGCTGCCGAGACGCCGTCCGACGCCGGGCAGTACGTCTCAAGCGCGAAGACCATGCCGACCTTGAGTTCAATTGGATCTTTCACACTGTTCAGTCGACTGATCACGGGTCGCTCGTGGAGTCCGAGACCGAGTCCATGACCGAACTGCAGTCCGAACGCCGCCATCTCGTTGGCGAAACCGAAATCGGTGGCAGCGGGCCACGCGAGTGCGATCTCGTCGGTGCCGACACCAGGTCGCACGAGATCGATGGCGATGTCCATCCAGTTGCGGGCCTTCTCGTACGCCTCGCGTTGGGGCGCGGTCGAACTGCCCACCGACATGGTGCGGTAGTAACACGTCCGATAGCCGTTGAACGAGTGAATGATGTCGAAGAACGCTTGGTCGCCGGGCCTGATGATGCGGTCAGTGAAGTTGTGGGGATGGGGGTTGCAGCGTTCGCCCGAAACGGCGTTGATCGCCTCCACCTGATCGGAACCCATCTCGTAGAGACGCTTGTTCGCCAACGCCACAATCTCATTTTCCCGAATGCCCGGCTTCAGCGCCTCGAAGATGTCTTGATAGACGCCATCCACCATTGCCGCCGCCTGGGACAGCAGCATCAGCTCGTCCTGATTCTTGATCTGACGAGCGTCAAGCATCAACTGTTGCGCGTCGCGAACGTCGACACCCGCTTTTTGCATCTCGAACAGAAAGGGCAACTCCACGATGTCGATACCAATGGGCTGATCCAACACGCCGTGATCGCTCAGGATCGACACGATGTCTTTCACGGCAGATTCGAACAGTCCCGCTTTTGGCGCGATCGCACCGCGAAGTCCCAGCATGCCCGGTCGGCAGTTCTCGGGCTCCAGCCACGGTGCGAACAGCTGATGGTGTCGCGCCGCCGAACCGAAGTCCCAGATGATCGGCTCGTGGTTGCGGGTGAGCAGGCAGTACCGCGACATCTTGTCGCCGAGGGCGCCACCGACCCACGTCTGTGAGACGTAGCGAATGTTGTAGAAGTCGAAGAGGAGAATCGCGCCGAATTCACTCGCGTCGAGCGCCTCACGCGCTCGCGCCAGTCGATACGAGCGAAGTCGATCGAAGTCAACCCGCGTCTCGAAATCGACACCGTTGTGACCGGGCGTGCCGATGATTGGTCCGAATCCCTCGCGCATCAGTGCGTCCCGCTCAGGCCGTCGTTGACTTCGAGGTGCTCTGATTCCATGACGAGGCCCGCACTTCGCGCTTGCTCCAGCAGCAGCACAGCAAAGTCATCGTCGACGTAGCCCGCGCCGATTGCGCTGAGCACGATTTCGGAGCACAGCGCGGAGACCGGCATCGGAACCTTCAACTCTTTCGCCGCGGCCATGCCGAGATCGAAATCCTTGCGCAGCAGCACCGGCGTAAACGTGGGCTTGAAGTCCAGGTTCACGAACGCGGGCGTCTTGTACTTGGAGAATGTCGAGCCCATCACGGAATCGTTCAGGAATGCGAGAAAGTCGCTCCGCTTAATGCCGCCCTTTTCGGCCAGCACGGTGATCTCGGCCATCGCCTGGGTCACAACGCCCAACAACATGTTGTGGCAGATCTTTACCAGACGTGCCACCTCGTCGTCGCCGACGTAGGTCACGCCGTGACCCAATGCGTCCAAGAGCGCGCGCGCCTCGTCGAACGCATCGCGGCTTCCCGAGACTGCGAGCGTCAGTCGGCCTGCAGCCACGACCTTCGGGTTTCCACTGACGGGCGCTGCTAAGAATTCAACGCCGCGCTTCGCGCACGCGCTCCGAACCTGCGCGGAGGTCTCGGTCGACACTGTCGAGCAGTCGATGACGATCTTCGGGACCCTCGTCTCGTCGCTCAAGACCCCGTTCGGTCCCGTCGTCACGTCAATGAGGTCAGCGTTGGCAGAAACCATTATGAAGACGACATCGCGTCCCGCGAGGCCTCTCGGGCTCTCAACGGCGGTCGCGCCGATCTCGCAGAGCGGCTCAGTTTTGGAGATGGTGCGGTTGGTAACGTGCACGTCGTAGCCAGCCGCAATGAGGCGCTTCGCCATGGCGGTTCCCATGCGACCGCAGCCAATCCAACCAACGCGGGTGGTGTGCTCACTCATCACAGCTCTCTTTCATTAACGCGCATCGCCATTACGGTTTCACTGTCGACTCGATCGAACCGCCCAGATACAGCGCTCCGATCTCGGGGTTATGTAACACGTCCGAGCCAGAACCTTTCAAACGTACTTTGCCGTTCTCCAAGACCACGCCCGTGTCGGCCATCTTCAGTGCTTGGCGCGCGTTCTGTTCAACCAGCAATACCGTCTTACCGGATTCGTTCATCATCTTGACCGTTGAAAACATCAGTCGGAGTGTCTTTGGGTCCAGGCCCATCGAAGGTTCATCGAGCACGACGAGCTCGGGCTCAAGCATGAGGCACCGGGCAAATTCGACCAATCGCTGCTGGCCACCCGAAAGGCTGCCCGCCTTGTCTTTGGCACGTTGGGCAACGACCGGGAAGAGGTGACAGATCTCCTCATATCGCGCGGCGATCACGCTCTTGTCCTTCACGAGGAACGCGCCGAGCTCCACGTTCTCGCGCACGGTCATCTCTCGAAACAGACTGTGGTTCTGGGGCACCTGGACGACACCGAGCTTGAGGATGTCGCGGGGGCTTTTTCCAACGATCGGCGTACCTTTGAAGTAAATCTCGCCGAGACGAGGCTTCACGAGCCCACTGACCGTCTTGAGGAGCGTCGACTTGCCAGACCCGTTCGGGCCGACGATGCAGGTCACCCCCCCGTAACTGACGTCGAAGCTAATCCCCTTTAGGACATCGCCGCCGCCGTACCCGGCAATGACGCCCTCGAAACGCAGGAGTTCTGACGTGTCAGCCACGATGCATCTCCTCGATATCGACGTCGACCGTGACGTCCACTTCGACTTCACTCTCGTACTCGTCATCGTCGGCGCCACCAAGGTAGGCATCGAGAACTTGAGGGTTCTGGCGAACGTCGCTCGGCGTACCGGTCACGAGATCAGCACCTTGGTGCATCACGGTCACGGCGTCACAGAGATTCATAACGAACTCCATGTTGTGCTCCACGATCAGGAACGTCTTGCCGTCCTTGTTGAGCGAACGGATCTTGTCGGTGATCTCGTTGATCAACGTGAGGTTGACGCCGCCCGCCGGCTCGTCCAGCAAGATGACGTCGGGATCGGCGACGAGCACGTACGCCAACTCCAAGAGCTTTCGCTGCCCAAAGGAGAGCGAACCGGCCTGCAAGCGGGCGAGCTTCGCGATCCCGACAAACTCGAGCCACTCCATGGCGTTGGAGACTTCTTCACTGGAGGACATCGAGCGCGTCATCCCTCGCAACCAGCCCTCGTCGTGCTGAGTTGCGACCAACATGTTCTCCAACACGCTGATGCGACCGAAGATTCGAGTGAGTTGAAACGTGCGCCCGATGCCCATCGCGAAGATTCGGTTGGGCCGCGCCCCTGTGATGTTCGTGCCCGCGAAGGTGACGGTACCGCTCTCGGGCTTGACATACCCGGTGATGACGTTAAATAAGGTCGTCTTACCCGAGCCGTTAGGCCCGATGAGGCCGGTAATGCTGCCCTTTTCAATGCTCAACGTGCAGTTGTTCAACGCTTGCACGCCACCGAACGCTTTAGTGATGCCTTCCGCGCGAAGAAGCTCGCTCATGTGAGCTCCGTACCCATCAAGACGGTCTCATTGGAGGCGACGGCGCTCTTCTCGCGCTCAACTCGATTCGTCATGCGATCACGCACGTAGACCACGATGCCCTGGGGCATGAAGAGGATCACAAGGAGAAACAGGGATCCAAAGAGAATGAGATAGAGCGAGCCGTTGGAATACGTCACCGTCAGATACTGCTGGAGCGACTCCAGGATCAGCGCCCCGAGCAAGGGACCAACGAGCGTGCCGAGTCCGCCGAGGAATGCCATCAGCGCGATCGAGATATCGAAGATCGGGTCGAACACGAACTGGGGGTAGATCTGGCCAATAAACATGGCGTAGAGCGCGCCGCACATGCCTACGGTGAAGGCCGACATCGCGAATCCCGCCAGCTTCACCGCCGACACCTTCACCCCAAGGCCGAGCGCACGATCCTCGTCGTCTCGGATCGCGAGCAGCTGCAGACCGAAGCGTGACCGGCGCACCGTTGCCGAGAGGAGCGTTGCAAAGATCACGATGCCGAGTGCCACGTAGAAGAACGGCACGTTGTAGTAGCTCTCGTTCCAACTAATGAACGGAAGGTCGAGCCCGGCAGTGCCGCCCGTGAAATTGAAGTTGATGGCCGCGAGTTGGAACACGAAGAAGATGGCGATCGTGATCACGACAAAGGTGTGCCGGCGCACGCGCAACGCGATCGCACCGACCGGAATCGCGAACAGCACTGCGACCAGTCCCCCGAGCGGCACGAGCCAAAACAGGGCTGCCCCCGGCGCCATATGCAGATGTGCCGACACGAGGGCCATCGTGTATGCACCGACACCGTAAAACGCCGCAGAACCGAGCGCGATGTACCCCGAGTAGCCGGAAAACATGTTCCACGACGTCGCGCACGCCATGTAGATCAGCGTAAAGACAGCGATGGTTGTGTACGTGGGATTCGTCACGATGAGCGGAAAGACGGCAAACACCGCAAGCGCGGCCAGCCACCATAGATTCCTTAACTTCAACATCAAGCGACCCGCGCTGACTTCTTGCCGAAGAGACCCTGCGGTCGAAGCGACAAGACGATGACGAGCACGACAAAGAAAGTCATGGTCGACCAGACGGGCGACCACACGACCCCCACCAAGTCTTCGAGCATGACCATGCCAATGGCTGCAATGAGCGCACCGCCGAGGCTCCCCATACCGCCGAGCACGATGATCGTGAGCAAGCGAGAGATCAAGTCGTAACTCGTGCTTGCGTTAAAGGCGTTCGTCGCGCCGTAGATCATTCCGCCCGCCGCGGTGACCGCGACCCCGAGGCCGAAGCAGATCGTCGAGACGTTCTTGACGTTGATGCCGACGAGGGCGGCCGCCGTCTGATCGGCGAGCGACGCGCGCACGCTCGCGCCAAATCGAGTTCGATACAGCATGAAGTACAACGCACCGAGCAGCACTGCCGCCAGAATGAATCCAAAGACGTAGATGTAGGCGAAGTACACGCCGAACAGGCTGAACGACCTGTTCACGTACCACGCCTGGAGCTGTACGTCATTGACCGAGAAGATCATGTTGAGTGCACCCTCGATGAGCAACGACACGGCGTAGGTCACCAGAATCGACATCGCTGTTTTCTCTGGTCCCTTCAAACGACCTATGAACGCTCGTTCCACCACGACCCCCACCACAAAAAGGGCGGGGATCGTGATGACGAGCCCGGTAAAGAGGTCAATACCAAAATGCACCGACAGCGCATAGCTCAAGTACGCACCCAGGATGACAAAGATGCCCTGGGCGATGTTGATGATGTCCATGACACCGAAGATCAGGGTCAGTCCGGCCGCCATCAAGGCGTAGACCGATCCGGTCAGGACGCCGTCAACAACGGCGTAGATGAGTGCGCTGCTGTTCAAGGTCTAGCTACCCCACACTGGCTTCGGGAAGAGCGCCTTGACGGCGCCCGAGTCCGACGCGGGATTCACCTCGACGAACTTGGTCCCCTGCCACTGGAACGTGAACGCCGTGACGTCGAAGTTCTCGCCCAGCTTGTTGAACTTGACCGGACCCTGCGCCGACTGTATGACTGCGCCCGAGTGCAAGTACGAGATGATCTTCGAGTTGTCGAATCCGCCCGTTGCTTTCACCGCTTGGGCGACGACCTCTCCAACGGAGTACGCCTCCGCAATGTCTGCATTGATGCCGGACGCGGAGCCACCGTACTGTTTCAGGTAGTCAGCAACCATGGAAGTGCTCAGCGGGTTCGTTGAGCCCCCGTACCACGAGTCAGGAACCATCATGCCGGTGGCATTCGCGGAGCCCACTGCCTTTAAGAACGCGGCGCCCTGGTCAGGACCTGCTGTAGCAATAAAGGCCTTCGGGTTGTAGTGCGCCTGCTCAAAGGCTTGCATGAAGGCCGACACCGTCGGGACGTCAACTGAGCCGAGGACCACGACCTGCGCTTTGGTCGCGACGACTGCGTCCGCGATAGAGGTGTAGTCGGTCGCCTCCGCCGGGAAGACCTTGTTGTAGATCGACTTGATACCGGCCTTGCTCATGATCTTCTGGGCGATGGGCAGCTGGGGCTGCGTGAAGGGGTCGTCCGACGTCACGTACGCGGCCGTCGTTGGACGCTGGCCCTTTGGCAGTGAGGAGATCCAGTCCGCGAAAGGCACGAGGTCGTTCGTTACGGGAAGCGACACGTCAAACACGTTCGAAAGGCCAGCGGAGAACACTGACGGCGCACCGCCCGCTCCCTCAACCATCGCGTAGCCGTAGCGCGACACTGCCTTCGCGGCAGGAATCGTCAACAGTGACGAGAACGGCCCGAAAGTCAGGTTGACGTGATCTGACGAAATCAGCTTTTGGTAGTTCGTGACGACCTGAGTCGGACTTGATGCATCCGACACCACGTCGAGCACAACCTTGTGGCCAAGCAGCCCGCCGGTGGCGTTGACCTCTTTCGCCCAGAGGTGGTAACCCTGGTCGTACGCCTGTCCGTCGGCGGAAAAGTCACCCGAAAGCGAGAGCGAGATGCCGATCTTGACGGGCGCACCCTTAGCAAGACCACTCGAACTCGCGCCGGCACCGCTGCCCGTCGCCACCATGAAGAGCGACGCGCCAGCGACCGAAGTCACCGATAAGACGCGAAAAAATCTCCCTTTTCTATTCATAGATTCCCCCCAAAACTTTGAGACCCTGGTTTCCCCCACGATTCGTAGCTCCAGAGCCGATCGCCGAGACGGCGATTGGGCAACCATAACGACGCCACCACCACTACGCAAGGTCAATCACGCCGATTCGACGTAAAAAGATTTCAAGAGACGCGGTTAGGTATGTCAGTTACCATCGGCCTCGTATCTGTCGTTCATGGGGGCTGATGGCTGACGTACTTCTAGAAACGGCGGTCACGAACTGGGAACCGCGCTTCGTCGCGAACGGCGTTGATGCGAGTGACTTCGCGCGCATAACGCGACCGCTCGAGCGATGGGACGACTGGTGCCACGCGTGGAGCGAGGGAGCTCGTGAGCACGTCGCGATCGCCAACGCTTCGCTCGCGACTGGTCATCTTCGAAGCGCTGGTGAAGCATTCGCACGAGCCGCTACGTATTATCACTTCGCCAAATTTCTCTTCGTGCACGATCTCGACCAGGCAAAAGTCGCGCACGAACTCGCTGTGGCCGCGCTCAAAGAAGCGTCGCCCCTCTTACGTCCGCCAGCGGGCCGTCACGAAATCGCCTTCGACGGCTCAACGTTGGTGGGCATTCTTCGCGTCCCCGAGCGAGCCGGTCCCCACCCGACGGTGCTGCTCATTGCCGGTCTCGATTCGGCAAAGGAAGAGTTTCGAGAGGTCGAGCGGAGTTTCCTCAATCGGGGAATGGCGACGTTCGCCCTTGACGGGCCCGGTCAAGGCGAAGCCGAGTGGACGCTCGCGATCCGTCCCGAGTGGGAAGAGGTAGGCGAAGCGGTCGTCGCGTATCTTCAATCCCTCCCCGACGTTGATGCTGATCGAATCGGCGTTTGGGGAGTTTCGCTCGGCGGCTTCTACGCGGCACGGCTCGCCAGCTCAGACCTTCCTATTCGAGGCACTATTGCGCTCTCTGGCCCGTACAACTTCGGTGCCGCGTGGGAGAACCTGAACCCGCTGACCCGCCTCGCATTCCAAGTGCGCGCTCGCTGTTCGACACCTGATGAAGCCGAGCAACGTGCTCGGGACATGTCGCTTGAAGGTCACGCGAAGAAGATCACGACGCCTCTGCTCGTCATCACTGGGAAGCAAGATCGGCTCTTCTCATGGCACGACGCAGAACGACTCGCTGACGAAGCCTCTGTTGACACATCACTGTGGATTCTCGACGACGGCAATCACGGATGCGCGAACGTCACCTATCGGCATCGTCCCCAAAGCGCTGACTGGATGGCGGACCGCCTCAACGTCGCGGAGGTTGCATGATCCCTCTCTACCAACGAAGAAGCGAGACGTCCCGTGCCTAAAGTCACCATGCCCCAGCTCGGCGAAACGGTCGCTGATGGCACCGTCACCAAGTGGTTCAAGCAGGTCGGTGAGCACGTCGCGCGCGGCGACACGCTTTTCGAAGTGTCTACCGACAAGGTCGACACGGAAATTCCGGCCCAAGCCGAGGGCGTCTTAACGAGAATCCTCGTCAGCGAAGGCGAGACCGTCGACGTGGGTACCGTGCTCGCCATCATCGGCGACGAGGATCTCGATGAAGCCGTTACTGCGCCCTCAACAACGCTACGTGCGGCCCCGTCAGAACCAAAGGCGTCGACCGCTCTGCGCAGTAGTGCAACTGAGCACGTCTCTCCCGTCGTACGTCGATTGCTCGCGGAGCACCACCTTGACGCGAGCGAAGTGGTGGGTTCAGGTCCCCAAGGCCGAATCACGCGTGACGATGTTCTCTCCCACGTCGCTAACGCGACGGCGGATGAGGTCGGCGTATCTCCGTCGCCCTCCTCGCCCGTCGTGCGAAAACTGCTTCGCGATAACGACATCGATCCTTCTTCGGTAACGAGCAGTGGGCCCGACGGGCGTCTCTCGCGAAAAGACGTCGAAGCGGCGATTAGCCAAAGGGCGGGTGCCTCTTCTGCACCGACCTCCGGCGACGAAGTCATACCGTTCACGAAGATCCGACGTCTCACGGCAGAACACATGCTGCGCTCAAAGGCAACGTCAGCACATACGTTGATGGTGCGTGAGGTCGACTACGAACACGTAGAAGTTGTGCGTCGGCGTCACGGAGAAGCGTTCAAGGCGCGCGAGGGATTTAGCCTCACGTACCTGCCCTTCAACGCGCTCGCGGCCATTGAGGCTCTTCGTAGCTTTCCCCACCTCAATGCCTCCGTGGGCGACGACGAACTGATCGTTCACCACGACGTGCACTTAGGCATTGCCGTCGATCTCGACGGCAATGGTTTGGTGGTGCCGGTCGTGCACGATGCCAACACGCTCAGCTTGACCGGCATGGCGCAACGAATTCGAGCACTGGCATCAGGCGCACGAACCAAACAGCTCACCGTTGACGATGTGTCGCGTTGCACGTTCACGATCACCAATCCTGGGCCGTTTGGCACGCTGCTCACGGGCGCCATCATCAATCAACCACAGGTCGCGATTCTTGCGACTGACGGGGTCGTGCGCAAACCCGTCGTCGTGACGAGCGATTCGGGGGCCGAATCCATCGCCATTCACTCCGTCGGCATGCTCGCCTTGACGTTCGATCACCGCGTTATCGATGGCGCGTACGCGGCTCAATTTCTTGCTCGCATGGCGGAGATTCTCCAAAACCGTGACTGGCTCAGTGAACTGTGAGTGACACGCGAGAATCGCTCCGCGTGGGATCGTTCAATCGATCGATGCTGATCCATTTGGCTCGCGCTTCAGGAGACTTCGATCGAGCCGGTCTCGAGGTCACGGAATTCCTCGTCCCGTCATCGCCAGCGCAGTTTGAGTCCCTTGACGCAGGCGACTACGACGTCGTCTTCACGAGTCCCGACAACGTCCTCGCCTATAACTATCTAAGCGAGAATCCGCTCGGTCGAAAGATTGCAACGACTGTTGTCGCGGGCATGGACCGCGGGCTCGGACTCTCGCTATGGACGGCACCGGGCGTTCAACAGCCGAGCGATCTGCATGGACGCGTACTGGGCGTTGACGTTCCCGCGTCAGGCTTCGCGTACGTGGCGTACGCACTCCTTGACAAAGCAGGGTTGCGTCCCGGTGACTACTCAATTGAGTCGCTGGGTTCGACGCCGCGTCGCGCCGACGCCCTCATCGAGGGGCGATGCTCGGTGACCGTGCTCAACGCGGGCAACGAACTTCGAGCACAATCGGCGGGATGTTCGCGCGTCGCATCGGTGACAGAGCTTGGACCCTATCTGGGAACGGTGCTCGCCATGAACGCGAGCGGTGACGACGAGACGGCACGTGTGCGGCGCTTCGCCGACATCCTCCTCAATGTTGCGACCGAGATCTTGAGCGGCGCGCGAGAGAGCGACGTCGTTGCGGCAGCCACCGAGTTGCTCGACCTCACGGATGACGAGGCGCGCGAACACTATCGATGCCTCACGAGTTCCGCGACGGCACTCATCGGCGATGGCATCGTTGATCGCGAGGCGATCACGACGCTCATCGCGCTCCGACGGACCTATTCACCCACGGAGGAACTCGACGCCATCCTCCCCACCCTCGACACGATCGTCGATTCGCGAGTTTTGAAGTGACGACGGAAGGAATTGATGTGAGCACTACTGAAAACCAGAATCGAGCTCAGAGTGACGTGACCGACGAGCTCTTGCGTCGTCGACCTCTATGGCAATCATTTATCGGCGGGACGTTCGTCGAGGAGGAGAGTCCCGAGACTTTCGATGTGCTCGAAGCCGCGACCGGAGAATTGCTCGCGCGCGTCGCTATCGCCAACGTCGAGATGGTGGATCGAGCCGTAAAGGATGCTCGACGAGCGTACGAAGAGTCGTGGCGCTACCTCTCCCCCAAAGAGCGCGGCGCGCTGATGCGCGATGTCGCGGCACTCATTCGCGAACACGCCGACGAATTGGGCGAGCTGTGCGCTCGCGAAGTCGGCAAGCCCAAACGAGACGCGCTGCGCGTCGATGTCGTCTCGTGTCATTCAAGTTTCGACTATTACGCAGGTATCGCCGGAACCGTGCATGGTGAAATACTCGATCAGGGGCCGATTGAGGCGCGAGTGACCTACGAACCCTACGGTGTCGTCGCAGCCATCCTCCCGTTCAATTGGCCGCCCATTCACTTCTCTAAGAAGTGCGCTCCCGCGCTGGCCGTTGGCAACACCGTCGTCATCAAGCCCGGCGATCAAGCCCCGTTAACCGTGTTGCGACTGACGGAACTCGCGAATGAAGTGCTGCCAGCGGGCGTCATCAATGCGGTCAGTGGCATCGCTGCGGGGGCGTCACTCGTCGAACATCCTCGCGTGGAGAGGATCTCGTTCACGGGCGCCACGGCTACGGGCCGAAAGGTGATGCAGGGCGCCTCCAAGAACTTGACCTTCGCCACGATGGAGCTTGGCGGAAAGAACGCCCTCCTGGTGCTCGACGACGCAGATCTCGATAATGCGGTTGCCATTGCAATCGAAGGCATGTTCTACAACCAAGGTGAAGCGTGCACCTCAACCTCGCGAATTCTCCTCCACGACTCGATCTACGATGACTTCGCGCGACGCTTCGTTGAGGCCACGGATCGGCTCGTGGTGGGCGATCCTCTTGTGGCATCGACCGATATCGGGCCTCTCGTCGATGCGAAGCAACAACAGCGCGTACGCGAGTACGCCCGGCGTGGCCTCGACGAAGGTGCACGCCTCCTCTACGAGGGCACCCTTCCCACCCAGACGACCCTCGACAAAGGCTTCTACGTGGCCCCCGTCATCCTCGGTGACGTGACGAGCTCGATGCATGTAGCCCAAGAGGAGATCTTCGGCCCCGTGGCGTGCCTGATGCGGTACGCCAGCGACGACGAAGCGGTGGCGATTGCGAACGACTCCCCCTACGGCCTGACGGCCGCGATCTGCACCACCAACGAGCTTCGTGCGAGCGTGTTAGCCCAACGCTTGGAAGTTGGCATGGTCTTCGTGAACAACTACACGCGTCGTACCTTCATCGGTTCACCGTTTGGTGGCGTGAAAGGAAGCGGCTTCGGACGTGAATACGGACCCGAAACGCTTCGCGAATTTGTTCGCGCGAAAAACGTCCGCTTCCCTTCAGGGCGAGGGCCCGTGCCGGGATGGCCACCCCGACAATGAGAGCCATTGCATGTGCGGTCGCCGACCAATATTTGCTCAGAATTTCACGAGGTTGTGGCACGCCGTGAAGGTATTCACGAGCACTGATATGCGACCAGATCAGGAGTATTCTCCCAATATGACGCGTGACACAATCATTGAGGCTGCGGCCCATGAGATTGAGCTCAACGGCATGACGCAGTTTCGAATCAAGAGGGTGGCCCTCGCCGCCCATACCTCGGTAGCGCTCCTCTACAGCTACTTTGACGATCGCGAAGATCTCATTGCCTGCGCGATCGTGCATCGATTCCGCGAAGTATTGCTCGGACTTGCCGAGACTTTCACGCGCCCGTTGATGACAGTCGAGACCACCGACGACCTTCGCCACGCACTTCGCGTCATCATCATCGAGGCACAAGATCCCTCGCGAAGCGAAGCGCGGATCCAGCGCATTGAAAGTCTTTCCTTCGCGCGCCATAACCCGACCGCGTCGAAGGGAATTCTAGAAGCGAAGCGCGAGACCGCAGCCTTGATCGTGGAGCGCGTAAAGCCGCTGGAAGACAAGCACCTGCTCGCCGAAGGCGTGAGCGCGGTGGCGTTTGCACGGATTTGGTACGCCCTCTTCTTCGGTCAGATCGAACTGGAGGGCGAGCACGCGCTCGCCGTCAACGCTGAAGAGTGGCTTGACGCTCTGACGATTCTCTCGGAAGCGGCGATCCGCCAAGCCGTATTGACCACCTCTAGCTGAGCCGCCCGCCTAGTGAGGCGGGAGTGACGACAGGGCCGATGCACTTATGCGCAGCGCCCGACCGCCGCTAGCCACGACAGTTGATGTCAGTACGTTCGACGGTGGAAGGAAGCCCATGCACCCACGACCACAATCGTCAACGCACCGAGTGGCACCAAGGGCGCGTAGAGCGGTGCGTGCAATGCAGTGATCGCCCCGAGCATCGCACCCGCGATGAGAGCGAGAAGGATGAGACCCGAGCGCATATGAAACTCTCTCTTGGTGAAACCGGCGACGAATTGAGTGAGCGTGCCCGTCAGGTACGTCGTCGAAAGCCCGTGCACTCCGAATCGCAGGACGGCAGAACTTTGCACACCGAGGGCCATCGCATTGAGACCGAGGAGGGCGTACGTCACGTGGGGCGATGGAGTCCCGTGCAGCAGCTCCCACCACACCGCGAAGGCTATTAATACGGCCAGTTCGACCGCGAGCGCCGCGAGCACTGGCCGCGGCCACACGCGCGTCTCACTCTCCGGCGCGTGTCCCGCCACGCGTGCGCCAAGGAAGCTCCCGAACATGTAAGCGGCAAACGCCACCCCCGTGTGCAGCGCAATACTGCCGCTGTGCTCGCCCGCCGCAATACCCAGGAAGACCATGTTGCCGGTCATGACGCTCGTAAACACACCACCGAGGCGTAGGAGCCCAATGGCGTCGGTAGAACCCGTGACGAGCGTGAGGATGATCACGAGCGCGTCACGT
>DASXEU010000013.1:0-3704 GCA_036489935.1 Acidimicrobiales bacterium
CGGTCTTTTTCACGACCGCCTTCTTGGCAGGGACTCTTTTTGCGGGCTTCGCGCTCGACGACATGCTTCACTCCTCGCGTTCCTGGGAACAGTGCTCGCCGAGGCTAGCAGTTTGAGGCGCAATTACTAGCGATCGTCCCTTGATGATTGATCGAACTTGAGTACCTGGGCGATCGTAGGCACCGCCGTCGTCGGATCTTCGTCGCTCGGCCCGGGTGCGGGTGGCGGCACATCTGCGGGTCGCGCCGAGACCGCGGGCCGTGGTGGAGCGCTTCGCGTGGGAGCCGGAGCGGGTGCCGGTGCTGGCGCCGCCACCGTCGCAGGAGGTGCTTGGCGCGACACCGACTGGTCGTTGTCCGATTGGAGCGACCGCTCAACCCACTGCGTAAACTCGGCCAACACTTGACCGATACGCGCGCGTTCCGCCTTCAGTTGTCGAGCCAACGTGTCGACGTCCTCACTTAGTCGCTGCTTCAGGCCATTCAGTCGATTGACTTCGTCTTCCGCACGGCTACGAGCTTCGTTGACGATCTCGCGCGCTCGTTCTTGCGCGGCGGCCGTGAACTCGCGAGCCTTTCCTTCAGCTTCTGCTTGCGCGTCTTCAATGAACTTCTGTGCCATTGCGATCATCGACGTCACCTGCTCGGCGCCGACGACGCCACCGGTGCGAATGACCGGCGCTGGTGCTGGCGCGACGGGCGCGGCTGCGACGGGCACAGGAGCGGTCTCGGCGCGCGTATCAAGTTGGTTGATTCGCTCGGCCGCTTGGCGCAACTGCTGACGTTGCTGCTGAGCGAGATCTTTGAGCTGGCGGACTTCGAGCGAGAGACGCTCAAGAAACTCGTCAACTTCGTCGACGTTATAACCCTTCAGCCCGACTTTGAAGGCCACCGTATCGATGCTGTCGAGAGCTGATGTTGCGTTATCCATACTGTCCATGCAGCCACCCTACCGCCCGTTACTCGGACGAGCCAACGAATCGATCACTTCAAATAATCGAATTGATCACCGAAAGAATGATGATCGCGACCAGTACAGAAAAGTCGATGACGACGCCGCCGAAATTCGGTCGAGGCAACACGGATCGTATGGGACGCAACACCGGCTCGGTCAAACGCGCAAGTACCAACTTGACTCGCCCGAGACCGCTACGCGAATCATGGACCGGAAACCAGCTGAGAATCATCACTGCAAAGAGCAAGAGGATATAGAGGTCAATCAGATCGTGAACGAACCTCATGCTTGGTCATACGCGCGATAATTCGCGGCACGAAGACGTTCTTTCATCTCCGGGCCCACGTGCATGCCCTGAGGACTGATCAGGTACACGCCGCGAATCAACATCTCGATCTTCGCGTTCATGGCGTACGCCGTGCCGGCCGTGAAGTCGACCAGACGACGCGCAAGGCTCGAGTCCACGTCGAGGGTCGCGAGCACGACAGCGCGGTTCGCCCGCAAGAGGTCGGTGATGCGGCGCGAGTCGTCATAGCTCTCGGGCGCGACGATGGCGACGTCGCGCTCGCGCTCCTGGGTTTGACTTTGGCGAGGGGCGTTCGGGTTCGCGATGGGGCGAACCCGGCTTACGCCGTTTGAACCTTCGAGCACCGAGATAGGAGCACCTCTTGAAGGTGCGCCTTGGGGCGACGCGTGGCGAAACGGCGAGGGACTCGCGGGCTGGGTCGGGAAGGTTCGAGCTGCCGGCGGCGGGGTGGGCGCCCACTCGGGCTCAAACTCTTCAGCTTGTTCAGAAAATGGTCGTGGGGCGTTGCTCGGACCGTAGTCGCCGTAGTCATCCTCCACGAGGCCGAGGAAACCGAGAAATCCCCGTAATTTTTCTTTCATCCACGTCTCCTTGGCAACACGCCCGGCACCATGTTAGGCCAGTGCGCTCAGTGGCTGTCGGGGACCGAAGAGCGCGCGCCCGAGGCGCAGCTCCGTCGTCCCTTGTTCGAGGGCAATTTCTAGGTCCTCGCTCATGCCCATGGATCGCTCTTTCAGTCCGAGACGATCGGCAAGGGCGACCGTCGAGGCGAAGGCCGCTCGCGTGCGCTCCTCCCCCGGCGGCGCCACGACCATGAGGCCTCGAACCTTCAAGTTCAACTCTCGAGCGTGAGCCACCAAACCCTCAACTTCTTCGGGTGGCGCCCCGTTTCGCTGGGCCTCGCCCGTGAAGTCGACTTGCACGTCAATCGTCGCGCCCGGCGCGAGCGCCACGATCTTGTCGAGTTCGCGCGAACGCGACACGCCGCTCAGGACGTCCGCGCACCCGAGCGCTCGAGCAATCTTGTTGGTCTGAAGAGCGCCGAGAAAGTGCCAGACCGCGTCGTCAGCCTCGAGGGCCGAGTGCTTCTCGCATAGTTCGTCGACATAGTTTTCACCGAAGTGGCGCAACCCGAGTTCGTAGGCCACGCGTACCGCGTCGGCACCGAACGTCTTCGTGACGGCGACCAATCGCACGCTCGAGGGATCAGTGCCTGTCGACTCGATGCGACGACGCACCGCTTCGAGGTTCGCGCTAACGCGCTCGTTGAGCGCGTCGCTACCGGAGGAAGCTGGGAAGGTCGTCATCGCCACCGACGTCAAAGAAGTCGTCGCCCGTGGTGGTAAAGATGTCGCTGCGCGGACCTTCTGTCATCGTTGGCTCGCTGACCGTTGCCTTCGGACTGTTCGCATCAAAGCCCGCCGCAATGACGGTGACGCGCACGGCCTCGCCGACCGACTCGTCGATCACGCTGCCGAAGATGATGTTTGCATCGGGGTGAGCGACGGAGTGGATGATCTCTGCAGCCTGGGTGACTTCGTTCAACGTCACGTTGGGTCCACCGACGATGTTCATCAAGATGCCGCGCGCTCCATCGATCGAAGCTTCGAGAAGCGGCGAGGTGATGGCCGCGCGTGCGGCGTTCACCGCACGCCCCTCGCCCGTCGAACTGCCGACGCCCATGATGGCGGTGCCGGCGTTGCGCATAACCGTGTTCACGTCGGCGAAGTCGGTGTTGATGAGACCGGGCACGGTGATGAGGTCGGTCACGCCGCGCACCGCCGAGAGCAGCACGTCGTCGGCGATCTTGAAAGCATCGAGCATGGAGGTGTCGGGAGCCGTCACTGACAGCAACCGGTCGTTCGGAATCACGATCAAGGTGTCAACCTTGTCGCGCAGTGCCTGAATGCCCTTTTCTGCCTGCGTCGCTCGGCGCTTCCCTTCAAAACCGAAGGGTCGAGTCACGACGCCGATGGTCAAAATTCCAAGCGCGCGGGCGATTTCTGCCACCACGGGGGCCGCGCCGGTGCCCGTTCCGCCACCTTCGCCCGCCGTAATAAAGACCATGTCGGTGTCCTTGAGGGCCTCTTCGATCTCGCTGCGGTGGTCCTCGGCGGCCTGGCGGCCCACCTCAGGATCACTGCCCGCGCCGAGGCCCCGGGTCAACTGTCGACCGATGTCGATTTTAAGATCCGCTTCGGAGAGCAGGAGGGCTTGAGCATCCGTGTTGGCCGCGATGAATTCGATGTTTTTCAAACCTGAAGTGATCATTCGGTTAACAGCGTTCGCGCCACCACCACCGACGCCGATTACCTTGATAACGGCGTGGTAATTGCTCTGACTGAGACTCATGGGCTCCCCTTGGTTATCTCTTCTATTGTTACCGCCTTCGCGAGGGCGGCGTGGCGAACAGTCATTGAAGGCTAGTCAGTGCCTAGATTTC
>DASXEU010000069.1:0-10877 GCA_036489935.1 Acidimicrobiales bacterium
TCGGTTCGGCGACGGTGTCAGCGCTGTCGCCGGACGGGGCGCCAGCAACGTCACTGTCGTGATGTCGCCCCTCGGGAATTGGCACCACCAGGCTTCCGTCGGGATTGCGAATGATCTCCATGTCGTCACTCCTTTCGGGCCGCACTTCGTGCCCGCCACCCTCAAACTAGGTGCTTAATTGCGTAACCCGCCACAGGTGCGGAGCGTCCACAGTTAGACGAGATAATCCAAGCTTTCCGCTCACTCACCGGGGCCGTTGCCGTCGCCGGTACCGAACGTCAAGGGGAATGCTGACGTACACCCCGAGGAGGAACATGATTTGGATCGCCACGACCACTGTGGACTTCTCTCCGGTGAGTTCCAGACCCACCATCGAAAGCACCACGTCGGCGCAGCCAGCTCGAGCGAGCAGCCAAGGAGTGAGCGTCCTACGTATGGAATCGCGCGCTTCGCCTCCTCGAGATCTCGATGTGTCAACACCGGTCGTGGCGCATCACCAGGACAACAGCATCCGTGAAATGTCCCCCGGATCGAAAGCGGGTCATCTCACACCTGACAACGATGACGCCCACAACCTTACTGACGTCTTTAGTTTCATCAGCGAAACGGCCCCACGTCAACCACGGAGTGGCGACACGCTCTAACGCCAATCTTGAACTGCACGCCCAAGGATCTCGCTGACTTCTTTTCGCAACAGTGCGGCCAGCGACGCTGACGTAACCTCATCGAGTTTGAAACGATCGATGGCGTGAAAGCAGTTCCAGAAACGAACCAGTGCATCCTCACCGTCCGCCGCAAACATTTTGGCTGCGAGGCGCTGCCACCGGTACTGATACCAGACGTAATTCAGTGGGCTCATCGGAGCATCGCCACCCGTGTAGTGCGCTTCGAGGTCCTCCAGCGTGCTGTAACCCTCGGCGCGCATACGAGCGCCGAGGCGTCGACTCTGCGCTCCGACGGTGGAAAGCACCTCAAGTGTGTTGAGGCTTTCCGGCTGCCTCGTTGCGATAAACGCGTGAAGAGCCAGGTTGGCGAAGATCTCGCCTAACCAAAAGGTCGGCAATCGCAGGTCCCCGAGCACTTCGAACGCGTGGCCGAGCTCATGAATCGTGACGAGGTCGAAGACGGGCTGCAGATCCAAACCGCCCGCGCCGTCAGGGTATGCAGCAAGCAATCGCTTATAGCTGCGCGGCGACGCCTGGTGAAGATCCTCCCCCATGGCGACCCAGAAGTCTCCGCTTCCCGCGGGCATCACCACAATGCCGGGACGGATCTGCCCATCGTCATCATTAAAGAACGGCAACCCGTAGGGCTGCCTGCTCTCCCAGTCAGCCTCGCCAGCGACGATGATGGCGATATCGGGCTCGAGTCCCGACAGCAGGCGACCGAGGTAGGCGTACGCGTCCGCGGCAATATCAGCCGCAGCCCGCGCGCGCACGAGTGAACCCTCGCTATAACGAACTTCAAACGGATAGCCGTCAAGGCGCGCAAGTCCTGATCCCGATGTCATCGGTAAAAACCTACTGGTCGAGGCACTCCCGTATAAACGGCAGCGCGCTCGCCGTGGGCAATGGGACTACGACCAGATGTACTCCTCGGCGATCGCACCGTCGCGCCATTTCGCTACAGTCACCATGCGCCCACCGTTTTCGAACTCACCGATGACGCACGTCCATTCTCCCGACCCGAACTTGATCGGATGTGACGTGATCTGCGGCGGTGTACCGGCGCCGTTCTGCTCCACGTACGACTTCATTGCTTTGATGTGTTCGTCTATCCCGTGGGTCGCAGGTTGTCCTTGCCAGTCCACGAGTACATCGTTCGTGTGATAGTGAGCAAAAACGCCGCGCCAGTCGGCGCCGTTCCATCCCGCGAAATCGAGGTCATCCATTCCTTCAAGATTGCGTTCAACCGCATTGTCATTAGCCATCTCCAGCCCACCTCCTGTGCGAACGAGTCATCGTCGACTCAAGGCGATGGTATGTCCAGGATCCGTCATTACAGTCGGGCTTTCCACGCCCATTTTCTGGAATGAGCTCTACGAACGCGCGCAGTCACGGGACAAAGTTGGCATCGCAATCCCGACGTGACAATACTGATAACGGGCATAGGCACGTGGTGCATTCCTGCCGTTCGGTCCAAGAGCTGAAGTGCGTTCGACCGACAGGATTTCGAGAGACTTAGGAAGAGAGCTGATATGGAATCTCCATCGCTGGGTCGCATCTGCGTGACTGGAGCAAGCGGAAGGGCCGGACGAGCGGTTGTACGAGACCTCCTCCAACGTGGTTATGAAGTCGTCTCTACTGACCTAGAAGTCTCTAGAGAGGATGCGGGAAAAGGAATACTTCGCGCCGACCTGACTGACTATGGTCAGGCAGTTGAGGTGCTGAAGGGCGTCGACGCCGTTGTTCATCTGGCCAACATTCCAGCTCCGGGACTTCAAACGCCCTCCGTCACGTTCAACGCCAACATGGCGATGAACTTCAACATCTTCTATGCAGCGGTGAGCACTGGCCTCACCCGAGTCGTGTGGGCGTCAAGCGAAACGACACTCGGTCTCTTCTTCGGAGTCACCCGTCAGCACTTTCCGTCCATGGAAGTTGATGGACAGCCTCCTCGATACGCCCCGGTTGACGAAGACCACTACCCTTTCCCGACCGTCACGTACGCTCTCTCCAAAGTTGCGAGTGAGACCATCGCTGCGCAGATATCGGAGTGGTCAGGCGTTCCCTTCGTGGCGCTTCGCTTTTCCAACATCATGTACCCCGAGGACTATGAGGCGTTTCCCTCGTACTGGTCCGATCCCCACCTGCGCAAATGGAACCTGTGGGGCTACGTGGACGTGCGAGATGTCGCGACCTCGTGCTTCCAAGCACTGACCGCACCTGCAGACGCGGTGTCGGGAAGTCCTGGCTTGATCATTGCCGCCGCCGATACCGTGATGAATCGATCATCGGCCGACCTTATGAGTGAGGTGTTCCCCGGGGTCCCCCTGACTCGCGACATCGGCGAACACGAGACGTTGCTCGCGATCGACCGTGCCCGAACAATGATTGGCTACGAACCGCACCATTCCTGGCGTGACCATATCTCTGCGCCGTAAACGCCAACGTGAGAAAGCTCCATTGCAACGGACTGACGTCGAGCAACTGCACTTAGGCACGCAGTGCGAGTCGACGTCGACACTGGTTCTCTAGATACCCGGGCGATCGCCCCGTCGGCACCAATTTCCAATCGAAGTCAATGAGATCACATATATTCTGAGCAACGGTGAAACGTTCCGCAGCACTCCTTGCGCTGTTGGTCGCCGGCGGCGTGAGCGCCCTCATATGGTTGAACGTCGGCACGCACGCACTGACGACTCAACGCAACGTCGGAACCATCGAGCTCACGTGCTCTCAGTCGTACGGCCAACAAGGACGAAGCGGAGATCCGAGTATCGGCGGCGTCACAGGCCTTGTCCTGCCAGGATCGGCTGACCTGTCTTCGTTGCGGCCGCTGCGAAGCGCCGACGGTCGACGTTTCTTCGTCTACAAGGCGGCCCTCGCGGTCTCCTCGACAACGGCGCACTACGTGACCGTGTCCATCGCGAGACCGCGAAGCGCCACGCTCTATTACGGAACCGCCGACAACGTCGGCGCGCTCGCGAACAGCCACCAGGGTCGAGGTTTGATCGCAGCATCGAGATCTCAGGTCCGATTCCCCGTGTGCGGCTCTCGCTTCACGGGTTTCGTCGGCGGCATCATCATTGCCAAGCCGACGTTGGTAACCATTGCCGTGTCGTCACCGAACAAGAAGACAGTGCGGGTCACGGTGCCGATCGGCACCGACTGATTGTCAACGGAGCGGCCAGTCGCAGTGCCAAGGTCCGACATGGCGGCTGCGCACACGAACAGTGGCGATTGACGCACAACGAGTTAGGTTGGCGATTGCGCCCTCCGCGAGGCGACGTGGGGCGTACACAAGTATGGAAACACGCGCTCGAGTCCGAACATGATCTGAGAGAAGGAGTCACCAGATGACGCGGTATCTGATTTCGTTCGATGATGACGCAATGACGTTCCCTGACGAGGAGTTATCAGACGTCGCTAAGGCCGCCCTCGCCGTGGCCCAGGAGGCAAGGGATGGCGGCGTGTGGGTGTTTGGCGGCGGACTTACAAATCACGTGGAGGCGAGCGCGGTCGCGATCGATGGGACAGTCACCGACGTTCCGTCCCCGGAGAACAAACAACACCTTGGCGGATTTGCGATTGTTGACGTGACCTCGCGCGCGGCGGCGCTGGACTGGGCCGCAAAGTTCGCCGTCGCCTGCCGCTGCGCTCAAGAGGTCCGCGAGTTCGTGCTCGATCCAACTGCCTGATCAAAGGCATCGCCGACGGTGCCGATGAGTCGGCAGGCACTGACCTTAGAGCGACAATCAGGGCGCCCTCATAGGGGAAGCCTCGCTGAGACGTCGCACCGAACCCTTGATATATACCGATATGGGTATATATATTCAAGCCGTGGCCCGCACCTCCACGACGTCGGATGTCTTCAACGCAATTGCCGAGGCGCATCGGCGCGACGTCCTCGACTCGCTCATTTCGGGCGAGAAGTCAGTCGGAACCATCGTGAACGATCTCTCCATGTCCCAGCCTCAGGTGTCAAAGCACCTGCGAGTACTGAGTGAGGCGGGACTGGTCACCTGTCGGGCGGAGGGGCGTCGTCGGTTGTACCGCCTGGAGGCCAGGTACCTCATGCCAATGCACCAATGGTTGGCTAAGTACGAGCAGGCATTGAAGGAACGGCTCGATCGGTTGGATGACTACCTGAAGGAGCTACAAGAACAAGAAGGAGCAGAATGACACCTCATCGACATGGATCAGCAGTTATCGAATTTCCAAATAATCTCGAGATCATCGTTGTTCGAGGGTTCGACGCACCGATCGAACTCGTGTTTGACGTATTGACGAAGCCCGAACATGTGCGTCACTGGTTCGCTCCCTTTGAGGACAAGATGACGGTGTACTCAATCGACTTTCGCATCGGAGGCAGCTACCACATGGTCTTCGTGACGAAGGACGGCGTCGAGTGCTCCTTTCGAGGAACCTACTTGGATATTGAGCCGCCGACTCGGACTGTGGAGACGTGGCTCTTCGAAGGCTGGCCAGACGCGGAGGCTGTCGAAACGGTAACCCTTCATGAAGCTAACGCGGTGACGAAGATGACGAATAGCCTCGTGTTCCGTGACCAGGCAGGCCGAGATCACATGACCAAGACCGATGGCTTCGAAGACAGCTTCGACAAACTGGAGGCCTACCTGATGACACTGGTGGACTCAGGCGGAGGTACCTCCGGAAGTTGACCTTCCGGCCAGTCCTACTCTTGCTCCCGACAAAGGCAGAACGGATGGCCCGCCGGATCGAAGAGAACTCGGACATTCTCCTGCGTTTGTTCTTGGGAAACGGTCGCTCCCAGCGCGACCGCCTCGGCAACGGCCGAGGCGAGGTCGCCAACCTGAAAGTCGAAATGCATCATCGAACGCTGGCTCCCTGGACGCGGCGGCCACACCGGTGGCTCGTAGTCGGTCGCCTCTTGGAACACGACGTAGATGTTCCCTTCCGGCGCCGCGAGAATGGCCGTTCCAGGTTCCTCATTGGCAATCGGCCAGCCGAGCAGTTGAGAGTAGAAGTTTGCTAGGGCGCCGGGATCCGGTGCTTCGACGGCGGTCCCCCACCACATACCCGCTGAGCGAGATTGCATCGGACGATTCTCTCACGAATCGCTTGCGCTTCGTCGATCATGTCCACCGCCCTCGGCCGAGATTCAGTCCGTTCGGGCAGTTCCAACTACCAGTAACGGTGGACGCGCCGCTGTAGGTCGTGCTGCCGATGGCGTGGTACGCCCGACGTCTCATCAGAGAGCCGTCCGGCAATCGCGGCCGCGGCAACGTTGGTCGTGCGCCACCTACGAGCGCTCTTTAATGAGAAACTGTCCATCCACACGGTTCCCGCGGCGTCGATCGAATCAAATACGGAGATCTCAGGAGCTTCGGTCATTCCGATCGAACTCATTACGTGCGCGACCTTGGCGTTCCCATCGAGGAAGCTCTGGAATTGATCAGCGGTCTCCCATTGGTCAATGACGACAAGTTCACCGTCCCCAGATACGAATCGGTGGTGAACAAGACCCGCGTCCATCGTGGACTTGGAAATCTCCTCGAGAAAGTCGGCGTTGTCTTTAAGACCCTTCGATGGCCTTGGCAACATCCGAGACCGGAAAATGGATAGTTACAACGACATTCATGCAGTGCCCCCTTGGGTGGAACAACCACCCCCGCCCGAGGCGTCGTCGGCAGACCACATTAATTGTCGAGACCCTTCTTCACCAGTCGTGGATGAAAGGTTCACGCTTCGATGTTCCTGAGCGAGCTGTCTTTTTCGTCCCAACATCACGTGTGAACCGGCCGTGCTCACCCGGCCTCGCAGTCGCGCGACTAGGAGGTCCGCCGCCAATCGCTGGCGACGAGTTGATCACATTGAATTACGAGCGAAGTCCTAAACCCGACTGTGTGCAACCTCACGCTGGACACGTGAGCCGTATTGGGCATCTTCGATTTCGGAGGTGGGACTCAGTTTTATTAGGGTACGACAATGACTAAACGCACGGTACTTGTAACTGGAGGATCGCGAGGCATTGGGGCTGCCATCGCGCGCGAATTTGCGGGAGCCGGTGATCGTATTGCGATCCATTACGTCTCCTCGCAAGCAGATGCGGAGAGCGTCATGGCGTCTCTACCAGGCGAGGGTCATGTCAGCGCGCAAGCTGAGTTGCGCGACCCCGAGGCAATTCGCAGGATGGTGGACCACGTCGCTCAAGAATTCGGGACGATTGACGTACTAATTAACAATGCTGGCATTTTCATTGAACATCCCATTGAATCGAGCACCTATGAGGAGTGGCAAAGCGCTTGGGAGCACACCATTGGGGTCAATCTCATTGGCGCCGCCAATGTCACGTGGTGTGCGTTGCAGCACATGCCGAAAAACGCTACATCGCGAATTGTAAACATTGGCTCGCGTGGGGCGTTCCGCGGAGAACCCGCCAACCCGGCATACGGTGCTTCTAAAGCTGCCATCGTCGCGTTTGGTCAGTCAATTGCGAAAGCGTTGGCGCCGATGCACATTGGTGTCACCACATTGGCTCCAGGGTTCGTTGAGACTGCAATGGCGTCGAAGAATCTGGAAGGTCCTGAGGGTGACGGCATTCGCTCCCAAAGTCCGTTCAATCGGGTTGCACAGCCAGAAGAATTGGCAAAAGCCGTCTACTTCCTCGCGTCCGCTGACAGCGAATGGGCTAGTGGCGCAGTGTTGGACTTCAACGGCGCATCGTATTTGCGCATGTAACTTGTGCACCTGGCATCGTCCATCCGCCGAACGACGACCGACTTAGAGATCAGCTGGGAGGATAACGCCCCTTGGGGGCGTCAACGTGCGTCGGCGATCAGATCTCGCTCGTACCAAATGCCCGGTCGGCCACCTGGCTGCGCCGGACCTGCCGAGGTGAATCCCGCTTTCTCGAGCACCCGCTGCGACGCGACATTTTCAAAACTGGTCGCTGCCCTCAAATGGCGCACCCCGTACTGATTGGCCGCGAGCTGACACAGGCGCTGCACGGTAGCGGTGGCTACGCCGCGCCCGGTCACCTGTTGGGCCACTCGGTATCCGAGTTCGGCCGTTCCTGCTTTCAAGTCGAAGAGGTTGAATCGGCCCTGCACGGCGCCATCTTTGCCGACGAGTACATGAAAAATGCACGTCCCGGCATCTTGCTCGGACATCCGGGCGCTGTAATCATCGGCGAAGCTGGAAAAGTACTCGTCTCCTCGGTCGGATATGAAACTGGCGAAGTAGGCGCGATTCTCTCGCTCGAAGGCCAGAACCGACGCGGAGTGGTCGGCGCGCAGGCGCTCCAATTCGAACATCGGCCAATGCTATTTCGTAGAGAGCCGAAAGAACGCCGACGACATGGCGCCCCTGTCAGAGACCCTCAGCGACATATCAGCGATTGACGGTCGGCGATGTTTCCACTTCTGTGGTGCTATTCCTGAGCGATGGCTGCAATGGAAACCAGCAGGCCCTCCACTTGGATAGGCAGGGACGCCCCCTGACGCGCAGGCGGATTCTCGGGAAACCAACGTGCCCATTCGTCATTCATTTCAGCGACATCTTCCGGGTTGCGCAGAATGAATGTCGCCGCAACGATCTTGTCCATCGAGCTGCCAGCCGCCTCAACGATTGCTTTGATGTTCGTCAAACATTGCCGAGTCTGTTCCTGGACCGACGGGCCTGCCAGCTTGCCAGTGTGTGGATCTTGACCTGTTTGACCGGATACGAACACCAAACCGGCCGCCCTTACCGCCTGGCTGTACAAAAGCGAGGATGGCGCGTCATCCGTTCTAACTACGTCCCTCGTCATCTGCTCTCCTCCATCGATCTCTCTCGGCACAATCTAGGATCCGCCGTGGAAGAGGGCGAGTTTCCCGCGAGATGGACCCTCCAGCCCTAGGGCACTCAGCCCGAGCGCAAAGAGTCCTGTTACATTTCTGGCTTAGTCATCTCATCACGTGAGGGGGGCGATTCCTCGTGGATATGCACAACAGCCGGGCGCCACGTAAGGTCATCGTGCCGCAAGTGTGGGCTGGTTTCTTCCAAGAGACGCGCATACCTGCTGCCGTACTTGTCGGCGAGACGTTGCGACTCACGGGTCATACCGGTGACGCCGCCGACGGATCCTTCTCAGATGACCCAGAAACGCAAATACGTCAAGTGTTTCGGAACATTCAATTCACCTTGATTGAGGCCGGAGCAGACTGGCCCGACGTCGTTGAAATCAACTCGTATCACATTGGTTTTCAAAGGCAAGTGGACGTCGTCCTTAGCGTCGCTGCGGAATTCTTGGATGACCCGTATCCGGCGTGGACGGCAGTCGGAGTAAGTGAACTTATTTTCCCCGAAGCGATTGTCGAGATGAGTTGTGTGGCCGTCGTCTCAACTGGCGTATGAAATAATCAGTTCAATCCGAGCCGTGCCCACGAGGCCGTTGGCCGGAAATGCCGACAGTAAGGGGCACGATGCCAAAGGAGATTAAAGGAAACGTGGGACGAAAGCCTCCAGAGCCGTCTGCGAACCACGACGACATTGACGAGTGGTCCCGTCGCCAGATGCCGGATCTTCAGAACATCGTGCGACGACTAGACAAGGAGATCCGAGATACGCTCGCCGATCTTTACTACGCCGTGTATCGGAAGAGGGCGTACTACGGGCTACCTGACTACGGATGGATAATCGAGATGGTCGCGTATGACGTGTCGGTAAATGTCGTCTTTCTGGGCGGCGCGGACTTCGATTCCCCGCCGCCTCTCGGAACCACCGACCGAACGCGGTACGTCAAGGTGACCACCGTGGCAGATGCCGAGCGACCAGAGCTCCGAGGATGGATTGAACAAGCGGGTCACACCGCGGGTTGGAAGTAATCGAGTCACGTGGTGTCGGAGACCTCGACGCAACAGATCGGCGACCGACCGTTGAAATTCACTCCCCCGCCAACGTGTTCACTACCGGGATTCACCCATTGCGTTTCAGTCGATTTCACGCCGAAGCTGAAGCGCGAGGCTGGGGACGATGAAGGACGCGAGGAAGACCGGCAGAAAACTCTTTCCCGTGCACCGAAAAGCGATCGTTTGGCCTTCGGCGGCCTCGAAGGTCCGAGCTCGGCTGGAGTTTCGACCACTACGAATTTTCAGGGTGTGACGTCCGGGTTCAATGGGTATCTCGATCGTGTCGTTCATCTCAAGCGATCCGACGCGTTGACCATCGACCGCGATGTCGTACGCACCACGCCGAACTTCGACTCCGATTGCTTTGTGCGTCACCTTCAGGGTCGCCGTCATCTTCGCTTTCCATTGCTTCTCAGCCGAGGATTCCCGAGACCGCGCACGTCCCGCTCATATGAACACATTTCGAGAGGATAGTGCGAAAGTTGAGACTGGTAGATATTGATCAGTGACCTTGCGTTGCGGCGATCCCGCCGACGGGGCCGGTTAGAGAGCGCTTGGAATGGGTAACGCGAGCTCTCATGTCGAGCCCGGTGAAAGCAAGAGGGACTTCACCAGGATCTGCGGCGCAGTTCTCCTCTCCGCGATTGTCGTCTTCGTGGTTTTTGGTCTGCGTTTCTATGCGAGCATTCAGGTCCTCTTAGTTCTCATATTCGGAGAGATGTTGCTCTCATCGCGACGAGGGCCTCGAAGGCCTCTTTGGGCGTTGTCCTGAGTCTGACGCTCTTGGTCAGCGTCACATTGCTGGAGGCCGACAACTACGTCCAATATGGCGGTCTTAAGCTGTGGGGTCCCCCACAATCAATAACGATGTGTGGAATTACGCGGCATTTTGACTGGTTCACACGGATTCTGGACGATGGTGACGGTCCGCCCCTGCAGAAAATCACGACGAGTCAATCGGGGCTCACGATTTATGGGACCCGCGGCTGTCCCGAGACCCCTCTGTACGTTCACGATCGCGGTAGCTATCTGCTGTACGGGACCTAGCGGGCTGCCGCGCGATATCGACCGTTGAATGCGAAAATCGTCCGCGTGATAGCGCTTCTCGGTTGTGTCGCGAGCGCGGACGAAGACTGGTGACTCGGCGGCTCACTTCAAACGCTGTTCTCGTTCCGCCTTAGGGACAAGTCCACATGGTGTTGGAGAACCGACGCGCACAATTTCCGACTGGAACATTAATCATTGGTTACGTTGATGGTCACTTCTGTGAGTCGCTACCATCTCCGGCTTGGTGAAGTTCGCCCTTGAGCCACTGCATAATCTTCTTGTGCTTATCGTCATC
>DASXEU010000080.1:0-6447 GCA_036489935.1 Acidimicrobiales bacterium
GGGAAGAATTGGGTGAGTTCTCGGTAGGACTCCTCGACGACCTCGAGATGGGGGTCAAAAGCGACGGTCCGCACGCCCGTCGTCCCGGCGTCCAGGGCGAGCACGAGGTCCATCCGGGTCACGCTACCCAGGCCAGGGGCCAGATTTCCGCCCCTAGGCTGGAGAAAGAAGATTTGTGCAAAACTCTTCATAAAAGTAGTTGACAGCGTGTAATTACAGTGCTGTAATAACACAGCATCTTGCGACGTGGAGTGGAGCAACCACTACATATTGTGGCTAGGGGGCCAAGGGTCACAAATCCTTGACTTTCTGACTCTTCGAAGCCGGATTGTTCTTGTGTCGGTAAGAAAAGAGAGAAGAGAGATATGGCCATCGCACCTCAGCGACTCGGAATTGGAATTCGTCGGTACTTCACCACCGAAGATCGTCACCCCTACGACGAGGTGACCTGGGATCTTCGCGAAGCGCGCATCAGTAACTTTCGAGACGGTTCGGTGGCCTTCGAACAGCTCGATGTTGAGGTGCCCTCGACGTGGTCGTTCAACGCAACAAACATCCTCGCCCAGAAATACTTCCGCGGCACGCTCGGTACACCCGAGCGTGAGACCTCGCTCAAGCAGGTCGTTGACCGCATCGTTGACACCGTGACGGCGTGGGGCGTCGACGGCGACTACTTCGTCGATGACGAAGAGGCAGAGGCCTTTCGCGCCGAGCTGAAGCATCTGCTGATCACACAAAAGGCCGCCTTCAACTCACCGGTGTGGTTCAACATCGGCGTGAAGGACGTCCCCCAGCAGGGGAGCGCCTGCTTTATCCTCGCCGTCGAAGACTCGATGCGCTCGATCCTCAACTGGTACACCGAAGAGGGGATCATCTTCAAGGGCGGCTCGGGTGCGGGCGTCAACCTCTCGAGGATTCGCTCCAGTGCGGAGCCCCTCGAAGGCGGTGGCACGGCGAGCGGCCCGGTCTCGTTCATGCGCGGCGCCGACGCGTCGGCCGGCACCATCAAGTCCGGTGGCAAGACCCGTCGCGCGGCGAAGATGGTCATCCTCGACGCGGACCACCCCGACATCGAAGAGTTCATCTGGTGCAAGGCCCACGAAGAGGAGAAGGCGCGCGCGCTGCGCGACGCAGGGTTCGATATGGACCTCGACGGCCGCGATATCAACTCCATCCAATACCAGAACGCCAACAACTCGGTGCGCGTCTCGGACGAGTTCATGGAAGCGGTCGTTGCTGACGCTGACTGGAACCTGACCGCGCGCCACGGACACGAGACGATTCGCACCCTGAAGGCGCGCGACTTATGGCGTCAGATCGCCGAAGCGGCGTGGGCGTGCGCGGACCCGGGTCTGCAGTTCGACACCACCATCAACAAGTGGCACACGTCGTCCAACACCGACCGCATCAACGGCTCGAACCCGTGCTCTGAGTACATGCACATCGACAACTCGGCGTGCAACTTGGCGAGCATCAACCTGCTCAAGTTCCTCGGCAGCGACGGTGAGTTCGACGTCGAATCCTTCCGTGCCGCGACCGAAGTGCTCTTCACCGCCCAGGAGATCATCGTCGGGGCGGCCGACTACCCGACCGAGAAGATCGGGGAGAACTCGCGCAAGTTCCGCCAGCTCGGTATTGGCTACGCCAACCTGGGTGCGCTCCTCATGGCCTCAGGTCTCGCGTACGACTCGGACGCAGGACGAGCGTGGGCTGCAGCCATCACGGCGCTCCTCACCGGTCACTCGTACTTGACGAGCGCACGTACCGCGGGACGGATGGGACCCCACGAGGGATACGCGGAGAACGCGGAGCCCATGATCAACGTCCTTCGCATGCACCGCGACGCCTCCTACCAGATCGACGCGAAGCTGGCGCCCGCGAACATCCTCGACGCCGCACAGCACGACTGGGAAGAGGCCGTCGAGCTCGGACTGCGGCACGGCGTGCGCAACGCGCAGGCCTCGGTGCTCGCACCGACGGGAACCATTGGTCTCTTGATGGACTGTGACACGACCGGCATTGAGCCCGACCTCGGACTCGTGAAGTTCAAGAAGCTCGTCGGTGGCGGCAACATGTCGATCGTGAACCAAACGGTGCCGCGTGCGCTCGCGAAGCTCGGCTACTCCGACGAGGAGATCGCCGTCATCATTGCCTACATCGACGTGAACAAGACGATCGTGGGAGCCCCGGCCTTAAAGGCCGAGCACCTGCCGGTCTTTGCTTGCTCGATGGGGGACAACACCATTCACTACTCGGGTCACGTGCGCATGATGGGTGCCGTTCAGCCCTTCATCTCGGGAGCGATCTCAAAGACCGTGAACATGCCCGAAGACGCGACGATCGAAGACGTGGAGAACCTCCACATCGACGCGTGGCGCCTTGGCATCAAGGCGGTCGCGATCTACCGCGACAACTGCAAGGTCGGCCAGCCGCTCTCGACGGCGAAGAAGGACGGGGAGAACCAGATCCTGCCAATCTCGATCACCGACGTCGACGCAGCGGAAGTCGTTGACCTCTACGCGCGCATCGCTCGTCTCGAGGCGGCACTCGAGCACGCTCGTGACGAGGGTGCCCACGTCGTCGTCGGCGCCGTCCGTGAGCGCCTCCCGCGCCGTCGCGTATCGTCCACCTTCGCCTTCCGCGTGGCGGACTGTGAGGGTTACGTCACGGTCGGTGAGTACGAAGATGGTCGTCCTGGCGAGGTCTTCATCAAGGTCGCGAAGCAGGGTTCGACGCTCGCGGGCATCATGGACGCGTTCTCGATCTCGATCAGCCTGGGCCTTCAGCACGGTGTGCCGCTCGCGACGTACGTGAAGAAGTACCAGAACATGAAGTTCGAGCCATCGGGTATGACTGATGACCCCGACCTTCGGATCGCGACGTCACTCGTTGACTACATCTTCCGACGCCTGGCGCTTGACTACTTAAGCCCGAGCGACCGCGAAGAGCTGGGTGTGCTCTCAACGAGCGAGCGGCTTCAGCCGACGTTCCCCGAGATCGCCGAGCAAGCAACGCCGACGCACAATCTGCCGGTTCAGCCTTCGTTGCTCGAGGTTGGTGAGAAGCCAGCGGAGACGCCGTCGCTGATCAGTCGTTCTGAGCAGCGCGACGCGCCGATGTGTTACCAGTGCGGTAACTCAATGCAGCGTGCGGGCTCGTGCTACGTCTGCTCGAGCTGCGGTGCAACCAGCGGTTGTTCGTGAGCTAAACCTCGAGCCACCCCGTGGCTCTCTGCACGTGAGAAGTGCCTCTTCCGGCCTGCGCTGGGGGAGGCACTTCTCGTTGTACGCCGTGTTCGTAATGCAGTTTTGGAATCGATGATGGTACGGTCCTCGTCGTGCCCCGAAAATCATCGCACCGCGCTGAAGCTGGAACCGACGAGGCGTCGCCTGCGGACTGGCTGCGCGGACGCCTGACCGCGCCATCTGAATACGTTGTTGCGTCGTGGGTGCCACGTGGATTCGACGGCTACGCAAAGATCCTGCACCCAATAGCTGTAGGGGGCATGGGATCCGAAGTCATCCGATGGTCTGACGTATCGCGCTGGAGCCGAGTGCCGCTCCACGCGACGACTGAGTGGTATCAGGTCGTTTTGCCCGAACTCATCCCGCCACTTCCAAAGCCCTGGACGAGCCAGGGGCCTCGCGAGGGCTCGCTCTCTCAAGCTGATGCTGAAGCGCTGGTCGACGACCTTTCGCCATTCACCACGGGCACGTGCTATTTCGCTGTCTGGGACGGCTATGGCCCAATCGACATGGTGGAAACGGATCAGTCAAAGGCTCCTCGGTCGATCCAGTTCTTCAAGTTGCCGTGGCGTGACTACGAACTCTTCGAAGGGCCTCTTCTGAACGCCAACGCGTTCTCTCTCCCGGGAAGAGATTTCCAATCCCCCAATCTGTGGTGGCCGGAGGATCATTCGTGGTGTGTGGCGAGCGAGATTGATCTGCCCTGGACCTACGTGGGCGGGACTAGAGATTTGATAAATCGTCTTCTCGGAGACGACCGGCTTGAGGTCCTCGAGGTCCTCCCCGACGATTCCATTTCTGCTGGCGTCGCCCCGTGGATGAAGCAAAGGATCGACGTCGCTGCGGAACAGGTGATGGACACCGGCTCAGCGACGATGTTCTTCGCAGTTGGCGAAGTCGATCTCAAGCTCGAGTCACTCGGTCGACGTAAATCGGTGCTCATCACGAGGTCGACGAGAGAGAGTGGCTGGGCGGGATCAACCAGGCAAATTGTCACGAAACGGTCAGATGATCCCCTAGAACAGGTTCGATTCGCGATTCACAGGGCCGTAGTCGCCCTGGCACAAGCGTGATCGTGACTTTCTTCAGAGGGCACGGACAGTGAACGAGTTGGAGAGGTCGTTGCGACGGCTCGTGAATCCTGTCTCGACCAACCTCACTCGAGCATGGAATCGTTCAAGGTTCCGTCGTTGGGCGTTACGCCACGACATTCGGACTTTGACAGAAATGCCAAAGACGCGCCGCGCCCGTCGCTAAATGTCCTCGAGACGCGTTGTTCGACACGTCCCATCACAATCCTGCTCAAGGGGATTTCTACGCCCTACAAGGCGTCGGCGTTCTCGATCACTACCGACTCGATGCCGTCGGCCGGGGTAAAGCCCAACACCTGGGCGTAGAAGGACAGCTCGGCTTCGGCGGTCCGAACAATGTTCTTCGCTTGACGAAAGCCGTGTTGTTCCCCTTCGTAGGCCACATAGGCAAAGGGCACGCCCTTCTCACGCAGAGCCTCAGCCATGGACTCGGCTTGGTCGGGAGGTACGACGGCGTCATCAAGCCCTTGGAACAAGATCATGGGCGTGCGCAGCAGTTCGGTGTGAAAGATGGGGGATCGCTCCTCGTAGATCGCACGGGCCTCGGGCCACGGACCGACGAGTCCGTCGAGGTATCGGGATTCGAACTTGTGAGTTTCTCGTGCGAGCGCGCCGAGGTCACCGACGCCGAAGTAACTCGCACCCGCGGCGAACTCGTCGCGAAACGTGAGGGCGCACAAGGTGGTGTACCCGCCCGCACTGCCGCCGTGAATGAGGAACGCCTCGGGATTTGCTCGACCACTCTGGGCGAGGTAACGCGCGGCGTTGACGCAGTCGTTCAAATCAACGATGCCCCAGGCCCCCTTTAACCGCTCACGGTATGGGCGCCCGTATCCAGTACTGCCGCCATAGTTGACGTCGACGACGGCAAATCCTCGACTCGTCCAGTACTGGATCGAATAGCTGAGGGCGGCACTGCAGCTTGATGTTGGTCCGCCGTGGCTCGACACAATCAAGGGAGGGGCTTCGCCCTCGGGCCCCTCAAAGTCGCGATTCTCGGGGGAGTAATAGAGCGCGTGCGCCGTCAGCCCCTCTTCGGTTTCGAATTCAATCGGCTCTGGAACCGAGAGGTACGTCGGGTCGACGGCGTTCACGAAACTCGTCGCGAGGATGGTTTCTGCTCCACTGCCAAGGTCGATGCGCACTACCGCTGGGGGCTTCACGGGAGAAGCGACCAGACCTACGAAGTCAACGCCGTCAGTTGCGACGGAGCCGACGATGGACCAGTCGAGGGGTATCTCGCGCATACCCGTCGACTCGAGCACCCCGAGGTGACCGCCGTCGGGCGCCTGCCAGGTCGCGACGAGTGATCCGTTTACGAGTGGCGCGTAGTTAGTGAGGCCGAAGTTCCACGCGGGACATCCAAACTCTGCTTCTAGGGGATAGAGCGCGTCTGGCCCGACCGGCGTGTCGCGATAGAGATTCCACCAGCCAGTGCGATCGGACACGAAGATCAAAGAGCCCTGGGAGTCGTATTGGGGTTGGATCACTGACTCGTTGGAATTGGCGACGACAGCGCGGCGCGACGTCACGTGGCCGTATTCATCAAGCTCGGCCTCGTACAAGAAGGTGGTGTCCCACGGCATATTCGGGTGGTCCCAAGCGATGTAGGCCAACCGTCGTCCGTCAGGAGAAATGGCAGGTGAACTGAAGAAATCGTGGCCCTCTGCGAGTACCAGGGGCTCTGCGGCCCCGTCGGTCGCGATGGCGACGAGGTCGTTCACAACCTCGTCGCCGTGACGCTCACGTACGCAGACAAGGAGGGTTCCGTCCGCGCTCACTACAGGATCGGCGTAGCGCCAGGAGCGCGGCGCAGGCGGCTCCGCCGTGATGGGGACGGGTTCTTCGCCAATCTCCATGCGGTAGAGACGCTGATCGACAAAGTTCGAGAAGTAGACGGTGGATCCTCGAACTGCGTAGCAACGTCCGCCGTACTCATGTACGAGCGTTCTCACGGCGAACTGCGCACCGAATGCATCGGCTGTCTCGCCATCTGCTCCTCGGCGCACGAGGACGTTTCGTCCCGCCTCGGTCGGGCGAGCCTCGATCCAGTAGTGCGCGCCGTCCTCTACCGAAGGAAAACTTAAACCGACAACGTCGCCCACCAAAAG
>DASXEU010000091.1:0-3098 GCA_036489935.1 Acidimicrobiales bacterium
ATCACCCGCCACGCTGTAAGTGATCAGTCCGATTCGCGCCGCTTCTTCCGCCGAAAAACGCTGACCACGGAGCATGGCCTGTTGCGCGTCCGCGAGTCGCATCTTCGGTAGACACACGACCGAGATGATGGCTGGCACGACACCCAGTCGAACTTCACTAAAACCGAACGTGGCGGTGTCGATGGCAATCGAGATGTCGGTGACGGCGGCGAGTCCGACGCCTCCCGCCACGGAGTGACCCGCAATTCGTCCGACGAAGATCTTCTTGGATCCGCGTATGCGCATGAAAAGTTCGCTCATGGTTTCGCCCGGTCTCGTGGGTGCCGCGTCAATCGAGCGTTCACGCAGGTTTGCGCCCGCGCAAAAGACGGTGCCTCGATTGGTGAGCACCACGACGCGAACGTCCTGGTCGCGAGTCGCTTCGTCGACCGCCTCGAGGAGTTGTCCGAGCAGTTCCTCGCTTAAGGCGTTGCGCCGAGTCTCGTCGGCGAGAGTGATCGTGGCGACGTGCGCGACGACGTCGTAGTCGACGAGGCTCATGAGTTGGTCCTCACGGGGCCCGACGTGGGCGCGCCTGCGAATGCCTGCGCGCGGGTGAGCCAGTCCACGCCCAGAGTGCCTGCAGTGAGTGAGGTATCCGCAACGTGGCGTCGCTGGGTGACGACAAGGCAGAACTCTTCTGCGAGTCCGCTCACCGTGTCGTCGGCCGATTCGGGTCCCCAGGTCCACGTTGCCCCCGCGGGGCTTAGTAGCTCAAGGCGAACCTCACCCTCGGGCATGGTCTCGCCGCGAACCTGATACGACCAGCGTCTCGTGTTGTAGCCGAGCTGCGCGACGTGGATCAGCCGGTCGGACGGTGGACGAGACGCGTCAAGCGCGTCAACGATGTCAGTACCGTGCGCCCAGGTCTCCATGAGACGAGCGCTCAGAAACGACTTCGCGCCCATCGAAGGACCGAACCACTCGACCCGTATCTCGTCGCTGAGACCTGCCGCAGCGTCGTCGAGGATGCGACGAGCGTCGCGCCAGCGTTCGAGCAGCTGACGAGCGTTGAGGAGCCGTAGGGGGGCAAGGGTGTAGTCATCGATGCCGACTTCGGTTGCGCGCGCGAAGAGCACGTCGCGTTCGGCTCGAAACCGTTCGGGATCGAGCACGGCGGTCGCCACTATTTCGTCGAAATACGTGAGATGGGCGATTTGGTCGGCGACGTGCCAACCGGGGCTCGGGGTCGGGATCCGCCACTCTGACTCGCTGATCTGCGCGATGACGTCGTCGAGAGCGTCGTGCTCCGCGCGCAGGTCATCGATCAAAGACTGCATCGAGCTGGTCATGAGGCGAGCAGGGCGCTCGGCACGTCGACGTAGCGGCTGCGCAACCACTCACCGAGACCCTTCGCCTGGGCGTCTTGTCGGGTCGAAGCGGCGACCCCCTCGTCGAGCAAGTCGTGGATGACGAAGTTGAGCGCGCGCAGTGCGGGGAGCCGATACCGGTCGATCTCGAGCTGCGCGGTCTCGGGCAACAGACGGCGAAGCTCAGCGACGCTCAAGTAGCTGTCGAGCCACGCGAACCCTTCGTCACTGCGGGTGAAGACGCCGAGATTGGCGTTGCCGCCTTTGTCACCCGAACGCGCGCCGCAGACCTCGCCGAGCGGAGCGAGGGTGGTTGAGCCACTCGGAGCGTCGGCGCGCGAGCCTTCGTTCGCAACGATGTGGACCGCGCGCGTGGGTGCAACAGAGTCGATAACAGTTCGCTCGCCCCCGAGCACCGTGATGTACTGCGGCACCAGATTGCTCGGAATCCGAGCGGGACGGTAGACCCCGAAGGGCGCACCGGGCGAGGGCGGTGAGCCCGGAATGAAAAAGCCCGGTACCGTCGCGAGCGCCAGCTCTACGAGAGCGTCGGCAACGGCGCGTCCGACCTTTTGTTCGTCGCGGTCCTTTAGCGTGAGTCGCCACAGTGCGACGGCCTCCTCATTGGTGGGCGCGTCGGCCTTGTCGGTGCGAAGCAGCTGGCTCGTCACGCTGTCGTACTCGTCGCGTCGAAACGGGCACGCGCGCCAGAACGCGGCCTCTAATAAGCGCGACTTCTCCTCGATGTCGAGCCCGGTCAATGCGACGACGAGGTCTTTGCGATAACCACCGATCTCATTCAGGGCGACTTTGAGCGTCGCGGGCGGTGCTTCGCCGCGAACGCCACTGATGCGCACGCGATCCTTTTCGACTTGATCGATCGAGATCGTATCGAAGCGCGCCGTGACGTCTGGTCCGTAGTAGGCGGGCGAGGCGATCTCGTAGAGGAGTTGGGACGTGACCGTCCCGATCGACACCTCGCCACCCGTGCCGTCGTGCTTGCCGACCACCGACGAGCCGTCTTCGAACACGTCGACCCAGGGAAAGCCCACGCGCTCCATGCCCGGGACTTCGTTGAAGAACGAATAGTTGCCGCCCGTTACCTGCGCGCCGCACTCGATGACGTGGCCCGCGACGACGCCGCCAGCGAGCGCGTCAAAGTTGTCGCGACGCCAGTCGTGATGCCACGCCGCGGGTCCACATACGAGCGCTGCGTCAGTGACACGACCGGTGATGACAATGTCCGCGCCCATGGAGAGCGCCTCGGCGATACCGAAGCACCCGAGGTAAGCGTTGGCGGTGAGAAAGCTCGACACGCGATCGATCGAGTTGTTTGCATCGAACTCCACTAGATGACCCTCAGCGCTGAGCTCCTCCATGCGGGGGAGAAGATCGTCGCCGTTTACGTACGCGATCGTCGGCACGAGCCCGAGCGTGTTGGCCAGTTGCGCGACGGCTTCTGCGCACGCGGCGGGGTCGAGCCCACCCGCATTGGAGACCACTTTGATGCCACGATCAAGACACGTGCCCATGACCTGTTCCATCTGCGTTACGAACGTCCGTGCGTAGCCCGACCCGGGATGCTTGAGCTGAGTGCGCGCGAGAATCAGCATCGTGAGCTCGGCCAGCCAGTCGCCCGTCAACACGTCGATGGGTCCGCTTCGACCATCTCGATGGCCGCAGACACGCGATCACCGAAGAACCCCGAACAGTTCGCGATTCGAATCGGCTCGGTCACGGCGCCCCCTC
>DASXEU010000081.1:0-4140 GCA_036489935.1 Acidimicrobiales bacterium
GACGAGGCGCTGCTCGGCTTCACCATCAACCTGATCCCGAAGTTCACGTTCCCCCTCGCACTCTTCATGGTGCTGATCCTGACCGCGGGCACCGCGTTCGTGATGTGGCTCGCCGAACTCATCACCCAGCGCGGCATTGGCCAGGGCATGAGTCTCCTGATCTTCGCCAACGTCGTTTCCTCGCTGCCCTCGGGTGGCAAGGCGGTCTGGGAAGAAGGTGGCGAGTTCAAGTTCTTCGTCATCCTGGCGGTCTCGATCGCACTGCTGATACTCATTGTCTTCATGGATAACGGCCAACGCCGCATCCCGGTCACTTTCGCGCGGCGCGTCGTTGGTCGACGGGAAATGGGCGGCAACTCCACGTATATTCCGCTGAAGGTGAACCAGTCGGGCGTGATCCCGATCATCTTCGCGAGCTCGGTGCTCTACATCCCGATTCTGCTGTCGAACATCGTGCCCTGGGCGAGCTTCCAGCACTTCGTCACGAACTCGTTGCAGCCGACCAACTTCTTCTATATCTCCTCGGACTTCATTCTCATCCTCGCCTTCACGTTCTTCTACGTGTACATCGCGTTCGAACCGCACCAGCAGGCGGAGATGCTGCGCCAGCAGGGCGGCTTCGTCCCCGGTATTCGACCGGGCATGCCCACTGAGAAGTACTTCGCGCGCATGCTCTCTCGCCTCACCGTGGTCGGTGCCGTGTTCTTGGCGTCGGTCGCCGTGATCCCGAGCATCCTGATGGCGCTCTGGAGCATCAACCGCTTCCCGTATTACGGCACCACGCTGCTCATCGCGGTGGGTGTCTCCCTCGAGACGATGCGCCAGATTGACTCTCAGCTCATGATGCGCAACTACGAAGGCTTCCTGAAGCGTTAGTCATGACGGGAGAACTCAATCTTGTCGTCCTGGGCAAACAGGGCGCCGGTAAGGGCACCCAGAGCCAGGGTCTCTGTGAGCGCTACACGCTCGCGCACATCTCGACCGGTGACATCTTGCGCGCGGCGGTGGCGGCGGGCAGTCCGCTCGGTCTCGAAGTGAAGTCCGTCCTCGACTCGGGTCAGCTCGTGTCGGACGAGCTCGTCAACAAGCTGGTCGAAGATCGCCTGAAGGAACCCGACGCCGAACGTGGCGCGGTGCTCGACGGCTTTCCACGCAACACCGGCCAAGCCCAGGCGCTCGAGCGCCTGCTCGGACCCGGGGGCATCAAGCTCTGCATCTACGTTGACGTCGCCAACGAGCTCGTCATGCAGCGTCTCTCCTCTCGTCGCGTCTGTCAAGAGTGCGGCACCATCTACAAGGACGCTGACCCCGCCGCGATTTCGGGCACGTGCGAAGTATGCGGCGGTGACGTCATTCAACGCAGTGACGACAAGCCCGAAGTGATCGCCGAGCGTCTCGCCACCTTCGAGCGCGACACCTTCCCGCTACTCTCCTTCTATGAGGCGCGCGAGCTGCTGGTGAAGGTGGACGGGGATCAGGCGGTCGAAAAGGTCGCGGCTGATATTGACGACCTTTTGCGTGGGCGCGGTCTGGTGTGATTCGTTCTAAGGACGAACTCGACAAGATGCGTCGTGCGGGCAAGGTCGTCGCCGAGATCCACGAAGTAACCCGCGCGGCGATTCGTCCCGGCGTGACGACGAAGGACCTTGACACGCTCGCCGTCGAAGTGCTTGCCAAGCGCAACGCGCGACCCAACTTTCTCAACTACAACGGCTTTCCTGCGGTCATCTGCACGAGCCCGAACGACATGATCGTCCACGGCATCCCTGGTGACTACGTCTTGCAAGAAGGCGACATCATTTCGGTCGACGCGGGAGCGATCGTCGAGGGGTACCACGGCGATGCTGCCTACACCGCACCCGTCGGCGAAGTGAGCGCGACGGCGAAGAAGCTCATCGAAGTTACGGAACGTTCGCTCTGGGCGGGGATCGATCAATTGGTCGTCGGTAATCGCCTGCACGAGGTCGGCCGTGCGGTGCAGAACGTCGCCGAAGCTGCGGGTTTTTCGGTTGTGCGCGAATACGTTGGCCACGCGATCGGTACCGAGATGCATGAGAGCCCGCAAGTGCCGAACTACTGGCCCGGCTCACCTGGTCCGAAGTTGAAGGCTGGCATGGTCTACGCGGTCGAGCCCATGCTCAACGTCGGCACGTACGACACGTTCGTGCTTGACGATGACTGGAGCGTCATGACACGCGACGGCAAACTCTCCGCGCATTTTGAGCACACGATCGCTGTCACCGATAACGGACCAGAGGTATTCACCGTCGCGTGAGGGTTCAGGTCGGGTCTTCGACACTGCGCTACTTAGCGTGAGAGAATTCATCCGTGCAGTTGACGAATCCGAGACCGCTCTCAGACGCTGAGAAGAAGATCACCCTCCTCTTGTTGTCACGAGAGTTCCCCGGTGCCCAAGAACTACGCGCACAGGTCGATCACGCACAAGTAGTCGGGGAGTGCGACTGTGGATGTCCAACCATCGACATTGAGGTCGCTGAAGCAGCACCTCGTTCGCTGCCACAGTCAGGTGCTGGCCCTTTGCCGTACGAAGGTTCCGTCGCGTCCGACGGTGAGGATCCCGCAGGCGGCATCATTCTGTTTTCTTCGGACGGCTACATCAACAGCCTGGAGTACTACCCAATGCGAGATCCCTCGCCGCCAGACTGGCCCGATCTCACGCGTATCGAGGTCGTCGGACCCCTCCGCTGAATGTTCGGGTCACGCAGCAGAACCCACGCGACTCAACTCAGGCGCCAGTGAGAGGTTGTAGATCTGTTGCTTCGGGTCACCGACTGCAACAATCTCCGATTGCCTCTATTGCCAAAGAACACTTGCAATTTCGCTCAGATGAATCGAGCGATGCAGTTTGCGGGTGCTGTGATACAGGGAGCACAACCTGACTTCCTTACTGCTTTCGTCCATGGCAGTTCTGAAATTTCCGATTGCTTCCACACCAACATGGGTCTGACTTCCTGACAGATCGCAGTGAGCGCCCAACCTCAGGCTCCGAGAGCGAACTCATGTCCCGGATCGCGGGCCCGAGTTGCTCAATGAGGCATTGCTCATATTCATTTGATACTTGCAATTGTTTAGATAGTTGCTGCACATCGTTGGTGAGGTGCTGGATATCATTCGTCGTTTGCCCGTCGCCCCTCGTGCTTGCGAAGTAAATGAGTAGCGCTAAAAGTATGGAAACGATGAATTTAAAGTTGTCGCTTTTCCGCGCTTTGGCTATAAGTTCACGAGTCTGGTCAGGAAGTGTCGCCAGCAACTCGTTGCTCGCGTCTACTCCAGACCGAATCTGCCGAAGCACCTCGGCCGTAGTCGACGCATCCTCTCGTGTGAGGCCACGTATAAGTCGTATGTTGTCCCGAAGAACTCTGTAACTTCCGTCGGGAATGGAAGCACTTGTTTTGCATCGAGGACACGTCGCGGTGCTCCCTTCAATCTGAAAGCCCTCGGGACCAAAAGTCATCGAACCGATATAGAGATCCTGGCCGGGCAGACCGATCGCAATTGAACCGTCGCGCGTTGTGGCGAATGGAAACGGGATCTGACACTGCGAGCAGTACGCGACAACCTGTCCATTGGCTTGATCACTCACGGTGCGGGCATGTTATCTCTACGTTGACAAGGACGCTTCAGACCAGAATAAGAAGACACAATTGGGATCAGCCGGTGTCGTCTTCAGTGGGTTTCTGGGCGACGCCGCCTTCATTCAGATTCAGAATCATAGGTCCGTGCAGTTGCGCCGAGTTCGGCCTCTGACGACTCGCCGCTTTTCCGTAAGCCCCCACTTCGCCGCTTAATGCCATACGATCCGTGGATGGCATACTTAGCTGCTCTATGGCGCGTGGTCGGGCGACCCCTAAAGATCCTTCTCTTCGTCTTAACGATTGTCGCAGTGCCTCTGAGTTGGTTTCGACTAGTTAGCCACAATGTGCAGACTGGCGCACTCACTATCGCAGTCCTACTTTTGCTCAGCGCTGCATGGGAGCTCTACTCATTAACTCGGAACGCGGTATCGCGAGATGATGTCATCGCTAAGGGACTCAATGAATTAGAAATGCTTGAGAGGCTTCGTTCAAGAATTCACTACATCTCCAGCCGAAATTATGGATTAGATAACTTGATGTAAGC
>DASXEU010000102.1:0-7488 GCA_036489935.1 Acidimicrobiales bacterium
GGCGAGAGCGAGCACGTTCGCGGTGGCGGACGACAGAGCGCGCGCGACAACTTTGTCACCGAACGCGCAGGGGTTGCCGCGATGTCGCTCGGAATCATCGACGAGTGTCTGCGACTATCGATTGACTATTCGAAGAATCGCGTGCTCTGGAACACGGCGATCTCTGAATATCAGCTCATCCAGCTAAAGCTCGCCGAGATGGAAGTCGCACGTGTCAATGTGCAGAACCTCGTCTTTGGCCACATCGAGCGCTCGCTCGCGGGCGCGACACCGACGTTTGCTGAGGCATCAGCCATGAAGCTCTACTGCGCTCAGGCGGCGTGCCGGGTGGCCGACGAGGCAATTCAGATCATGGGCGGCAACGGCTACACCGCCGAGTACCGCGTCGAGCAGCTCAGCCGCGACGCACGGGTACTGCGGATCTACGCGGGCACCGACGAGATGCAGGTGGTCGCCATTGCAAAGGATCTCACTCGCTCCTGAGTGACTCGCGAAGCCGTTCCGCAACGCCCGACCAACCTTTGTAGTCCTGCACGTCGCGGGGCGCCGTGTCGAGGCCGTGCAGAAGCGCGGGAACGAACTGCTCGTCAGTCGCGTGAAGCGACGACGCAGAAGCGACGTACGTACGAATCGTGAAGACGATCGCATTCGTGTGCGGCAACTGACGCAGCGTCTGGCGTTCAACGCGAAAAAACCAGTCCGCGAGTTCCCCGCTCGGCGCGACACGTGCGCGCTCCGGCTGAAAGAGATCGGGATGATCGAGCAGAGTCCAGTTGAGTCGCCAGTACGAGCGCTCGGGCCGTAGTCGATCGAAGAATGAGTTCGTTGGCGTCGACAGCTCGCTGGCGTAACCCGGAACGGGAGAATGGATCTCGTCTAGCGTCGTGCCGATCTTTTGCGTCAGATCCCATCTCGAAGGAAAGCACACGCACGCGGCGCGAAGCCGCCATACGTCGTCACGAACCAGCACACAGAAATCCTCCTGCGCCAAACGGGCCGCTTGGACAATCGGGTGCTCGTGCGAGTCAGTCGCGGTCGAGACGAGAGGGTGATATGCGCCAAGAAACGACGTGACTTCGCCGAGCAGTTCATGGCTCGCGGCATCTCCCGCTGACTCGGTCGCAACCACCGTGTCGAAGTTGCGGTCGAGGAGCTCAGCCTTGAGCGCGAGATCCTCGTCACGGCGCTCGTCAAGTTGTAACCACGTTGCGACATTGAGTGGTCGCATTCCCATTGCTAAGCGCCACCCGTTCGAATCGAGCGGCACGTACGGGAAGGCGGTCACGTCAGCGGTCTCGATTCCGCCGAACGACAAAGAAGTAAAAGGCGAGCGCTGCGAGGGGTACGACGATGACGACGATGCGGCCCTCGGGCAATACCGCGCCGCGATGGACGCTGGTCACTTGCGCCGCAAACGCCAGCGAATCGAGGACAGCGTTCATAAGGGAACTTCACCATTCCAATCTCGCACGCCACTGGGTGCAATCGTCCCCCGTTGAATATTCAATTTATTCGAACAATCCCTGTCCCTTTCGAAAATCCGGCCGCAAAGGTACTATGGGGCATGCCCAGAAGCCAGCGCACCCGCAGTGCGCGCGCTATCGCCAACGATACGGCGATACGCGACGCAGCGATCAGCGAAGTTCTGCGCGTCGGCGTCGATCACGTCTCGCTCCGTGACGTGGGCCACCAGGCGGGCCTGACGCACGGAGCGACCTACGCGCGCTACGAGGACGTCGACGAACTGCTCGTCGATCTCTGGAACTCGGTGCTCTGCGCGCGGGCCATCGGCATCTTCGAGCTCGCCATGGGTGCCGCGAAGGCACCGAGCGCCAAGTCGGTCGGCGCCATGTTCGACGCCATGCGCGACGCGAAGCCGGCCGACGCCGCGGCCATCCAAGTACTTCTGACGGCGCGCCGAATACCAATTCTCCACGAAGAGGTCGAGCCCTTCATCCAGACCCACCTCGAACCGGTGGGTTTCACATCAGAACAAGAAAACGCGGTCTTCGCGCGAGGCCTCACACTGTTCGCGATGGCGATCATCCAAATTTTCGCGAACTCCCAGTTCGGCTGGGATCGTGAGTACGAAACGGTGCTCGAAAAACTGCTCATCGAAACACTGGAGACTGATCCCGCCGACGTCACGCCCGTTGAGGTCGCCGAGCCGGACGATCGCATCATCCTCGTGCCGAGCGAAGAGCTGAAGTCACAACTCGCCTTTTCGACGTTTGGTGTCGTTGGTAAGAGCGGCTACACGCGTGCCACGATCTCGCGCATTGCGCGCCGCGCGAGCTGCTCGCCTGGTGCGATCTACAAGCTGTACCCGTCGAAGGAAGACCTGGTCATTTCCGCTTTTCACCAGTTAATGCGTGCGCGGTGGATGAGCGTTTCGAACTTCATCAACATCTTGGAGGAGGGTTCGCTCACTCAGCTGCTCTACTCAACGGCGAGTGAGCAGAACGCAGTGCGTCAGCACTTCACGCTCGAGACCGCATTGGCCTCCGCGCACAGTGACAAGTTGCGCAATGCGGTCCTCGGTCAAGTCAGCGAGCTGGAAGCCGTCGTGCCACTGCTCAACAACATCAGTGACGATGAGAAGAATCGGCTCCGCTTTCTCATCCGCTCCCTTGTGATCTGCACGGTCGGTGTTTCGTTTCTCTCAACGGTGACGAATAGAACTCAGAGTGTCGACTTCAATCAGTTTGCCGAGCCGTTCCGTCGTGCGCTGCTGCGCGACGGCGTGCCGACGTGGAGCGAGATGTGTCACCAGATCTTGGAACTCGTCAACGAGCGGGGCTACTAGCTCGCCGTCGTTGGCGGCGGTGTCTGCCCAACCAGCGCTTCCAGTCGCGCCATGATCGCCGTGATCACCTCGTCCTGAGCCAGGAGATGCTTTTGGATCTCCTCGGCCTCCTTTAAGACAGCTTCCGCGTCTTTGAAGGTGTCTTCGGCACGCTTATCGGAGGCGGTCGCTTGGATGTTTTGCCCCACGATGATGATGGGAAGCAGCACCAGCTGGAGGAAACTGCTCGACAGCCAGACGATGATGAAATAGGTCCCCTGCTTCACGGCGTCGGGCAGGGCGAAGAGCGCCAGGATCGTGAATCCGTAGGCACACCACATCGTTCCCACCACCAAGGTCACTCGCAGGCCAAAGCGCGCGTTGAACTTGGCGAAAAACGAGTCGCTCTTCGGCTTGCGAAAATCCTCGGTCTTTATCGGCCGACCCGCACGCGCGAGTTCGCTGGCGCGGGGGTGGCGAACATATTCGTAGATTTTTGGCATGTCCGGATTTTTTCACGCCAGGGCGCTCACCCGGAGGATGACATCACATCAATTTTTCATCAGGTCTGGAGATGTCTCCATGCCGGCGCGCCACGTGGAACGGGCGATGATCTTCGTCGTATCCGCGCGATCCTTGAATCGGAGCGCGATGTCGCGCGCCTCTTCGAGCAGACCTTCGGAGAGCTTGGTCGGGTTGAGTCCGAGTGAGAGAAACTTTTCGCGACTCACATTGAGCTCGTTCTCCACAGCTTCGCGTCGCGGATTCGGCAAGTAGGCAACGTCAACGCCAGTCAGCTTCGAAATCAGTTCGGCGAGTTCGCGCACGCGATGCACTTCGGTCACCTGGTTGTAGACCTTCGGCTTTTCCCCACGCTCGGGAGGATTCTCGAGCGCGATCTGCACGCAGCGCACGGTGTCACGCAGGTGGATAAACGCGCGTGTCTGGCCCCCGGTGCCGTGCACCGTGAGCGGGTGACCAATAGCTGCTTGCATCAAGAACCGGTTGAGCACCGTCCCGTAGTCGCCGTCGTAGTCAAAGCGGTTGATGAGCCGCTCGTCGATTGCGGTCTGTGGGGTTTGTGTGCCCCAGACGATGCCCTGGTGCAAGTCCGTGATGCGAATCTGGTCGTTCGCGCAGTAGAAAGCAAACAGCAACTGGTCAAGCGTCTTGGTCATGTGATACACCGAGCCGGGATTAGCGGGGTGAAGAATCTCGCGTTCGATCTCGCCGTCGGGTGTCGGCACTTTCACGGTGAGGTATCCCTCGGGAATGGGAGCAGTGCCGGACCAGCCGTATCCGTACACGCCCATCGTGCCAAGGTGCACCAATGCAATGTCGAGGCCAGTGGTCGCGATTGCGACGAGCACGTTATGCGTGGCGCGCACGTTGTTGTCGACCGTGTAGCGCTTGGCCGTCTCGTTGCGCATCGAGTACGGCGCGGCGCGCTGTTCTCCGAAGTGCACGACGGCGTCTGGTTGCTTTTCTAACAGCAGCGCCTGAAGGCGGTCGTACTCCGTCGCCAAGTCGAGATGCACAAAGTCAATCTCATTGCCCGTCAGCTCGCGCCATACGCGGATACGTTCGCCGATCGGGCGAATGGGTGTCAGCGACTCGACTTCGAGCTCGATGTCGATCTCTCGGCGACTCAGATTGTCAACGATCGTGACATCGTGACCAAGATCCGAGAGGTGCAGGGACGTGGGCCAGCCACAGAAGCCATCCCCGCCAAGAACCAGTACCTTCATGAGATCTCCTAATCGGATTAAACGAGTGGCGACTGCATCCGCCGCCAACCCTGATAAGGGCTTTGGTGCCCACCAACACTACCAATGAAACAATGATCAACCTTTGTGTGATCGTGCTCCACTAACGGCATTTGGACCGTCACGCGGTCGCGAATGCCATTCGACATACCCAGGAAACCGCAGATCAACGTCACGAATGGGCGCCTCGCAATTCGGCGCGCGTAGTCGAACGTGTTCATCCGTCTGCACGTGTCGTCGTCGCCCGCGACGTGTATTTCGACTGCGCTGGCGTCTCGTTTGAAGTTGATCATGATCCTTCTGTATCTTGACCGGTCCACGACTTCACGGGCGTCATTGCGCAGCACGTGGCGGAGTGAATGTTGATGTGAATATCTCGACAGCACATGACCCTCCGCGTGAATCTTAATCATAGTATTTCTATGGGAATACTAGTAAATACGAACACGGTCCCCCGCTGCGGCAATCCCGGAGTGACAGTATTGCTTGGTCGATCACCCGCTCGACACCTGCGGAGGCACATGTGAACTTTACTGACGCAGTGATTGGGTGCTTCGAGAAGTACGCCGTCTTTAAGGGGGTTGCCTCTCGCTCCGAATACTGGTGGTTCTTCCTCTTTAGCTTCGTTATAGATGTGATTTTGGATGTGATCGGACAGGGCATCATTCGCGGCATTGTCACCCTCGTCTTATTCCTGCCTACCCTCGCCGTGGGCGTGCGCCGGATGCACGACACTGGCCGCTCAGGCTGGTGGATCCTGACCACGATCATTCCGCCGTGGGGTATCTACCTGCTCTGCATTCCCAGTAAGGCCGACAGCAATGAGTTCGCGGGCGGCTTCACGCTGAACGAGTCGTACGTCGCTTCGCAATCGACCGGATGTGCGAGCTGCGGCAAGACGCGCTCACCGGGCCAGACGTATTGCGTAGGTTGCGGTGCCAACCTGTCCCAGGGGTAGCTCGGCAACTTTCAGTCGCGCGTGCCGATCCGAAACATCTCTTTCGGAAGTCCTCCAGCGAGCCGCTGACAATTGTGACAGCGAAGATCGCCTACAGACCCGAGAGCTGACTCGGATTGGTGATTGACGTCACTTGGCTTGCCGGCGGCACTGTGACCGTGACGGGCACACCGTAGCCAGTCACCGTCTCGTCGATATTCACCCCTACGTTCGTGCCCGCCACCGTCTCATTGACGTTCTCGCCGAGATAGCCCAATCGGCCCGCGGCATCAATGTCTACCGTCTGGACGACCGTGCCCGAGGAGAATTTCGACGCTGCGGTTGCCATCCACGAAGGCAGGCTGGCGGCGTTCGCAGTGATGAGGTGCTTGGCTTGCGAGGAGTCGACCGACACCGTGTACTGAGTCATCGACTGCCCGTTCTCGGTAACCGAACCGTCGTTCGTCACCGTTGCACCCTCTGACGCAAGGAGCGACAGACCCGCGAGTGGGCTCGCGGACACGCCGAGCGACGCGGAGGAACTCGAGTTGCTGACGGGAAGGGAGATCCATGGCGTCGACAGGAGACCAGATAGCGCGGAGCCCAGATTCAAGTACACCGTGCCACCCGAGTAGACGGCACGGATCGTACCCGCGCTGCTCAACACACCGCTGTAGTCCATCGTCATGCCACAAAGCGCGCTCGAAAGATCGCACTCCCCACTACCGCTCAGAGCGATCGTCGTGCTCGACGCGTTGACTGATTCGCTGAGCGTGAAGGCTAGAGAGTTCGTTGCGAGCGTCGTATCGAGAGCCCGGCGAACGACGACGGCCGCACCCGCGGAAGAGGGCTTTGAGCTTGAGAGCGCGAACGCGGCTCCCGCAACGGCTACCACGAGACATACGCCGACGAGCGAAACAGCGAGCGTACGACCGCGCCGAGACCGTTTCGGCACTTCGCTGAGAGCGTCGCCGCCACCTTCATGTACTAAATCGCTCACGCCGACGCTCCTTGAACGCTTAGGCCACACAGTACCCGTCACCTTTGACACAACGTCAATACGGAGTCTCCAACTGGCCAAATCGCGCACCAATCAACGACCTTCCGGGCCGTGACGCTGCGACTCCCATCATCACGTTGCAGGACGTGACGACATCGCTGCGGTGAGCGCACGTCAATTCTTCGTGGCGAGCAACCTGTGTAGCACTCGTTACCATCTCACTATGCGTCGTCTGCCACCGAGGGTACGCCGGTGTGACAGCCCTCCGCCCATCACGGAGAGTCGCGCGCGCCTGCTCGTCTCGTTATTACTGGCCGCCACTGGGCTCGTCGCCTGGTCGCCACCCGCGTCAGCTTCGAAGGACTCGTCGCACGCAGCAGTGATCGGGCTGACGACGACCACGTACGGCTCGGTGCTCGTCGTCGGGAACGGTCGACTGCGTGGATTCCCGTTGTATGCCTTCAGTGGGGACACTGACGGGAAGATCCGTTGCGGAACGACGCTCGCATCGGGATACGACCTCGGGCCCGACGCCGATACGCCACTCACGTGCACAGGTCCCGAGGGCGATTTGCTCAAGGGCCTAAAGTCCGACGACTGGCCTGCCTTTACGACAACGGGTGCGCCCCTCGCGGGACCGGGAATTAATCCGCGACTCCTCGGTACGGTCAAGCGGCCCGGCATTGGCGACCAGGTCACGTACGGGGGACATCCGCTTTACCTCTTTGACCCGGTGTCCCAACCGTTCGATCCTCAGGGAGAGGGCTACATCGAAACGGTGAAACCGCTCGCCCCCTGGCACGGCTACTGGTTTCTCGTCTCCTCAGCGAGCGGGGAGCCTGCTCCGGGTGCAGCGACAATCGAGACGGGAACACTGAAGAGTGGAACGCGAGTGCTCGCCGTCGAGGTCGACGAGAACGTAAATCCCATCGCCGCAACCGTCTACACGTTTAGTCGCGATCGTCGACGGGTGTCGACGTGCGTGAGTGTGTGCGCCGAA
>DASXEU010000123.1:0-17686 GCA_036489935.1 Acidimicrobiales bacterium
TAATCGTTTGATTCGCGTACGTGAACGTCGTGGGGTTCGACATTGGACGCCTCCTCTGTTATTCGATGCGTGGAAACGACAGCATATGGGTGACGATTTTTATGCCGTGTCGTCGTCCTCCGATCGCTGAATGCGTGACGATGACCCCCACCCATCTGCGGGAGCTGACCGTGGAAGGTCGCTAGAACGAAGCGGGAAGCTCTTCGACGATCGATTTGGCGATAATGGCATAGCCCTCGTTGTTCGGATGATCGTTCGGTCCCCACGGCGCAGCCCGACACATCCAGGTCGTGTCGCACGCCATCGCAACATCCTCGGGCACGACGCGACCGTCGTAGTGACCAGTCAACTCCGTGTCGTTCATTTTGAGGGCGGTGGCGACGGGCGCCACTGCGATCTTCGATGCTTCGAACGCGTTGTCGAGGGCAGCGTCCATTTCTTTCATTGCTCGCAGCGTTGAGGTTGCGTTCGCGGGACCCTGGGAGCTGTTCACGTAGTGACCTAGATACGGATCTCCATAGGGAATGCCCACGAACGTGACGCCGGGCCCGGCTGCCTTCTCCAACCCTGAGAGCACTCGCGGCAAGTCCGATTTGATAAGCGCCACGCTGCTCTCGATGCAACTCGCGTCGACGGTCGTGAACTGGAGACAAGGCCGGATGTTGTTGAATCCAACGTCAATGGTGACAACGCCGGTGCCGTCATACCGTTCACGCAAGAAACTTTCAGCGCGACTGAGCATGGAGGTCGTTGGACTGCAGGCATCTCCCCCGTTGACAAGGGTTTGAATAGTCTCGCCGGGGCACGCAATATTGACCAGCGTCAGTGGCGATCCCCTTCCAGCCAGCATCTCGTCCACGTCATTGGCGTATCCGTTGTTCGTTGCCGCTTCATTAGGACCACGTGGCCCCATCGTGCCGATGGGCTCAAAACCTTTTGCCGCGGATGCCCCGATGACGAGATAAAAGCCGCCACTCGAACTTCCCACGCCCAGCTGAACACCAAGCCACGTCGCACCGACAACGATCAACGCAATGCCAACAGTTACGAACGTCCGGCGACGTGTGAACGTCCCTCGAGTGGCCATCAAAGACTTCTAATGCGCCTACCTAGGCGCGAAATAGGAAACATCTAAATTCTTTCGTCTCACGACGTTGCAGGACGCCGCCCGCCCACCGCGGGACCTGCTGCAACATTGTTCACGTCGCCGACTTGAATCCCGCGCCGCCAAGGCTTACGACGACGGGTCCGTCGTCGCCCTTCGACCGCGATGCGCCCGCGAACGCTGTGGCTGAGGTTGGCTCCGCCCAGAGGCCACCGTGCGCGAGCAGCTCCGTCGTAGCAATGATCTCGTCATCTCCCACCGTGCGCGTCTCACCCTCCGTCACCTCGATGGCACGTGCGATCTGAGCAAACCGGCGAGGCGCGATAATCGCGATACCGTCGGCCAGAGGTACGCCACGATTCTCCGCGACGTCGTCGGCGAGCGGTGACCACCCCTTCGCCTGCACCGCGACCATGCGAGGCACGCGCGTCGTCAGACCTTGGTCGAAGAGATAACGAAATCCGCGCTCAACGCCAAGAAACAAGCTTCCGTTGCCGACCGACATCACGACCTCGGCGGGCGCATCACCGAGCTGCTCATACACCTCGAACGCCCAGGTCTTGGTTCCTTCCGTAAAGAATGGATTCTCGACGTGGCTGGCGTAAAAGCCTCCGTCAGTCGCCATTTCGAGCGCTGCGTCGGTCGCCGCGGCCCGCGGTCCCTCGACTGCAACGACCGTCGCTCCGTAGGCGCGAGACTGCGCGAGCTTTCCCGGGGGCGCACTCGCGGGCGCTACGACCGTGCACGGCACGCCAATACGCCCGCAGTAGGCGGCCATGGCCGCGCCCGCGTTGCCGGAGCTGTCCACGATGACGCTCTTTGCCCCCAATCCCAGGGCGAGCGCCGCGAGCATGAAGGCGCCGCGATCCTTGAATGATCCGCTCGGCGTGATGTAGTCGCACTTCACATTGATTGATCCGACGCTGAGCATCGGCGTTCTCGACGCGCCGAGATCCGCGCGCGACAGCCACTCTTCGTCAATCGGCAGCACTTCGCGATATCGCGCGAGACCCATGCCTCGACCTTCAAACGACGGCAGTGCCGGCGCGTCGAAGTGCAGGTCGAGAACACCTCCACAGTCGCAACTAATTCGGCTCAGCTCCACCTCGTAGTGCGTGGCGCAGAGCGAGCATTGGTAGTACACATCGTCGGGGAGAAGTGAAGTCACATGGAACAGGCTATTTCGAACCGCGCGTCCCTTTGGCGCAAAAGCCCCCGGAGCGAGACTCCCGACCCTACTGAAAGGCCGTTTCTCGCAACCAATAATCGACGAGCGATTCGTCGCCTTGGACCATCACGTCGCATTGCGCGAGGGGGCGGCGACGCAACAACACCGCGAGCAGTTCCGCGGGCTCCCCAATCAACGCCGCGTCAGGTTTCGATAGGGCGTCGACAAACTCATATCCGTCGACGGAAAGCTCTACGGCCCATCGATTCGATAAGTCCACCGTGCGAATTTCGAAGCTTTCACCTTCGGACCGCGTCGGACGAGCCTTCAAAGAAATGTCTCGATCCGTTTTCACGTTGTCGAGAAACTCATCCACCGCGTCAAGCGCAACCCTCGAATCGATGCTCGACGCGACACCCATTCCAAGTCCGAGGTCAATGCGATGCACCAGTGTTTCGTGCAGCTGGCGCCGCGCCCAGAAGCGCACGTGCTGGTCCGCGCCCCACGCCCACATGGGCTCGTCGGGGTTCGCGGAGCGCAACGTCTCAACGAGCGAATGGCCGCCTGAGCGAAGCCATTCATTATCGACCTCGACTATTACGGCACCCATCGCGGCCAGCGAAAAGCGCTGGGTCGCGCGCGTTCGCACGAGCTCCTCTGCCCAGCGGTGCACTGTACCGAGGTGCTTTGTGAGATCTCGAATCGTCCACTCGGGACACGATGGCACGCGCGCAGTGAGATCCGCGTTCGCCAACGCGTCCGCAAACCGATCGACTTCGCGCTCAAGTTCGCTGCAGTACTCCTCGTAGATCACGTCACGATGCTACAAATCCCCTTACACAACACGAGGCGGGGCCGCGTAAGCAGCCCCGCCTCGCTCGCGTCATCACGTGGGATGAAAACACGATCATCGATCAGAATCGATACGCGGCTCCAACCGAGACACAGGTGTCAAGGTCTTGTCCACAGATGGTCTGACCGAAACCGTTGGTCCCTTGGACAGTGCGCGTGTTCTCTAGCGTCCCGTTCACCAAGCCCGTCACCGTGCCAACGCTGTAGCCGTTGGAAGCAGGGGCGCTCGCACCGGTAAGAATGCAGTTCCCCTGACTGTCACAGCCCACGCCGTAGAGGTTCTCCGTCTTCGGCACCACCTGAGTCGTGCCAATCGCGCCATTAACGAGCGTCGTCTCGATGCCCTCTTCGGTGTTGTTCTCACCGACGGCCACGCAGTAATTGACGCTGCTGCAGTCAATGCCGTTCACGTACCAGGCGTCACCACCGTCGGTGATGGTGACGGGCGTACCGGGAACGCCGTTCGTGATCGGAACGATTGACGGGTAGTAGTTAACGAACCCCACGGCGAAGCACTGAGTGCTCGTCGGGCAGGAGATTGCGTTCAACCACTCTCCGACGCCTTGTCCGGGCTCGACCTCGTTGACCGGGCCCGCCTGACCGTTGGTGATGGTGGTCACGGCGTCTGCATCATCGTTGTTGTCGTAGCCGACTGCGTAACAGGTGCTCGCCGTCGCACAATCAATGCCGTACAGCCCGATGAATGCGGGTTCGGGGGTCTCGGATGTCGGCTGGCCGTTTCGAATCGATACGAGAACTCCCTCGTCGTTGATCGAAGGAGCGAGTCCGACCGCGTAGCACTGCGAGCTAGACGTGCAGCTCACCGATTCGAGCGCGGACGTATTGGGAACGGAGAACGTCCTGCCGTTGTCCGTGATGGTTCCCTGTCCGGCCGTATTCTCCCCGACGGAGATGGTCGAGTTTTGCTGACCTTGCTGACCCTGTTGGTTGCCAAAGACCCCACCCTTTGGCGCCGCGGGAACCTGCGCGACGCCGTTGAGGGCGATCGTTTGGTTTGCGAAGCCGTTTACGGTCGAGACGTTGTTAGAACCCTTCAGGGACGTCGTCACGATCGCCCCGCTTGACGTGTTGGGTGCATTCGGTCCCACCGGGCGCCCCGACACGAGCGCTTTGCCGAGGTCGCCGTTGGAGGCGTTCGCGGCGTCGCCGAGATACGAAAGCCCGTAAGCCTGCTCAATCGAACGAAGAACGCCCGCCGTGTCGACGGGGGTCGAGATCGAACCCATCCCTGCCGTGCGCGCTGAGACGACGACCATCGGAATCTGGCCGCCCGTGCTCGGAGTCGTTGACGTGTCGTTGTACCCGGTGTCGTAGAGGATCACGATCTGGCCACCCTGGCGGTACCACGACGAATCCATGATCTCAGGCAGCTCGTTGTTGAGCCAACTGTCACCAGACTGCATCGTTCCGTTGTCGCCACCACTGTTGACGAGATCGGGCACCACCCACTGAAAGTCCGCCGCGTTTTGTGAGTCGAGATTGGAGTTCAGGTCGCTGAAGTTCGAGATGTTCTTGCACAGCGTCGAGAAGTCACTGAAGTAGCGAAACGCGTTGTGCCAATAGGGGTAGTTCCCACTCCCGTCGCTCTGGTCACAACCAGAGGCATCACCTTGGTAGTAGGCGTCCCACGTGAGTCCGGCGTTCGCCAACTGGTTGACCAACGTCGGGCCAGCGAAATCGCTGCACCCTGGATCGGTGATGTCGCAGTCGTTGCCCGACGTTCCCCAGTCCGAACCGGAGAGCAGCTCGAGGTAGTTGGGCAGGCTCGGATACGTCCATCCGTAGGCGCCAGTGAAGTTGGCGTACTCGCGAGAGAGCTCGTTCACGTAGGGCATCTGGGGAGAGCCGACAAACTGGCTGTAGTCAGTGTTCTCCATCATGATCGTCATGATGTGCGGGGCACTCGCCGTCGGGTTTGGTGACGCCGTCGCTGCCGTCGCTGCGAGGCTCGTTACTCCGAGCAGGCTCATCATCGAGGCGACCGCACCCGCTGCCAGGTGCCGCAGCACTCGCGGGCGGTTGGTCAGTCGTAACATTGTTGCTCCTTTCGAGGGGGGAAGCGTGGTCGCTGAGTGCAACCGCGCACAACGTAATGAGCGCTGGTTGCGTCAATGTGACGAACGCGCCACATACACGGCGAGTGTTCCCATCAGTTCTGTGACGCCAAGTGAATGATCTGTACCAGCGAACGCCGTCACGGGCGCGAGGAATGGGCACGCGAACACGAACCGCTCGGTAGTAGCGTCGCGAACGATGAGTGCATGGCTCAACAATCTCGATGTCGTCACGCTCTTTGTAGAGGACGTTGCGCGGACGAAAGCGTTTTACCAAGAGGTCTTCGGACTCTCAGCAATCTTCGAGAACGAAAACTCCATAGTCTTCAACCTCGACAACACGAGCCTCAATTTCTTGCAACGCGACTCAGCCCCCGGGCTCGTCGCACCGGCCACGGTTGCGCCACCCGACACCGGTCATAGCTTTCAATTCACGATTCGTGTCGACAGCGTTGATGAGGCGTGCGCTGAGCTTGCGCGACGCGGCGTGAGTCTCAACAACGGCCCAATGGACCGTCCGTGGGGAGTTCGCACCGCCAGCTTCTCCGACCCTGATGGATGCCTCTGGGAGATCGCCGAATAGTCAGCGAGGGTCAGGTGAGCGTGAGATCGCGGTTGTCTGCGTTCGTTATCCATGATCAGGTCGCACTCCTCATCGAGTCGCGTGACCAGTACTCTTGATCGAGTGTCACTTCCGCCCCCAACTCTCGACGTTGAAGAGGAGAGTCCCGCCCAAGTGAAACATCGGTCGCGACGACGTTCGTTGATTGAGTGGGGCATTGTCGTCGTCGTCGCGGTCTTGGTGTCCCTTCTCATCCGGACGTTCGTGTTCCAGACGTTCTTCATCCCGTCCGGTTCGATGGAGCCCACCCTGCAGATTGGCGACCGCATCATTGTCTCCAAGCTGAGCGTCGAGTTCGGCACCATCCACACGGGCGACATCCTGGTCTTCAAAGCGCCGAAGGCGGTTGCCACGGTCTGTGGCGATGACGTCACCGACCTCGTGAAGCGAGTAATCGGGCTACCCGGCCAGACGCTTACCTCCAAGGGCAACACGATCTACGTGGACGGCAAACCACTCGCTCAGCCGTGGACGCACATCGACACGCTTGGCAAGGCCATCGGCACCGTCCACGTCGCAAAGAACCACTACTTCATGATGGGCGACAACGAATCAGATTCGTGCGACAGCCGGTACTGGGGCACCATCCCACGTTCGAGCATCATTGGCAAGGCGTTCGTGCGCATCTGGCCACTTTCGCGATTCGCCTTCCTGTAGCGTCCTCCGTCGTCAGTTCGACAGTGGGTGGGCTCGGAAGAACGCCCACATCAGTGCGTTTGCACTGACCACGTCAGACTGCGGTCCGAGCAGCGCCGTGAGTGCTGCGGGCATCTTCGGGCCACCAGGCCACTCGTGACCTTCGCCCCGTAGCTCATATAGCTGCACTGTTGCACCGTCGGCGCACTTCGCATAGGTCGTGAGCGTCGTACCCGTGGCGCGGGTCGTCATGCTCGCACGGGCCGAACAGTGATCCTGTTGCGCCCAGTACTTCGCCGCAGTCGGCACGGAGTAGGTCCAATACGGCTGACCGTGTCCCGCGAAGGGATCAACCGGATCAGCCGAGCCGTGAAAGGCGATCACCGGCACAGCTCGGGTTGCCGGACACGGGCTCGGTCGACGAAGTCCGCTAACAGGCGCGACCGCCGCGAACACTTCGGATTCATCACACGCCAGCTGACTTACCTCTCGGGCCCCACCAGAAAATCCCGTCGCGTAGACCTCGTGCGAGTTGATGCAGTAGCGCTGTTCGAGCACGCCAACGAGCAAGGTCAGAAAGGTGACATCGTTCGCCGAATTCTTCGGCACCGGACGACCGCCGATCAACGGCACGCCCGGGATATTCCAGTCGTAACCGGTGCCGTCGGGGATGAGACCCTGGGGGTAGGCGACGATGAAGCCGTCGCGATTGGACGCCACGTTCATATTGGTGAACTCTTCTTGCTCGAGGGCGGTACTTCCGCTTCCGTGCAGGTTGAGCACAAGCGCGTGCGGCGTCGAGTCCGACGAATGCCGCGGTACGTGGACAATGACCGTGCGATCGTGACCGTCGACATCAGGAGTGAGCGTCGCAGAGGATTCGGGCGCCGCGCATCCGTGCGCGCTCGAGGAAGCGGCCACCGCGCGCGACCCCTCGAGCATGACGAGCATCGAACACGCGAGAATTCCCGTCACTACCGCGACTGTCGTTCGATGTCCCCACGCGCTGCGCGTCACGGCTCCCCTTCCGCCTCGGCCATCGTCGCACAGTTGTTCATAATATGCAACCACGTTGCCTAACTGTTATGGTGGCTCGTGGAATCGTTCGAAAGCCCGCTCTTTGGTGACGTTCTTGCTTTGGCGAGGGAGCGCTGGGTGCAAGAGATGGCTCTGCGACTCTCGGCGCGAGGGTATGACGATTACCGCCGAAGCGACGCATTTGCCATGCGCCTTCTCGCCTCGGGACCGCACGCACTCGGCGCCTTCATTCGTCCGCTCGGTCGCTCGCGCCAGGCTGCACGAAAGATGGTGACGGGGCTGGTCGAGCGCGGCCTCGCGTTACTCGAGACCGACCCGACGGACGCGCGTCGCCGCCACGTTCATCTCACCGCGTCGGGCACCGAGTACGCGAAGGCGGTCGCCGAAACGGTGACCGCGCTCAATCGCGAGTTGACAAAACGCCTACATCCCGACGACCTGGCAACGACAATTTCCGTGCTGACGTTCGTGAAGGACGGCTTCGCGACCTAGCCTGGGGCGAAAAAGGAGCGCCATGAAACTCTTGATTGTGGGGGGAACCGCGTTCGTCGGTCGGGCGATCGCGTGGTCGGCCTGGCATCACGGCCACGAGATCACCGTCCTCAACCGCGGCGTGACCTCGAGCGACCTACCCGAATCGATCGAACGGCTCGTGGGCGATCGCAGCGGCGACCTCTCCGCGCTCGATGGCCAACATTTCGACGCCACCATTGACGTCATTGCCTATCGGCCGAACGACGTCGAGCGACTCGCCACCGCACTCGACGGTCGCGGGGGCCACTACATCCAGATCTCTTCGATTTCCGCCTACGAAGAACCGCTTGAGCCGGGCGCGACTGAGGCGACGCTCACCCTGCTGAGCGACCCCGACGATCTTGAGGCTCCGATCGATGACTCCACGTACGGGCCCTTGAAGGCCGCGAGCGAACGTGCGGGTACCAGGTATTTCGGTGAGAGCTCGACGATGGTGCGTCCCACGTACGTCATCGGCTCCTTCGACACGACGCTGCGCTTTCCGTACTGGGTCGAGCGGGCGCGCCGCGGGGGCGAGATCGCTGTTGCCGGTCCCACGGACGCCCTCTTGCAGTACATCGATGCACGCGACCTCGCAAACTTCGTCGTGCGCGTCGCCGAAGAGACACTCCCCGGGCCGTATCACGTCGCTGGTCCCACGCCGCCGGACGGATACGTCGCGACGGTCGAGGCGATCGCTCGACACGTTGCCCCCGCCGGCACGACCGTGTCGGCAGTGAGCCCTGACGACATTCGTAACGATGACGTTGCCAGCAAGTTCCCGCTCTGGAGCGATGGCGACAGTGCGAACTACATTCTCGCACTCGACAACAGCCTCGCGACCTCTCTAGGTCTTGATCTCCGTCTTCTCGAGGACAGCGTCGACGACGTCCTCTCGTGGTGGGGCGATCGCGAGTGGCCCAAGCGCTGGCTCACGAGCGCCGAAGAAGCTCGTCTCTTGCGGCGCTAGGGCGATTGCGCGGGTAATAATCAAGGTCTTGCGGACAGAGAGAGGTCATGGGCTCGACAGAGGAGGATCGGTTCGCTCGACTCGTGCGCGAGCACTCGACCGCCGTCGCTAACTATCTTCGGCGCCGTCTCTACCCTCTCACGCCAGCCGACCTCGACGACCTCGTCGAAGAGACCATGGTGATCGTCTGGCGCCGGCTCGATCGCGTACCGGTCGACGCAGAGCTGCCCTGGATGCTCGGGGTCGCGCGCAACGTATTGCGCAACGCTCGTCGCTCGAAGAATCGTCGCTCCGCATTCGAAGCGACGCTGCACGCGTCGTCGAGTGACCCATCAGCGGAGGAGTTCGTCATCGCCGATGTCAGCATTCGCGAGGCGCTCGGTTCACTCAGTGACGACGATCGTGAGATCCTGCTGTTGAACGCGTGGGACGGACTCGATACCCACGCGCTGGGCGCGTACTTCGTTGTATCAACGAACGCCGCGGCAGTGCGGCTTTCGCGCGCCCAAGCGAGGTTTCGCGAACTGCTGAGCGCGGCGGAGGTTCACTGAAATGTTGAACCCTCTCGCGACAGAGAGAAGGGGAAGGAGGAATCATGAGTGACGTCGAAAACCGTCTCGCCGCGCTCGACCCCGCGGCCAACCAGCCGTACGAGCACGCCGACCTCGACGCCATGATGACGCGCATCGTGGCAACGCCCGCGCGAGCGCAGAGTGCTCGCTGGCAACGACTCCAAGCGCGACTCGCCGGCGGTGCCATTGCCGCCACGCTCGCGACAGCCCTCACGCTCGTCGCCACCCAGGGCGCGCCTTCGCTGCCCGCGCTCGCCATCCAACGCGCGCTCACGGGTCCCTCGGCGAGCTTCGCGACCCAACTCCCCATGAACGCCTACGAAGACCTTCACTTCGTTGCCGGCTCCTCGATCTCGGCCCATGCTCCCGCCACGGCGTCCTACAAGCTGAGCCTTCCTGTGAGCGCGAAGGCGGAGTCCGCGCGACTGGCTCGGCTCTTTGGCGTTTCGGGAACACCGGTTGAGCGCGGCGACGGTAACTGGATGGTGATGAGCACCTCGGGTGCGGTCCTCAATTACGACGACGTTGGCGTCCCCCAGTGGTACTACTCCTCGACCTCGCCGAAGGTCGCCCCTGCGGAGGAGTCGGGCTCGGTCTCGGTTGCCATGCCGACCCACGCCACCGTCGAATCGGACGTTCAGCACTATATGAGTGAGCTTGGCTACAACTACACGCTTAGCTCGCCGAGCTTTTCCACTGCCACGACGTCCACGACGACGCCGGGCGGCGCGCCGCTGACGGTCTACAGCGAGACGGCGTCGTACTCCGTGATCGTCCACGGCACGGCGACGAACCAGTCCCTCAGCTTCACGGTCGATCCCACCAACACGTTGCTCTACGCCGAAGGTCCCGCATTTCACGTGGGATCTGGGGTGAAGTACCCGCTCCAGAGTCCTCTCGCGGGGGTCGCAGCGCTCCGAAGCGCCGAGCGGCGCTCCTTTAGGGCGACCAAGGAGCCACCCCGTGCGAAAGCAGCGGTGACGAGCGCCCGGGTGTCGCTCGCTCCCTATCAGCTGAAGAATGGGACGCTGTGGTTGCTGCCGCTCTACACCTTCTCGGGCTCGATCACGGGAGCGACGAGCGGCAACGCCGCGAGAACGTGGAGCGAGCTCGCCGTCGAGCCGAACTACGTCGCCGGTTCATCGGCCACATCAGAGGGAGTCAGCAACTAATTCGGCTGACCAACGATGTGGACCAGCTGAATCTGACCGATACCGACGGAAAGGTTGAGTACGAGGTTCGCGCCCGTTGGGCGCACCACGGTGCCCGGAGCGTCAAAACCGGCGTCGTAGTTCTCAACGTTCCCAATGCCGACGTGCGTACGCAAGTCGACGGTCACACCCGCGGGCACCTCGACCACCAGATTGCCAATGCCTTCGGTCGCGGTGACGGTGGTCGTGCCCTTGAATGCAACATGGGAAAAGTCGATGTTCATGGCGCCGAAGGCGCCGTGATAGCGGTGCTGCACTTCGCTCAGCGTCGTCGGCGCCCACTGACGCGCTCCACTGCCCCCTTCAGCCGGGACGCCCGTCACCTGCAGTGCGAGCAGCGTTGCTCCCGAAATCACGATGAGAAAGCTGATGAACCCCAGGAATGCGAGCGCCACGAATCGCCGGAAGGTGAGGCGACGCGCTGGTGAAAATAACGCAATCACCGCGAGCACCACGAGAAACACGAGCCAGAGCAAGGAGAACGCTTTGCCGAGCGTCGGCACTACGCGAATGGTCGAGATGAAGATGACCGCGAGCACCACGATCGAGAGCGGCAGTGCGTATCGCAGCCACCGCACACGAGGAGCATCTTCGGTCGGTTCACTCACGACCGCGCCGTCGGTGGGGCCTCGCGGGATCAGTACCCACATCGCAAGGTAGAGCGCGATGCCGAGTCCCCAGACGAGTGCGAGCACAACGAACACGACGCGCACGATGTTGGCGTCAACGTCGAATCGCTCACTCAGTCCACCGGCGACCCCGCCAAAGATGCGCTTGGTCGCGCTGCGACGCAGTGTCGTGTTGTCGTGCGGCGGCTCGCTATTCTGCGGCTCCGCCGTCTCTTCAATCTCGATCGGAATATCCACGTCGTCCATGTCATCAATGTAAGTTCTCGCGCTCCCCTCGCCTATCAGGGCGAACCCGAGGAGCACCCCGTGGGGGCGGATCAAACTCGGGGTTTTCCCGGAGGACGCATCGGCGAGGTGCGTGGGAGAATGTTTGGGAACAGAACCGGAAGGAGCGACGTGCCAACACAAGCGCCGCCGCGCGCGGTCATCGGAACGCCGTATCGGCCCTATCGTCGCGGAGTCGAGAACGCCATCATCGGAGGCGTGTGTGGCGGACTCGCCATTCGTCTCGGTGTCAAAGAACGAACCGTCCGAATCGCCTTCTCGTTGCTCGCACTCGTCTCGGGCATCGGTGCCCTCCTCTACATGATCCTTTGGCTCAGCCTTCCGCGTGCGAACGAACACGAAGCAATCGCCCAGCGACTCGTCGGGCAACATCGCCAGCTCTATCGCATCGTCATTGCGCTTATCGCGATCGTGGCGATCTTCTTCGTCTTGCACTCGCTCGGGATGCCGAATCTCGGCGTCTATACCTGGCCGTTCTTCTTGAGCTTGCTTGGCCTTATCGGCGTCTGGCGAGGAGCGTCTCCGGACGAACTCGACCATCTCGAGAAGCTGATCAGATCGGCGCCGGTCATTGGCGTCGCGTCGTCGAAGGGACGGCGCAACGTCGCCTTTCGCCTCGTGCTCGGGGCGATATTGATCTTCTTCGGCTTGGGGATTCTGCATCACTTTGGTCACGCGTGGGGTGTGGCGACGCCCGCGCTCCTCGCCGCCGTCGTGATACTCGGTGGCGTGTTGGTGCTCTTCGCTCCGTGGTGGCTCGCGACGCTCAACGACCTCACGGGCGAGCGCGAAGCGCGCGTGCGAATAGAAGAGCGAGCGAACGTCGCGGCGCACCTTCATGACTCGGTCTTGCAAACCCTCACGTTGATCGAACGCGCCGCCGGTGATGAAGCCGCTGTCGTGCGTTTGGCTCGAACTCAAGAGCGCGAGCTTCGCCAGTGGCTCTTCGACCCGGACTATGTGAAGGACGGCGACTCGAGCTCCTTCACATCGATGCTTCGGCACTTGGAAAACGAGATCGAGAACGACTACGGCGTGCGAGTCGAACTCGTCATGGTTGGCGACCTGGAGACGAATGATTCGGTCACCGCCATCGTGGCCGCGGGGCGCGAAGCGGCGATCAACGCGGCCCGTTGGTCGGGCGCGGAGTCCATCTCGATCTACGGCGAGGTCGAGCCGGCGATGATCAGCCTTTTCGTGCGAGATCAGGGGTGCGGATTTGACGTCTCGTCCGTGCCCGCAGACCGTCGCGGCATCACCCTCTCGATCAGCCAGCGCATCGCTCAACACGGAGGCGGCGCGGTCATCAAGAGCACCGTCGGCGCCGGGACCGAGATCGAACTTTCGATTCCGCGATCGGATTCACAGTGAGCCAGCCGCGAGTCTTTCTCGTTGACGACCACGAACTGATTCGAACCGGCATCCGCAGCGAGCTTGCCGGGTCCGTCGAGATTTGCGGTGAGGCAGACGAGGTGGATGCCGCCATCGAGATGATTATCGAGCGCGTGCCCGACGTCGTGCTTCTCGACGTACACATGCCGGCGGGCGGCGGCCTTGCTGTCTTGCGAGCGGTCAACGACAAGGATCCGAGTGTGCGTTTCCTCGCCCTCTCGGTCTCGGACGCGTCCGAAGACGTCATCAGCATCATCCGCGCCGGAGCTCGCGGCTACGTGACAAAGAACATCTCCGGGCCAGATCTCCTCGACGCGATCTATCGGGTGGCGGCGGGCGACGCAGTGTTCTCCCCGCGCCTCGCTGGGTTCGTGCTCGACGCGTTCTCCCTCGAGGGCAAGCACCTCGAAGCGGGCGACGTTGATCCTGATCTCGATCTCTTGACGCCTCGCGAGCGACAGGTCCTGCGGCTCATCGCTCGTGGCTACTCCTACCGCGACATCGCCACGGAACTCGAGATCTCAGCGAAGACCGTCGAGAGCCACGTCTCGTCCGTGTTGCGAAAACTGCAGCTCTCGAATCGCCACCAGCTCTCTCACTGGGCCAACGAGCGCCACCTCACGTAGCTATCGCTGCTCGATCAGCTCCATGTACCGATCGTCCCAGAGGTCGAAGTACTCCTCGGGCAGCAGCACCGCGTGCGTCGGTTCCAGCGCCTCGACGAAGCCCCGCTCGTGACTGACCGCGACGATGGTCCCCTTCCACTGGTGCATCATTTCGCCCAGGGCTTCGACGCTCGCAGGATCGAGGTTGTTCGTGGGTTCGTCGAGCAGCAGCAGATTTGCGTTGGATGAGGCGAGCACCGCGAGGGCGAGCTTCGCGCGCTCGCCACCGGACAACGTTGCAGGCATCTGATGGGCCGCGCTGCCCTTGAGGCCAAACGCGCCGAGCATCGAGCGGCGTTGCACGTCAGACTCGACGGTTGAGTTTTCGAGATTGCCGAGCACGGTCTTATCAAAGTCCAGTTGCTCATTCTCCTGGGCGAAATAGCCAACGACGACGTTCGCGCCAAATTTGACGACGCCTTCCTGCGCATTTTGGGTCCCGGCGAGACAACGCAGGAGCGAGGACTTGCCGGCGCCGTTGCGTCCGACGATGACGATGCGGTCGCCTCGTCGCGTGATGAAGTTGACGTCACGTAACACGTCGAGCGCGTCGTAGCTCACGCCCACGTGTTCGACCGTCATTGGCACGTCACCACTTCGTGGCGGCATTGGAAGCCGGAAGGAGACTTTGCTCTCCTTCTTCGTCACGTCGATGCGGGTGTCCTTCAGCTTCTCAACGCGCCGGTCGAGTACTTTGGCGAGTCGCGCTCGCTTGGCGGTCTGCCCACGCATGGAGTTAGCGAGATCCGTGAACTGCTCGATCTTCGCGTCCTGGTGAGCGGCGACCTTCTCTTCGGAGAGTCGACGCTCCTCGTCGAGCTGGAGGAACTTGGTGTAGTTCCCGCGATACTCGCGCAGCTGTCCGTCGCGCAGTGCGAGGACGCGATCGATGGAGCGGTCAAGCAGTGGAAGGTCGTGGCTAATCACGAGCACCGTGCCACGGAACTGCTCGAGTTCGTCGAAGAGCCAGCGCTTGGCCGCTTTGTCGAGGTGGTTGGTCGGTTCGTCGAGCACCATCGTCTCGGGCTGCTCGTAGAGGACGCGCATCAGGTCGACTCGGCGACGCTGACCGCCCGAGAGTGAACTGAGATCTTCGAGGAGCAGGTCCTGTTCGAGCCCGAGGCCGTCGGCGAGACGCGCCACTTCGGACTCCGCCTCGTAACCACCGGCTTCGCGGAACTGTTCTTCAAGCGACGTGAAGCGCGAGATCGTTTCGTCAGTGGGGTCCGCCGCGAGCTCGTGGCGCGCGTGCTGCATCTCGGCATCCAGTCGGTCGACGCCGCGAGCGGAGAGGACGTGCGACAGCCCAATCGGCTCGACGCCGAGTCCACCGACCACAGGCTCCTGGGGCAAATGCGCCAGCGTGCCCTGCGTTGCGACCGAACCCGTGATGCGCAGATGTTCGGGGTGATAGCCGAGTAGTACCGAAAGCAGCGTTGACTTGCCCGCACCGTTGCGACCGACCAGCCCGACCTTCTCACCATTACCGATGACGAAGGAAACGGGCTCCAAGATTCGGCGAGGACCAATCTCGATCCCGAGGTCCTTTATGATCAGCATGCGCCGCGTCCCGTCGTGTCGTGGCGCGTCCGGGCGCCGTCAGCCGCGCCCGGACGGCGGGTGAAAACGAAGACCAGCTTCTCGCGCAGCGGAGCAGGGGTAATGAGGATCCTCTTGTTGCAGTGAATAGTGCGACTGGCCACCTTACCGGGCCGACGAAGAAATGCTTAGTCGTCTTCGGTGGGCACGAGCGCGACGGCAGCCACAGAATGGCCCTCGTCCAGGTTCATGACACGAACTCCGGTCGCGTCGCGTCCTTGCGAGGAGACCTCACGTACGGCCGTACGAATCAGAACCCCGCCCGATGACACGAGAAGCACCTCGTCATCCAGACGAACCATGAAGGCCTCGACGACGAATCCGCGTGCGGCCGTGAGTTTGATCGCCCGCACGCCCTGTCCCCCGCGACCTTGACGATTGAATCGCTCGGTCTTCACGCGCTTACCAAAGCCCGTGTCGGTCACGACGAAAAGGTCAGCGTCTTCGCGCACAACGTCGAGGGAGATCGCGTGATCGTCCTGGCGTAGCTTGATGCCGCGCACGCCGGTTGCGTCGCGACCCATTTCGCGAACTTCTTCCTCGCTGAAGCGAATGGCCATGCCACGGTGGGTCACCATCATGAGGTCGTCCTCTCCACCGGTCGAGACCACGCGTACAACCTCGTCGCCTTCGCGCAGGTTGATCGCGATCCAGCCTTCGCGTCGTGACTTGTCGTATTCGCTGAAGGCCGTCTTCTTGACCGTCCCGTTCCTCGTCGCGAAGACGAGAAACTTGTCGATCGGGAAGTCATCGGTCGACACAATCGCCTGAATCGACTCATTGGGCTGGAGGTTGAGCAGGTTTACGATCGCCGTGCCCTTCGCGGTGCGCTCCTTCATGGGGATCTCGTGACCACGGAGACGAAAGACTCGTCCGCGGTTCGAGAACAACAGAAGGTGCGCGAGCGTCGTCGAGTGAATGACCTGATCGATCAGGTCCTCATCTTTTAGCTTCGCACCCTGCACGCCGCGACCACCACGACCCTGCGTGCGAAAGGCGTCAGCGGCAACGGACTTCACGTAGCCCGCGCGCGTCATCGTGAGCACGATCTCTTCATTCTGGATCAAGTCTTCGACACCGAGCTCGCCCGGATCGTTCACAATTTGCGTCAGGCGGTCAGTCGCGTACTTGTCTCTAATGGCGCCCATCTCGTCGGCGATCACGCCGCGCAGCTTCACGTCGCTCGCGAGGATCGACTGAAGGTCAGCGATCGTGTCACGGAGCTTCGCCATCTCCTCTTCGAGCTCGCTGCGACCAAGGCGCGTGAGCCGGCCAAGCGTCATGTCCAAGATGTGGTTCGCCTGCTCCTCAGAGAACGAGAAGGGCGCATTCATCAAAGCGACGCGAGCGGCTGGACGGTCGTCGGACCCACGAATCGTCGCGATGACCTGGTCAAGCATGTCAATCGCCTTGAGGAGTCCCTCGACGATGTGCGCGCGCGCTTCGGCCTTGCGAAGGCGGAACTGCGTGCGACGCGTAACGACGTCGACCTGGTGGGCGATGTAGTGCGTAAGCGCTTGGGCGAGATTCAGCGTGCGGGGCACGCCGTCGACGAGCGCGAGCATGTTCACCGCGAACGTTGTCTGGAGCGACGTGTTCTTGTAGAGCTTGTTCAAGATGACGTTCGCGTTGGCGTCGCGCTTCAGTTTGATGACGAGGCGCGCCTGGCGTCCCGCCGAGTCGTTCTGCACGGCGGCGATACCTTCGAGGTCACCGTTCTTCACGAGATCGAAGATCTTCTCCTCGATCGACTCGACCGACACCTCGTAGGGGAACTCGGTGACGACAATGCGCGTGTCGCGATTCGTCTCTTCGATTTCGGCGACCGCGCGCAGCTTGATCGAACCGCGACCGGTTCGATACGCGTCGAGGACACCCTGGCGACCAAGGATCTGCGCTTTCGTCGGGAAGTCGGGCCCCTTTACGAACTTCATCAAGTCATCGGGTGTCGCGTCAGCATTTGCGAGCAGGTAGAGCGTCGCGTCAATGACCTCGCCCAGATTGTGCGGCGGGATCTTCGTCGCCATACCGACAGCGATGCCCTGGGACCCGTTGACGAGCAAGTTGGGAAAGCGCGAAGGCAAGACGACAGGCTGCTGGGTGGAGTTGTCGTAGTTCGCCTCGAAGTCGACGGTCTCTTCGTCGATCGAATCGAGCATCTCAAGCGCGAGGGGCGCCAAGCGACATTCGGTGTAGCGCATGGCGGCCGCGCCCTCGTCGGGCCCGGTACCGCCAAAGTTGCCGTGACCGCTAATGAGGGGGTGGCGCATGGAGAAGTCCGTCACCATTCTCACGAGCGCGTCGTAGATCGCGCTGTCGCCGTGAGGGTGATACGTACCCATGACTTCGCCGAC
>DASXEU010000160.1:0-7515 GCA_036489935.1 Acidimicrobiales bacterium
TCACCATCGCCGGCGTGTCGAGCGCCGGCTCGGTGTTCGGCATCGCGACGAGCGCGCTGTACCCTCCGAGGGCACCGGCTCGAGCACCTGACTCGATAGTCTCTGCTTCCTCGCGACCGGGTTCACGCAGATGTGTGTGCAGATCCACAAACCCGGGACCAACCCAGCAGCCTTCGGCGTCGATCTCCTTCGCGCCGCTCGGCGCCACGAGGTCCGGTCCGACGCCAGTGATCTGCCCCCCCTCGATTACAAGGTCCGCGACCTCGCTCGACGCGACACCGATGACAAGTCCGCCACGCAGGACAAATGAACTCATGGCTCTCCCACCGTTCCCGCCACACTCAGATAGAGCGCGGCCATTCGAATTGGCACACCGTTAGCCACCTGGCGATCGATGACGGCGGCCGGTAAGTCGGCAACGCGCGAGTCGATCTCCACGCCGCGATTTATAGGCCCGGGATGCATGATGATCGTCTCGGGGCGCAGTCGCCGCGCGCGTTCGACCGTGAGTCCAAAGGTGGTCGTGAATTCGCGCAGGCTCGGCACAAACGAACCACTTCCCCGCTCGACCTGGAGTCGGAGTAGTCCGACGACGTCCGCCCACTGGAGCGCCTCGTCAAAATTCTCGACCACCGTAACCGGCCAGGACGCGACGTCATCCGGCAGCAACGTGCCTGGTGCCGCCACCCGCACGTCGGCACCGAGGGTGACGTAAGCGCTCACGTCACTGCGAGCGACGCGGCTGTGGCGAAGGTCTCCCACAATGAGGATCTTGAGGCCGCGGAACAAGTCTGCGCCCGTCTCTTCACCTCGGACGCCGTGTCGCTCGGCGAGAATCTGGCGAATGGTGAATGCGTCGAGGAGACCTTGCGTCGGATGCTGGTGCTGACCGTCTCCTCCGTTGATGACGCGCACGTGAGGGACGTAGCGACTCACTTGCAGCGCGGCACCGCTTGACTGGTGGCGCATGACGACTGCGTCGATCCCGAGCGCATCGATAGTCGCAATCGTGTCGCGGAGCGACTCCCCCTTCTTCACGCTGCTCGATGCGATAGCGAGTGAGAGCACGTCCGCGCTCAGGCGCTTCGCCGCAGTCTCAAAGCTAAGGCGCGTTCGAGTGGATTCCTCAAAGAACAGCGACGCGACGACGCGTCCCTTCAGTGCGGGCACCTTCTTGATCGTTCGTCGATTCACCTCGACGAAGGTCTCGGCCGTGTCGAGGATCTCGATAATGGCATCGCGACTGAAGTCCTCAAGCGAAAGGAGGCTCTGTCCACGCAATGTCTCGATCATCGCGGAGCCTTCGTCCCGATCCACACGCCGTCGAGCGTCGCCTCGATCGCTTCATCGAGCGACGTGGGCAAATTCTTCCCGACGTAGTCCGGTCGGATCGGCAACTCACGATGCCCTCGGTCGACCATGACGGCGAGCTGCACCGATCGGGGACGCCCCCAGTCGGTGAGGGCGTTCAACGCGGCACGAATCGTGCGACCGGTAAAGAGGACGTCGTCGACGAGCACCACCGAACGGTCCGTGAGATCGTGATCAATGAGGGTGAGCGACGAGCGCGGAGCCGGGTGCAGCGAGAGGTCGTCCCGGTAGAACGAGACGTCGAGCAGTCCCACGGGTGGCGTTTCGCCAGAGATCTCGCCGAGGAGCGCAGCGACCCGCCGAACGAACGGCTCCCCTCCGGTCTGGAGTCCAATGAGTGAGACCGTAGCGAGCTCGTGGTTGCGCTCAACGATCTCATGCGCCATTCTCGTGAGCGCGCGCGCAACCTCGTCCCCAGAGAGAAGTTGGCTTTTAGGCAAAAACGCCAGACCCCGTGGGGTCCGGCGTTCGCTGTGTTCCTGCATTTTTCTCCTGTCGTTCGGGCCTCTCGGGACCCGTTTCACGACGACCCTTCAGCCACCGAACGGTGACTGAAGGGCTGTTGTTAGTGAACTGAAGTAATGGTAGTCGTAATCAGCGTCGAGACGACCGCGGAAATGGCAACCCACACCCAGAAGAAACGAACCAGTCGCACCTGGTGCCACTTGTCACCATTGATGACGCCACGTGCAGAACGGATCGCGAGACCCAGCCCGAGGAACGCAAGGATCACGAGGTGCCCGATGGTCGAGCCAATGATTGCCATCATCGCCGAGTCGTAGGTCGTGTAGGACATCGTGTTGGAGTCATTGACCGTAACGAATATCTGGGGGATGTCCTTCAACAGAATCGCGGCCACGACAATGCCACCGAGCGTGACGAGTGTGGCGAGAAGCGCCATGGACGAAAACGCCTTGGCGTTCTTCGTTGTCCGAAGCCCCTTCTCACCCAACCAGAGAAGCCCGGCACTCACAACCGTGAGAGCTGCGAGCAGCCACTGCAGGCCTGTTGAAATCAAGGGAACATACACAGTCGCCGGAGCGTTCTTCAACGTACCGTTTTCTGCCGCGTTCCACCAATAGGCGTACGTGTGCAGACTGCCCTTGTAACCAACCATGCTCATCCAGTGGTGATCGGTGTTCACACCACGCAAGTAGAGGTAGGTAAAGAGCAATGCGCCAAGCGTGACGACGTCCGCACCAATGAATAGCCAGACACCTAGTCGTTGACGGGCGTCAACCTTCTCAGGCGGCTCGTGGTGACCTGGGGTCCCGCCATGCATCTCGCTGTGCGGCTCTAGGTCGATGGTCATGAGTTCACCAACTCCTCTCCGTAGTTGTAGGGGTCTTCAGTGACCACGGGCTCGGTTTCAAAGTTCTCAAGCGGCACAGGCGTCGGCACCTGCCACTCAAGCGAATTGGCTTGCCAGGGGTTCGGGCCAGACGGCTCGCCCTTACGCCATGAGTGGATGATGGCACCCAATAGGACAAGCATTCCCGCCATGATGATGTAGGCGCCCATTGTGGAGATGAAGTTCGTGTGTTCGAACGCGAGGTCATACGAAGCGACGCGCCGCGGCATGCCCTTCAGACCCGAAAGGAACATGGCGCCGAACGTAATCTGCACGCCAATGAAGACCAGCCAGAATGAGATTCGACCTAGCCACTCGTTGAGGTAGCGACCTGTGACTTTCGGGAACCAGAACGCGAGCGCAGAGATCGCGCCAAAGAGCACCGATCCTACGAAGATGTAGTGGAAGTGGGCCGTGACGAACATTGTCCCGTGCAACTGCTCGTCGAGCGGCACGTCAGAGAGGTAGATACCCGTCACGCCACCGATGATGAAGTTGAAGATGAATCCGAACATCCAGACCGTCGGTAACTTCATCCACACGTTGCCACGCCAGAGCGTGCCTACGAGGACAAGGAAGAAGATGCCGGTCGGAATCGAGATGAGTTCGGTCGTCACCATGAACGGACCACCGAGTGCGGGTGCCCAGCCAGACGTGAACATGTGGTGCGCCCACACGAGCGCAGACAAGCCGCTCAGTGCCACCATGGATCCCACTGCGGTGCGATAGCTGAACACCGGCTTGCGCGCCATCACCGAGGAGATCTCGAAGAGCGCAGCAATCGCGGGAATCAAGATCACATACACCTCAGGGTGACCCATCAACCAGAACAGGTTCGCCTGCAGCCAGCTCGTTCCACCACCCGCGGCGACATAGAAGCTCGTCGAGACCGTGCGGTCGAGAATCTGGTTCAGTTCCGCCACGAAGAAGAACGGGAACGCGTAGAGCGCAAGCACCGCAGTGACCAGCGTGCCCCACACGAAGATCGGTAGACGATCAAGTGTCATGCCCTTGGTTCTCATCGTGATGACGGTCGTGATCAAGTTGATGCTCGCGACGGTCGTCGAGACGGTAAAGACGACGATCGCCATCGCGAAGAAGTCCATTCCGACACCAGCTTGGTCCGCGATAGTGCCCATCACGACCCAGCCGACCGGCAGACCACCAACCGCAAGCACCGTAACGAGCAATACTGCTGCGCTCACGAGCGTCCAGAGGCTCAATGCGTTCAGGCGTGGGAACGCCATGTCGCGTGCCCCGATCATGATCGGCATCACAAAGTTCCCCCACGGCCCTGAAACCGCGACGATCAACGCGAGGATCATGACCATGCCGTGAATTGCGATAAAGCCGTTGTAGACCTGCTGGTTCACGAAGTGGTTGCCCGGGACGATCAATTCAGTACGGATCGCCATCGCGAGGATGCCACCCACTGCGAGGAGACCCATCGTCGTGATGATGTACTGGACGCCGACAACCTTGTGGTCAGTCGTGTACTTCCAGTACCGGGCGCGACCCAAATTGTGGCCCGCATAGTAGAGATCGTCTTCGCGAGTGTGATCGCGGCCGACCAACCAGCGGAACGGTCCATTAAATGCGCCAATACCGATCCAGAAGCCGATCATCCAGCCCGTGGCGGTCATGACTGCTACTTCGTCGGACACATTGTCGCTGTCGGCGAAGAACAGTCTGCGCGCTACGAACCAAAACACCCAGGCGAGGATGCCGCCCGCGATGATGGCCGTCGCGAAGTTCTGGTGACGGGCTAATCCGCCGCCCTTCGGCTCAGCGGATGTTGCCGTGTGCTCAAGTGTGGTTACCATAATTCCTCCTACGCCCGCTGTGGCTGGCTAGTGAGCCAGTTAGAGAACTGCTTCGGACTGACGACGTGGCCGACTGACTCCATGAAGGCATGGTTGAGCCCACAGAACTGCTCGCAGCGCACGACGAATGCGCCGAGCCTGTTGGGCTTCGTATGGATAGTCGTAATCACGCCCGGGTTGGCGTCGACCTGAACACCGAAGTTCGCAACCCAGAAACCGTGCGTCACGTCGACCGAAGTGATGCGGAACTCCACTTCGCGGTTCTCGGGAAGGTAGAGCTCGTCAGAAGTGACGTGCGAACCTGGGTAGGAGAAGGTCCAAACCCACTGTTGGCCGGTGACGTTCACGATGAGTGGGTTGCCTGACGACGAGTTCTCTGCCGCTAATGCGCCGAGACCCCATACCAGCACGAAGACCGTAAGCACGGCCGAGGCGGTCAGCCACGTCACGAGGGTCTTCGTGTTCTCGCGAATCGGTGTTGCCGCCGGTGGCACGCCCTCGCCGCGATAGCGATACGTGCGCATGACGTGCAGCGCGCTCGCGTACACACCCGCTGCCACTGGTGCAGCCAGGATGCTGAACAAGATGGTCGTCTCCGTCGCGAGATTTCCGTCATTGCTCATCATCTGTGGCATGTAGCGATGCGTCAGGAATACCGACAAAAACACGCCAACGGCTGTAATGATCGCCCACGCCCAGAAGAACGACTTGAGATTTTTCTCTCCACTAAACACGAAATCTCCTCTACTCGACCGTGATCGTGCCGGACATGTAACCGTAACTACTCATCGCCTCGCCAAAGCCGTTACCTTCGCGTGAGCCACCGCAAGGGAACTCGCAGTTCCAGTTGTAGACGGTTGCACCACCTGTGGTGAATGAGAACTTCACCACGACGGGCTTCGCATATTCGCCGTCGCCGATTTTCAACGGCGTCTTCGTTGCGTTGTTAACGGGCAACGGCACCGAGATGAACAGGTACTTTCCGTTCCCAGGAATGCCGTGGAGCGTAAAAGTGTGACCAATGTCATCGGCACCGACTTTTGTCGTCTGCTTCCCATTGACCGTGTCAAAGCCGCCTCGCGTGCCAACCACGTTGTCAAAGTATGGATTGTTGGCCGCGCCACCCGAGTCGTACTGGTCGATCGTCACGTAGACGGTCGTGTGTGCGGGCACATCGATGTTGTCGTTCGAGTACGTCACCCAGTCCGGGTGAGGTCCTCCGTTTTTCCCGTGCACTCCTTCTTCTGAGTCGGGGAAAGTGGAAATTGTAAAGCTGCAAGCGTGCGCCTGGGTCGTGCTCTTCACGCACTGCAACGCTGCTTGGTGGGGTGAAGCCGTCGCGAGTGCGAAACCGGCGAGCGCCAAGGCGCCACCGCCAATCAGCACCGTCGCCAAGGCCACTCCTAGTCCCTTGGAGCGATTCATTGCTATCTCCTTCGAAGCTCTCTCACGGGGTCGTGACAAACCGAAACTCCCGTGTTCGCCGCTTTCAACCGTACTGTAAGAGGAAGGGCAAAGGGCACTAAAGTCACTGCTAATGAAGCCCCAAAGTAAGAACATCTTCAGGATTCATCTGGGATTGTTCTTGGCAGAACTCATGTGCATCCCTGCGTTCGTCATCGAAATGTTTCGTGCACTTGGCGGTAATGAGCTCTCGTGGGCGTACGTGTTCGAGTGGCCCGCGCTCGGCGGCTACGCGATCTACATGTGGCGCAGGATGATTCGCGAGGAGCGCGGACAGTTGAAGCCGAAGCGCGTTGCGCGCACTGATGACGTCGATCCTCGACTCGAAGAGTGGAACGCGTATCTCGCGTCAGTGCACGGGCAGGATCAGCCGTTGACGCCCGAGAGCCGCGACGACTGACGCTCGAGGGCCGCGAACAGCGAACCGTCTCGCTTCACGATCCGATATCCCACTGCGATGAGACACGGTATGGCCCAGCCGTCGCCGCAAATCCACAAGATCCCGGCCGCGAGGCGCTGCTGACTGAAGGCGACCGCCGCCGAACGTGCCATCCCCGGCATGTACGCCATTCCCGGGTGAACCGCCATCACTGTGTACCAGGACGCGTTCGTGAAGATCGACATTGCCATCGCCAGCATCAACATCTCGAAGATTGTGACGAGGAGCGCCACCAGCTGGTAGCGAAGCCGAACTTTGTTCTTGCGCGGCGGTGACGCGACGATGAAGTGAAAAAAGAACAGTCCGCTCAACAAAAACGCGGGCTCAACGATCCACTGCATCATCCACGTTCTTGCCATCATGAAGTCGAAGACCCTCGGAAGGTGTGAGGCCACCATGACCGCGTTCAATACCACGGTCGCTGTCAGAGGATGAAAGAGCCAACGCGGGACGTGCCAGGTTCGCTCGAGATACCACCAGCGAAGAACTCGCCGACGACGTGAGGGTTGCCAAAGCCACCAGAGCGACCGCACGAAGCTGGAGCCGACAATGCCAATCGGGACCATGAACATCGTCAAGATGTGAGCGATCATGTGATCGGGAAGACTCATCATGCCTTCGGCCGCGAAAGACGACGACGTGGCGAACCAGAGCAGCGCGAAACTGAGCAGTGAGAGCGCAAACTGTAATTTCACGCGCAGCGACCTTGATGGCCGTCGCGAGTAAGCCAGTATTGAGAGCACAGCCCCAATGACGGCAACGACGCCCAGGGGTGCCACCGCTAGCCCAGTCCTGCCTTATGCAAGAGCGTCATCAGTTCGGCCTCAGTCGACTCTTGGCCGGCGACGCTCTTCAAGGGATCGTCGTTGACGATCCACTTCAGCTGATCGTGTCCGTTGATAACGAAAATGTAGTCCGAGTGGATGCTCATGATCTCGCCTGGTTCGTTCGTCACGCTAATACCGTACGAGTGCCAGACGGGGCTCGTCTTCGCTTTGGGGCCAGTGACGAAGTAGAAGTTCTTCACGTCGCTCAGGTAGTGAATCTTGATGAAGTGCCGCACGTTC
>DASXEU010000065.1:0-4780 GCA_036489935.1 Acidimicrobiales bacterium
CAACAAGAGCGATCGGCCCCGGACCTTCGTCAGTGCTCACTGTCCTCCTCGGTCCCGCGGTCGAACGCCAATCTATTCGGCTGCGCGAGTCCTGAAGCGTCTCTCTCCGCGCGATGGTTTGCAGGACGTGACCCCCGATACTGCACCCGAGTTATCCTCCGTGGTCGAACGCGCAATGGCGTCAACGCCGGAGCGAATCTACGACGCGACTCACTTCCCCCGTTCTGGTTCGCGACGATGCATGAGGGCACGTGCCATTCGCACTACGGGCGATTCCTCGTGCTCGATGAACCGAGCGTGATCGAGATGACCTGGGTCACCGGGCACATGGGGACTGACGGGGCTGAAACGGTAGTGCGCGTCGAACTCGCCCCACGGGGAGCCGGTGCCGCGCTCGCGCTGCACCACGGTGGCTTCTACGACGAGCCCGCAAGGCAACGCCACTTGGACTCGCGGCCCATGGTGCTCGCGCAGCTCGATCGTACGCTGAGCGGTGAGCGTTAATGGATATTTCGACAAAAGTAGCCATTTTGGACGAATGTCGTTAAAGTGCAGGGCTATGAGACGCATTTGGCTGATCATTGACGTTGTCATCGTCGCAGTGTTCGTCGGCATTGGTCGAACCGCACACCATCATCCGATGACGATGGCGGGAATGATCTCGACCGCATGGCCCTTCGCCGCAGGACTCGCGATTGGGTGGGCCTGCGTCGTCTTTGGGCGTCGCGACTCCTCGACGTTGGCGAGTGGCGCCGCGATTTTGCTCTGCACGGTGGGAGCGGGAATGATGCTGCGCGTCTGGGCCGGTCAGGGAACCGCCTTCGCGTTCATTCTCGTCGCGCTCGGGTTCCTCGGTGCGCTGATGCTTGGACTGCGACTCGTCGCGTCTCACAACCCCTGGCAGGGTTCGGTTACGACGTAGTTAGAAGAACGCCGCGCAGAGGTCGTAGATCTCGCGAGGAACGGTGCGTTGGCCCACGGCGACGGTCGAAAGGTCGGCGAGCACCACAGTGCCGTCGCGCACGACCGGGATCATGCCGAACTTGCCCGCGATGACAGCGTCATACGCAGCAGCGCCGACGCGAGTCGCGAAGATGCGGTCGTACGCGGTCGGACTGCCGCCTCGCTGCAAGTGACCGAGTACGGTCGTGCGAACTTCAAAGCCTCGCTCTTCGATCTTTGACGCGACGTACGGTCCGACACCGCGGGACGCATAGCGAATTCGCCGAAATCCCTCGGCAGTCTCTTCGCTTTGCTTGTCACCGCAAAGAATGGACAGGTCAATTCCTTCCGCCACGACGACCATCGAGTAGACGAGCCCAGCCGCGCGGCGCACGTTGATGTGCTCGACGATCTCATCCATAGTGATCGGGAACTCGGGGATGACGATCATGTCGGCACCGCCCGCGAGTCCCCCAAGTGCCGCGACCCACCCGGTTGCACGTCCCATGGTCTCAACCACGATGACGCGGTGGTGCGAGGCGGCCGTTGTGTGAAGGCGGTCGAGTGATTCGGCCACGATGCTGATCGCGGTGTCGAATCCGATGCAGTACTCCGTGCCGGGAAGATCGTTGTCGAGCGTCTTCGGTACGCCGACGACGCTCGCGCCGCGCTCGGCGAGCCAGTAGGAAATCTGCTGGGTGCCATCGCCGCCAATGGCGATCAGCGCGTCCAGATGTTCTTCAATGGCGGCGAGAACTCGATCGCGTCCGCCCGCGGGCTGGTCGAGGTCGTAGCGCGCGGTCCCGAGCAGCGTGCCTCCCTGGCCAATGACGCCTCGCAGATCCTTTGCGGTCAGGGCAGAGCCTTCGAACTCGCCGACGAGTCCCGCCCAACCGTTCGCGATGCCGATAACTTCGTGACCGTCGCGCATGGCGAGACCGCCAATAGCGCGAATGGCCGCGTTCAAGCCCGGCGCGTCACCACCCGCGGTGAGAACACCGATACGCACACATACCCCTTCACCAGACCCGCAGTCATTCTACGAGCGATGTCGCGTGACGCCTGACACGCACGCACGATTACCTGAGCGCTTCCTCACCTGCAACATCGGAGCGCGTGAAGATGACCGTGACGAGGAAACTCACGACGAGCGCCACGAGGACGCCCAGGTTGGAGTACGCCCACGCGCCCGTCTTTCCGCCGAGACCAAAGGGTCCTAGGAGGTAGCCCTGCCACGTGAGCCAGCTCGCGGCGGAGTTGGTGACGAGCCCCCAGCCGAGAAAGCTCGCAATTACAGTCGTCATAATCGGTATTAGGCGTATATCGCCGTATCGTCCACTCGCGCGAGAAAGATCGTCGTCCGAGTAACTCGCTCGTCGCAGCGCCAGATCACCGAGAAAGACGCCGCACCAGGCGGCGATCAACACGCCGACCGTGGTGAGAAACCCTTCGAACTGAGGTAGGAAGTTCTTCGCGACGAACACGATGTACACGGTCCCAATAAGCATGATGACACCATCGACACCAGCGGCCGCGTAGCGCGGAATGCGCAGTCCCGCCGAGAGTAGTGCGAGACCCGAGGAGTAGATGTCGAGCACCGCGCCTCCGACAAGCCCGAGCAGGGCCACAATCACGAAGGGAACGAGGAACCACGTCGGGAGCTCATTTGCGAGCGCGCCGACGGGGTCAGCGCTGACGGCACTGCTGAGGGACGCCGACGAGCCCGCGAGGAGCAACCCGAAGAACAGCAAGATGAGCGGAGCGATTGACCCGCCGAAAGTCGTCCACCACACAACGCCCTTTGTCGATGCGCGTCGCGGAAGGTAGCGCGAGTAGTCCGCCGCGACGTTCACCCATCCGAGCCCAAAACCCGTCATCAAAAAGACCAGCGCTCCCAACGTCGACTGCGCGCTCCCGCTGCCGATGTGGGCGACGACGTGCCACTTGATGTGGTGGAGGGTGAGCGCAATGAACACAACCGTCAAGACGCCGGTCACAACGGTGATCACCGCCTGCATGCGCATGATGAGATCAAAGCCCATCACGCCACCGCCGATGATGAGCGCGGCGACGACGAGCATGGCGACAATCTTGAGCGCCACGCCGCCGTGGAAGCCGAGCCGAGCGAAGACCGTCGACGTCGCGAGCACCGCGATGACGGTGAGCGCGGTCTCCCAACCCACGCAGAGCAGCCAGGAAATGGCCGACGGCAGTCGATTGCCGCGCACGCCATAGGCGGCCCGCGAGAGGACCATCGTGGGCGCCGACCCGCGGGTACCCGCCGTGGCGATCACGCCGCACAACCAGAAGCTGAGCACGATGCCGATCGCCCCCACGATGACGCCTTGGACGAAGGAGATGTGAAAGGCGAGGACCCACGATCCATAGCTGAGACCGAGCACGGAGATGTTCGCGCCGAACCATGGCCAAAAGAGCTCGCGGGGTCGTCCCTTTCGCTCGTTTTCGGCAATGACGTTGATGCCGTTCCCTTCGATGCGAAAAGCGCTCGAAGGAGCGGTATCTAGGAACTCCGCAACGTCCTCGCTCACCGTGCCTCCTCGCGACTACCGGTGCGCCGCCTCGCATTGATTGTAGGAGGCGATCCCCTCAAGATTGACCGGCTTGACGAGGGCGTGAGAGATTTCACGACCGTTCTAGGGTTACGTCATGCGTGACGCCCCACGACTGTTCTGTCTCGATACCGTGTTGATTGACGTCGTGCTGAGAGTTTCCGCGATGCCCCCTCGCGCTGGCGACGTTCGCGCACTCGAACAGCTCGTCACAACGGGTGGGGGATTCAACGCGATGAGTGCCGCTGCGCGTCATCATTTGCGCACGGACTACGCAGGTCGCCTCGGCACAGGACCATTTGCAGAAACTGCGATGACGTCGCTCAAAGGCGAGGGCATTGGAATCCCCGTCGAAGCGAACCACGAGCTCGACTCTGGTGTCTGCGTCGTGCTCGTCGAGCCCGACGGCGAGCGAACCTTCGTCACCGCCCCGGGTGCGGAAGGAACCTTACGGTTTTCAGACCTCGACGCCCTCGAGATCTTTGATGGCGATTATGTGCTCGTGTCGGGCTACAACGTGATGTATCCGGGCTCGGCAGATTTGGTACTTCGTTGGCTTCGCGAGCTTTCCCTGGGCGTCATCGTGCTATTCGATCCGGCCACGCGGGTGGAAGACATTCCATCCGCGTATTTATCAGGTGTCTTGGAGGTAGCCACGTGGCTGTTGTGCAATGAGCGCGAGGCGACTCAACTCACGCGTGACGACGACGTTCGCGCAGCTGCAGCAGCGCTGGCGTCAACGAACGACCGGTTGAACGTGGTGGTCCGGCGCGGGCCGGCTGGCTGCGTCGTCGCATTAAACCACGGTGATGCGTTAGTCATTGAGGGCTTTTCCATCGAAGTGGTCGACACGAACGGTGCGGGCGACGTGCATAACGGGGTCTTTGTTGCGGAGCTGGCGAGCGGGCATGACGCGTTGACGGCAGCGCGCTGGGCGAACGCGGCAGCTGCGATTGCGGTCGGTCGACTTGGTCCCGCAACATCTCCCACGCGAGAAGAAGTGGCAGTGTTCATCGAGGAGTCAGACGCGCGACGTTAGAAGTAGTGCTTACCGAGCTCTTCGCTCCAGGGAGCGACGCGTAGCTCAGTGCGGGGGCCACTCCAGGAATACACGGGTTTGATATCGAGCACTTGCGTGTCGTTGATGGCGTCAAGTCCCCGCACGACGAGCGAGCGCTTGTCGACACGCTCGATCGCTACCACCGACAGCATCAGTCGATTCGGTCGGTCCTTGTTGCGCTGGGCGAAGATGCCGACATCGGGCCACT
>DASXEU010000077.1:0-29985 GCA_036489935.1 Acidimicrobiales bacterium
CCGTTCACCCCGCAAGCGAAGAAGGTCCTGGAACTGTCGCTGCGCGAGGCTTTGCAACTCGGCCACAACTACATCGGGACCGAACACATACTTCTCGGACTCGTCCGAGAGGGCGAAGACGTGGGAGCCCAAATTCTTCAAGACCTCGGTGTCGAGCTCAGCCAACTACGTGAAAACATATCCGGGTTGATATCGGGCGCGGGTGGCCGCGAGTCCGATAGCTTTCAAACTCCGGTGCAGCGCGAGGGCGCGAGTCTTCGCAGCGTCGTGCGTAGCGTTGGCGAGCGACTGCGGCCAGATCTTGACGCAACTGCGCTCGATGACCAAACGGCGAAGATCGCAGAGGAACTCTTCGACGAACTCTGTAAGCGTTGGGGTGAGTCGGGCGGTCCTCTCTAGACGGAGCACGCCGAAGCTAAAGCGAACTGCTTTAGAGGGAAATCTGGGTGCCGGAGCCGCCGGGAACACTCGAGGTACTCTCCAGGTATGGGCGAGGCAGACGACGGCACCGATCGGGATCCGATCACTGAGTTTCTAGCTTCGCCGGCCCATCATTACGATGAAGACGTCGAGCCCGCCAATCAGGGTGGCGAGGCAGTCAGTTCTGCGCACATGAGCGTTCGGCAGCGATTCCACCATTTCATGTTCCAGAAGAAGCCGAGCCAATATTCGTCGATCTCTCCGCGAAAACCGGATGGCAGTCGGACCAAGATATTCTTCTTCAACGGGAACGGCCGCGGGCGCTGAAGCCCTTGCGACGAGGGCACTGCGCACTCGTCGAACTCGCGAAGAGAAAACCTACGCGTTTCCGCGCGACTTCATCTGGGCGTTATAGGACCTTCGAGAGGAAGCCCTTCAAACGATCCGACTTCGGAGCACCCAACACGTCAGCGGGCGTGCCCCACTCTTCGATGACTCCCCCGTCGAGGAAGTACACGGTATTCGCGACCTCGCGAGCAAAGCCCATCTCGTGCGTGACCACGATCATCGTCATCCCGCTTTTGGCCAAGTCCTTCATCACGTCGAGCACTTCGCCCACGAGCTCTGGGTCCAGCGCGGATGTCGGTTCATCGAACAACATGAGCTTCGGTTCCATCGCCAGCGCTCTCGCGATTGCGACACGCTGCTGTTGGCCTCCCGATAATTGGCTTGGGTAGTGCTTTTCCTTCTCCGAAAGACCCACTCGCGCCAAAAGCTCGCGAGCCTTGGCTTTTGCAGTAGCAGGATCGATGCCGCGGACTTTGGTCTGGCCAATGGTGACGTTGTCGAGAACGTTCAAGTGTTGGAACAGATTGAAGCGCTGAAACACCATGCCAATCTGGGAGCGCTCCGCACAGATTTTCCTATCGGTCAACTCATAGAGCTTCCCCGCCCGCGCCTCGTATCCAACGAGTTCTCCGTCAACACGCAGCTCACCCGCATCGTGCTTTTCCAGGTGGTTGATGCATCGAAGCAGCGTGCTCTTGCCCGAGCCCGAGGGTCCGATGAGGCACGTCACCTCTCCACGTACGACGGTGAGGTTGACACCTTTCAAGACTTCGATGCCGGCGTAGGACTTGTGCACCCCGCGGGCCTCAACCATGGGGGCGCTCATCGTGACTCCCTGGCCGGCCTCGGGGTTCGAAAATTCAAGAGGATGCCTTGCGCGTCGCCCCGTAGCCGTTGGAGCGGTGTCGGTGGGGGGCTGCGCAACGCCCCACGAGCGAAGTAGCGCTCCAGATAGAACTGACCAGTCGACAACACTGTCGTCACGATGAGATACCACAGGCTCGCCGTGATCAAGAGGGGCATGACCTCATAGTTGTTCGCCGAAATGTTGGTCGCGGCGCCAAGTAACTCGATTACCGACACTGCGCTCGCGAGCGAACTCGTCTTGAGCATCGAGATGACCTCGTTGCCCGTTGGCGGAATGATGACGCGCATCGCCTGGGGGAGCACCACGAAGCGAAGCGTTGTGCCGCGGGTCATGCCGAGTGACATCGCTGCTTCCGTCTGGCCCTCATCGACCGCGAGTAATCCGGCTCGAGCGATCTCGGACATGTACGCACCCTCGTTCAACCCGAGTGCCACCAGCGCCGCCACGAATGGGGTGAACAAGCTGTTTGAGTTGATTGTAAAGAACGTCACATGAGCGAACGGCACACCGATGGTGAAGACCTTGTAGAGAGCAGCGATATTGAACCAGAAGAGTAGTTGGACCAATACCGGCGTTCCCCGAAAGAACCACGTGTAGGTCCAGGCCGTCCCGGACAGCAGACGATTCGACGAGAGCCGCATGACAGCGATCGAGATGCCCAAGATGATTCCCGCAGCCATCGCCAACGCGGTCAGCTCCAGAGTGAGCACCAGGCCGTGAAGGATTTCCGAGGTCCCAAAATAATGGAAGACGATGTTCCAGGTGAAGCGCCACTCGCTCAGCGGAGTGCAGCGACGCACACCGGCGATGATGTGGCACGCGTAATGTCCGGTCGGCACCTTGGAGAACAAGGTGTTGATCAGCATCGCGACGAGCACGAGCGCAACCACGACCGCAACCCACTGGCCGTAATGACGAACGGGAACGACCTTTACTTCGGTGTCCCCGTTTGTCGGCATGTTCGTGTGTTCGAAAGACGCTTAGGAGGTTGCTCCGTTGAGCACAATCTTGCTTGTTGAGAGCGCGCCCGCAGTGACGCCGTACTTGGCGAGAATCGCGTGATAGGTCCCGTTGGCGATCAGCGTCTTTACTGCCGCTTGGATCGCCTTGGCGAGTCCGAGTCCCGCGGTCGACTTCGGCGTCGCGATGCCGTAGGGCGCGACCTCAATGGCGTTGCCAACGAGTTTGAACTTGCCACCAGCCAACGAAACGATGTAGCCGGCCACCTGACTGTCAGCGAAGCCGAACGTCGCTTGACCCGACAGCACCGCCGTATTCGCTTCGGTTTGCGTGGAGAAGGCGCGCACGGTCTCCTTCTTGCTGGAGGGACACTTCTTCGCCTCCGAAGTCGCGTCGGCCTGTTCGGTGGTGCCTGTTTCGACGGCGACCGTTTCGCCACAGAAGCTTGGAAGACCCTTGAAGGTGGCTTTCGAGGTTGCGAGTGCGTAGACGCCCTCACCCGCCTGGAAATAGTCGACGAAATTGACTTGCTTCTCGCGGGACTTTTCGTCGGTGAATGAGGAGTTGCCAATCACGTACTTGCCAGAATTGATACCCGCAATGATGTCGTCAAAGGTGACGTTGTTCTCTTTGTACTTGACGCCGAGGGTCTTTGCGATTGCTCCCATCAGATCGACGTCGAAGCCGACCATGGTCGTGCCGCTCATCGACTCGTCGGGCGGATACGTGGCGTCCGTAGCGACCTGAATTGTGGAGTTCTTGTAAGCCGAGGGCACGAGTTTTGCGTCTGCAGCGTTGTACGCCCCTGAGGTCGTCGACGCCCCCGCCACGATCGTGGCCCCGAACATCAAAGACCCAACGCCCACGGCAACCAATGTTCGACGCATTCCCAGACTCAACCTCATGAATATCCTCCCCAAAGTCTCTGCTCCGCCCCACGCGAGTCAGGACCTTATTGATACCAGATATTCACTCCTTGCAGTGCTCGATAGATCGCCCATAACCGCCTGAACGCAACCGTTGGAGCGTCCGCGAGGCCTCACATGATGGGTCTTGGGCGCTTCGAGGCGGTGCGACGCGACGAGCGATGGAGCTCGGCTTAGGACCCGTCAGTCGTGGAGGTCTCTGGCGGGCTTCTTGCAGGGACTAACTAAATGGGGAAAATGAGCAAAAGCGTGTGCGCCTCAAAGGAGCGATTCATCAAAATTCCAGCCAGGTGGCCGGGCGCAGTTTCAAAACGTCGCATGGAATCAGGTTACGAATCCCGAGTGCAAGAAATCGCGTTCCGGTCGAAACGCCAACGCACGCGACCTGCCTGATCATCCGGACGTTGAGAGCGCCAAACGTCAGCGCTATGGACTCACGCTTTCTGCCCGAATGCGGAGTATTCAGCCACTCGAGACGAAGAGTTATTTTTGACCAGTTGTATAAAGGCTCGCGTGGGTAACTTGTGCAATGGAGTCCCCTTGTACGATTGACTTGTCTGGAGGCGCTGTGCCCGCTGAGAAGTCAAACTACCGACATCTTGTCTGTACCATCGCTACACCGAACTACCTCGGGCAACTGCTCGTGCTGGGACGCTCGCTCGCCATCACGATGCCGACCACAGAGTTCCGTGTTCTGGTGCTCCAAGATTGCACAGACGTGGGACCTGTACAGGATCGTATTGACGAGTACCTCGCCGAAGCAAACAGCAGTGCCATCCATAAAGCGCTCGTCATTGATCAGTGCGACTGGGGTGACTTCGACGTCGAATCCGCCGCCCTGTTTTACAGCGTCCTTGAGTTCGCGACCTCCGTAAAGCCAGCGCTGCTTCGGTCATTTCTTCGCGAGGGTTGGGATCGCGTCACCTACATAGACCCCGACATCCAGGTGTTCGAAGACTTCACTCCGCTGCTTGACGACGACGCGACCGTCTCACTGACCCCGCACCTCCTTTCCGACATACCTGACGACGGCTTCAAGCCGACGACGGGCGAAATCTTGCGGGCCGGGTATTTCAATCTTGGCTTTTGCTCCGTCCGACCATCGGCGGCGTCGTTTCTCGACTGGTGGAGTGGGCGACTTCAGTTCGACTGTCTCGCCAACCCGACCTGGGGCTACTTCACGGATCAGAAGATCCTGGACTTGGCTCACCTGAAGACCAATACGCAGATCGTCACCGAGCCCGGCTGCAACGTGGCGTACTGGAATCTCCATGAGCGAAACATCGTGCTTGATGACGGTACGTGGCGAGTCGCCCACGAAGATTCTCATCACACGCTCTATTTCTTTCACTTCAGTGGGTTTGCCCTGTCGGGCACACCATCACTGTCCACCCACGCAACACGCCCGGTCTTGGGGGATCGCATTCCGCGCGCGTTCGCGAGTGAGTACGCGCGGCTGCGTTCAGTGGCTGAGGAAGATGCGTCACTCCCCTACACGCTCGCCGGAGCGACCGCGAAGCGTCCGCTCCTCGCGGAGTGGAATGCGGCGCTCCGCCAGGACGCGCACACACACGTTCGAGCGGGCTTCACCTTGCGAGAGGTTCGCGAGGAGATCTACGTGCCGTTGACGGCAGGTAAATGGGCGACCTGTTCGACTTGTGGCGAGGAGCACCAGAACTTCGGTTGGCGAGTGCAGTCGTTCCTCTACGCGTGGTCGTGTCATCCATCCTTACTTGGCACGCCGAACGCGATTGGATCGATCTTCCGCGGTACGAGCTATCAACATCGCGAAGCTGCTTTTGAACAGTTGGCTTGGGCGGGTAAGCATTTGGCGAGGTTCGCGCGTGGCCACGAGGATCTCGTGGAAGCGGTTCTGGACGCTGCCGAAGAGACAATTACCAACACCGCGGATCTGCGGCTCGTCGGATACCTCGCGTATCCCGCGGGCATTGGTCGTATCGCACGTTGGACGCTCGGGATTCTTGACGACGCCGGCATTCATCCAGCGATCGACTGCGTCTCGGTTGGTAGAGACACCTCTGAATATCTGTCGGCGCTGCTGCGTCGACGAAATCCGATGAGCGCATCAGACGCATCCGTTCTCTGTTTCATCAACGCGGACCAGTGGCAGAGTCACGTCGTCGATGCCGGTCGAGTCAATACCGCGGTCGCGCACGTCGAGGCGGTATGGGCGTGGGAACTTGACTTCATTCCCGAAGAGATGATCGAGGTCGCCGCGGATGGTGGAATCGAGCGAGTGCATGCGCTGTCGTCATGGAGCGTGGACGCGATGGCAAAAGTGCTTGCCGTGCCCGTGCAGCGACTCGCTCCCTTTGACGTAGGCCTTTTTGATGTGCTCAAGCATCGAGTGGCCGGGGTTAGCGATGCGGGGACGCACCGCTACATCCTCACCACCTTTGACGCCAAGAGTTACATCAGCCGAAAGAACCCCGAAGCGGCGCTTGAAGTATGGCGGCGCGTTCAGGATGATTATCCCGACTTTCGCCTCACCATCAAATGCAGTGACTTGAGAGAGCTCGCACCCGCCAAACTGCTCGACACCATCGACACCTCGCCAAGAACGGAGCTGATTGATGAGTATCTTGACGACGACCAGTACCTCGCGCTCCTTCAGGGCTGTGACGCTTACATCTCGCTTCACCGCTCGGAGGGGATGGGACTGACGCCCATCGAAGCGGGGTTGTGCGGTCTGCCGGTTGTCTACACCAACTACGGGGGCGTCACCGACTTTCTGGAGAACGGGTTCTTCCCCGTCACGTACACACCAGTGCAAGTTGGTGGGAGCGCCCACGCGTCGGGACCTTATGATCGCACCGCGTGGTGGGCCGAACCCGATCTCGATGTGGCGGAATTCCAGTTACGCCGGGCCCTCGACCTCGCGAGCGATGAAGCGCGAGAGTCAATACTCGCTCCCGACGTCAAACGCCTCCAAAAGAACCTGATTACCGCCCAAGGCGAAGTTGCTGCGACGGGTAAGAGGTTGGTAGACATGGCGGCTCACCGACGCGTGAGAGCTGTCGTTAAGGATCCACAGTCGGTGCGAATCAACGAAGAGGCCGAAGCGGCCGCTTTGCTTTTGCTACAGACTCCGAACCCGGTCATCTACCAGCTCCTGATCCCTCCCTATCGCGGGTATCGAACCCTCCCGAAGGCGTTGCGCAGGCATCTCAACCTCGCGCTGATCAAACTGAGGGACCAGCGGGCAAAGGCGGCAACTCCTCCCGAGTGAGGAGGTTGGTACATCGACAATTAACTTGACTAACAAGGAACTTGTCGATATCGTGACGAGTATGCGCGATCCCAAGATGGAAGAGTTTCCTACGCCAACACTGATGCGTATGGCGCGCGGTGCGTACGCCCAAGCGATCAGGGCAGAACTCCATGCTCTCGGATGCCACGACCTGCCGCGGAATGGTGTCTTCGTCCTGACGGCGCTCGAGGCCTCGGAGGAGTCACGACCGGAGTTACCCGCTGAGTTGGGCGTCACGAAGCAGGCCGTGAGTTTGGTCATCGACACCCTGGTGACCCGGGGCTACCTTGAACGCCGGCCCGGAACCACCGATCGGCGACGGGTTGATCTTGAGTTGACTGACCGCGGCCAAGAGGTAGTCGATACGGCTGCGCGCGCAGTCGAGGCGATTGACCACCAGCTCGAAGAACGCCTCTCGCGCGAGCAAATCGGCGCTATGCGCGCGGCGCTCATCGCCATGATCGAAATCAAGACGAACGCTCTCGCAGAAGGAACCGGCAAGCGGCCCGCTCCGCGAGAACTACGTCGTTTATGCCCGATCTTCCCCGTTCGAGAACTTGAAGCTGCCCTCGCCCACTACCGATTGCTGGGCTTTACGGTCGCCAGCGAACCGGGCGACGACTATGGATTCGCAAATCGCGATGGCATGGAGCTTCATCTGGCGCAGCACACCACGAATGAGCCCTCGGGCCCAGGGTCGGCGTACTTGTATGTCCGTGACGCCGACGCGCTCTTTCAAGAGTGGAACCGCCCCAATATTGCAGGGCACACCCACCCCGTCGAGGCGACGACCTACGGGCTTCTCGAAGGTTCACACGTCGACCCCGACGGCAATCTGATTCGCTTTGGCTCGCCGATCGAGGGATAACGCAAAGGGCCAGGGCGCCCTCACCAGATCGTCGAATCTGCTGTAACGAGTGGATAATGAGCCGACGTTGCGTTGCGTCGAGACAGCGACGCGTTCGATGATCGAATGGTTCGTCGTTAACGTGTACGTCGCATGGCAATCTTCATTGATCTCGAGCACGTGGTACTGAACGGCTCCGAACGAGCGATCTTGGCGGACCTCACTTTGACTGTCTCTTCTGGGGAGCGCATTGGCGTCGTTGGCATCAACGGTGTCGGTAAGACGACGCTGCTCCGGATCATCGCGGGTGCCCTCACCCCAGATTCAGGCCAGATTCGCCGCAGCCGAGACCTCCACGTGAGCTTCCTCGAACAGATACCGACGCTGCCCGACGGCACCGTGCGTGACGCACTGGGCTCAGGTTGGCGGGTAGAGGCGGCCCTCGATCGACTGGGAATGCTTGGCGAGATCGATGCCCGTACGGACGCACTCTCTGGAGGACAGCTCAAGCGAGTGGCCCTGGCGCGCGCATTCATCGCACCGAGTGACGTGCTCGTGCTCGATGAACCAACGAACCACTTGGATCTCGACGCCATCCGCTGGCTCGAGCAGGAGATACTCAGCTACCGCGGCGCCGTCGTCATGGTGAGCCACGACCGCTTCCTCCTCGATCAAGTAACGAACCGCATGGTGGAGATTGACCGGGGCAAGACCTACCTGCACTCGGGTGGCTACTCCAAACTGCTGGAGGCCCAGGCCCACCGCGAAGCGGCCGCCGCGACCGCCGAGCAGGTTCGACGCAATCTTGCGAGAACCGAGCTCGCGTGGCTTCGCCGAGGCGCGAAGGCACGCTCGACCAAACCCCAGGCGCGGGTGAACGCGGCACAAGAGCTCCTCGCAACTCGCCCTCAAGCGGAAGCGCGAAGCGGGACACTCCAGTTCGACGCTGGCGTGCCGCGGCTCGGCACCTCCGTGATCAAAGCGCACCACGTGAACTTCTCCTATGACGACGACGATCAGATCGTGCGTGACGTGACGCTCGAACTTGGACCCGGAGAGCGGTTGGGCATCGTCGGCGCCAACGGCTCGGGCAAGTCAACACTCGTCAGCCTCCTCGCGCAACGGATCGAACCGACATCGGGAACCGTCAAGAGCGGACCGACGGTGAGATTGTCGTATCTCGATCAAGGCGGTGGCGACTTCGACGAGGAAGCAACAGTACAAGAGCTCGTCGCCGGTTCTGAGGGCATTCCCGGGTCTCTCGAGGACGTGGCGCTCATGAAGCGCTTTTGGTTCACGGGGGCGCTCCCCTTCACCAAGGCGAAAGATCTCTCTGGTGGGGAGCGACGACGACTGCAACTGCTCCTCGCACTTTCGATACGACCGAACGTCCTCTTCTTGGACGAGCCGACCAACGATCTCGACCTCGAAACGATTCGTCTTTTGGAGGAGTTTTTGGGCCAATGGCCGGGCACGCTCGTCGTCGTCTCGCACGACCGCACGTTTCTCAGCCGAACGACCGATCGCCTCTATGAAGTACAAGCGGGCACGATCGCTGAGGTGCCCGGTGGCATCGACGCCTGGATCGCACGCACGTCCGCTGGCCCCGTCGCCAGCCCAGGCAAGGGCAGTGCCAACGGCGCGACGTCACCCGACGCCTCACGGGGACGCCAGCTACGCGACACTGAAAAGGAGATGGGCCGACTTGAGCGGCGCAAATCTACGCTCACGGGAAAGCTTCTCGCGACCACGGACCATACCGTCCAGACGCGGCTCGGCGTCGAACTCGCGGACGTCCAAGCAGCACTGGCAGCGGCCGAAGATCAGTGGCTGAAGCTGAACGAGTAGACGACGCACACCAGCTATTCGAAGACAGCACTCATCTCAGTGACTCGATCGCGATGCGCCACCCAGAGGTAGGCGAGGTAGATGACGCCAATCGCGAACCAAATGACCACGACGATTCCCGCCCGGTTGATCGGGTACGGCAGCGGCGAGACGAACTTGAAGAGCGACGTCTTGATACCGAGCGCGGAGAAGAGCACCGGGATGAGGATGAGCGAACTCACGACGGGAATGACGAAGTGCACGAACCAGTTGAACTCTGGTCGTTGGCGACGCCAGTAGTAACCGAAGCTCGAGATGTTAACGACGATGTAGATGCAGATCATCACCGCGGAAAGGATCGTTGCGAGTAGCGAAAAAGCCTCGGTGGGTCCGTAGTTGAGCGCAAGCGGGAGCGCGATGACGACCGTCGCGAGGCTCTGGACGACGATGCCCACGACCGGCGACGCGTAGCGCTTGTGCGTGCGCTCGAACGCCGCCGGAAACACCCTGATGCGACCCATGGCGTACCACGTCCTCGTCGAGGCGACGAGCGCCGAGTTGCCGTTCGCAAAAAACGAATTAATGACGGCGATGAATACGACGACCCAACCGAGCCCCCACATCTTTCGTGCGAACACGATCCACGGACTACCGCCGCCGAGTCCTCCGTAGGACGAGAAGTGCGCAGAGCCCACAAAGGCCGCCGCAGCGTACGTCGTGAAGAGATAGAAGATGCCCACGACCACACACGAGAGCACCACCGCGCGCGGCACGTTGCGCCGAGGATCGCGCGCCTCTTCGGCGAGCGGCCCCGCCGCTTCGAAGCCGACGAAGGCGAGCATTACGAAAACGCCACCAGCCACGACGCCCGACATCCCGTGGTAGCCCTTGATCGTTGCGTACTTCAATGTGAAGACGCTCCACGTGTTCCCACCGGGTGCCGCGTGCACGATGAGCCATATGGAGAGTGCGATGAAGACCAACATTTCGAAGGCACCGAGGACGACGCCGAACCACGTGCTCAACTTCACTCCTCGGTAACCAATCAGCGCGGTGAGCACCATCGCAAGGAGCATGAATCCGATCCACGTGGCTCTGAAGTCCCAGCCGAACTCCTCGTTGAGAATGCTGCCGACGAAGTAGCCAATCAGCAGGTTGACGATTGGACCGACGAGACCCGTAATCATCGCGTAGCCCCACCCCACGAGAAATCCCACCGTCGGATGTATTCCTTGTGAGGGATAGGTGTAGATACTGCCCGCCGAGGGAAGGTGTCGTGCGAGCTGCGCCATCGAGATGGCGACAAGTACGGCAGCGACGAGCGTGAGCAGCACGGACAGCGGGAGCGCACCGCCGGCGTAGACCGCGCCCACCGCAAGAGAGGTCGCTACCGCACCGCCAGGCGCCATGAAGGTGACTGATTGGAACAAGACGCCCGGAAGACCTATGACGTGTTTCGCGAGACTGGTTTGTTCCGCGCCCGTTTTGGGCACGACGTGTGTGTCGGCAGAACTCTCACTGCGGGTCATGGATCCTCCTCTATCGGGGCGCGTCCCCCTCCCTACGTGTTCTCAACTCCGATTTCTAACTCCGCCTCACCCTGGTCGGTTGGCAAATGATCGACGACAACGTACTCGATCGGACTACTGCGTTCGACGGTGCGCGACACCGTGCACAGAACGTCTGCGGTCAATCGTCGTGCCACCTCGATGTCGTCGTCGCTCACTGCAGCGCCCTCGGGCAGCTCGTAAAAGACCTCTATCGCTTCCAGTCGTTCGTCGCTTGCGCGACGTCCGCGCACTTCAATCTGAAGACCGGCGAGGGGGTGCCCGCGTCGAGCCAGTACCGAGGTGAAGTCAATTGCCGCACAACCACCAATCGCTGCGAGCAGCATCTCGATGGGATTGGAACGTTCGCCGTCCCAGCCGGTGCCGATGGGCAACTCTCCGCCACGGGTGTTTGTCGCCGACATCGTCCCGTCCGCCGAGACGTTCACGCGGACCGGCATGATCGCGTGGCGAGCGTGGCGGCCCGTCGTAGTGGCGGGCTCGTGCGAGTCTCCCTTTGACCGCTCGTTGCCCGGCGGTTTCGCATCAACCATTCGGTCTCCTCGCACACGTACCTTCAGATTGCGTAATCCGTCAACGTTCTATTGGCTTCGGCGGTATTTCCGTGCACTTCGGAATCAGCCGAATGAAGATCTCATTAAGGCGAGCGCCGGATGTGCGCGCTCCGCCCCCGTTGGTCGTCCGAGGCGTCGGCGTTCGGCGAATTCGGCGGCGTGCGGCGCGACCGCGTCAGGTACCCGCTCACTTCTCGATCCGACGTCTGCTCGAATCGCTCGTAGTACGAACCCACCGAAAACGGCCCACGGGCAATGACCAATACAACGATGTCATCGAAGACGCGAGCCAACTCCTTGGCGGCCAGCGCCCCCGCGATTGGTGCCGCCACGACGACTCGATCGGCGCCGCGCGCTCGAACACTGGCGGCGGCAGCGCGTGCCGTCGCCCCCGTGGCGATTCCGTCGTCCACAACGATGGCAGTTCTGCCAACCAGGTCGACGGCACCGTGATGTTTTCGGTATCGACGAACTCGCCGGTCAAGCTCGAGCAGCTCACGTGAGGCCACGCGCGAATATTCGTCATCGGCGATGCGCAAGCCGACACAGACGTCCGTCAAACGGATCGTGACGTTTCCTTCAGCGAGCGCACCCATCGCGAGTTCCGGCTGCGACGGCGCGCCCACCTTGCGCACGATGACCACGTCGAGCGGCGCGTGCAGGACCCTCGCGACCTCGTACGCAACGACAACTCCCCCACGAGGCAGACCCAGCACGACAACGCTTCTGCGATATGAGTGCGGGTGCGTGCTGAGGCAATCTCCGAGAAGCCGCCCCGCGTCGGCCCGATCAACGAACCTCTCCACACCCCCGGCCTAGCATCAAGCGCTTTGTCGCACGGGGTCGCCGCTCGGTAGACCCGGGCGCCGTCGTAGCAACTCCACTCCTTCATTCCCGACCGCTCACTTAGTGAGTTGGCCGAGGGCGGACCGGATGATGCACACGATCAAGGGGAAGGGAGTCAGCTTGATCAGCACCCGGTCCGCCACTCGGTTGAGGGGATCGCCACGTGACACACGCGATCGATCCCTGCCGTCACCAACGAAGTCGACGACGGGCGGAGTACCACCGTTTCAATTGACACCGCCCGAAGGGGGCGTCGCGGCGCGTTCTTAACATCTTTGTTGCTCGCGATAGCTCTTGATGCTCCTCACTTCATTCGTGACTATCTGCGTGGGGTTGGGTCTAGACGCTGATGCTCGTCGCGTGGATGAGCGTCTTACCTTTGACGAGATTGCCCTTGACCGTGATCGTGGCATTCGCTTTGATGTCAGAGGCCTTTCCTTTGGTGAACTTCACGGCGCCGCGATAAAACACGGCGTAGCTCTTTGATCCGACCTTCAACGTGAAGATGTCCTTCGATGCCTCGACGGACTTCACCGTGCCCTTGTACGTTGCAGTCGCCGACAGTGCCGACGCGGGCGGCTTGTGGGCGGGTGGCGTCGATGCGCCCGCGGGGACCACGGCGATTGCGGTTCCGACACCGAGGGATCCGACGGCGAGAAGCGCGGGAATCGCAGCTTTCGCGATGAACTTTCTCATGATATTGCTCCTAACTGAAGTGAAACTTGCGTGGCTCAGACCGCCATACATTGACGTCGTGCGAGCTCATGTTCAACGTACGCAGTGAACCTGGACACCCACTAAACACTGAATAAAAAGGACGTCCAGGAATGTCGTTGCGAGCCGATTCTTTGACAACGCCAAAGAAGTCGCTGGTGAGTGCTGATCCCTCTGAAAGGGGTATGGCGCAACCATCCGGAGAAAATAGTTCCTACCAAAGAAATGGAACGAGTCGAAACGAAGTGCGGTCTGCAAACTGAACGAACGACGAAGATAACTCACTCCGCAGCAGCCTCTCTTCTAGACGCACTCGATGAATCTGCAGCCCGATCACAATGAGTGTTCCGACCAGCGTGGTCAGTTGGGCCCGATCAAAGAGCGCCCCGACAATCATTAGAAGTTCGGCGAGGTACATCGGGTGGCGGACAAGCCGGTAGACACCTCGCGTCACGAGTCCGCGAGCTTCGGGGATCACGGAGAAGCTTCGCCCGAGGCTCACGAAGGCCGCCAGCGCGAGAGCGGCGCCGACGACAGTGACCGCCACGCCTGCTTCTGCGACGTGCGGCGATCCGCTCCACAGCGTTGGTCCGGCAGGGGCCATGTTCGTCGCGACCATCAAGAAGCTCGCGACGAGCGAGACCGCGATGACCACTCGACGTGCATCGCGTGCGCGGGGTACGGTGTTCGTCGCCAGCGTGATCGCACCCGCCAAGACAAACGCGGTGTATAGGACTCCTCGTGTGAGCAGTGCGTCCGTGAGTAAGCCAGGTTCGCTTGTGAGCGATGACAGATTGCTCAATACCCACACGAGTTCCGAGAGACCCAACGCACCGAGAATGAGTGCCGGTGCGCCCGCCACGATCACGCGGTGAGCGAACTCACCGTCCGACGTTGGGCGATCGCCGCCGACCGTTGAGTTTGATGGGGTGAGGTCAACCCCCTGCGGCTGCACCACCACCGCCACCGCCGCCGCCGAATCCTCCAAAACCGCCGCCGCCGGTAACCGTCACACCCTTCGCGGTCGCAGAAATTGACGCCGCCGACACCGAGCCATTTTTCTCTGTTGGGCCCTGCACGGTGACGGTGTCACCAGGTTTCAGCCCGGAGATTGAAGACGCGGCATTGCGGTCTACGGTCGTCGTGGAGCTCACCGTTACTTTGACAAGATTCCCGCTCGAATTCGTTACGTAGACGGTGTTTCCAATGATGTCGGTGACGGTACCCGACGTCACATCCGTCGAGGTCGCGCCACCGCCAGCTCCGCCGGCCGCAGCACCCGCGCCGCCGGCCGCAGCACCCGCGCCGCCGAATCCTGCGAAGGCCGCCCGGCCGGTCGCCGAGGTCGTTGTCGAATGCGAGCGTTGCAAGTACGCACCGAGGCCCACGCCACCGATGACCAGAAGCACTGCCAGCAGCACCGTGATTGGCCACGACGCTCGCAGGCCCTTCTTCGTCGCTTGCTCAGGCCATGCTTCGGTTTCGCCGCCAAACAACACATCGAAGACTTCGTTGTTCACTCGACCTGCGTCTGCGTTGGACACCGTTGCCGTGGCCGTACTGGCGTCAAGCTGACGAGTCTCTTCAACACCGTCGGGGGTACCCATTGTTCCCTGGGTCATTTCAGACAACCTTTCTCATTATTCGTATCGCAGGGCGTCAACTGGGCGCAGTGACGACGCTCGATACGCCGGATAGAAGCCCGCCACGATGCCTACCGTTAGCGCCACACCCAGCGCGAGAGGAATCGAATATGACGCCAGCACCGGTTTCACGCCGGCGATGGTAAATCTCGACACCAAAATTCCCGTGCCCACGCCGAGGAGACCGCCCAGAAATGAGATCACCGTCGATTCGGTAAGGAACTGGGTGAGCACCACTGATTTCGGAGCTCCGATCGCCTTGCGAATGCCGATCTCTCGCGTCCGCTCGGTGACCGTGACCAGCATGATGTTCATGACGCCGATGGCGCCCACGAGCAACGACACTGCGGCCACCCATCCGAGGAGCGCCGTAAACGTGTTCGCGCTGGAGGTCGCGGTAGAGACGAGGGTCGCTTCGTTCAGCACTTCAAAGGGGAGCGTCGCGACCGTCGTGTCGTTTTGAGCAGCGAGGATGCTTTCGACTTCGCTTTGAGCGAGCGACAGCGTGGCAGCCGACTTACCCTGAACGAGCAGCTCCGAGAACGATTGTGACTCACCCGTCAACTGGTCTTGCACCGCGGTGTAGGGAGCGATCACGACCGCATCGGAGTTGGTGAGGCCTGTCGAACCTTTCGATGCCAACAGTCCGATGACGGTGAATTGCGCCGAACCAAGGGTCACCTGTTGACCGATGGGATCAGAACCGACCGGGAACAGGCCGCTCGCGACCGACGCGCCAAGGTCGATGACCTGCGCGTGGGTTTCGACGTCCGCGTGCGAAATTGCTTGGCCCGCCGAGACCGTGTAGTTCGACGCCGCGAGATAGGAAGGGGTCGAGCCGATAACGGTCGCCGCGTACGTCCCACCTTGATACGTCGCGGTCTCGCTCGTGGAGATCACCGGCGACACTGACTGCACGTCGGGCGCATTGACAGAACTTGAGAGCAAGTTGACCGATTGCGTATTGAGTTGGGACGTACGAATCTGCGTACCCGCGGTGGACGTTCCCCCCGTATCAAACACCGTCAGCGTGTTTGACCCGAGGCTTTGGATTGAATTCTCAATCGCCTGCGAGCTACCAGTACCGATGGCCAGCAAGACAATGACCGACGCGACGCCAATCATCACGCCGAGCATCGTGAGCGCCGTCCGCAGCCAGTTGGACGTGATCCCACGGATGGCCATCATCATGTTGCCGAATACGTTTGTCATCAGGCCTCGGATCCCGCTGCGCCGCTGAGCGCAACATCACGCAATCCGAACGCGATTTGGTGTCGATCGGCGATGATCGATCCGTCACGTAACTCGACAACGCGAGAGGCGTAGTCCGCGATGTCTCGCTCGTGAGTGATCATCACGATGGTGCGACCGTGCGTGTGGAGGTCGGCAAAGAGATCCATCAGGTCCGCCGATGCTTTCGAGTCGAGGGCACCGGTCGGTTCGTCCGCCAAAATGAGTGCCGGATTCGTGCTGATGGCGCGAGCCACCGATACTCGTTGTTGCTGCCCACCGGACAGCTCGTTCGGCTGATGCTCGAGGCGATCGCCGAGCCCGACGAGCTCGAGGGCCATCGTTGCGCGCGCACGGCGTTCTTTCGGCCTGATGCCGGCGTACGCCATAGGCAGTTCGACATTTCTGAGGGCCGACATGCGGGGAATCAAGTTGAAGCCCTGAAACACGAAGCCGATCTTGGTGTTCCTAATGCGGGAGAGGGACTTGTCGTCGAGTTGGCGGATGTTGACTCCGTCAAGCGAGTAATGACCGCTGGTAGGAACATCGAGACAGCCAATGATATTCATCAGCGTTGATTTTCCTGAGCCTGATGCTCCCATGATGGCGAGAAACTCGCCCCTTGGCACGGTGAGCGACACACTCTTCGAGGCGAAGACATCGGTGTCGCCCATCTTGTAACTCTTGATGATGTTCGACAGTGCGATGATGGGCGTCTCGACGGCGGACCTGTCGGACCCACCATCGCGCACTGATGTCGTCGCGGTGGCGTCGTCCTTTACGATCACGGCGCACCTCCTCCGAAGTGACCGCCGCCGAGGCCACCACCGCCGGCTGCGGGCGTGGCCGCTCCGGTGGTCGCGGCACTGACGGAGGCCTGAGGTTCAACAATCGTCTCGCCTGCGGTGACGCCACTCGTGATCTCGGTGAATGAGCTGCCCACGAGTCCGAGTGTCACTGAGGTGCTCTTCGTGACACCCTTTGACGTCTGGACTTGCACGGTGGACGTGGAACCGGTCGTCGTGATGGCGGCACTTGGCAGCTCCAACACGTTCGACGCCGTTTGGACGATCACCGAAACTTCAGAGGTCATGCCCTCCCTCAGCGACGCCGGCGGAGAGATCAACGAAATGGTCACCGGGTACGTCACGACGTTGCTCACGACCGTAGACACGGGAGCGATCGAGGTGACAACGCCCTTGATCTCGTCGTTCGGCAGGGCCGGCAGCGTGATAGTTGCTGTCTGGTGGGCCTGAATCTTGATCGCATCGGCCTCAGCGAAGCTCGCGACCACCTGGAACTGCTGAAGTCCTTGAATCGAGATGAGCGCGGAGCTGCTCCCTGAAGTGGACGAGCCGGTCGTTGAGGTTGACGACGAGGAAGCGGTCGTGCTGCTCGCCGTCGATGATCCGCCGCCACCGACTACTTGGCCCACGGTTCCATTGACCGCCGTGATGGTGCCCGAGATCAGCGCGACCAGCTGGGTCTCCTGAAGAGCCTTCTCGTCCTGTTCGACGGTGAGCTCGTTCTGCGTGATGGTTGCTTCGTCCTGCACCAGGCTGACCTTGCCCTGGGCGATCGACGCTTCATCTTGCGTGATGGCCGACTTGTCGGAATCAATAGTCGTTGACGATGGCTTCAAGTTCTGCTGTGCGACTTGGACGGCGAGTCCCTGCGTGGTAATCGTCGACTGGTCGCTCGTGATCTGATTATCGTCCGACGTCACCTGGGTCTCGTCGGTGGAGATTGTTTGGCTGTCGACGGCACAAGACGACTCAGGCGTCGTGAAGGTGATCGCTTCGCCCTCTGACGTACCGTTCACGTTGGACGCGATGACGGTGAAGATGTAGGTCGTACTCGGGATGAGCCCACTGATCTGCGTTGAGACCTGGGAGGAGTTGGATCCCGACGAAAGTCCAAGTACCGCGGTCGAGTCGCCGAATGCGTCGGTGGTGCCGTACTCGAAGTAGTAGGTGGTCGCTGCGCCGTTGGGATTAATCGTCGCGTTGAGATCGGCTTCTGATGTCGTGACCGACGACGCGCCGTCCGTGCTCAACGAAGGAGCACCACCCGTGTTGGCGGTGACCGTGCCAGAGGCCGATCCTGAAGTTCCGGCGCTCGACGGGGCAGGGGGGCAGCCGAGCGCCTCATCTGAGCTGTACGTTGACTGGGCCGTTGCCAGGTTGGTTTCATCAGTCGAGAGAGTTGACTGTGCTGTAGTGAGCTGATTCTGGTCACTCGTGAGCTGCTGCTCTGCGGAATCGACTGACGACTGATTCTGATCCTTCTGCACGGTCGTGCCTCCGGACTCGTCGGTTGAGAGAGTCGACTTCGCGGTGTTCAGATTGCTCTGAAGCGTGGCGTTCGATGTTTCGGCATTCGTCAGGTTCATCTTTGAGACCTTCAAGCTCGACTCGGCCCCTTCGGCCGTTGCCGACGCCTGGGTTGAGTCGAGGGTCGCCAGGATCTGGCCCGCGGTCACCTTCTGCCCGACAGTCGCATTCAGCGTCGCGAGCGTTCCACCGTCAACGAAGTTCTCCGAGGCCGAGGACACCGACGAGAGGTTGCCCGATGCGGACACGCTCGACTGCACGGTGCCGCGCGTTACTTGCACGGTCCGCGTCACGCTTGCGCTGGCCGATGACGGCGCGCGGTAGATCGATTCATAGGCGAACACGCCCGCGACGATGATGACCACCGCGATCGTCAGATAGCTGACGCTCTTACGCGAGAAACGCTTCAAAATATTCTTGCTCATGGCTAATGGCTCCAGTCAAACGATCTAGTGATTAGGCGCTTGGTGTGGTGGTAGTGGACGTAGGCGTGGGCAACAGTGACTTGCACGCCGCGTACGCCGTCTTGTATTTCGGATTCGACGTGACCGAGGTACTCGGTGTCGACGCGCCGCCCGTAGAGGACGACGTCTTCTTGGCGATCGTCACGCCGTGAAGTGTCATGCAGTTGCGAAACGCGGCCAAGGCGGTAGAGCTAGCAGCGGACCCGCCGCCACCGAAGCCTCCGCCGCCACCGAAGCCGCCAGTTGAACCCTTTGGTCGAAGACTCGCGCACGCTTTGAACGCGGCGCTCGCTTTCGGATTCGACGAGAATCCGCCGGCAGGCGCCGATCCGCCGGCCCCAGGTGCTCCGCCCGCGCCACCGCTCGGTCGCGTCCCGGTCGGGGCGCTTACCCCGTGTGACTTCAGACAGCTGATAAACGCCGTGCTCGACGCTGAAGACTTCGTTGCCGACGACTTGGTCGTCGATGACTTCGTCGTCGTGGTCGTACCACCCGACGACGAGGTGCTGCTCCCGCACGCTGCTAGCAGCACGCCCGCAACGGCAATACCGAGTGTTACCACCAATGCGGAGCGGTACTTTGGACGGCGTCGACTGGGCTCACTTGTCTTTTGCATGGACCAAGTATGGGGAACGAGTCTGGAGGAAAGATTAAGTCGCAGTAATTGTTTCCTGGACGCCTTTCACCGTTCTATTGAAAGCGATGGAGAATGCTCGCCATCGCACGAAAATCGTCGTCCGCGCGGCAAAGAGGCGCATGGTTCGCACCGATACGCTGACCGGTGTGGGAATTGAGATTCTTTCCGTCGAAGACGACGACAACCTCGCATACGTCATTGCGACAACCCTTCAATTGGGTGGCTACAACGTGACTCGAGCGGCCAATGGCGTTGACGGGCTTCGAATGGCCCTCGGTGACTCGCCTCCCGACCTCGTCATCCTTGACGTCATGCTCCCCGACCTGACGGGCTTTGAGGTGTGCCAGCGACTCCGTGAAGCGGGCGTCGCGGTCCCCGTCATCTTTCTCACCGCCGCGGATTCGGTCGGCGACAAGGTGAGAGGCCTCACCCTCGGTGCAGACGACTACCTCACGAAGCCTTTTAGCGTTGAAGAACTTGCCGCTCGCGTGCGATCGTTGCTGCGACGTATTGGCAAAGCGCCCTCCCCGACGCTCACCTACATGGGCGATCTCGTCATCGATGACGTCGCCCACTCCGTTGAGAAAGATGGCGCGCCCGTCGATCTGTCACCAACGGAGTATCGACTTCTCTTGTTTTTGGTGAAGAATCCCGGCATGGTCTTAACGCGGTGGCAGATCCTCGATCACGTCTGGGACTACAGCTTTGAAGGCGACCCCGCGATTGTCGAGTCCTACATTTCTCAGCTGCGGAAGAAGATTGACACGTCGCCGCCGACGATGATTCGTACGGTGCGGAGTATCGGTTACCGATTCGAACGTCAATGAGCCCTCAGTGACGCTTCGTCTGAGAATCACGCTCGCAGCGGCGTTGCTGCTCGTGGTGGCCTGTCTGCTCGGTGTCTTGCTGGTGAGTTCGATCGGCAACTCCGAAATACGCCAAATTGATCAGCAACTCGAGGATTCGCTCCCGGTTGCTCGAACGATTAACTCGGCCTCGCCGTCGACACTCCACTCGAGCGCGGCGTCGCATAACTTCGACGCAAATCACTTCAGCGCCTTCTACCTTGCCTCGATCAGCAAGGGGCATCGAACGGTGATATCGACCCCCGTCGACGCCAAAAACTCCATCCCTCGCATCCCAGACGTGGTCTCAACATCACGACGTGACGTCGACATTGTGACCGTCGGATCGACAAAGGGCTCTCTCCAGTGGCGCGCCATCCTCGTGGCGCGGCCGAGCTCGAAATCCGATCTCCTCGTCGCGGTGTCTCTCGCCGAGGTGAACAGTTCAATGAGCTTCCTTCGCGACGCGCTGGTGTTGGCGGGACTGATCATGCTCGCGGTCCTCGCCGCAACCAGTTTTTGGATTGCGCGGCTTGGTCTTCGTCCGATCGCTGAAGTCACCGAAGTCGCTGACGCGATCACCGCGGGCGATCGAACGCGCCGCGTGACAAGTGCTCGACGCGGCACCGAGGCGGGCAAACTTGCCGAAGCGTTCAACCTCATGCTCGACGAGCAGCTCGCCCTTGAAGCGCGACTGCGCCAGTTCATCGCAGACGCATCACATGAGCTGCGAACTCCCGTCTCGGTAATCCTTGGCATCGCCGAGTTATGGCGGGAAGGCCAGTTGCGAGTGGGTGAGGATCGCGACGAAGCGATGCACCGAATCGGACTGGCCGGAAATCAGATGGGCAAGCTTGTTGAAGAGCTCTTGCTGTTGGCTCGGCTCGATGAAGGACAGTCGATGGATCGCGATCGAGTCGATCTCGCGCAACTCATCAACGAAGTCGTGGCCGACGCGTCAACCACCGATCCGTCTCGCACCATCGCGGTCCACGCCCCGGGCCCACTGTTCATCGAGGGCGACTACTTCGCGCTTCGCCGTGTCGTGGCCAATCTGGTGAACAACGCTCTTCGCCACACGGCAGAGGATGCACGTATCGAGGTGCGGCTTTCGAGCGATGACCGCACCGCGCGGCTTGAAGTTGAAGACTCCGGGCCCGGCATGACCAGCGACGAGCGGAATCACGCGTTTGACCGATTCTGGCAAGCCGACAGCAGCCGCTCTCGCTCGGGGGCCGGATTGGGACTACCGATCGTGCGCGCAATTATTTCGGCTCACGGCGGTGTCGTCGCGCTGGAGTCGGAACCCGCGACGGGCACTCGCTTCACCGTTACCCTTCCACGGACAGAAGCGTCGAGCGATGTATCACCCTCGCTCGCGAGAGACGCGAAAGCGTAATTCAGTCGAACGATCCGAGGAAGGACGTCACGACGTCGCGGTAGTGCTCTGGTTCCTCGACGAAGGGCATGTGGCTCGACTCTTCGAAGATCACCCAACGAACGTCCGGGATGCGGTCGAAGAACGGCTGCACTGTCGCGGGCGTCGCCTCGTCGTGACGGCCGGAGAGCAACAAGGTCGGCGCGATGATCTGGTCAACGCGTTCAACCACACTCCAATCGCGCAGCGTGCCGATGCAAAAGAACTCATTGGGTCCGTTCATCGTGTTGTAGACGGTCGAATCCCTCTCTAGAAATTCTGTCGTGCGCAGCACTTCTGGTGGATTAGGCACGACGCGACAGACGTGCTCGTCGTAGTACACCTGTTGGGCCACGAGATACTCGGGATCCGACGTGGTTCCCGCCGCTTCATGCCGGTCAAGCGCTGACTCGACGTCGGGAGCGAGTGCTGCACGCATGATCTTCGCCTCACTCGCCCAGAGCGCCATCGACGCAGGCGAATTGCTGATGACCAACGCCTGGAGTCCCTCGGGACGACGAATCGCGTGCTCCGCAGCAAGCATGCCTCCCCAGGACTGACCCAGGAGGAAGTACTGGTCGGCGATACCGTGCGCGTGAAGCAAGTTGTCGAGCTCGTCTAAAAAGAACTCGATGGTCCAGAAGTCTGCTCCTTTGTCGGGCAGCAGCGTCGATCGACCCCCGCCAACTTGGTCGTAGTGGATGACCGGACGCCCGGTGCGTGCGATCTCGGCGAGGCTGACGAGATAGTCATGCGAGCAGCCCGGTCCACCGTGCGCGACGACGAGCGGGGTCATCTCGCTGTCGAGATCACCCGTGACGCGAAACCACGTCTCGTAGTCACCGTACGGAACGAAACCTTCTATGACGTCGAGATCGGACATTCTTCGACCATAGATGATGCGTGCGCCCGAAAGCCTCGTCACGCCATTGAGGTAGCCTTGACTCTTCTATGAGCCTGTCGATCGGCATCGTCGGACTGCCTAACGTCGGAAAATCAACGCTGTTCAACGCACTCACGAAGAATCACGTGCTCGCGGCGAACTACCCCTTCGCCACGATCGAACCGAACGTAGGCATTGTCGCCGTGCCCGACGAGCGCCTCAACGTGCTCGCCGAGATGTTCCACTCCGAAAAGATCATCGCAGCGACCGTGACCTTCGTCGATATCGCTGGCATCGTGCGGGGCGCTTCGACCGGCGAGGGACTCGGCAACCAGTTCTTGGCCGCCATCCGTGAGTCCGACGCCATCTGTGAAGTGGTTCGAGTCTTCGAGGACGATGACGTGATTCACGTCGACGGGCGCATCGATCCCGCGAGCGACGTCGCGACGATCGAAACCGAGCTCATCCTCGCCGACCTCCAGACCGTCGACAAGACCATCACGAGACTCGAACGTGACGCCAAACGCGGCGGCGATGCCGCCACCAAGCTCGCCGAGGTGAAGAAGGCGCAAGTAGCCCTCAACGATGGACGAGTCATCAGTCAGCTTGGCGAAAAGGAAATCGACCGCTCCCAGCTCTACGATCTGCACCTGCTCACGGACAAACCCTTCATCTACGTCTTCAATGTCGACGAGGACTCGCTCTCCGACGAGGATCGCCAGCGCGAGCTTCGAGCGTCAGTCGCGCCCGCGCAAAGCGTGGTGCTCTGCGCGAAGGTCGAAGCGGAGCTCTCCGAGCTCGATGACGCCGAGGCGCTCGAGCTCCTCGAGTCCTACGGCCAGCACGAGTCCGGACTCGCCCAGCTCTCCCAGGTCGGATTTACGACGCTTGGGCTGCAGACATTCTTGACAGCGGGGCCCAAAGAGGCGCGCGCCTGGACGATCCACCAGGGAGAAACCGCGCCCGAGGCCGCCGGGGAAATCCACACCGACTTCCAGAAGCACTTCATCAAAGCGGAGATTGTTTCCTACGATGACCTGATCGGAGCCGGTTCAATGGCTGCGGTGAAGGCGGCGGGCAAGGCTCGCGTCGAGGGCAAGGAGTACGTGATGCGCGACGGTGACGTAGTTGAGTTCCGAGTCGGCGTCTAGCTATACAATTCAGGTAGGCGACTACGACAGAGGTCGGCGCCTGGAAAAACTCATACTCCTAGGAGAATCATGACCTCTGACGTCTTTGACTACAAAGTTGCCGACCTTTCGCTCGCCGAGTTTGGCCGAGCCGAAATCAAGTTGGCTGAGCACGAAATGCCGGGATTGATGGCGATGCGCGCCGAATTCGGCGAATCGAAGCCGCTGCGCGGCGCGCGGATCGCTGGTTCCTTGCACATGACCATCCAGACGGCGGTCTTGATTGAGACCCTCGTTGCGCTCGGTGCTGATGTGCGCTGGGTGAGCTGCAACATCTTTTCCACCCAAGACCACGCGGCGGCGGCCATCGTCGTCGGCCCCGAGGGCACGGCCGACGCACCCCGCGGCGTGCCGGTCTTCGCCTGGAAGGGCGAGACTCTCGAAGAGTATTGGTGGTGCACCGAGCAGCTGCTTCGCTGGCCGGGCGAAGTCGGACCGACCATGATCCTGGACGATGGTGGCGACGCCACGCTCTTCGTGCACAAGGGTCTCGAGTTCGAGCGCGCGGGCTTCGTGCCGGCGCCCGAGTCCGCCGATTCGGAGGAGTATCGCGTCATCTTGGCGCTGCTCGACTCAATCGTCGCCACGGGCGAGAAGGTATTTGAGCCCATGGCCGTGAGCATCATCGGCGTGTCGGAAGAGACCACAACGGGCGTCCACCGTCTCTATGAGATGGAGCGCGATGGAACGCTGCTCTTCCCCGCGATCAACGTGAACGACGCCGTGACCAAGTCGAAGTTCGACAACAAGTACGGCGTCCGTCACTCGCTCATCGACGGGATCAACCGCGCGACGGACATCTTGATCGGCGGCAAGGTCGCCATCGTCTGCGGTTACGGCGACGTCGGCAAAGGATCAGCCGAGTCACTGCGCGGCCAAGGTGCACGTGTCATCGTGACCGAAGTTGATCCCATCTGCGCTCTTCAAGCGGCAATGGACGGCTATCAAGTGACCACACTCGAAGAGGCGCTGCCGGAGGCGGACTTCGTCATCACGACGACGGGCAACCGCGACATCGTCACCGCCGAGCACATGCAGATGATGAAGCACCTCGCCGTGCTCGGCAACATCGGCCACTTCGACAACGAGATCGACATGGCCGGCTTGGCGAACCTGCCCGGAGTGACGCGTGAAACGATCAAGCCTCAGGTGGACAAATGGACACTGCCCAACGGCCGGTCCATCATCGTGCTCTCCGAAGGACGACTCCTCAACCTTGGCAACGCGACAGGTCACCCGAGTTTCGTCATGAGCAACTCGTTCACGAACCAGACCATGGCCCAAATCGAGCTGTTCGTAAACAACGCGAACTACGAGAAGAAGGTCTACGTCTTGCCAAAGCACCTCGACGAAAAGGTCGCGCGTCTACACCTTGACGCGCTCGGCGTGAAGCTGACGACGCTTTCTAAGACGCAGGCCGACTACATCGGCGTGCCGGTCGAGGGACCCTACAAGCCCGACACCTACCGCTACTAGTTATCGGTAACCGGCGAAGATGTCGGTGACGGCGCCCGAGAGCTTCTTGGGATTCGTCACCCGCACGAACCATTCTGTGCCCATCGCCTGCTTGAACTCTTCGCGACTCATCTTCATCCAGAAGGATTCGCCCACTTGGGAGTGATGTGCGGCGAGGGCATCGTACTTGGCGTCCGTCGCTGAGCTGACGTCGATCGCGGCGCCAATCTGGTCGTCGGGCGTGCCCATTTCGATGCGGTCCTCTTCGCTGATCTCGGGCTCGGTGGACCTCTCGATACCCTTGGCAGCGTCCGCTTCGCGCTGTTCGCGTTCTTCTCGCTCCCAGCGTTCGCTCATGATCGCCATGACCGAGTTGGGGATCGCGTTGAAATACAGAGTCGGCTCGTAGTCGATTAGCGACAGCGCCGACATGGTGATGCGGTGCGCTTGGATGTGGTCGGGGTGGCCGTAGAAGCCATGCTCGTTGTAGGTAACGACGACCTGAGGACGCTCCTCCATGAGGATGACCGCGAGACGTTCCGCCGCTTCGTTGATGGGTGTCGACCAGAAGGCGCCCGGGTCCTGGTTCTGCGGCCAGCCCATCATGCCCGAGTCGCGATAGCCGAGACGGACCGAGCGGCTCACGCCGAGGATCTCAATAGCCTTGTCGAGCTCGTGCTTCCTGATCTCTGCGACGTCGTCCGCGTCGTGGCCCTCGTCCTCGGGCTTGATCCCGCCCGGTGCATCACCGAACTCGCCGCGGGTGCAGGTGACGAGCACCGTGCGCACGCGCTGGTCAGCGAGGACGCGGAACAGTCCCCCCGTCGAGCTCGCTTCGTCGTCGGGGTGCGCGTGAACCGCGAGAAATGTCAAAGCCATTAGAGCCCTCCCATGAGATCGGTGCGGTCGTCACTCGTTTGGTGACGACTCCATGCGCGTTGGTAGTACTCGGTGCTAAAGAGTAGCGAGAAAAGATCCGCGTTCATCTCCACGAGATCTTCGTTGTCAATTTGCGTTCCGTGGGCGGCCATCGAATCGTGCTTTATCTTCACGTGGTTGCTGACGTCGAGGGTGGTCGAGACCAGGTCGTCGTGCACGTGCGTCCCCGCGTCGGTCACCCAGCTCGGCATCGCGAGGTTTAGTGCGGTCGCCCCAGCCACGAGCGACGTGATGACCCCTTCGGGCACGACCGAGTAGTACAGGCGCTCGACGCTGGAGGAGATCGCCACGGCGGCGCGCGTCACCTCATTCGCCTTTACGTGGTCGGGATGACCGTAAAAGCCGCTCTCGTCATAGGTCACGACGACAGCCGCATGCTCCTCATCCATAATCGAGGCGATGGTGCGGGCGACGGCGGCGACGTCTTTGTTCGCGAACGCGTTCGGCGCCTCGTTTTCGGGCCAGCCCTTCATGCCCGAGTCGTCATAGCCGAGGTTGACCACGCGCGCGATCCCAAGTATCGCGGCCGACTCCTGTAGTTCGCCCGCGCGCGTGACCTTCGTCTGGCGTGCGTCGTGTCCGAGCTGATCACCTGAGCGCCCGGCGCCGTCGAATCCGAGCTGACCACTCGTGCAGGTGATGAGGACGACCCGATGCCCCAGTGCAGCGTAGTGAGCGCTCGCGCCGCCGCCGAAGAAGGCTTCATCGTCGGGATGCGCGTGCACGCAGATCAGGGTGGGCAGAGACTTCATGACGAGAGACTAGGAGGTTAGGAGTTGAATGATTCGCACGACCAGCAAAATGCCAGCGGCGAAAAGGTAGGCACTCTGCGAACGCATCAGCACCCTGCGCGCCTTCGAGGTCGGCATCGGGGCAAGGAGGGCCAGGCGTGGCGTGCGCCAGTCGCGCTTGTCGATGTCATAGACGCGTCTCGGTGCCATTCGGTGCAGTCCGATCGGCAGTCCCACGGCGAGCCCGACGACGACGACGGACCCGAGGATTTCGAGCAGCACGAGAACGTCAATCGACGTGAACAGCGTTGAGATCATCAGCGAGAGCGAGAGCACGACAAGTACCGCCACAATGATCACCGCAACGACATTCAGCCATCGCCCGTTCTTCCACGGACCCATCAGCTCTGCGTCGTTCGCGAGCATCAGAACGATGATGGTCGTACTCGGCAGCATCAGCCCGCAGAGCGCCTGGACCGCAAGTGTGATCACGCCGAGGGGGGCTCCCGGAATGATGGCGACCGTGCCCGCGACGATCAGCAGCGCCGCGAAACCGCCGTAAAAGGCCTTGGCCTCGCCAAGCCGGGCGTTCAGCCCTTGGTGGGACGACGAGAGGTCCCCGAGCGCGTACGAGCTCGCGAGCGTCACGACGGCGGCTCCAATGATCGAGGCGTTGAGCAAGAGCACGGCGAAGATCGTGCCCGTCCCGTTGCCGAGGTAGCGGTTGAGCCCGCGAGCCACACCGAGCGCGTTGGTGTAGGACGTGGTGCCGCCGTGACTCGCCAAACCAACGGCGCAGACTGCAACGATGACCGACGCCACGATGACGACGATGAAGGAACCAATGATGGTGTCCACTCGTTCGTAGTTCAGCCAGCGCGGAGTGATGCGCTTGTCAACAATGTTCGACTCCTGGAAGAACAGCTGCCACGGTGCGACCGTCGTACCGATGATCGAGATGATGAGGAGGATCGCACTGGAGCTGGCGCCTCCTCGGATGTGCACCGAGAACACAGCGTGGGACATCGCTCCGCCCGACGGGTGCGCCAAAATCGCGAGAGGGACGATGAGAAAGTTCACGGCAACGAAGAGCATCATGAATCGCTCCCAACGGCGAAACGACCCTGATGCGGTCACGGCGAACAGCATGACCACCGCGACGGGCACCGAGGCGTAGGGACTGACGCCGAAGTAGTCCATAGAGAGCGAGATCCCGATGAACTCCGTGATGATGATGAGAAAGTTCACGATCAAGATGGAAAAAATCGACAGGTTGCCCCAGTACTTGCCGAAGCGTTCACGAATGAGACGACCGTGGCCAACGCCCGTCACCGCGCCGAGTCGCGCCACCATCTCTTGGATGACGATGAGGACCGGGATCAGCAGCGGCAAGGTCCACAGCAGCGAATAGCCGAAGTTCTGACCCGCTTGGGCGTACGTGGAAACCCCGCCGGCGTCGTTGTCGCCAATCATGACGATCAGACCTGGTCCAATGATCGCGACGAGGGTGAGCAGGCGTGCGCGAACGCCGCGGCGACGATCATCGTCGTGTTCGCGGATGGAGCCGAAGGCTCCGGCAATCTGTGTTTCTTTCGACTTCTCGCGCTGCACGTGCCATCTCCTTTCGTCTCGTCGTGGTCGTTAGGCGAAACAACCACGCAGAGACCAAAGGGGCTAGCGGCGCTCCTGTCTGGTCAAACGAAGTTGTGTCGGTACGTCAATGGCCTCACGGCCTGTACTAGGGGGTTTCAGAAAGACCCCCTTAGAACGTGACCTTGACGAGCGCGCATCTATTCCTCCGCCGCGCTCATGCCGAACTCGGCGCGCCAGCCCTGCGGCAACAGCTCTTCGAGTAGGTCATCCACCGTCACCACCCCGATCATCTTGGAGTGCTCATCATCGAGCACCGGCAAGACGGTCAGGTTGAAGTCGCTCATCTTCCTCGACACTCGCAGCACGTCCCAATGCGGGTGCACGTGGGCCAGCTGGGTGCGAGCGACCGCGAGCGCCAGTTCGTTGGGGCGCGCGCGCACGAGCGGCGCGATCGATGCCGCGCCGATCGGCTGGCCGCTGTCGTCCACGATGAACACCGCTTGGACCGACTCGGCGGGTACGCGCGACGTGCGAATCGCTTCGAGCGCGTCAGCGACCGAGGCGGTGGGCGGGACCGAGACGAAGTCGGGGTTCATCAGTCCCCCGGCCGTATCGGCGTTGTAGGAGAGGAGCTGGCGCACCTTCGCCTGCTGCTCACTGGGCAGGAGCTCGAGAATCGGCAGTCGCCGCTCTTGGTCAATCTCGGTGATGAGGTCGGCCGCGTTGTCGGGCTCCATCCGAGAGAGCAGCCGAGCGGATTCGGCGTCGGAGCGCGATTCGAGGAATTCGAGCTGGTGCGTCGTGTCAAGCTCTTCAAAGACGTCGGCTTCGAGCTCACGGTCGAGGCCCACCGCCTCAATGATCTCTTCACCTTCCTCGTGACTGGCCTGTTCAACGAGGTCGGCGATCTGAGCCGGATGGAGCTTTGCCAACTTCCGATACGGGATGCGCAGGCGCGCTGAGGGGACGTGCGAGACGAACGGCTCAATCGAGGCGAAGTCGACGATGCGGTCGGGCTGCACACGCGATCCGATCTTCTGTCCGAGCAACCGGCGCACGAGCGAGCGCCGCCCCGGGTCGACCCCAACCACTTCCCAGCGCCCGTCGATCTGGGCAATCTCGATCTCGTTGGCGATGATGATGCGACCACGCACCAGGTTGATCAGATGGCGCGCCAAGAGGTCTTCGGCGAGGAGGATCTCGCCCGGACGTCGCTCGAAACGGCGAAGGTCGACCCGGCGGCCCTCGAAGGTCATGCGACCCTCGGCGAGGCCACCGATCTTCTTGATGGACATGAAGAGGTTTCGCCCCTCGATACGGATCACGGCGCCCACGATCGGCGGGTGCGGATCGTCGCCGAGACGCGCGACCAGGTCTTGGACGCGTCCAATCTTGTCGCCGTGCGAGTCGTAGATCGGACGGTGCAAGAACGTCGAGAGGTGCAGAATTTCAGTCACGGATACGGCTTTCAGCATC
>DASXEU010000148.1:0-1817 GCA_036489935.1 Acidimicrobiales bacterium
GCTTGACGTCGCCCGTCAGGGAGTCGCCGAAGCTTCACGACTCGGCCGTGACGTGGTCATCATCGACACGGCCGGTCGCCTCGCCATTGACCAGGCGCTTATGGACGAGGTGCGCTCGATCGCCGACGCCACGTCGCCCCACTACACATTCCTCGTCATTGACGCAGTGACCGGCCAAGATGCCGTGCACACGGCGCGAAGCTTTCACGACACGCTCGAGCTGAGCGGACTTATTGTCACGAAGCTCGACTACGACGCGCGAGGCGGAGCCGTGCTCTCGGCTCGCGGTGTGGTCGGACGTCCGGTCGTCTTCGCGTCGACGGGCGAAAAGATCGCCGACTTCGATCTCTTCTACCCCGAGCGCATGGCGTCGCGCATTCTCGGCATGGGCGACGTTCTTTCGCTGATTGAGCAGGCCGAGCGCACGATGGACCCGAGCGTGGTCGCCGAGTCGGCCGGGCGCATGATGAGTGGGACCTTCACTCTCGACGACTTTCTCGCTCAGCTGGGTCAGGTTCGAAAGATGGGATCGCTCGGAGGCATCATGAAGCTCATGCCTGGCGTGACCAAAGAGATGCGCACCGCGGCGAGCAACGTCGATGAGGGCGAACTCGGCCGCGTCGAAGCGATCGTGCGATCGATGACGCCAAAAGAGCGCCGCGACCCCTCCATCATCGATGGCTCGCGGCGAACGCGCATCGCACGAGGTTCCGCGACCAGCGTGAGCGCCGTCAACCAACTGCTGAAGCAGTTCGGCGAGATGAAGAAGATGATGCGCCAGATGGGCAACGGTTCGATGCCCCAATTGCCCGGGGGAATGGGTCGTATGGCCGGAATGGCGGCCCGCCAGGCAGCCAAGAGCGATCAGCAGCTCCCGGCGGGATTCGAGGCCCTGGGCGCGGGAATGGCGAGCGCCGCAGCAGGCCGCGGCGGAGGAAAAAACAAGAAGAAGAAGGGTGGGAGAGTCACCCCCCCTAAACAACGCTAAACTTTGACGCTCGGGTATAGCACCCAGTTCCGCTAAGGGAACGAACAGGTTCGAAGGGATTTTCGCTGTGGCTGTGAAACTACGTTTGGTGCGAATGGGCAAGAAGAAGCAGCCCACCTATCGCGTCGTCGCCGCAGAGAGCCGTCGCGCTCGTTCGGGTGCCTTCCTTGAAATCGTGGGGACGTACCAGCCCAGAGGGCTGTCCATCGCTGAGCCCGACATGGTGCTCAAGATCGACAATGAGAAGGTTCTCCACTGGCTGCGCCACGGTGCCCAGCCCACCGAGCGCGTCGCCAAGCTCCTCAAGGTGAGCGGCGCCCTCGAAGAGTTCGAAGCTTCAAAGGCCGCCAAGTGAGTGATCCCCAGGACGACTACGTCCCCGGCGACATCAACACGATCGAAGGCGACTACGACGATCGCGACGTCAATGTCGATGACGCAAACGTCGATGACGCCGACAAGGCTGCGACGGCGACCGCTGCACTGGAATTCATCGCGAAATCCCTCGCCGACGATCCCAGTGCCGTCTCCGTTGACGTGAGCGAACGTCAGGGCAAGATCGTGCTCTCACTCAGTGTCGGACCTGACGACATGGGTCGCATCATCGGACGCCGCGGACGCACCGCACAGGCAATTCGCGCCCTCGTGGGCGCTGCCGGTGCGCGTGACGGCGTGACGACCTCCGTCGACATCGTCGACTAACCGTGTCCGACGAGCGTGTCACGCTCGAAGTCGGGCGAATCATCAAGGCGCACGGGCTGAAAGGTCAAGTGCTCGTTGATCTCTGGAGCGACCGGGTCGAGCGCCTCGCCGTTGGCGAGACGCTGCT
>DASXEU010000150.1:0-4755 GCA_036489935.1 Acidimicrobiales bacterium
CAACGGGTTGGGTGAGTAGCACCGGCAAGAAGCTCCGCGTGCGCCTCGGCGTCGGACCAAGTGCGCTCGACCACGCAGCGGCGGCGCTCGTGAAGGTCGACTGGGCAGATATCGGCGTTCCGGCAACGATCGTCGATGAGAAGACGGAGATCGACGCCTCCGAAGCGTCCGCGTTCGGCAGCGTCGACGTCTCGCTCTTTGCGCGTCCCACCACCACGACGCCCGCGTACGCGGCGAGTTCGTGGGCGGGTCCGGCGTACCCCGACACGTATCCAAGTGGCGTGCGTCTACCCGTCGTGGCGACGCTCTTCGATCAAGCAACGGCGATATTCAATCCCGTCACTGCGTCATCGACCTGGTTGAAGCTCGACCAAACGATCATGACTGACTTCTGGGTGCGCCCGCTCTTCACGGTGCCCACGTTGACTATTTGGTCAACGACGCTCTCAAGTGTTGCGAACAGTTTCACGGTGGCTGGCTTCGTTGATCAAGTGCCAACGTGGTCGAGATTGCCAAGCCTTACGACGAGTTAGCGACGTTCGCCGCATTGAGCGTCGGCTAGAGTAGAACCCGCGTCGGAGTGGCGGAATAGGCAGACGCGCCAGCTTGAGGGGCTGGTGCCCTTAGGGGCGTGCGGGTTCAAGTCCCGCCTCCGACACCAAGTTGTACAAGATGATGGACTAATTTCTCCGGGGCAAACCTAGAAGAAGCGTCGTTGACGCGCGTTGAGTTCCGTGACTGCCGGATGTCGGGGTTAAACATTCCAAGGGCCTGGCTTCGCGATGTCGTGCTCTCGGAATCCAAAGTCAATGGCGCTAACTTTCGAATGGTCGAGGGCGAGAGAGTCCTCTTTGACCACGTTGATTTGCACGAAGCTGAGTTTTCCGCAGCGAAGTTGAAGTTGGTCTGCTTCTTTGACTGTGACTTGAGCCAATCCGAGTTCTCGCACGTCACGCTGCCAGGCGCTCGTTTTCATGGCTCGTCACTCGCCGAGATCAGGGGCGTCGAATACCTGAGGGACGTCGTCATTGAGTCTTCTGAGGTCCTCGAATTGGCCCTGGGCGTATTTTCCACGTTTGGAATCAGTATCGATGACGAGCGTGCGTTTCCAGACCTCACGTAGCGCCAATCGTCGGGTGGATCCTTTTCCATCCGGCTCGAGGGTCGCTCCTCTACTCGTGCCGGCGCGATGATCTCCATCCGGACGACCTCCTATTAAAGCGCGGCGATACCTTGTGAGAAGTTTTCATGCCGATAACGCGAAAGCCGATTACGTTGCTCGCTATCCTTTGGCCTCGAACACCGCCGCCTTGCTCTGATCTACTTGCGGCGTCTACGCGTTGGGGGGAAAATGTATTTTCAGGACTGGTACCTGACTGAAGAGCAGCGGATGATGCGTGACACCGCTCGCCGCTACGTGGACAATGTTGTGATTCCGTTTATTGAAGCGGACCGCACCCGCGAGTGGAAGATGGATCCGCTCGATCGTCTGGCGCCCCAAATCTTGGAGCAGGCCGACGCGGCGGGCCTTCGCGCGCTTGGCGTCCCCGATCGGTTCGGTGGCATCTCACTCGATGGAGCGACGCAGTCTCAGACGCTTGCGATCATTGCGACCGAATTGGCTCGCGGGGACTCCGGACTGGCCGACAAGTTGGTGCAGAACTGGAAGATTGCGGTGCTTCTCGCCGAATTCGCTACCGAGGAGCTGCAAGAGCATTGGTTCACCCGATACATGGCGGAGCCGCAGTTCCTCATGGCCCACTGTTTGACCGAACCGCACGGCGCGTCGGACCGGTGGCTTCCCTACAACGTGCCCGAGATCAACATGGACACGAAGGCCATTCTCGAGGGCGACGAGTGGGTGATCAATGGTCGTAAGCAGTTCATCAGCAACGGCTACGACGCGTCGCTCTACGTGGTCTATGCCAACACCAACAATGAAGTGGGCATGCAGAAGGGGACGTCCAGCTTCCTCGTGCCGCGTGAGACGCCCGGCCTCGAGGTGACCAACTGCAACGAGACCATTGGTGGGCGCTTCATGAACAACGGCGAGATTGTCTTTGACAACTGCCGCGTGCCGGCCGATCACCTCCTCGTGCGCGACGATGCCCTCGGCAAGGCGGGGATCTACTTTCGACCCGGCAAGATCCTCGTCGCGGCGAAGAGTCTCGGCATCGGTCTCGGTGCCTACGAAGACACGGTCAAATTCGTTCACGAACGCGTCCAAGGGGGCAAGGTCCTCATCAAGCACCAGGCGGTCGCGTCACGCATCGCCGACATGGCGACTCGTCTGGAAGCGGTCGCTGCGCTGCTTCGCCACGCCGCGCTGGCGGTTGATCAGCGTTCTCCCGACGCCGACGCGCTCTGCAATATGGTGAAGGTCTTCGCGTCCCACGAGATCGTCGCCGTGTGCCAGCACGCCATGGAACTGCACGGCGGCTATGGCGCCATGCTCGAAGTCGGGATCGAAAAGTACATGCGTGACGCCCTCATCAATCTGCACTCAGACGGCACGACCGACGTCTCGAACTTCAAAATTGTTCGAGCGATGTTCCCCGAGACGGCGGGGAGCTACGCGGGCAAGGATTGAACACCGGGAGCAATCGATCGTCCTTGCGCGGCCGCTTGGTCCAGCACACCCGCAAGGACTCTTGTTATACGAGAATCATAGGATGATCAGGGAGTTCTTGCTTCGCTTCCAGGAACTTGATCTGACGCCCGCGGCTGATTTCAGGGATGTCGGCATGGCCCAATCCGTCGTCCTTGCTTTCCGCAATCTTTGTCAGAGTCTTTGGGAGGTCTCGCTCGCCCCGTTTGGCTACAGCATCAACGTCCCCCCCGGGATAGTTCTAGTGCAGAAATACTCTTGGCAGTTTGACGTGATGCCGCCAATGCAACGTTCAGATCTGTTGCTTCGAGTGTCCAACGCCAATGTTTATGCCGCAGAGTTTCTGGGACAAACGAACCCACAGGAAACTCGTCATGCTTTCTGGGCTTGTCGTTCATGATCGGGTTGAAGGCGAAGTGGCGAGCCAGTGCTTCGTTCTGGTGATGATAAATCACCTGGCAGGCGCCTCTCCGCGAATCAAACCTTCGAGCGTGTTCATGCGCCACACTTCTGGCGCTTGAGCGAGGTGCATGCGAAGAGATTCGAGGAAAGTTTTGACGTGGTCCTGGTCTTCGTGAGCCTGAATGGCCTCTTCGCTCTGGTAGCACTCATAGAACACGCGCTCGTTGGGACTTTCCGCTCGTTGGTGAGTGAGGTAAACGAGTGTTCCGGGCTCGTTGAGATCAATCTGTTCCATAGCGTCACTCACCAGTGCGTCAAAGGCATCGAGGTGATCGGGCAAAACTGTGAAACGAACTAGTAGCGCAATCATGGCAGTATCCTCTCGTTGACAAATCTCGGCGCTTCAACGGTATAGTTCGCGAGGCAATTCCAGGCTCTACAAGAATTGCCTCGCGCGATCAGTGCTGACGAAGAGGCCCGGCACCGATGGTGCCTTGCTTTCAAACCGGATCGACGGCGCGATTTCCTACCAGTGGTTCTCCGTTCATTGGCGCGAGCCGCAGTTAGTCTGGCGACCATGGGAAGCGTTCCTGACGGAATTGTCTATCTGTGTCTTGATGGCGACATTTTCGATGCAGAGAACACGGCTGCGCATTGGAAAGGACACTGTGAATTCGGTGATCAATCTCCGTTGGAGGTTGGTCCTGACTTCCTAGATGCGGGTGATGCAGTCACATGGTGGCTCGAGCGTGGGGCAACACGCATCTATATTCGACTCGACTTTGAGGAGACTCTGTGGGCGGGTGAGGGAACTCCGCCCGCCGCCTTAGAGAAGATCGGAACTTTTGATTTCGCTGACCCGCGTGGTCGGCCAGAGGGGGCGAGGGAAACACTGGCGAGTATGCGTCGGACTATTGCAGAGGGTGAAGCATCCGAACGAGCGATGGGTGTGCGTGAGGAAGGTCGGCGCCTCACTCGGCGACGCGAGTGTGTGGAACTATCCATTGATGAGTTAGCGGATCGCGTAGGAGTGTCATCGGAGTGGCTCGCCAATGTGGAGGAAGGGATATCCACCAACGAAGTCACCTTCTCCCAGTGGATCAATCTGGTCTGGGCTACTCGAGAAGGATGGCCCGACGAAATTCGCTCCACGAAGACCGGAGCGCGAAGTTGGGTAGCGTGGCGAGGGCAACTTCTTCGCGAGGCCGAGATAAGCGTGAACAAGATGCTTGGCCTCTACGACTGAAAGTTCTCTTTCAAGGAGATTGTCGATGCGCCGAGCACTCGTGTGAGATGTGAGCTGGGACCGAACGGCACCCGTGCTTGATAGGTTCTCATGATCTGACCCAATCGAGAGGACTGTTCATATGGCTGGTTGCGCTTCCTGCGGAGGATGTTGCGCTCAATGCGCGAACACGTGCGGTGTGACGGAGGGATCCTCGTTTGGCGGCGTAAGAGGATTCGGCGAATCTGACTTCTCGTATTTTACGAGCAACCACCCATTACAGAGTGTCGACGACAACGTCGCATCAGTGGATGGCGACGCACTGGTCGCCCCCAACCACCCGGGTCATCGTGAAGCCATCAAGACACTTTCCCACGTCGATGACGATAAGCACAAGAAGATTATGCAGTGGCTCAAGGGCGAACTTCACCAAGCCGGAGATGGTAGCGACTCACAGAAGTGACCATCAACGTAACCAATGATTAATGTTCCAGTCGGAAATTGTGCGCGTCGGTTCTCC
>DASXEU010000059.1:0-4341 GCA_036489935.1 Acidimicrobiales bacterium
ATCAGCGAAGTGGTCTGACCAAGGAAGAACTTGCGGTAGTTCGGATTAGCGAGGGATGAAAAAGTCCGTCGTGCGGACGCCTGTACATTCACTGATTTCGATTCCTTAATGTTTCTTCGAGTGATTCGATCACTGGTAGGGCGTCAAGGACAATGCGGCGCTGATCAGCGGAGAGCGTGTCGAGGGCGAACAGAAGAGCGCCGGTGCGCTCGTTGCGCATCTCATCCCAAAGCGTCTGGCCCGCTTCAGTAACCGCCAGATGAACGACTCGAGCGTCGGCCCCATCTGAGGTGCGAGTAACTAGCTTTGCCGTCTCGAGCTTGGTGACAATGCGCGAGAGCATCGTCGGATTAAGACCCTCTTCCGCGGCGACCTCAGAAAGGCGCACGGGGCCGCGACGCGCAATGGTCGACAGCACCTCGCGCTGGCTCGGCGACAGGCTCCGGTTTACGTGGCTAAGACGAAGCGCGCGACCGAGACGCCCGACGGCTCTGCGGAGTCGTTCGGCGGCCTCTACGTCGGATCGACTGGACTTGTCCTTGACGGAGTTAATTACCACGCATCCAGTGTAGCGTTAGTTGCCTGCTGGCAAGCATCTAAATTCGTGGACCCGGTCGGATGTCACCGTGAAGCGTCTCAGCGGACAGGGCGTTCCTGGAGCATGAAGATCAAGTCCTCTCTGCGGTACCCGTGCGCCCGCGCGACCTCGACAAGCTCGTTCAATTTCATGGTGACGGCAGCTCGATCGGGCTTACCCGTTACGCGGATCGACCGACCCCTACCCATCTCAATCACCCCTTCATCTCGCAAAACCCGTAGCGCGCGCAAGACGGTGTTGGTGTTGACCCCTAGTTCTGCTGCAAGGTCTTTCGCCTGAGGGATTCGCTCACCGGGCCCGGCTTCCCCCTCGGCGATGGCCCTTCGGATTGCTGCGGCGACCTGTTCATGCAGGAGCGTGGGGTCGCTGCGATCGAGTCGCGTGAGGACCAGGTCAGCGTCATCGGAATTTTCTGCGGGGGACTTGAAAGAACTAATGAAAACAATTATAGTAGCTTCAATGCCGACCATTGCTGAATCCGCGACATCGCCAGAATCAACCGATTCCCAACTTCACGCGCACCTGTTCGACGCGCTGAAACTCCTCTTCAAAGAGGCGAAACAACGGGAACGGCGTCGCCGAATTCGCGTGTTGTCGCTGTTTGTCGCCGTGATCGTGACGGTGGGGGTCGCTTCGGGCATCGCCTTCGCCGCCACAAGCTCAGGGGGAAATAATGGCCACGGCTCACCGGCGGCACTCGCCGTGAGCGCTGACGCGAAGGTATTGACCTGTCAGAATTCCGACGTTGTCCGGCCTCGAACCTTCATCGTTACGTGCGCCGACGCGTACACGCAGCTAACCGACACGCACTGGACGCGATGGACGTCGGCGAGCGCTGTGGGTACAACGACCTTCGCCATGAATCTCTGCAAGCCGTACTGCGCGGCGTCCAAGATGTCGTACTTTCCACGCAGCACGGTTCGGTTCTCCTTACCGGTCTCGACGAAGCGCGGACGAGTGTTTTCACTCCTCGTCGTTCACTACGTGTCGGACGGTCAGTCTCACGAGTTTCGTTTTTCGTTCAAGGGCGATCCGTCCCTGAATTAAATATTCACCTGGAAACGGGCAGGGCCAATCGGTTATCGAGACGGAAGCTCATTTTCTCCCACTAATTAAGGGCTCCTGAACTTCTAACTCGAAGGCGTCATTTCATTCATCCTCGTATTGACACGAATACCGGAATCACGCGCTGGAGCATGCACGCATAAAGATGTGTGGCGCCACAATTCATATCTCGGGGCGAAGTGCGGTGTGCCCACTTGTTACGAATTCTTCGTCGGTCGTTCGGCGCCCGACGACGTCGATGCCGAGGGATCTGTCGGGTGTCGGCGACATATCTGATCGTGAGGGAGTCCTCTTGGTATTACCACGGAACCCCTCGATATCGCGTCGTCGCGGTTCATCAACGCGGCAGCTGCCTGTAATTTCTCGCTGAAGAATTACGGATGAGGTCCGCGCCCCGCGAGCTGAATTGCGCAGCGTTTCCCTAATTGGACTCCTCGCCCCTTATAGCGAAGACACTCCATTTGCGAAGGTGTCGGCCCGTCAGGCCGTTGCCGCCAAGTCCAACCCTGGAATTCACCGCACAAGAGGATCCCGTGGACACGGTTGATCAATATGTGTTAAACGTTCACGCAGGCTTCTCGGGGGTCTCGAGTAAATGAGAGGTGTCATGAAAAAGTTCGTAACGGGATTACATGGTCGAGTCAGCTTTGTATTCTTCGCCTGCACCTTAGTTCTGGGATTGCTCACGGCCCTACCTGCAGGCGCAGCCGCAGACACTTCGATTACCGGGACCGTCACCGCCGCAGGCGCGGTTCCGCTCCCGAACATCTGCGTCTCTGTGCAATCGACAAGTGGTGGTGGCGTGCTAATGACCGCCGTTACGGGATCCGACGGGACGTATTCCCTGACGAGTCTCGATCCCGGTACCTACAACGTTGTTTTCTTCTCCCAAGGCTACGGCTGCTCAGGAACTGGAGGCGACTACGCCCGGCAGTGGTACAACGGCAGTCCCTTCGCCGGTACGAATGCCTCGGACGGGCTCGCCGTGACGACCAGTGAATCAGGACCAACGATTGGCATCAATGCCGTCATGGCCGCAGGCTCGGATATTTCTGGCACCGTAACGGCAGCGGCTGGTGGAGCGCCGATCCCGAACGTCTGCGTGTTTGCATCAGGTACCAGTGGAGTCGCTTACGGATTTGTCAACACCGCCTCAGATGGAACGTACGACATTGAGGGCCTCTCGGCCGGCAGCTACATCGTCAACTTTTATGTCCAATCCGGCTGCGCCGCCGGAAACTACGCCGAGCAGTGGTACAGCACTACCAGTCCGGGAACGATCAATCGCGGAGATGCGACGGCAGTCTCCCTCACCGGGGGCGCGCAACAGAGTGGAATCGACGCCGTTATGACCGCTGGCGCGACAATCACGGGGACCGTAACGAGTCCATCCGGCGGAGTGGATAGCGTCTGCGTTCACGCCTACGCTTCCACTGGTTTCGAAGGCAATGCGATCACTGCCTCGGACGGCAGTTTCTCGATCACGGGCCTTCCAGACGACAACTACACGTTTGAGTACGATCCCACGTGCAACTTCACACAAGTGTCGCCCTACGAAGACGTCATAACGACAACGCCGACACCCCTCGCGGCAGGTAGTCCAATTGACGAAAGTTACGAACTCCTCGATGCCGGCGTGATATCGGGAACCATCACGAGTTCGGAAGCGCCCGGCGGAGTATCGGGTGTCTGCGTGAACGTTTATCAATCAACAGGCGGAGCCGACTATGGTTCCGCGACGACCGCCAATGATGGCACCTACTCAATTGGAAACCTCGCCGTCGGCTCGTTCACGGTGGTCGTTGACCCGACGTGTGGTTCATCGGTTGCTTCGCCCTATCAGATCGACAACGTGACCAACCCAGTGTCTGTCGCTTCTGCCATGACAACAACCGTCAATGCTGTCATCACCGCCAATCCCGGTTCGTTTGCGAACGTCATCTCGCCGAGCACTAATCCGGGGACCGGCACCATCGGCGGGACCTATGCCGCCAGTGCCACCGCAACGTCCGGTGACACCGTCGCCATAACCCTCAACGGAAGTTCCACGGGCTGCACGATCAGTTCGGGGCTCGTCACATTCACGGCCGTCGGCACGTGCCTCGTTGACTTCAACGACACGACGAGCGGCTCAAGCCCCTACGTGAGTGCCACTCAGGTGCAGCAGAGCATTTCGGTCAGTGCTGGCAGCGGCGGTGGCGGTGGCGGAGGTGGCGGCGGAGGTGTTATCACCACGACGACCACCGCACCGCCCACGACCACAACCACCGCACCACCCACGACGACCACCACCACGGCACCGCCAGCGGTGAAGCCAAAGGCGGTGGCGTTCGGTTTCGGCCCCAACAGCGCATCGCTGAACGCGAATGAACGGAATGCACTCGGAGCGCTCTTGAAGAAGTTGAAGTCAGGGGCTTCGATCACCATTACGGCCTACGCGAAGAACAACAGGCAACTTGCGAAACACCGCGCCGACGTCGTCGCAAAGTTCTTGATGAGTCGCAAGGGCCTTCACGTGACGATTAAGTGGGTAACCAAAACCGGCTCGAACAACGTTTCAATAGTGACGACGAAGCAGTAATTCGGCACCGCACGTATCTCTTGGCTCGGGCGCAGGAGCACGTACGTCACAAAGGCCACGGCGCCGAAAGCGCCGTGGCCTTTGTGCTGCGGTGGAG